>NZ_JBITZX010000004.1:0-533798 GCF_044547145.1 Streptomyces sp. NPDC052773 | reverse complement strand
TCGGCGATGTCCGCGGGGTCGGGGGGGCCGGGGGGCCCCCGCCCCCCCGCCCCCCGCCCCCGCCCCCCCCCCCCCCCCCCCCCCCCCCCCCCCCCCCGGCCCGGTCGGCGGCGGCCGCGGTCAGAAGCTCCCGCTCGGCGTACGGCGCACGACGATCAGCAGCAGCACCGCTCCGGCACAGGTGGTCAGCGCTCCGACGGGCAGCGAGAACCGGCCGGCGTCCTCCACGGACGCCAGCAGCCGGGAGATCGCCTGCGCCGCCGCGTCCGCCCCGCACACCACGACCGCGCCCAGCAGCGCGGCTCCCGGCAGCGCGACGCGCAGGTCGGCGCCGAACACGGCCACCGCGACATGCGGGACCAGCAGCCCCACGAAGCCGAGCGCGCCGACCGAGGCCACCGCGCCCGCCGTCAGGGCGACCGCGCACAGCAGGGCGAGGGTGCGGGCGCGGGCGGCCGACAGCCCGGCCGCGGCGGCGAGTTCGTCGCCGCACCGCAGCAGGGTCAGCGGCCCGGACAGCAGCCAGGCCACGACGAGCCACGGCAGCGCCCACGGCCACAGCAGGTGCCAGTGCTCCCAGACCCGGCCCTCGGTGCTGCCGACGAGCCACTGCACGACGCTGCCGAGTTCGCCGGGCGCGACCAGCAGCACCATGGCCGTGAGCCCGCCGAGCACCGCCGAGACCAGCACTCCGTGCACCGCGATCTGCGCCGGATCGCCCCGGCCGCGCCCCGTCAGCAGCCACAGCAGTCCCGCCCCGGCGCAGCCGCCCACGCACGAGGCGACGACCACGGCGAACGGCGACTGCCAGCCCGCGAGCCCGAGCCCCGTCGCGGCGACCGCGCCGAGCACCGCGCCCGGTGTGACACCCGTGACCTCGGGACCGGCGAGCGGGTTGCGCAGGGCCGACTGGAGGACGAGACCGGCCGCGCCGAGACAGGCGCCCGCGCCGAGGGACACCAGCAGGCGCGGCATGCGCAGTTCGAACAGCACATGGCGGTCCAGCGGTTCACCCCCACCGGTCAGTACGTCCCAGGCCACGCCCGGGGACATCGCCCGCCCGGCCAGCAGCGCGGCACCCGCGGCCAGCAGGAGCAGCGCGCCCAGTACGCCGTAGCGCCGCGCCACCGCGCGCTCCGTCACGGGCGCGTCGAGTATGCGTCTCATCGTGCCCTCCGCAGCAGTGCCACCCCGGCCGGGACGCCGAGCAGTGCCGTCCAGGCGCCGGCGGGCGTCTCCGTGGGCGCCAGCGCGAGCCGGGCCGGGACGTCGGCGACGGCCACCACGACCGCGCCCCACGCCGCCGACCAGGGCAGCCAGCCCACCGCGTCCGAGCGGGGGTTGAGGCGCCGGGCCAGATGCGGGGCGAGGAAGCCGACCCAGGCCACCGGGCCGCACACGGCGGTGACCGGGGCGATGAGTACGACGGCGACGGCGAGCGCGGTGAACCGTGCCCGCCGCACCCGCACGCCCAGCGCCTCCGCGTCGTCGTCGCCGAGCCGCAGCACGGCGAGGACCGGCGCGCACAGCACGAGCGCGGGGACGGCGATCAACAGCCACGGCCACAGCCCCGTCACGTCCTCCCAGGTGCGCGCGGAGAGCGAGCCGAGGAGGTAGCGGTAGATCAGCTGGAGGTCGAGCTGGTCGGCCATCACCATCAGCACGAGCAGCGCGGCCTGGAGCGCGGCGGCGACCGCGGCGCCGGTGAGCAGGACGGCGGAGGGGCTGCGGCCGAGTCCGGCCGCGAGCAGGGTCAGTCCGCCGCCGAGCGCGGCTCCGGCGATGGCGAGCAGGGGCTGGACGGCCGCCGGAAGCGTCACCGCCAGCACCAGGGGCGCGGCGACCCCGAGGGCCGCGCCCGAGGACACGCCCAGCATCTCGGGGACGGCCAGCGGATTGCGCAGCGCCTCCTGGAGCACCAGCCCCGCCGCGCCCAGGCAGGCGCCGGCGACGAGCGCGAGCACCAGCCGGGGCACCCGCAGCTCGGTGACGACGACGTGGGTGATCTCGTCGCCGCCGAACAGCCGGTGGAGCGGGACGTAGGGCGTGCCGAGGCACAGTGCGCACCAGGACGCCAGGGCGAGCAGGGCGGTCAGGGCCGCGAGCTGTGTCCAGCGCCGGGCTCCGGGCCGCCGGGGCTCCGCCGCGCCGGCGGAGGCGACCTCCGCCGGCGCGGCGGTCTCGGTGGGTGTGCTCACCGCAGCGCGGCCACGGCCTCGTCGAGGACGATGCCCAGCGAGCGGGTGCCGCGTCCCTTGGCCCACACCTCGGAGTTCACCTCGTGGACGTCGCCGTTCCGCACGGCCGGGATCTTGCCCCACAGCGGGTTCTTCGCCAGCTTCTCGGACAGCTTGCCGTCCGGTTCGCCGAAGCTCATGGTCTCGACGAAGAGCACGTCCACGTCCTGCGCGAGGATCTCCTCGAGGCTGTAACTGCCCTCGACACCACGGGACTTCCAGGGATACTCGGCGAGCTTGGGGAACAGGCCGGCGACGACGTCGGTGCCGGGGGTGGCGACGCCGAAGTTCTCGTCGCTGCCGTAGATGATGAGCGCGGTCTTGTCGCTCTTCTTCCGCTCGGCGGCGGCGAGCTTGGTGCGGAAGGCCTTCTCCGCCTTCTCCCCTTCCGCGGTACGGCCCGTGAGGGCGGCGACGTCGCGCAGATAGCCGACGCTGTCCTCCCACTTGGCGGGCTGCACGGGCCAGAAGGTGGTGGCGCCCTTCAGCGCGGGGGCGAGCTTGCCGTGGGTGTCCTCGAGCCCGATCACCAGGTCGGGCTTGTGGGAGAGGATCGCCTCGACCTCGGGGGCGATGAACCCGCCGGGGATGACCGCGACCTCCTTCGCCTTCTTCTCCCCCAGGAAGCCCGGCTGGGCGAGGAGTTGGCTGTTGGTGGCCACGGGCGCGATGCCCAGCTCGGTCAGGATGTCGTCGCACAGCGCCACGAGGCAGACGATGCGCTCGGGCTTCTTCTTCAGGGAGACGGTCACGCCGCGGGCGTCCGTCAGCCGCAGGGTCTCCTTGATGGGTTCCACCGTCACATCGGTGACGTCGGCCTTCGCGTCGCCGGTGTCCGCCCCGCTCTCGGTCGAGGTGTCGGCGGAGGCGCCGCATCCCACCAGGACGGAACCCAGGATCACGGCGGCCAGTCCGCGCCGTATGGCTCGCAGGGGTGAGCGCAGCATCGGTGCCCTCGTTTCTTCTCGTGGTCCGGAAACGCACCGACCATACATGATAATCATTTTCAGACATGCCTCAATGTGCCGACGGAGGACCGCCGATGACGACCGAACCGCTGCTCCTGGTCTCCGACCACGTGGACGGTTGCGTCCATCTCGTGACCGTGCCGGACGGCGCGGAGGCGGGGCGGCTGACGGGCCGTCACCTCTCCGAGCACGCCGGGTTCCTGGCCCTGCCCGGAGGCCGGGTGGCCTGCGTCGACGACCGCCGCGGCGAGCTGCTGGTGCTCGACCCGTACGGCCCGGAACTCGTGGCGGCGGCGATACCCGTGGCGGTGCCGGCCGAGCACCTCGCCACAGACCCCTCCGGCCGGTGGCTGGCCGTGACGACGGGGCTCGGCAAGAACTCCGCGCCGTGGTCGGACCTGGTCACCGTCGTGGACCTCGCCACCGGCGACGCCGTACGCGTCCGCACCCGCGCGGGCGAGCCCGGCGTCACGGTGCTCGGGCCGGACCGGCCGCTCCTCGTCCTCCGGCACCGCGAGCCGGGCTCCCTGGCCGTGCACCGCTTCGCCGACCTGCTCGCCGCATCCCCCGGCTGCCCGCCCGTCACCCCGCTCGCCCGCCTCCCCCTGCCCGACGACGGCCACGGCGACGCCCAGGATCCGCGTACCGCAACCGTGTTCGCGGCCACCGGCGAAGGCGTGCACCGGGCGCGCCGGGAGGGCGACCGCCTGGTCGCGGAGCCCGTGATCCCGTGGGGCGCGCCCGCCCGCGGCTGGTACCTGCGCCTGGACCCGCGGCGCCGCGCTCTGTGGTCGACCCTGCGCGGAGGCCCGGCGGACCCGCTGCGCTGGCCGGAATGGACCAACCAGGCATGGCGGTACGACCTCGACGCGCGGACGACGACCCGCACCGAACTCGGTCCCGGACTCGTCTTCCGGCTCGCCCTCGCCCGGGCCCACACGGCGTTCGCCCGTATCCACCCAGACGGCGACGAGCTGATCCTCCTGGGCACCGACGGAGATATGTCCCGTGTCCCCCTCCCCGCCATGGACGGAGCGCCCCGGCGCGGCGGCACCCCCTGGGAGGGCGTCCAGCGCCGCGCGGTCGCCGCGTCGCCCGGTGCCGACTGGGTCGCCGTGACCCGCGGCGGCCACGGGGAGGTCCACCTCGTCGACGCCCTGACCGGCCACGAGGCCGACCGGCTACGCCTGGACACCCCACTCCACCACGGCGGCCACGCGGTTCTCCTGCCGCAGACGGAGGGCGAGGAGCGCGACCTTGTGGGGCGGTGACGAACGGGCCTTCGTGGGACGGTGACGAACGGGCCTTCGTGGGACGGTGACGAACGGGTGTGACCGCGTCGAGGGCGACGAGGAGTCCCGCTCGGCGGGCGCCGGCGTGCCGCGGTGCGCCCTGGAGTGTGCCCGGGGGCGCGCCGAGGTGGTCGTCATGCGCCGGCGCGGTCGGCGGGGCAGCATGGTCGGCAGTGGCTCCGCTGCGCCCGGTCGCGGTGCCCGGAGGAAGTGGCGTTGGTGCGGACGCGGCTGTGCGACGTACTCGGGATCGAGGTGCCGGTCATCGGCGCGCCGTTCGGACCGTTCGACCAGGTCGATGTCGCCGCCGCCGTGTGCGGGGCGGGCGGGCTCGGCAGTCTCGGTACGGCGGTGCGCCCGCTGCCCGATCTGCGGCGCCAGTGGGCGCGGATGCGGGAGCTGACGGACCGGCCCTTCGCGATCAATCACACCATGCGGCCCCTGAACGAGGAGGCGTTCGAGGCGACGCTGGAGGAGCGTCCGGTGGCCGTCTCCTTCCACCTCGGAGTGCCCGACGACCTGGTACGGCGCGCCCATGACGCGGGCATCCTGTGGATCCAGCAGGTGATGGACGTGCAGCAGGCCGAGCAGGCCGTACGCGCGGGCGTGGACGTCATCGTGGCGCAGGGCGGCGAGGCGGGCGGCCAGGGCGGTGAGGTGTCCACCATGGTGCTGGTTCCGCAGGTCGTCGACATCGCCGGGGACATCCCCGTCGTCGCCGCGGGCGGGATCGCCGACGGCCGGGGGCTGGCGGCGGCGCTCGCCCTGGGCGCTCAGGGCGTGGCGATCGGTACGCGGCTGCTCGCCTCGGTGGAGATGGGCATCGCGGAGGAGTGGAAGGACCGGATCGTCGCCGCCGACGCGCGGGACACCATCAAGTCGGCCCACAGCGACCGGTTCATGCCGCCGTTCTCACGGCCTGGCCTCTACGGCTTCCCCCGGGCACTGCGGACGCCGTTCCTGGAGGAGGCCGAGGAGCATCCCGAGCGGGTGGACCCGGCGGAGGCCGGTCCCCGGCTGCTGGAGGCCGTGCTCTCGGGGCGCGGGCACGAGTTCCTGCCGTTCACCGGGCAGTCCGCGGCCCTCGTCCACGACGTGCTCCCGGCGGCCGAGATCGTACGGCGGATCGTCGCCGACGCGGAGACGATCCTGCGCCGGACCGCCGAGACGTGCGCGCCCGGTGCGCCGTCTTCGCACTGACCGGGAATCCGCCCGTCCCCGAAGGGAACCCGCCCGCCCATGCACATCGATCTGACAGGACGCACCGCGCTGGTCACCGGCTCCACCCAGGGCATCGGCGCGGCCATCGCCGCCGCCCTCGCCCGGGCCGGGGCCCGCGTGGGCGTCAACGGACGCGACGAGCGGCGGGTGGCCGAGAGCGTCGAGTCGCTGGCGGGGCAGGTGCCCGGCGCCGAGCTGGTGCCGGTGGCGGCCGACGTGTCCGGCGACGAGGGCGCGGCCCGGGTGGCGGAGCTGCTGCCGCGCGTGGACATCCTCGTCAACAACCTGGGCGTGTTCGGCGCCGCCGACCCGCTGGAGATCACCGACGAGGAGTGGCGGCGCTATTTCGAGGTGAACGTCCTCTCCGCCGTACGCCTGACCCGGCTGTACCTGCCCGGGATGACCGAGCGCGGCTGGGGCCGGGTCCAGTACGTCGCCAGCGACTCCGCGGTCGTCATCCCGCCGGAGATGATCCATTACGGCATGTCGAAGACCGCGCTGCTGGCGGTGAGCCGCGGCTTCGCCAAGAAGGCGGCGGGCACGGGGGTGACGGTGAACTCGGTCATCGCCGGGCCCACCCACACCGGCGGCGTGGAGGACTTCGTGTACGAACTCGTCGACCGCGACCTGCCCTGGGAGGAGGCCCAGCGCCGCTTCATGCGGGAGCACCGTCCGCAGTCCCTGCTCCAGCGGCTGATCGAGCCGGAGGAGATCGCCCACATGGTCGTCTACCTCAGCTCCGACCAGGCGTCGGCGACGACGGGCGGGGCACTGCGGGTCGACGGCGGCTATGTCGACTCGATCCTTCCCTGAGTCCCTGAGTCCCTGCCTCCCTCTGACCGCCGGTGACGGCCCCGGCGATGAGTTTTCCCGCGCCGGGGAGTCTCCTCACCGTTGTCGGCAACACAGGAGGAGCACGTGGCTCAGCTGCTGAGGGTGCAGAACTTCAACGTCTCGAGTGACGGAATCGCCGCCGGCGAGGACCAGAGCTTCGAGCAGCCGTTCGGTCTTCCGGGGGCCGAGAGGCTGTTCGCCTGGGCCGGCGCCACGGCCGGCTGGCCGATGCGCACCGACCCCGGGGGCAGCCGGGGCCTCGACGACTACTTCACCCGGGACTACGCCCGCAACATCGGCGCCGAGATCATGGGCCGCAACAAGTTCGGTCCCCAGCGCGGGCCCTGGCAGGACCACGAGTGGCGCGGCTGGTGGGGTGAGGAACCGCCGTTCCGCACGCCGGTGTTCGTCATGACCCACCACAAGCGTCCCTCGTTCACGCTGTCCGACACCACGTTCCACTTCGTGGACGGCGATCCGGCGACGGTCCTCGAGCAGGCCCGGGAAGCGGCGCGCGGCAAGGACGTACGGCTCGGCGGCGGGGTCACCACCGTCCGGCAGTTCCTCGACGCCGATCTCGTCGACACCCTGCACGTGGCGGTGTCCCCGGTGAAGCTCGGGTCGGGACTGCGGCTGTGGGAGTCGCCCGAGGACCTTCTCGACCGGTTCCACCTCGACGTCGTACCGAGCCCGAGCGGCGTGACACACCACCTGTTCTGGCGCAGGTGACACGCGGGCCGGTCCGGTGACCGGTGGGGTCCGCCGGTGCCGGCGGCCGAAGAGGCCGCGCGCCGGCTGCGGCGGCCTCGATCACCCGCCGACCGCAGGGGCCTTCCGGCGTGACCCGAAGGAGCGAGCCGTCTCCCTCGCACGGCCGATCGAGGAACGGGCCGGGCTAGCGGTTGATCATGTCCCGGGTCTGGGCGTAGACCGTCGCGTCGGTCAGCAGGGCCATGTGGCCGAGGCAGGCGGTCCGGGTGTTGGCCGCGCCGGACAGGGCGACGGTGCTGTCGGGGTTGATCACCGTGTCGCAGGGTGACCACCAGGTCGCGTAGCGGGAGGAGCCGGGGGTCTCGTCGCCGGAGTTGAGGGCGCTCAGGAACTGGGAGCCGATGCGCATCTCGGTGCAGGAGGTGTCGAAGCAGCTGTCGGCGGTGTCGGTGCCGTGGTTCGGGCCGCCCAGGGACACCCAGGCGTCGACCTTGGACGTGCCGTCGAGGTTCTTCAGGTAGTAGCGGGAGGAGAGTCCGCCCATGGAGTGGCTGACGATGTCCACCGCGGTGGCTCCGGTCGCCGCGAGCAGTCGATCCACCTCGGCGGAGACCTGCTGTGCGGTGGTGGCGTTCGACTGGCGTGAGTCGTACGTCCACTGCCTGAGGTGGGAGGACGGCCAGCCGTCCGAGCGGAAGCGGTCGGCCATGGTGTTCCAGTTGCTGCCGTCCCCGTTGTAGCCGTGGACGAAGAGGATGGGGTGGCTGGCGGGGCGGAAGGCGGAGGTGCCGGAAGCCTGGGCCGGGGCCGACAGGTGCACGGTGAGAAGGGCGGCGACGGCGGTCGCCGCGGCGGTCGCGGGCACGGTGGATCTCTTCACGGTGGCCTCACAGAGTGCGGTTGGAAAGGCGCTCGCTGGCGCGTCCGACGGAACTGCGCGGGGCGTTTCCCGGGTCGCGGGAGCCGTACCTGCAGGCATACGGGAGCGGGCCGGGGAGCCGGTTCGCGGACGGCTCACCACGGCCTCGGGGGGAGAGGACGTCGAGGGTGAGCGGAGCCTACTGGCCGGTAGTCGGCCACCGTCAAGAGGTGTGCACGGCGTTCGTCGGCCAGGAGGCGGAAGGGCCTTCCTTCACGAGAAGGGCGCTCGTTCCTCGGGAGGGCGCTCGTTCGCCGGCAGGGCGTTCGTTCTCAGAGGACGGTCGGCGCTGTTCCGGGTGTGGGGGCGATCCGCGCGCGATGCCCGTGCGGGCAGTGGACGACGCGGTCGCCGAGGCCGAGCGCGTCGATCTCGGTGAGGAACGCCTCGAGGGGCGAGCGCATGACCGTGTAGTCGCCGTAGTGGACGGGCAGGAGCAGGCGGGGGTCGAGGCGGCGGGCCAGTTCCGCTCCCTGGGCGCCGTCCATGGTGACCACGAAGCCGCCGGGCAGGCGGGTGCCGCCGAGGTGGAGGACGGCCAGGTCCGCGGCCGGGAAACGCTGGGCGATCTCGTCGAGGCCGTCGTGGACGAGGGTGTCGCCGGAGACGTACAGCCGCATCCGGGGCGCCCCTCCCGCGGGCCCGAATTCCAGCATGCTGCCCATCACCGGGGGCAGCAGCCCGCGCAGCACGGGATGCCCTGCGTGGCGTCCCGGCAGTGCCGTCACCCGCACCTGCACGTCACCGCGGCGGACGGTGAATCCCTCCCAGGTGCGCAGCCCCGCGGTGCGGGGAAAGCGGTGCACCACGCGGAGGCGGCGCGCCGCGTGGGGCGTGGTCAGTACGGGGATGCTGTGGTCCAGCTCCCTGCGGGCCCGGCGGTCCCAGTGGTCGCCGTGCAGGTGCGAGAGGACGACCGCGTCGAGGCGGGGCAGGTCGCCGGGGTCGAGCGCCGGCTCGGTGAGGCGGCGGCTGAGCAGGCCGTAGCCGAGGTAGGCGTACTGCCCGCGGTGCAGGAAGTTGGGGTCGGTGAGGAGGGTGAGCCCGCCGTAGCGCAGCAGGACGGTCGCGTTGCCGATGAAGTGCAGCTCGATGGCGCCGTCGGTGGTGTCGTCCATGATGCGTGCCCCGTGACCGTCCTGCCGGCTCTATCGGCCGGCTCCCTCTGTGCCGGCTCACTGCCGGTTCTCTCTGTGCCGGCTCTCTGCCGGTTCTCTGTGCCGGCTCTCTCAGTGCTGGTCGGGGTCCGCTTCGTCGGCCCCGCTGCTGGTGCGGCTCGGCTGGCCGCCGCCGCTGGTGCCGTAGCCGCCGGGGACGCCCGGGACGCTGTCCTCGTCCGCCTCGGCGCGGCTGATGTGCCGGACCGCGCGGACGTTCGAGCGCCGCTCGGGGTACGGGTAGCTGAAGGGCTGCGCCTCGGCGCGCTTCTCCTCGTCCTCACGGATCTCGGATTCGGGCTTTTTGTCAGGTTTGGTCATGCCTTGCGGGTAACCCGGCACGCCGACGCTATGCAGTGACCGGCCCTGGTAAGTGACCGGCCCTCGCACGGGTACTCAGGCACTGGCCGATCACGGCACGACCGAACCCTCACGGTGCGGAGGAGTGAGAGACATGACCGTCCCCGACGAGAACCGCCCGAAGACCGGCAAGACCGACGACACCTCGGCCGCACGCCCTGACCGGGAGCGACGCCCCCAGAAGCACGAGGAGGGCGCCGGCCGCACCATGCAGGAGGCGCTGGAGGAGGCCGGTGTCAAGTCGGAGGACTTCAAGGAGAAGTAGACGAAGCAGCAGACGGAAGGGGAGGAACGAAGACTCCCCTACTGCCGCGGCGACGGCAGCGACTGACCCTCGAACCCCGTTGTCAGTGCCCTGCTCTACAGTTCCCGTCACTTGATCACTGCGGGTGCGGGAGGCACACAGATGGGGTGGGTGTCGGCCGGCGACTACGAGGTCGCCCTCGACGACGGCAAGGTGGTGTGCCGTAACGCGGCCGGGCGGCGGTTGAAGACCGTACCGCCGAAGATCGCCGACGATCCGGCGGTGGTGGGGCTGCGTCAGCTCGCCGAATGGCTGGAGCGGCACGAACGGCAGTGCCTCGCCGACGTGGAGCGGTGGATGGTGCGCTCGCTGCCGGTGCCGTTCGCCGTACTGGTGCGGGTGTGGCCGGACCCGGCGTGGCGGGCCGCGCTGCGCGATGTGGTGGTCACGGGGGCAGACGGCGCGGTCGCCGGGTTCCTGCGGGACGCCGACGCCGAGCGCGGCCTCGGCCTGGTCGACCTCGACGGCGACACCGTCCGTCTCACCCCGCGGCTGGTGCGTCTGCCGCACCCCGTGCTCCTCGACGACCTGGAGGAACTGCGGGAGTTCGCCGTCGAACTGGGCGTCGAGCAGCGCGCCCAGCAGCTCTTCCGCGAGGTGTGGCGGCGGCCCGCCGCGCTCGACGCCGACGCGACGTCCGTCGAGGACTACGCGGGCGGCGTCTTCAGGCAACTCCGCTTCCTGCACGGCCGGGCGGCCCAGCTCGGTTACCGCGTGCGCGGCGGCCACGCCGTGTGCTCCGTGCTGGAGGACGGCCGCACGGTCGAGGCCCGCGTGTGGGTCGGCGACTACGACGGCTACGAGGAGACGGAGACCGGCCCCCTGGTCTTCACCGACCCGGCCGGCCGGGTGCTGAAGCTGGGTCGGATCGGCCCCGTGGCCTGGTCCGAGGGCATGCGGATGGCGGCGGCACTGTATGCCGGGCGCGACATCGACGACGAGGAGCGCGCGGCATGACGACGAACGACGCGATCACGCACGACGGGTTCACGTACGACGGGTTCACGTACGACGAGACGACCTCGGCGGCACTGCTCGACGCCGGTGCGATCCTGCCCCCGGGCACCACGGACCGCGAGGACGCCGACGTCCTCACCGTGCGCACCTACACGCACCCCGCGCTGGACCAGCGGACGATCGTGCGGCTGGTGCCGGGTACCCTCGGCGAGGCGGAGGACCTCGCGATGGACTTCCTCGGACTGGTCCGGGACCCGGAGACCGGCGAGGTCGGGCAGGTGCGCCGGGAAACCCTCGGCTTCCCGGCGTGGGCGCTGGTCAACGACCCGGCGAACGGCCACCACGCGCTGGCGCTGGTCAAGGACGTCGAGCGGCTGGCCCGGCAGGCCAAGTCCCGCCCCGGCACCGCGAAGGAGGGCTTCGAAGCCCTGGGCGAGCGGCTCGGCCGGGCCGTCCCGCACTTCCTGCCCACCTTCTACGAGCAGGCCGCGCGCGTCTTCCTCCAGCACGAGAACACCACCTACGCGGCGGCCTTCTTCGGCAAGGCCCGCGAGGCGGAGCGGGTGCACGCGCTGACCGTGGACGAGGAGCGCCAGCGTGCCGTGTTCCTGGAGTTCGCCTTCGCCGGAGCACTGACGGTCAAGGCACTCAAGGAGCACGTGAAGGCCCTCTCGGCGCGGCTCACCCCGGCCGAGGCCTGGGCGCAGTTCCGGCAGCTGACCGTGGAGCGCTGCGCGGCCGGCATGCCGCCGTACGCGTCACTGCCCCAGGACGCGCGCGCCCTGATCAAGGCGGCGGGTCTGGACCGGGTCACCGAGGAGTGCGCCCTGGTCGCCGACCTGCTGGCCTCCCCCGCGGCGGTGCGGGCCCCCGCGTCCTTCTGGAACACCTACCGGGCGACGCTCGTCACCCTGGCCGAGCGGCAACCCGCCGTCCGCGCCCGGCTGCTGGAGATCATGCCGGCCGGGCTGGGCCGCTCCACCGAGGACGACGAGTTCTGGCTGACGCTGCTCGCCGAGACCGGCGCCGACGCCCTGCTGACGGGCGGGGCCGGGACCGCGGACGGTCCGGACGGGCAGGACGGTCCGGACGGTCAGGACGGTCCGGACGGAGTCGACGCGGCGGACTGGCTCAGCCGCTGGGCGCTGTACCGCAAGCACGGCGCCGCGCACAGCATGCGCTCCCCCGCCACCCTCGCCCTGGTGGAGCGCATGGCCCCGCGGCTGCGCGCCGAGGGCCGCCCCGTCGACATCTTCTCCGGTCGCTGGCAGGCCGGCGCCGACCTCGACCTGCTGGACCTGTGCGTGGCGCAGGGCATACCGCTGGCCCTGCCCGCGGCGGACCAGGACGTCTTCCTCCCCCTCAACCAGTGGCTCCAGGAAACCCGGCCCGGGCAGCGGGATCTGACGGCCGTCGCCGCGGACGCGTCGTGCCGGCGCCTGCTGTACGCCGCTGTCGGCAACCTGAGCGGCCACCGCCCCACCCCGGCGCTGCTGGACGGGCTGGCCGGACACCCGGTGCTCGCCGACGTGCTGCGCGAGTGGCTGGACGACGCGGCCGCCGAACTGGCCGGTGCGACCACGCTGCCCGCCGCGGGCGCGGCGCTGGAGCGGCTGCGTCCGTTCCGCGCGGTCGCCGCCCGGATCAGCCCCGAGGCCGTCGCCCGGGTCGCCGCGACCGACGTCGCGCCGCTGCTCGGCCGCACCCTGCGCGCCGGCATCCCGGACGAGCTGGGCTGGCCCGCCCTCGACGAGGCGCTGCGGCGGCTGGACGCGGAGACCCGCACCGACCGCGACGACAGCCTCACCGTCCACGAGGCCTGGCCGGCGCTGATCCTCGCCCGCCGGCACAAGGCGATCGTCGTGGGCCCGCAGGAGGTCCTGCTGGAGCACGACCTGCGCCTGCCCGTGGCCCTGGACCGTTGGCAGCGTCCGTCGTTCCGGTACACCGACGGCGAGCTGCTGGTGATGTGGTGGCACGACGGCAAGCAGTACGGCTACTGGTCGGCCCGCCCGTCCGAGGTGTTCACCCTCGGCGGCGAGAGGCTGCAGCGCTGGTACGGCGGCGCGGACGCGGGCGAGACCTCGATCCCGCTGCCGGGCGGCGGCCGGGCCACCGGTGGACGCGCCCTGCACGCCGGTGACACCGACCTGCCGCCCGCCCGTCCCCTCCTCGGCGACGGCACCTCGTACTGGCGCCAGGGCCGGCAGGGACGGCAGCAGGTGTGGCTGGAGTACGACCCGGCCACCGGCACGCACGCGCGTGCCTCGCTGCCCGCGTTCCTGCGCTCCGGCATCCGCGAGGGTGCCACCCTGCTCCAGCAGCACTGCTCGGTGCTGCCTCTCCAGCCGGGCCTGGAGCACAGCCCGTTCGGCACGGACGGCACGGTGCTCGGCCGCTGGGTGCGCAGCGAGGGGGAGGGCGACGAGGCCCGCACCACCGTCGGCACGCCGGGCGGCCGGACCGTCACCGTGCCGACGGCACGCGGCCGGATGCCCGGCGTCCCGCTGGGCGCGCTGCGGCTGCCCGGCGGCGCCGAGCCCGTCGCCGTGGCACTGCACCGCCAGATCGCCTTCTTCACGGCGGACGGCGATGGCGACAGCGACGGCGACGGCGGCGTCCGGGAGACGGGCCGTGTGACGGTGCTGGCGCGTGGCGGGGAGTTCGCCGCCGGGACGCGGCTCGTTCCCCCGGTCGACTTCTGGCATGCGCTGCGGCCCCGCGACGAGGCCGCGTCGGCGCTGCTGCGGGCGCTGAGCGACGCGCAGGCGGACGAGGTGCTGCGCGCCGGGGCTCAGGCGCTGGCCGAGCGTCAGGCGAAGGTCGCGGCCGCGGCGGCCGAGGCGAAGGCGGCGGCCGGGAACACCGCGGGAGCTGCGGGCGCGGCGGGAGCTGCGGGCGCGGCGGGAGCTGCGGGAGCTGCGGGAGCTGCGGGCGCGGCGGCCGGGGCCGGCAACACCGCGGGGACCGCCGCGGGAGCCACCGCCGGGCAGCCCGCCGTGCCGTCCGCGGAGGAGGTCCTGCGGGAGACCGTCTCGCGTTGTCTGCCCGCCCTCGCCGAGCCGCACGTGCTCGCCGGTGTCGCCGGTCTCGCGCGGGGAGTGCTGCGTCTGGCGGAGTCGATCGCCACGTTCGTGGCGCCGCCCCCGGTGGAGCGGCCGAAGACGGACGCCAAGCGCGCCCAGGGCATGTTCGCCGACTACCGGCCCGAGAACGGCGACGACCAGACCCTGCGCGAGGCCGTCGACGGGCTCGCCAACCTCCAGGGCTGGTGGGGCAACGACCAGCGCTGGAACGCGCTGCGCCAGATCCGCGCCGTGAACCACGTCCTGTCCGGCAAGCCGGCCGACGGCAAACCCCTGCCCGAGTCCGCGCGTCTCGCCGGGGCCGCCGACGGGTGGCGTGCCGACGAGTTCACGGTTCCCGCCGTCGGGCTGCTGTGGCCTTCCGTGCTCAAGCTGCTGCGCCCGCTCGCCTACCGCGCCGCGTCGCCGACCATGACGGAGACGCACCGCGAGGCGCTGCTGCTGCTCTTCGACGCGATCACGGAGGGGCCCCTGGCCGCATCCGGGGGCGCGCTGCGCGAGGTCGTGCTGAGCGAGCCGCACAGCAGGCAGGAGCGGGCCGGCCAGGTGCTGCGCCGGGACGGCCGTACGGTCGTCGTCCTCGGCTGCCAGAGCGTCGACCACCGCGACGGGCGTGTGCACTGGCTGGCTCTCGACCACGACCCGGCCGGCCGGGTCGGCGCGGTCGCGCACTTCACGCTGGAGCGGGAGACGGCGTACCCGCCGGTGTTCCCGGCCGACGCGCTGGCCACGGTGGCCGGGCTGATCCGGGAGAAGGGCCCGGCGCCCTGGCAGCCGGACGCGCCCGCCGCCCTGACCGCCGCGACGCGCGACGGGCTCGGCCCCGTGCAGGCGGCGCTGCTGCTCGCGGGCAAACCGGCCCAGCTGACGGACGAGGTGATCGCCGCGACGGGGCTGAAGCCGCGGCAGAAGCAGCTCGGTGACGCGTTGCTGGGCTGGCTCCACCCCGACGACCGGACGGCGCTGGTCGGCGCGCTGCTGCCCGAGAACCCCGCCGACCTGTGGACGGCCGGACCGGACACGGACGCGGCGGGCCGGGTGTGGGCCGAGCGGCTCCCCGGGGTGGTCCGCCTGCCCGAGGACCTGGCCGCGGAGCAGTCCCTGGCGGGGCTGCCCACGGGCTCCGCCGAGGAGGTGCTCAATCCGCACCGCACGCCGTGGATCAGCCGCACCACGGTGCAGCGGCCCGGCAAGGACGGCGAGCTGGTGGCGGAGGACCCGAGCGCGCTGCCCGGGCGCTATGCCCTGTCGCGCGCCGTGGCCGCCCTGGCCGGGCTCGCCTACTCCCTGCCGTACGGGCATCCGCTGCGCGCCGCCCTGCCGGACGCGCTGACCGCGCTGCGCCGCCGCGTCGCGGACCCGGGGCTGCTGCTCGACCTCGACCTGGCGTGGACGGAGAAGGGCTCGTCGGCCGCGGTGGAGCTGCGCAAGGCGTACGGCATGCCGGCCACCGGGGGTGCCGACGCGCAGGGTCTGACCGCCGTGGGCGAGGCGCTGGTGCTGCGTCCCTGGTACGGCGACCAGGAGACCGTCCTGGTCCGCACCGGTGCCCTCACGAGCGCGGACGACCCGGTGTTCGGGCTGGTCGACGGACTGGTGGGGCCCGCGCGGGGCCACGGTATGCGGGCGCTGCGGACGATCCTGAGCGACGACCTCGCCCGTGCGGTCGCGGCCGGAGCGGACGCCGGGGGACCCGCCGGGTACGCCCAGGATCCCGCCGTCAGCGTGCCCGACCTGGTCACCGAGGTCGCGGGGGTGCACGGTCTGGGCGAGGACGCGGCGGCGCTCTATCTGCAGCTGCTGGCCCTGCCCGACCCGACGGACCGCAACTGCGCCCGCTGGACGGGCTGGAAGCCCGCCCGGATGAAGAAGGCCCGCGCCGAACTCGCGGCGACCGGCCTGGTCGTCGAAGCCAAGCGGGCGCGCGCCGGACGCACCCTCTTCCTGCCGTGCGGCTGGCTGGACCTGCGGTCGCCCATGCTGCCGGTGGAGGTCTGGAAGCAGGGCCTCTACCCGGTCGGCCCGCACGCCCGGGCGGTGCCCCTGGCACCGGTGCCGGAGCTGTTCCGGCGCGCGTGGGACCGCGTACGCGCCGGTGACGCCCCGGCCTACGAGGAACTGACCACTCGCGCCACCCGCAAGGGCCGCCGGTGACCGCCGCCGACCGGCCACCGAACGCCGCCCGTCCGCATCCGACCGCCGCCGACCGGCCCCCGGCCACCGCCCACCCGCATCCGACCGCCGCCGGCCGGCCCCCGGCCGCTGCCGTCCCACGCCCGACCGCCGTCCACCCGCATCCGGAAGAACCCTCGCCGATGACCACCAGCCTCTCCCCCGCCCCGGCCTCCGCCCCGGCCCGCCAGATCGTCCCGCCCGAGGAGCGGTACGCGACCGAACTGGCCTTCCTCGCCGCGTACGACGACGGGCCGCGTCCGCCCGCGTGGCGGCTCACTCCGCGCGCGGTCGTCACATTCGTCATGGGCAGCGACGGGCGGGCCCTGAAGCTGTCCGACGACGCCGAGGTGCCGGACGGCGTGCCGCGCCGGCTGGCGATCGAGGGAAAGTTCGTCGGTGACCGGGCGCTGGTCGAGCGGTGCGTGGTGACGCTCGCCGGGGAGCGCGGTCTGCTCCTCGTCGGCGAGCCCGGCACGGCCAAGTCGATGCTGTCGGAGCTGCTGTCCGCCGCCGTGTGCGGCACCAGCGGTCTGGTGGTGCAGGGCACGGCGGGAACGACCGAGGACCAGCTGAAGTACGGCTGGAACTACGCCCTGTTGCTGGCGCAGGGCCCGAGCCGGCAGGCGCTCGTGCCCTCCCCGGTCCTGACCGCGATGTCCCGGGGCGCCATCGCCCGCGTCGAGGAGGTCACGCGCTGCCTGCCCGAAGTGCAGGACTCCCTGGTGTCGTTGCTTTCCGAGCGGCGGATCGCGGTGCCCGAACTGGCGGGCACCGAGGACGCTCTGGCGCACGCGGCGCCCGGCTTCAACCTGATCGCCACCGCCAACCTGCGCGACAAGGGCGTCTCCGAGATGTCCGCGGCCCTCAAGCGCCGCTTCAACTTCGAGACGGTCGGCCCCATCGGCGACATCGAAGCGGAGATCGCGCTGGTGCGCGGCCAGGCGCAGGCGTCCGTGGCGCGGGCCGGGGCGCCGTTCCAGGTCGACGACGCGGTCCTGGAGGCGCTGGTCACCGCCTTCCGGGACCTGCGGGAGGGCCGGTCGGCGGAGGGCTGGGAGGTGGAGCGGCCGTCCACGGTGATGAGCACCGCGGAGGCCGTGTCGGTCGCCGGGGCGCTCGCGCTCGCGGCGGCGTACTTCCCGGGCGACCGTGACGTGCTCGGCCTGCTGCCGGGCCATCTGCTGGGCGTGGTCCGCAAGGACGACCCGGCGGACGCCGCCCGGCTGCGCGGCTACTGGGACGGTCCGGTGCGGCGCCGCGCCGAGCAGGGTTCCGCCACCTGGCGCACCCTGTGGGACTTGCGTACGGTCCTGGAGGGCTGAGAGCCGTGTCCCAGTCCCACGGGCCCGCCGCCGCGAACGGTTCGCCCTCCCCCGGCGGTTCGCGTCTCTCGCCCGACGAGGCGCTGGCCGTGCTCACCGACCCGTCCGCGCCCTATCTCGTCGGCGTACGGCACCACGCGCCCTCCCTGGCCGCTGCCCTGCCGGCGTTGCTGGACGAGGCGAAGCCGGACGTGCTGCTCGTCGAGCTGCCCGCCGAGATGCAGGAGTGGCTGCCCTGGCTGGGGCACGCGGAGACGCGGGCCCCGGTCGCCCTCGCCGCCGCGCCCGGCGACGGCAGCGGCGGCGCGGGGCCGGCGTTCTACCCGTTCGCCGACTTCTCGCCCGAACTGGCCGCGGTGCGCTGGGCCGCCCGGCACGACGTGCCGGTGGTCGCCTGCGATCTGCCGCTCGCCGACCGCGCTTGGGGGGAGGGACCGCGGGCGGCCGGGCAGCACGCCGCCGCCCCCGGCCTGGGCACCGCGCTGCGGGCCCGGCTGACGGGCCGCCCCGGCGACGACCTGTGGGACCGCCTCGTCGAGGCCACCGCCCCCGGCTCCCCGCCCGAGGCGCTGCGCAGGGCGGCCCTGCTCACCGGGTGGGCGCTGCGCGAGGACGCGGTCGCCTCCGGCGGCGTGCCCGAGCTGGACCTGCGCCGCGAGCAGTGGATGCGGGACCGGCTCACCGAGGCGACCGCGCGGGGGGAGCGGGCGGCTGTGGTGGTCGGTGCGTTCCACGCTCCGGCGCTGGTCCGGCAGGACACCGGGGACGCCGATACCCCTGACTCGGGGTCGGACACCCGCCCTGAACGCCCCCTGCCGCACGGTGCCGGCGCCGGCGCCCGGGACGAGCCCGGCGACGCGCGGCGGCCCGGCTGGACGACCTCGCTGATCCCGTACACCTACGCCCTCCTCGACGAGAGGTCCGGCTACCCGGCGGGCATCCGGGACCCGGAGTGGCAGGACATGGTCCTGCGCGCGGCGGGCGAACCGGCGGCGCTGGAGGAGGCGCTGACGCGGGCGGCCGTTCGCGTCTGCGCCGAGCTGCGCGACCTGGGTCACCCCTCGGGCCCCGCCGACGCGCGCGAGATCAGCCGGATCGCCTCGGACCTCGCCCGGCTGCGTGGCCTGCCGGCGGCGGGCCGCGGTGAACTGGTCGAAGCGGTGCAGACGGTGCTGACGCAGGGCGAGCCGTACGGACGGGGCCGGGCCGTGGCGCGGGCGATGGAGCGGGTGCTCGTCGGCACGCGCAGCGGGCGCCCCGCCCCGCAGGCGCCGCGCAGCGGACTCGCCCCGGCGGTCGAGGCCGAGGTGGCACGGCTCGGCCTGCCCGGCCCGGAGGCGAGCGGCTCCGGTACGTCGCGGGATCTGCGACTTGATCCGCTGCGGTCCAATCTCGACCGGCGCCGCGAGCTGCTGCTGCGCCGGCTGACGGTGTGCGGAGTGCCGTACGGCGAGGCCAAGGAGGTCGTCGGCGCGGGCGGCACCGAAGCTCTGACCACCCGCTGGGAGGTGCGGTGGACGCCCGCCACGGCGGCCATGCTGACCGCGGCGGGGGTGCGCGGGGTCACCGCCGCGCAGGCCGCCGAAGGGGTGCTGCGCGAGCGGCGGCGCGCGGAGCGGGACGAGGGCGGACCGACGGCCGCCCAGGCCCTCGCGGGGCTCGAACAGGCGGCGGAGTGCGGGCTGCCGGGGCTCGCGGACGAGCGGCTCGACGAGGTCGCCGACGTGCTGCCGCAGGCCGGTACGCTGCCGGAGCTGCTGACCGGTCTGGCCCTCCTCGACCGCCTGCGGGCCGGTCACGTCCCCGGGCTCGGCGCCGAGGCGGACCGGGTGGCCCGGGTGGCCGCCGTCGCGGAGCTGCTGACGGCCGCGGCGGTACGGCAGGTGGACGGTCTGGCCGGGTCCGAGGACCCGGCCGACGCCCGCGCCCTGCTCGAACTGGCCCACCGCGCCGACGTGTCGGGCGGCATCCGGCTCGCCGACGCCCTGGCCCGCCTGGCCGCCGACGGCTCCCCGCTGATGCGCGGTGCCGCCGGTGCCGTACGCGTCCTGCTGGCGCAGGAGGACGCGCGGGTCTTCGGCGACCGCGTGGCCTCCTGGGTCGACGGGGCCACCGACCCCTACTCCCGCGCCGCGCTCACCGCCCGGCTCGGCGGGTTGCTGACCACCGCGGGCCCGCTGCTGGAGGCGGCGCCGCCCGCGCTGGAGCCCCTGCTCGCCCGGGTGTCCGAGCTGCCCGACCGGGCGTTCCTCGACCGGCTCCCCGCGCTGCGCGGCGGCTTCGACACCCTCAGCCCGGCGGCCCGCGACCGGCTCCTCGCGGCCGTGGAACAGCGCCTCGACACCGCACGGGTCACCGACACGCACGGCGTCGACCCGGCCTCGCTCGCGCTGTGGACCGAGGCGGACTTCACGGCACGGGAGACACTGCGGTCACTCGGCCTGCTGCCCGCGCCGGGCGGCAATACGGCAGCGGACGATCCGGCAGCAGGCGAACCGGCAGGTGACGAACCGGCAGGTGACGAACCGGCAGGGCGCGGTCGGGAGGGAGGTACGGCGGAAGCGACCGCGACCGCCCCTCCCCCGGCCACTCCGGCCACTCCGACCACCTCGGCCACCCCGGGGACCGAGGCCCACGACCTCGCCCCCGCCGACCGCTGGCGTCTCCTCCTCGGCCGCCGCACGGACCGGCTCCCGGCGTCCCTCGCACCGCTGGCGACCGCGCTGGACGAGCTGTACGGCAGCGGACGCGGCGAGGGCAGCCGCGGAGACCTGACGGGCCGGGGAACCGGAGGCGGTCGGGAGGCACCGTACCCGGGCGTACGGGAGTGGTCCGAGGAACTGGCCGCGCTGTTCGGACCGGGTATCCGGGAAGAGGTGCTGGCCGCGGCGGCCGCGACGGGCCGCAGGGACGTCCTGGCGGAACTGGACGCGGACAGTGTGCGCCCCTCGGTGGACCTGCTGCGCACTGTGCTGCACCACGCGGGCGGGCTGCCCGAGGCCCGGCTGGCCGCGCTGCGCCCGCTCGTCCGGCGGCTGGTCGACGCGCTGACCCGGCAACTGGCCACCCGGCTGCGCCCCGCCCTGCACGGCACGGCCCTGCCGCGCGCCAGCCGACGGCCCGGCGGCGGCCTGGACCTGCCCCGCACCCTGCGGGCCAACCTGGCGACCGCGCGCCGCGCCCCGGACGGCACGGTCCGGGTGGTCCCCGAGCGGCCGGTCTTCCGTACCCGGGCGCGCCGGAGCGCCGACTGGCGGCTGATCCTGGTCACCGACGTGTCGGGCTCCATGGAGGCGTCCACGGTATGGGCCGCGCTGACCGCCTCGGTGCTGGCGGGGGTGCCGACGCTGTCCACGCACTTCCTCGCGTTCTCCACGGAGGTCATCGACCTCACCGGGCACGTGGACGACCCGCTGTCGCTGCTGCTGGAGGTCAGCGTGGGCGGCGGTACGCACATCGCGGCCGGACTGCGGCACGCGCGTGAGCTGGTCACCGTACCGTCGCGCACCCTCGTCGTGGTCGTCAGCGACTTCGAGGAGGGCTATCCGCTCGGCGGTCTGCTCGCCGAGGTGCGCGCCCTGGTCTCGGCCGGCTGCCATGTCCTGGGCTGCGCGAGCCTCGACGACACCGGTCGGCCCCGCTACTCCACCGGGGTCGCCGGTCAGCTCGTCGCCGCGGGGATGCCCGTCGCCGCCCTCAGTCCGCTCGAACTCGCCCGCTGGGTAGGGGAGAAGATCGCATGAGCCCGGATCTGCCTCCGGTCGCCCCGTCCGTCACCGCCGAACTCGTCGAAGCGCTCTCGCCCCGACTGCGCAAACGGCTGGACGCGGGCATCGCCAAGCTGGCGGCCCGCCCGGTCGTCCGTGAGGGCGACCTCGTACGGATCGCCGTGGACGAAGAGACCGACGTCGTCCTGCACCCGTCCGGCGGGGTGGTGTCGAGCGCGGACGCGATCCGCTGCGGATGCCTGCTCGCCCCCGACTGCCTGCACCGCGCGGCGGCGGCCTCGGCGGCACCGGTCGCCGAGGACGCTGCGCCCACCGCCCCCGTGGAGGCCGGGAAAGCCCCGGGCCGGACGGAATCGGAGCCCGAAGAAGCACGCGAAGCGAGGCAGGCAGGGGCACCAGAGGACGCGGGGGAACCCGAGTCGGCGACCGACGACCAGCGCGCCGCCGCGCAAGCGGTGTGGGCCGCCGCGGCCGCCGTCCTGGAAGCGGGCACGGACGGCGCGGGCGCCGTGCTCCAGGCGGAGTTGCTGCGCGCCGCGCACACCGCCCGCCTGGCCGGCCTGCCCCGCGTCTCCGCCGCCGCGATCTCCGTGGTGACCGGGGTGCGCGCGGCCCGCTCCGCCGACCCCGGGTACCGCCTGTCAGAACTCGTCGCCGCACTGTCCGGCACGCTCGGAGTCGCCCACCGCGTCCCGGACGCAACGGGCCGGGATCTGGTCGAACTGCGCGGCACGACGCGGCAGCCGTACCGCCCGGACGGCTCGCTGCGGCTGTACGGCCTGTTCTCGGAGCCGGTCCTGACGGCGACGGGCTACGCGGGCGCGGTCACGTGGACCGCCGACGCCGACGGCCGCCTCTACACGGTGTCGGACGTGGCACCGGGCGGACCCACCCGGGCGACCGGTGCCGCCGACCGGACCGTACGGATCGGCGACACTGCCCTGACCCACCGTGAACTGTCGCGCGCGGGCCTGGCGGTGTCCGGTGCCACGGTCTCGCCGACCGGCCGCCTCGGCGCGGGGGCCGCGGTACGGGCGGTTCGCGCGGCGGGCGCGGCCTGGCGCGACGACCCACTGGACCGGCTGTGGACCGTACCCGCCGCCGAGCAGGTCGCCCAGGCCCTCGGCGGCGGACGGGACCTGCTGTTCCTCGAGGTGACCGTCGTGGGCTCGGTGCGGGAGACCGCGGGCGACTGCCTGCTGGCCGACTGCGCGGGCGTACCCCTGCGGCTGGTGACGGCCCACGACGACCCCTCACTCCCCTACCGCGACAATCTCCGCCTGCTCGCCGCGGCCCGGGGCAGCCGACTGCGCATCGTGGCCCGGCTGGCCCGAGGACCGCTCCCCCGGGCCCTGCTGCTCGCCGCCGAACATCCCACCGATTCCGCCGCCCACGTGGATCTGGGCCTGGACCGCCTCCAGCACGCGGACCTGCCCACCGACGCGGCCCCGGCCCCGCCGGTGGCCCTCCCCGCCGGGGACGAGGCCCCCCTGCACCTGCTGCGCCGCCGCGTCCACCAGGCGGTGTCCGGAGGCCGCCGTGTCCTCGCCTTCTCCCGCGGCGACACGGGGGACGGTGCCCGACTGCGCCGCCTCGGCCTCGCCACGGCGGGCGACCTCCTCGACGCCCTCCACTCCACCGCCGCCCACCGCTCCCGCGACACCTTCGGCCGCCTCCTCCCATCCGACACCACACCGTTCGCCCACGCCTGGCTCGCCGCCGCCGTCTACACGGACACGGTCGAAAGGGCACTGTGCGCGAACGCGTGGGGTGCCGCCGTGGGCACGGTGTCCACTCCGGGCGTCCCCCTGAGCGCCTGAGCAGCCGGCCGGGATGTGCGGCTTTGCGGGCGCTGCTGGTTCTGACGAACGTCGAGGCCGCCACCGGCGATTGCTGACCGACGTCACCGCGTCGGGATCGGCTGTGTCAGGTTCACCGGGTTGCCGTCGGGGTCCTGAATGTGGGCGACGCGCTGTCCCCACGGCATGTCGTTGGGGCCGCTGCGGACCGAGCCACCCAGCGCCTCCACCCGGCCCAGCGTCTCGTCGACGTCGTCGACACCGATGCTGAGCAGGATCCGCGACGCCGCCCCGGTCTCCAGGTCCGCCTTGGCCACCAGCCCGAGGTCGGTGTCGCCGATGCGCAAGCCGAGATCGGCAGCGCGCTGCGGGGTGAGGGCGACGACTCGATCCGCAGGCACGTGCAGAAGCCGGGCGCGGACACCGCTCACGCGTACCCGGTGCCCCGGGCGGGTGAGCGGTCCGGGGGTGTGCGTCGGGGACTCGGGCGCCAAGTGGCGAACAAGGCGCCGGCGAGGAGGAGTTCGGCGATGTCGCCGCCGTAGTACATGATCTCTCCGCCTGTCCGGATCTCGTGGACGGGGGCGTCGATGTCTGTCCAGAAGCCGCCGTACATCAGCTGGGCGATGACGGCGTGTGCGGCGATCGCGATGCCGATGTAGACGAGTCGGGTGCGTACGCCAGGGCGGGAGGGCGCGGGGTCGGGGCCGGCGATGACGTAGGCGAACAGGCAGCCCGCCAGGAGGAAGTGGGCGTGCAGCAGCCAGTGGCCGGCGGGTGAGGCCGTGGCGGTGTTGTAGAGGGGGGTGAAGTAGAGCGCCGCGAGGGTACCGACGGACAGGGTCAGGGCGACGGCCGGGTGGGCGAGGAGCCGGGCGGGGCGGCTGTGGAGTACCGCGGTGAGACGGCGGGCGCGGGTAGCGGGCAGCGTGCGCAGCAGGAGGGTGACCGGGGCGCCGAGCACCAGGGCCAAGGGGGCGTACATGCCGATCAGCAGGTGCTGGACCATGTGCGCCCGGAAGTCGTGGTGTGCGGCGGTCGCCGTCGGGGGCAGCAGCGCGGTGAGCAGCAGCGCGAGCCCCGTGAGGAAGCTCGCGGCGCGCCGGCGGCTCCAGCCCTGGACGGGGTTGCGGCGCCGGGCCCGGCGGGCCAGCCACAGGTAGGCCGCCGCGCAGGCCAGGAGGGCCAGTGCGGGCAGCACGAGTTCCGCGGTCTCCGCCAGTCCGCCGCCCGCCTCCCGGCCGGGCACGGGATGGTCGTGTGCGGGGTGGTGGTGTGCGGCGGGGTGGTGTGCGGCGGGGTGGTGGCGGTTCATCAGGCGCTCCGTCGCCCTGACCACCCGCCACCGCGTTGCAGCAGCCATCCGCCCGCCATCAGGAGCGCGCCCAGGAGGAGGAAGCCGAGATCCCACCAGAGTTGGCCGTCACCGGCGTACACGTGGTGGATGCCGAGGATGTGGTGGTCGAGGACGCCTTCGACGAGGTTGAACAGTCCCCAGCCGACGAGCATCCACCCCCACAGCACCCGCGAGGCCCACACCCGGCGCCGGTCGCGGGTCACGCGTGAGTAGAGCAGGGCGAGCCCGCCCAGGACGGCGAGCCAGCACACCACGTGGAAGACGCCGTCCCACAGGGTGTTCATCTGCAGTCCCGGCACCGTGTCGGGGTCGTAGTACTTCAAGCCGATACGGTCCTGGTCGGTGCTGGTGAGCATGTGATGCCAGCGGAGCAGCTGGTGCAGCAGGATGCCGTCGGCGAATCCGCCGAGGCCCACGCCCAGCACGATTCCCGGCAGCTTGAGATCGGCCGGTACCGCCGGCGCCCGCGTCTCTCCCGTCGTGGAAACCATCGCCCAGCCTCCGTCCGTCGGCACACCCGTGCATCACCCGGGCGGGTTTCCCTTCCTGCGCGGCGGCAACCGTCGGGGGGTCGGGATCCGGCCCACCCGCCCGGCCGGGAGCACGCGCCCCTGTGGCAGGATCCCGCGCATGGATCTTGCCGCCGTTTTCGCAGGTCTCGACCGGATCGCCTGGCCGGAACTGCCCCATGCCCACGGCCCCGCCGAGGACGTTCCCGACCTGCTGCGCGCGCTGTCCGGTGCGGACCGGGAAGCGGCGGAGGAGGCCGAGCGCGAGCTGTGGAGCAGCATCGTGCACCAGGGCACGGTGTACGGGGCCACGGTGGCGGCCGTGCCGTTCCTGGCGCGCCTCGCGGCGGCGGGTGTGCGCTGTACGGGCCTGCTGGTGATGGTGGGCGCCATCGCCGAGAGCACGGACGAGCACGATGTCGAACCGCCGGGTGCGGCGCGTGCGGCGGTCGTCGCGCAGCTCCCGCTCCTGCTGCCGCTGCTGGCGGACGGCGACCCGGAGGTGCGGCAGTGGGCGGCCTGGGCGGTGGCCCAGTGCGGACCGGGCGCGGGTGCGGACGCGCGCGGGGCGCTGCGGCGGCGCTGGGAGGCGGAGGCCGATCCCGTGGTTCGCGCGGATGTGCTGACCGCGTGCGTCCTGGTCGATCCCGAGGCGGCCGACCAGCTCCGCGCGACCGCCCTGCGCGCGGCGGAGCCCCCGTCCGTGCGCGTCGCCGCGCTCCTCGCCGGTGTCGACGCCGGCCTGCCGTGGGACGGGCGGCTCGCGGACACCGTGGTGGCGCTGACGCCGCTCGCGCGGCACACCGAGGGCAGCCGGTGGGAGCGGCAGCCGCTGAAGGCGCTCGCCCTCCGTCTGCACGCACGGGGCGACGTGGACGGGGCGATCGAGGCCGTCGCGTCGGCGCTGCGGCGTGCCGTGGCGGCCGTACGCGCGGGTGCGGACACCGGGACGGCGGTCGTCGCCGAGGCGACCGGGGCGGCCCGGTCGCTCGTCCTGCGCTCCAGGACCGCACCGGCGCGGTTGCTGCCGGAGATGCTGCCGCTGCTGGACACTCCGGCCACGGCCGGTGACGTCATGGACGCCGTACGCGACTGGGCGCAGCCCGTTCCGGAGGCGTCCACGGCGCTGGTCCGCCTCGCCGAGGGGACGGGCGAGTGGGCCGACCGGGCCCTGGCCGCCCTGGTGTCCCAGGGCGCGCCCGAGGCGTCGGATCTCCTGGCACGGCATCTGACCGAACGGCCGCGGGCTCTGGAGGCCGCCTTCGACCGCACCACGGGGCGGCAGTCGGCTCCGCTGCCCTGCACACCGGCGCTGCTCGACGCGGTCCGCGCGCGGCTCGCCGCCCTGACCGCCGAGGCGGCGGCCCCGGACGCACACCAGCGCCCGCGACGGTCCCCGGCGGTGGCGGGCGGGCTCGCGGCCCTCAACGAGCCGGTTCATCTCGCCGGTCTCCTGGCCGGCTGGGAAGCCGGCGCACGAGCCGCGATACCCGAGCTGGTGGCCGCGTTGCCGCATCACCCCTTCCCGGTGGGCCGGGCGCTCGCCGCCGTCGCCGACGCGCGCCTGCACCCGGAGGCGGTCACCGCCCTGCGTGCCTGCGCCGAGACCGGTCCCCGCGCGGACCGCAAGGCGGCGGCGAGCGCCTTGCACTCCCTGACGGGCGACGCCGGCCCCCTGCTCGCCGTGCTGGAGCCCGCGCTCGGCGAGGCCAACGGCAGACGCGACTCGTATGTGGAGGCCGCCGCCGCACTGGGCGAGCAAGCCCGCCCCCTGCTCCCCCGCCTTCTGGCAGTCCTGGCCGAACCCGCGGAGACACGGGCCACCGTTCCCCCGGTCCGCGCTGCGCTGACGGCCGCCGGGGCGGTGTGGGAGCTGACCGGCGATCAGGACGCCGTACTGCCCATGATCCTGGAGGGCCTCGCGTGGGCACCCAGGCCGTGGGGGCACCAGGTCGCGAGCCAGGCGGCCGGGCTCGCCGCCCTCCTCGGCCCCGCCGCGCGGCCCGCCGTCCCCCACCTGCTGCCGCTGCTCGACCGGGCGGACACGGCCGCGGCGGCCGTACGGGCCCTGGTGGCCGCGGACCCCGGCAGCGACCGGCCGGGCGGTGTGCCGCTGACCGACCTCGTCGACCGGGTCCTCCGGGCGCTCGAGCCGGGCGCGTATCCGCACTCGGCGCTGCCCGCCCTGGAAGCCCTCGCCGCCCTCGGCCCCGGCGCGTTCACCCCCGACCAGCTCGCGCGCGTGCGCGCGATCGCCGACGGGGACCGCCGCGTCGTGGGCTCGGGCAGCCACACCCGCATCGTCCGTGACGACGAGGAGCTGCGCGCCGTCGCCCGCCGGGTGCCGGCGGACCCGGCGCGCTGAACGCCACCGCCGGCGTGACCCACGTGCCGGGGAGGGTCACCCGGCCGCCCAGTCGGTGTTCGCGCCGCAGAGGACCAGGCAGGGCAGGTCCCCCGGAACGCGGCCGGCCAGCCATGCGGCGAACGGAAGGGCCGCCGCCGGTTCGACGGCGATACGGCACTCCTCCCACAGCCGGTCGCGTGCCCGCAGGATCTCCTCCTCGCCGACCAGCACCGACGACACCTCGTCGCGCGCCGCGAGAACGGTGAAGGGGATGTTCCCGACCCGGCTCGCCCCGGTCGCGGAGGCGGCGACGGAGTCCACCGCCGACTCCACCGGCTTCCCGGCGGCGAGCGCGTCGTGGAGGCAGCGGCAGTTCTCCGGTTCGACGGCCACGACCCGGCGCCCGGCACCGGCGAGGGCCGTACCGGCGGCCAGTCCCCCGCCGCCGGCCGCCACCACGAGCGTGTCGACGTCGGGCGCGTCCGCCACGATCTCCGCCGCGACGGTGCCCTGACCGGCGACGACGGCCGGATCGTCGTAGGGGTGGAGGAAGCGGTGTCCCGGCCGCGCGGCCGTCTCCGCCGCGGCGACGGCGGCCTCGGCGAAGGTGGCGCCGTGCCGGACGAGGCGGGCGCCGCGGGCCTCGATGCGGCGGGTCTTGCCCTCCGGGGCCGTCTTCGGCACGTAGACCGTCGCGGACACGCCGAGCAGCGACGCGGCCGTCGCGACCGCCAGGCCGTGATTGCCGCCGGACGCGGCGACGACGTGCCGGTCCAGCGGGCCGGACAGCAACGCGTTGAGGGCGCCGCGCAGTTTGAAGGAACCGCCGCGCTGGAGGTACTCCAGCTTCAGCAGCACCCGCCGGTCGTCGATCTCGAGCTCGAGCAGCGGCGTACGGCGGGCGTGGGGGCGGATTCTGTCGGCGGCGATACGGACATCGGCGGCCGTGAGGAGGGGGGTCTCGGTCTGCACGAGACCCCATGCTTCAGGCCGCCCGGCCATTAGCGCCAGCGACGATCGGTAAGCCGCCGTTAGCGGCGCTTACGATGGCCGCATGGTGCGAGAGCTGGACGTCAACCGTCTGCGCGTGCTGATGGAGGTGGCGCACTCGGCGTCCATCGCGGAGGCGGCGCGCCGGCTCGCCTTCACGCCCTCGGCGCTGTCCCAGCAGATCTCCAAGCTGGAGGCCGAGCTCGGTGCGCGTCTGCTCGAGCGCCGCCCGACCGGTGTCGCCCTGACACCCGTGGGTGCCGTCCTGGTGGAGCACGCGGAGCGCGTCATCGGTGAGCTGCGGCAGGCACGCGCCGCGGTCGAGGACGCGATCGGGGCACAGCCGCAGCGCCTCGCGCTCGGTTCCTTCGCGACCGCGGCGCAAGTGCTGGTGCCGACGGCCCTGGCCGCGCTGCAAGGCCGGTATCCCGGGGCGGAGTTGTCCCTCGTCGACCTGGAACCCCCCGAGGGCTACGGCCTGGTGACCTCGGGCGACCTGGACGTGCTGATCACCCATCGCTACCCGGGCGTCCCGCCCACTCCCCATCCGGGACTCGACCGGCAGCCGCTCCTCGACGACCCGCTGCGCCTGGTGCTGCCGGCCGGCCACCGCCTCGCCCGGCGCGGTACGCGCGGCGGCATCGGCCTGGACCGGCTGGCGGACGGGACATGGATCTCGGGCGCGCCGGGCATCCCGAACCGGACCTGCCTGGAATCCCTCGCCGAGCAGGCCGGGATCGAGCCCCGCGTGGCCTACGAATCCGCCGACTACCACGTCATCCTGGCGCTGGTCGGCGCCGGACTGGGCAGCGCGCTCGTCCCCGAGAGCATGCTCGCCGGCGCCGACCGCTCCCGGGTCTCGGTCCACCGTCTGCGAGGGCAGGCCCCGGCGCGCGAGATCAGCGTCGTGCACCGCCGACGCCCGACCGCGCTCGTCCGCGAGCTGATCACGTTCCTGCACTCCGCCGCCGACGCGCTCGGGCGGAGGTCACCGGCCGAGGGCTGAGGCAGCCGGCCCCTCGCCGCCGTGAGGGCCCTACGCAGCGTCTTCCTTCCCGACCTCGCCCGGGTCCCCCATCGGCCGCGTCAGCGAGTCGTCCGGCATGCCACGCCCCTGAACCAAGTGGTCCAGTCCCTCGTGTTCCTGGCACTGCTCGCACATCCAGTGCCCGGGCAGGACCTGCACCACCCCGGCATTGGGGCACTGGGTCTCGTCGTCACGCCCCACACACTCCCGCTCCCCGGTGTCCGCCATGCGTTCGACTGTGCGGCGGGCCGGGCCGGGTGGAGGAGGGAGTCAGCAGGGCGCACGGGTGCTCGGATCGAGCAGCCCGCCCCAGTGCTCCCACCGGGCATTCCGCGTCCCTCGGGGACGTGCGTGACAAGATGCACGATGTATCGATCATGCCCCATCGGAAAGGGACGATTTACATGTCCAGGGTCGAGCTGACCACGAACTTCGGCCGCATCGTTCTCGAGCTCAACGACGCCGAGGCGCCGAAGACCGTCGAGAACTTCCTATCGTACGTCCGCAACGGGCACTACGACAACACGATCTTCCACCGGGTGATCAACGGCTTCATGATCCAGGGAGGTGGCTTCACCCCGGACATGGCGCAGAAGCCCACCCAGGCCCCGATCGAGAACGAGGCCGACAACGGGCTGAAGAACACCGCGTACACCGTGGCGATGGCCCGCACGGGCGACCCGCACTCCGCGACGGCGCAGTTCTTCATCAACGTCTCCGACAACGACTTCCTCGACTTCCGGGCGAAGAACCCGAACGGCTGGGGTTACGCCGTCTTCGGCCGGGTCGCCGAGGGCCAGGACGTCGTCGACCGGATCAAGCAGGTTCCGACCGGCAGCCTGCGGGGTCACCAGGACGTGCCCAAGGAGCAGGTCGTCATCGAGTCCGCCAAGGTCCTCGACTGAGGCCGGACGGCGGCGGATCCACCTGCGCGTGGGTCCGCCGCCGGCGGCTCAGGGCGGCGTCGGCAGTCCCCCGCCCTGGAGCCGTTCCAGGTCGGACGGACGGACCTGGATGACGAGGAGTGCGATCACCGCGGCGACCGCGGCGAAGATCGCGGCAATGACGAAGGCGGCCGAGACGCCGGAGGCCAGGATCTCGTCGGCCCACGGCGGCGGGAGCCGGCCGGTGCGTTCGAAGCGAAGCCGCTCATCGGGGGTCGCCTGGGCCAGGAACGCCGGGATCTGCCGGGAGGCCTCGTTGTTGCCGGCCGTGCCGAACATCGTGACGAGGATGGACAGGCCGAGGGAGCCGCCCACCTGCTGGGTGGCGTTGAGGAGGCCGGAGGCGGCACCCGTCTCCCGGGTGGCCACGTCGGACAGCGCCATCAGGGTCAGGGACACGAACTCCATGCCCATGCCGAAGCTGAAGACGAGCATCGGGCCGAGGATGCTGCCCGCGTAGGTGGAGTGCACGTCGGTGAGCGTCAGCCAGGCCAGGCCCGTCGCGGCGAGGATCCCACCCGTGACCATGAACGGCTTGGGCCCGAACTTCGGCAGCAGCCGGGAGGCGAGCCCCGCGCCCACGGCGATGACGGCGCTCACCGGGAGGAAGGCCAGCCCGGCCTGGAGGGGGCTGAAGTCGAGCACGTTCTGCACGAAGAGCGTGAGGAAGAAGAACATGCCGAGCATGGCGGCGGCGAGGCTCAGCATCATGCCGTAGGTGCCCGCGCGGTTGCGGTCCGCGAACATGTGCAGGGGTGTGATGGGCTGCCGGGAGCGCCGCTCGATCAGCACGAACAGCAGCAGGATGACGACGGCCGCCGCGAACGCGGCCAGCGTGAGGCCGTCCCGCCAGCCTTCCTGCGCGGCCCGGATGAACCCGTACACCAGCAGCACCATGCCGACGGTGGAGGTCAGCGCGCCCGTCAGGTCGAAGTGCCCGGGATGGCGTTCGGACTCCCGGATCCAGCGTGGGGTGGCGAGCACGATCAGCAGCCCGATGGGCACGTTGACGAACAGCACCCAGCGCCAGTTCAGCCACTCCACCAGCATGCCGCCCGCCAGCAGGCCGATCGCGCCGCCACCCGCCGACACCGCGGCGAAGACACCGAACGCCCGGTTGCGTTCGGGGCCTTCACGGAAGGTCGTACTGATCAGGGCGAGGGAGGTCGGGGACGCGATGGCACCGCCGACGCCCTGGAGGGCGCGGGCGGCGAGGAGTTGCCAGTCGTTCTGGGACAGGCCCCCGAGCAACGAGGCGAGGACGAAGACCAGTACGCCGAAGACGAAGACGCGTCGTCTGCCGAGGATGTCGCCCACCCGGCCGCCGAGCAGCAGCAGACCGCCGAAGGTGAGCGTGTACGCGTTGACCACCCAGGACAGGCTCGTCGTGGAGAAGTCGAGGGAGCGCTGGATGTCCGGCAGCGCGATGTTCACGATGGTGATGTCGAGCACCACCATCAGCTGACAGGACGCGATGACCAGCAGCGCCATGCCGTTCCCACGGCCATCGCCAGGCTCGTTCTCCCGCGGTATGGCCGGTGCTTGCGGTGTCGGCTCGGGATTGCTCATGGCATCGCGCCGTCGGCGAGGGGACGTGGCCGGTGCGCCACCATTCGACCGTACGCCGCCCCGGCACGGCCCTCCACTCGATCACGGGACGCTCCGGGAGCCACGGATCCGCGGCTCGCGGTGGTTCAGGAGCCGAAGCGGATCGGCAGGCTCCGCGGGCCGCGGATCAGCATGCCCGGGCGCCAGGTGATCGCCGCCGGGTGGATGTCCAGGGCCAGGTCGGGGCAGCGGTCGAGCAGGGTGCCGATCGCGATGCGGGCTTCGAGGCGGGCCAGGGGCGCGCCCAGACAGTAGTGGATGCCGTGGCCGAAGGCGACGTGGCCGCGGGGGTCGCGGGAGATGTCGAAGCGGTCGGGTGCGGGAAAGCGCGCGGGATCGCGGTTGGCGTCGGCCAGGGCGACGAGGACCAGTTCGCCGCCTCCGGGGACGACCGTGTCGCCGATGGTCACCGGCTCGGTGGTGAACCGGTAGGTGGGGGTCTCCACGGGTCCGTCGTAGCGCAGCATCTCCTCGACCGCGTTGTCGATGAGGGCGGGGTCGGCGCGCAGCGCGGCGAGTTGCCCGGGGTGGGTGAGCAGGGCGAGGACGCCGTTGGAGATGAGGTTCACGGTGGTCTCGTGGCCCGCGACGAGCAGGAGCCAGGCCATGCCGGCGAGTTCCTCGGGGGACAGCCGGTCACCGTCGTCGTCGGAGCCGTGGATCAGCGCGCTCATGAGGTCGTCGCCGGGCCGCTGCCGTTTGTCCCGCAGGAGTTCGGTGATGTACCGCGCCATGGAGGCCGCCGCGGCCGTGCGGACGCCGGGGTCGGTGGCGCCGAGGGCGTCGTTCGACCAGGTCCGGAAGGAGTCGCGGTCCAGGTCGGGGACGCCGAGGAGTTCGCAGATCACGGAGATGGGCAGCGGGAAGGACAGCGCCTCGACGAGGTCGACGCGCCCGTCGGGGGCGGTGAGCATCCGGTCCAGGAGTTCGTCGGTGGTCTTCTGGATGCGGGGCGCGAGTGCGTCGACGCGGCGCGCGGTGAACTCCCGGGCGACCGGCTTCCGCAGCCGCGTGTGCTCCGGCGGATCGGACCGGAGCATGTGCGGCCCGGAGGAGACGGCGCCCAGCGGCAGCGAGGGCGACGCCTTGCTCCAGTCCTTGGAGAGCCGTGGGTCCGCCAGCGCGGCCCGCCCGGCCTCGTGTCCGACGACGAGCCAGGCCAAGGCGCCCCCTTCCGGCATCCGGATGCGGTGCACCGGTCCCTGCGCCCGTAACCGGGCGTAGACGGGGTAGGGGTCGCGGGTGAACGACTCACCGAGGGCGGCCAGGTCGACGACGTTCATGGGTTCCACCTCACTGGGCTGTACGGCCATGGCTCCGCGGCCGGTTGCTTCCGGGCCGTCCTCATCGTGCGTCACCGGTCCGGCGGTTGCCGCGCCGCTGTAGCGCTCGTTTCCGCCAAGTCCGTGCTAGGTGGCCAGATAGCGCAGTGCCACCGCCGCGTGCAGGGCGGCGCCGGCCGCGAGGGCCTGCTCGTCGAAGACGACGCGGTTGGAGTGGCAGTCGGGGGTGTCCTCGCCGTCCGTACCCGGCGGGCGGGCGCCGAGGAACGCCATCGTGCCGGGTACGCGGCGCAGGACGTAGGAGAAGTCCTCGGCGCCCATGAAGGGCTGGGGCAGTCGGTGGACGCGGTCGGCGCCGAGCAGTTCGGCGGCGGTCTCGCGGACGGTGCCGGTGACCGTGTCGTCGTTGACGGTGGGCGGATACCCCTCGGGCAGCTCGATGTCGACGGTCGCGCCGTGGGCGGCGGCCACATGCCGGGCGACGCGGACGATCCCCTCCCGCACCCGGTGCCGGGTCCGCGGGGTGAGGGTGCGGAAGGTGCCGTGCAGTTCGGCGGTCTCCGGGATGATGTTGGTGGTGGTCCCCGCGTGGACGGAGGCGATGGTGACCACGGCGGGGTCGAAGACGTCGACGGTACGGGTCGCCATCGTCTGCAGGGCCTGCACGATCTCGCAGGCCACCGGCACCGGGTCGAGCGCCTGGTGCGGCGACGAGGCGTGCCCGGACCGGCCGCGCACGGTCAGGTGGATCCGGTCGGCGGCGGCGAACGTCGGGCCGGGACGCAGATGGAGGGTGCCGCCGGCGAAGCGCGTGGTGACGTGCAGGGCGAACGCCGCGACGATCCCGGCGCCGTCGGGAGTGTCCAGCACACCCTCGTCGATCATGTACTGGGCGCCGCCGTCGCTCTCCTCCGCCGGCTGGAACATGAACACCACCCGCCCCGCCAGCCGTGTCCGCCGCGCGGCCAGCAGCCGGGCGGCGCCGACGAGCATCGCGGTGTGCAGGTCGTGACCGCAGCCGTGCATGGCACCGGGCACCTCGGAGGCGAACTCCAGCCCCGTCTCCTCCTGTTGGGGCAGCGCGTCCATGTCCGCGCGCAGCAGCACGGTGGGCCCCGGTCGGTCGCCCTCCAGCACCGCCGTCACCGAGCTGAGCCGCTCCCCCGTCGTCACCGTCAGGTCCAGCCCGTCGAGCGCGTCGAGCACCGCGCGCTGGGTGCGCGGGAGGCGCAGGCCCAGTTCGGGGGCGCGGTGCAGACGGCGTCGTACGGCGACGATCTCGGGCAGGAGCGTACGGGCCTCGGCGAGCAGACCGTCGTGGCCGGAGGCAGGGGAGGCGGAGGCGGTCATCGCGCGCTCCGGTCGGGCGTTCCGTTCGGTGGGGCCACGGGCACGGGCGTCTCCCTTCGGCGCGGGCACGGCGTTGTGTCGCCGGAGATGCCTGCCCAGACGAGACGCCCTTCACGCGGGGGGCCGTACGCCGTGGCCCTCCCGGGTCAGCCGCCGACCTTCAGGGACACGCCGGCGATCCGTCCGTGCGCGTCGAACTCCACCTCGACCGGGCCCCCGCCGGGCAGCTCGGCGACGATCCGGTCGCCCTCGGTGCGCTGCGGTACGCCGTAGTGGTCGAAGTATCCGCCGACGACCTGCCGGGCCGCGTACCCGATCAGTCCGGCGCCGGTGAGCAGCGTCCGCGGCAGGGTGACCGGGTCGAGGGCGGCGCGGGGCACCTGCGGGTCGTCGGGCAGGAAGTACACCTGGGTGGCCGGTCCCGCGGGTACGCCGATGTATCCCGGCGCCTCGGCCACGCCCATGCCGGTGAAGGCGAGCAGCTCCGCCGCGTGGCGCGGGTCGTCGAAGCCGGCGAGCGGAATCATCTCCTCGGTCAGTTCGGGGATGCCGTGAGCCTGCCCGTAGCGCTGGACCGCGGTGGTCAGGGCGACGACCTCGGTGCCCTGGAGGCCGGGGTTCGCCCATCCCCACATCCAGGACTGCTCGTCCATGTCGTACGTGCCGAGCACGGCCACGCGCATTTCCAGACCGCCCTGCCGGTACAGGCAGGTCGGCAGGTCCGCGGTCCACGGGGCTTCGGGCAGGAACGCCGTCAGGGCGTTCAGTTGGGCCGCGCCCCAGGCCGCGTGCCGTTCGGCCTCGAGGAGGAACGCGTCGCTGAATCCACTCACCATGATCCGACCCTATGAGGTCGCCCGAGGTGGTCGGCGAGCAGGGGTACCGCAGCGTGCGGGCGCCCGCCCGGACTCGTAGGGCCGCTGGCAGGATGAGCCCGTGAACCCTGTCCTGCACGGACTCGCCGCCAACCCGGCCCTGCCCGCCGAACTGGTCGACCGGCTGATCGAGATCGCGGTCGCCGACGTTCGTCCGAACCTCGCGACCGGCCTTACTTCGGGCCTGGCGGCCGACCCTTCTCGGGACCTCGCGACCGACCTCGCCTCCGCCCTCGCCGAGCGTGCGGACCTCAGCCGCGCGCAGGCACGTGCGCTGGCCGCGGGCGGCCCGGAGGTCGCCGTACAGCTCGCGTACGCGGGGCGGTTGACGGACGCCGACGTCGACCCGCTGACCCAGCCCCAGGCGGCTCTCGCACTCCTCGACGAGGGCGCGGGCCGCCCCGAGTGGGCGCGGGTGCTCGCGGCGGACCCGGATGTCCGGCACCGGGAGAAGCTGGCCGCCTGCCCGGGACTTCCGGCGGATGTGGTGGAGAGGCTCGCCGCCGACCCGGACGTCCGGGTCGTCGCGGAGCTGGCGCTGTGGACCACCCCGGAGGCCGCCACGCGGCTCGCGGAGCATCCTCACGCCGAGGTGCGCCGCGCGGTGGCGGCCAACGAGGCGACCCCGCCGGCCGTACTGTCCCTGCTGATCGGCGGCGAAGGGCTCGCCCCCGCCCGGCGGTGTCCGGTGTGCGACCGTGAAGTGCCACCGTTCGTGCACGACCCCCACTGCCCGAGACCCGACTGCGACCTCCGCGCGGGCGCCGCGTGCGACGGCTCCCACCGGTCCACCGTGCACGAGACACGGCAACTGGCGCTGCGCAATCCGGCCACCCCGACCGAGGCCGTCGTACGTTTCGCAGACGACCCCTCATCGCTGCTGCGCACCGAACTCGCCGCCCGGCACGACCTGCCCCCGCACGTGGCCCGGCGCCTCGCCGACGACCCCGTGCCGGGTGTGCGCGCAGCCCTGGCGGAGAACCCGGCGACCGACGAGGCCCTGATACGGATGCTGGCCTCGGACCGGGACCCCGAGGTGCGGCGCAGTCTGGCGCACCACCCGCAGGTGCCGCTCGACGTGCTGACCCGGCTGGCCGGTGCCACGCGGATCGGGCCGACGCTGCTCCCCCGCATCGAAGCCGCCACCGCCGCGGAGGTCGTGGAACTGGCCGCGTCACCGCACCCGACGGTGCGCATGTTCCTGGCGGCCCGCCGGGATCTGCCGGACGGGATACGCGACGCGCTCGCCGCCGACCCCGACGCGAAGGTCGTCAAGTCCGTCGCCTCCCACCCGGGTCTGTCCGAGGCGAGACTGCGCGCCATGGTGGACCGGTACGGCGTTCAGGTCGCCGCCATGGTCGCGGCCAATCCCGACGCCTCCCCCTCCCTGCTCGAAGAGCTGTCCCGGCAGCGGCCCCCGGCGAAGAAGGCGCTCCGGGCGATCGCCCGGCACCCGCGTGCGACGGCCACGGCACTCGCCGCCTGCCTGGCGGACGACCGGGCCAGGCCCGTCGCCGCCGGTCACCCCGCCCTGCCCCCGCACCTCGTCGTCGAGTTGCTGAACCACGCGGACGAGGCGGTGAGCGAAGCGGCGGCGGCCAACCCGTCGCTGCCGCGCCCGGTGATGGAGACGCTGGTCCGCGAGGCTCATGGTGAGGCGGCACATGACTGACGACGACGTCTGGAACCGGCTCGCCGCCCTGCTGCCGGAGGCCGAGGCCGAGGAGGTCGGGGAGTGCCGGTCCATCGGGGAGCAGGAGGCGGCGCTCGGCCTGCTCGTCTCCGGCATCCTCACCCATCGCAGGGCGATCAGCGAGACGGTCCGCGCCCGGCTCTCCGTGCTCGCGGAGGACTGGGGCGAGCGGGAGGCACTCACCCCCGGAATCCTTCGCTGTCGCACGGACGGCGAGGCCACCGCAGTGAAGCTGCTCGAGGACGACGGCTCCACCCTCGATGGCGCCACCCTCGATGGCGCCACCCTCGATGGCTCCACCGTCGACGGTGCGCCGGTCCGCGGCGAGCCCGCACTGGCCGATCTCGTGCTCGTGCCGTGGATCGTCTGCACGAGGTGCGGCCGGGTTCTGATGCGCGCCCATGACCGGGAGAGCTGGGGCGGTCTCTCCTGTCTCGCACGGCGGTACGTCATCACCGCGCCGGACCGCGTCACCGTCGTGCAGTCGTTCGCCGCCGAGTCCGTCGGCGACGCGTTCGACTCCCTTCTGCGGAAGTGCTCGGCGCCGTCGGACTGAGTCACTGCCCTCGTGCCGTCAGTCCCTCCGGTGGTCAGTCCCCTCGTGTACGCGTCGGCTGTTGCGCCGACGCGGCTCCGTGTCAGCCGTACTATCGCTATCTCACGCTGCACGGCAGCTTTACGGCCGTCGACCGGTCCGAGGAAAGGCTGAACGTCATGACCGAGAACACCACCGTGTCCAGCAACCTGGCATCGCAGTACGCCGCCCAGGTGACCACCGACCTCGAGCGCAACGTCAAAGAGCAAGAACGCGTGAGCGCCGAAATCGAGGCGCTGCAAGAGCAGTTGGCCGGGCTGCAGCGCGACCACGCCGTCCTGACGAACATGCGGCAGGCGCTCGGTCTTTCGGCCGCACTCGCCGAGACGGCACCGGCGGCCGAGGCGCCCGTGGTGCCCGCTCCCCGCAAGAAGACCGCCTCCTCCGCCAAGAAGGCGACGGCGACCACCAAGAAGGCGCCCGCCACCACCAAGAAGGCCGCCGCGTCCGGCAAGGCGAAGCAGCCGCGGGCGAAGAAGACCACGGCCACGGCCGCGGCCACGCCCGGCAAGGGCAAGTCGGGCGACGAGACCGCCCGCAAGTCCTCGGCCACCGCCACCAAGACGGCGGACCAGCCCACTCTGGTCGACCTCGTGCGCGGCCACCTCGGCGAGGTCAGCGAGCCGCGCTCGGCCGCGGAGGTCGCCTCCGCGCTCGGTCAGGTCCACCCCGACCGTGACATCAAGACGACGGTCGTACGCACCACTCTCGAAAGCCTCGTCGCCAAGGGCCAGGCGCAGCGCACCAAGCAGGGCAACTCCGTCTTCTACACGGCACCCGACACCGCCGGACGGGAAACCGAGGCTCAGGCGGTCACCGATCAGAGTGAATGAACGGGGCGGGATGGGCGCCCGGCACACCCGTCCCGGCGGCGGGCAAAAGGAGTTGCCGCTCGTCTTCGGCCCTGGTGAGGATGACCCCACAAGATCGACAAGATCGACGGGATCCCTGGGATCCACGAGATCGACAAGCGTTGTGAGGCTCATCCATGCATGTCACCGTGCCCACCACAGCAGGCCCGGTCCGCGGGCGTCGAACGGGCGAGGTCACGGTGTTCGCCGGTATCCCTTACGCGGCGCCGCCGTTCGGACCGCGGCGGCTGCGGCCACCGCAGCCGCCGGAGCCGTGGTCGGGGGTGCGGGACGCGTTCGCGTACGGCCCGGCCGCGCCCCAGCCCGGTTACCTTCCCGCGATGGCCGCTCTGCTCGGGGACGCGAAGGAGCAGGGTGAGGACTGTCTGAACCTCAATGTGTGGACGCCCGCGCCGGGCCGTACCGGAGGGCGGCTGCCGGTGATGGTGTGGATCCACGGCGGCGCGTTCCGCAACGGTGCCGGCTCGCTGCCCGCCTACGACGGTGCGCGGCTGGCCGCCGACGGCGTCGTGTGCGTCACCCTCAACTACCGGCTCGGCGCGGAGGGTTTCCTGCTGCTGCCCGACGGTACGGCCAACCTCGGGCTGCTGGATCAGATCGCGGCGCTGGAGTGGGTCCGGGACAACATCGCCGGGTTCGGCGGCGACCCGGACAACGTCACCGTCTTCGGCCAGTCCGCGGGTGCCATCGGCATCACCGCCCTGATGGCCATGCCGGGAGCCCGCGGGCTGTTCCGGCGGGCGATCACCCAGAGCGGTGCGGGGCACCACACCCACCCCGAGGACATCGCCCGGCGCGTCACGGAACGGCTCGCCGAACTCGTCGGCGCGGAGCCCACGCGCGAGGGGCTGGCCGCCGTACCGCCTGAGCGGCTGATCGCCGCCGACAGCGCCCTCGGCCGGGAGATCGCACAGGCCGAAGACCCCACGCTGTGGGGCGAGTCGGCGGGCGGCGGCACCACCGTGCTGCCCGTGGTCGACGGGGCGACACTCCCCCAGCGGCCGGTCGACGCCATCGCCGGCGGGGCCGGCCGGGACATCGATCTGCTCACCGGTACGACCACCGACGAGTTCCGGCTCTTCCTCGTGCCCCTGGGGATCGCCCCGCGCATCACGGACGAGGTGCTGCACGGCCTCCTCGCCGGGCTCGGCCTGGACCCCGCCGAGGCCCGCGCCGTCTACGCCGCCGCGTACCCCGGCGCCACTCCCGGCGATCTGTTCTCCGCCGCCATGACCGACCACGCCTACCGCATCCCCGCCCTGCGGGTGGCCGAGGCGCGCGCCGCGCACGGAGCGGAGACCTTCGTGTACGAGTTCGCGTGGCCGTCGCCCGCGGTGGACGGCGCTCTCGGCGCCTGCCACCTGGCGGATGTCGGCTTCGTCTTCGGCACCCTCTCCGACCCGCTCCTCGGCCCGGACGCCCCACGGGACCTGTCCGACCGGATGCGGGAAGCGTGGATCTCCTTCGCCCGCACCGGCCGCCCCGGCTTCGGGAAGGCGCTGCCGCCCTGGCCCGCGTACGGCACGCGGCGGTCCGTCCTGCGCCTCGGCGCGGGTGAGCCGGCCGTGCACGACGACCCCGGGTCCGCGACACGCACCCTGTGGGAGGACCTGCGCCTGCCCCGTCGGCCCCGGTCCCGCGACTGAGCCAGGTTGGCCACCTGCGAACGCCGCAGCCCGGGGTCAGCCTCCGGCGAGGCCGTTTCCGCGCGGTGGGCGGTGGGGTGCCAGGTGCTCGACGATGACGAGCGTGCCTCGGCTGCCGGGGCGTACGGCGTGCTCCACGCACGCCTCGGCGACGTACATCTCCCCCGCGTGGACGTCGAGTTCGGTGCCGCCGGCGAGCAGGCGCAGGGTGCCGTCCAGTACCAGCAGCGCCTCAGCCGTGTCATGGGACTCCGGTTCCAGGGGGCGTCCGTCCATCCGCAGGACTTTCACCGCCGTGGGTCCGATCCGTCCGAGCAGCGACGAGCTCCAGGCGTCCGGCAGTCCGGCCGCCGCGGTGCGTATGTCGGTCTTCATGGCATGCCTCCTGGCGGGCCGTCCCGGCGGGCGCCGAGTGAGGCGCCGGGGACGTCCGCGATCGTCGTCGAGGGATGCGTGTGACGCTACGGCACGACGGTGCGCCGTTGGTCGACCGTCGGGTAAAACCTGGACCCGCCCGCACGTGCCCTCCCTGCCGTGCGCCCTCAGCCGAGGACGAGCGGGAGTTTCGCGGCCAGGTCGCCCAGTTCGGTCCTCTGCGCGGCGGTCGGGGTGCGGCGGCCGGTGCCCACCAGGAGCGCGTCCCGGTCGGAGAACGAGGCGGGGAACGCGGCCCCGGCGATCCTCTCCAGCATCCGGCGTGACCGGGCGAGCCCGTCCGCGGGCGGTCCGGCCACGTGCGGGAGGTGTGCGGTGAGGTCGAGGTGGTGCAGGGTCCACTCCAGGACGTATGCCGAGAGGTAGTCGCCTGCCGTGAGCACCTGGTCGCGGGTGGCGACCCGGAGGGTGGGGTCGGCGAGTTCGGCGGCACGGCCGGCGGCGGAGCCGACGTCGTCGAGGTGGAACTTCAGCAGCCACGGCTCCTGGTACGCGGCGGCCAGCCGGACGGTCAGCGCGTCGAGCGGGTCGTCACCGGTGGGCGGTGTCCCGGCGACCTCCCAGTAGGTCACCGCGTCGCGGGTCGGTTCCGTGTCGGCGGGGGTGACCAGGGTGATCAGGACGTCCTGCGCGTCGATGACCAGATGGCAGACCAGATCCCGTACGAGCCAGCCGGTACAGCCGGAGGGCTGGGAGAAGTCCTCGTCGGGGAGTTCCGCGACGGCGGTGCGCAGCGCGTTCCACGAGCGTGAGAAGAGATCCACCGTCGGCACGGTAGTGGGGTGCCGGAAGGGCGGACAAGCGGATTCCGGTGGGGGGCGGCACGACCGACGCCCGGGTGACGGGGACGCGGGCCAGGACCACAGCCGGCGCAGGGCCGCGTTGACGGTGGCCGGTTGCCGGGTGTGCGGGTAGTGGCCGGGGACGCGCAGCAGTTGCCCGTCGACCGCTTCGGCCACGGCTTCGGCGCAGGCGGTCAGCGGCTCGCCCGCGTAGGTGCGGTACGGCTCCGGGGCGTCCTGCCGGGTGCCGCAGACGACGAGCGTGGGCGAGGGCGCTGCCCGCAGCGGGGCGAGGGGCACGGCGGCCTCCCAGACCGGGCGTTCATGCAGGAGGTGGCGACGGCGCGCGGGCGCTGCGGACTTCGCTCTGCTGCCTCGCGTTCTCCCCGCTCCCCCGCCGGGTGCGGGCAGCGGGCGCGGTCCGATCACATCACGGGCGGGGCCGACCGGTTAAGGCGTTCGATGGTCAAGGCCGAGCGCCGGCGGGGTCCAGTCGGCGTGCCGCAGGATGGCCCGGATCATGGCCCGGGACGGGGTGACGCGCAGGGCGGTGTCGCGGAGGGCGACGGCCGCGGGGTGGGCCAGTCGCTGGCCCATGCGGCCGGCCTGGCGTGCGGCGCGTGCCACGGCCTGGCTGCGGGGGCGGCGTTCGGCGTCGTAGCGGGCCAGGGCCGATCCGACGGTGGGTCCGGCGGCGAGGGCGGCGGCGAGTGTGGCGGCGTCCTCCAGCGCCTGGCACGCGCCCTGGCCGAGGTTCGGCGTCATGGCGTGGGCGGCGTCGCCGAGGAGTGCGACGTGCCCGGCGGTGAAGGTGGGCAACGGCGTGGTCAGTTCGTGGATGTCGTGGTGCAGGACGGCCTCGGGGCGGGTCGCGTCGAGCAGCGCGGGGATCGGGTCGTGCCAGTCAGCGAAGCGGCGGCGCATGGCGTCCAGCGGGTCGGTGTGCCGTACGCCGGGGGGTGCGTTGAGGACGGCGTGCCATTCCGCCCGGCCGTCGGCGAAGGTGATGTGGCCGAATTCGGCGCCCCTGCCCCAGGTGATCTGGAAGTCGTCCGCCAGGTCGACGGGGTGCTCGGTGATGGCGCGCAGGACCGTCGAACCGCTGTAGGCGGGGCCGGGGTGGTGGGGGAAGAGCCGGGCGCGCAGGCGGCTGTTGACGCCGTCGGCCGCCACGACCAGGTCCGCCTCCAGCACCCGGCCCTGCACGGACACCCGGGGCCGGTCGGGGACGGTGCGGTCGACGGACGTGGCCTCGGCTCCGATGTGCAGGCATCCGGGCGGCAGCGCCTCGCGCAGCAGACGGTGCAGGACGGATCGTGGGATGCCGACGATGGGGGTGCCGAGGGCGCGTTCGAGGGCCGCGCCGTCCATCCGGGTCAGCAGGCGGCCCTTCGGGGTGCGGGTGCCTCCGGTGTACTGCGGGCGGGCCGCCGCGCGCACCGCCGCGCCGACCCCGAGGGTGTCCAGGGCGCGCAGCCCGTTCGCGTGCAGGGAGATGCCGGCCCCGGCGTCGGCGAGGGCGGCGGCGCGTTCGACCACCGTGACCTCCCAGCCGATCAGCCGCAGGCCGAGGGCAGCGGCCAGCCCTCCGATGCCGCCCCCGACCACCACCGCGCTGCCACCCATGCCGGCCCCCTTCGTCCACTCCCCTGTGCTTCTACAGATGTAGAAGGAGCGTACTCGATGCCCTCTACAGGTGTAGAAATGGGGGGTGGCCACCGAACGACGCACGCTTCTCGCCGACGCCGCCATCACCGTGCTCGCCGAGACGGGGATACGGGGACTGACCCACCGCGCCGTGGACCGGGCGGCGAACCTGCCGTCCGGCACCACGTCCGCCTACTACCGCACCCGTCAGGCGCTGCTGACCGCGCTGGTCCGGCGTCTGGTCGAGGTCGACCAGGCCGAACTGGAGGAGGCCGGGCGCGCCCTGCCGGTGCCGCGCGACGCCGGGGAACTGGCGGCCCGTATCACCGCCTTCACCGAGCAGCGCCTCACCGGCGACGGCCGGCGGCGCTCCCTGGCCCGCTACGCGTGCGCCATCGAGAGCGTGCGCCATCCCGAGCTGCGGGAGATCCTCGTGCCGCGCGAGAACACGGCACGTGAGGCCGTACGCGCCTTCCTCGCCGGTCAGGGCGTCGGCGACGCCGAGGAACGCACCGACACCTTGCTGACGTGCGTCGACGGGCTGGTCTTCGACCGGTTGGTCAACGGTGGACGCGTCGGGGAGGAGGAGGTGCGCAGGCTGGTCGCGGCAGCGCTGCGGTGAGCGGCGTACGCCCGCACCCGAGGATGCCGGCCGGGCGGCCGGGCGAGCGACGCCACGGGAGAGTCGGCGGGCCGCCACGCGGCGCGCGCGTGGCGGGCGCGGCGGCTGTCGCGTCCGGCATGGGTCGGACCGCGCTCGCGTCCGGCATGGGTCGGACCGCGCTCAGACCGCGCCTTCCACCGACCTCTTCCGGCGCGCCGCGTACAGACCGAGACCGGCGGCGGCCAGGACGCCCAGGCCACCCGCGGTCACCGTCGGGGCGGACAGGGCGCCGCCGCCGGTGTGCATGCCGCCGCGGGGCTTGTCGTGACCGCTGCCCCAGGAGTCCTTCTCCCCGTAGGACTCCTTGTCAGCGTAGGAGTCCTTGGAGGAGTCCTGGTCCCGACTGGCCGACGGTTGAGCACGTCGAGGCCGGGTTGGTCAGCTGACTGAGTGCCAGCTGCTCGGCCGTCGGCGGAAGGAATGTCAGATGCGCTCTGCTCGCATGCTCCTGGTCACGGACCGCCGGGAGGAGGGTGTGCGCGCGTCGGCGTACTGTCGCCGGGCGTGAGATCGCCCCTACGCTGAGTGCCTGGGGCGCGACGCACCGGCGGGTCCGTACGGCCGGGCGGCGGCCGTACGGTTCGGGAGGCAGGCACCCATGGACTACTACGATCTCGGCACCCACACCCGTCCGGTGACGACCACGTCCGCCCAGGCGCAGCTCTGGTTCGACCGCGGCCTGGTGTGGACGTACGCCTTCCACCACGAGGAGGCCGTCCGCTGCTTCGAGGCCGCCGCGGCGGCCGATCCCGGGTGTGCCATGGCGTACTGGGGCATCGCCTACGCCCTCGGCCCCAACTACAACAAGCCGTGGGAGTTCTTCGACGAGCGGGAGCTCACGCGGACCGTCGAGCGCACCCATGCCGCCGTGGAGCGGGCGCACGAGCGGGCCGCCGGCGGTGCCACGCCCGTCGAGCGGGCGCTGATCGGCGCGCTGCGCGCCCGCTACCCGCAGGAGCGGCCCGCCGAGGACTGCTCCGTGTGGAACGCGCCGTACGCCGACAGCATGCGCGCCGTCTACGACCTCGCCCCCGACGACCTGGACGTCGCCACCCTGTACGCCGACGCGCTGATGAACCTGACGCCGTGGCAGCTGTGGGACGTGCGCACCGGAGAGCCCGCCGAGGGCGCCCGCACGCGGGAGGCCCGGGCGGTCCTCGAACGGGCGCTCGGCACGCCGGGTGGACGCGACCATCCGGGTGTCCTCCATCTGTACGTCCATCTGATGGAGATGTCCCCGACGCCCGAGACGGCGCTGCCGGCCGCCGACCGGCTGCGCGGTCTGGTCCCGGACGCCGGTCACCTCCTGCACATGCCCTCACACCTCGAAGTGCTGTGCGGGGACTACCGGCGGGTCGTCGCGGACAACAGCGCGGCGATCGCGGCGGACGAGAAGTTCCACGCGCGGGCCGGGGCGATGAACTTCTATACGCTGTACCGCTCGCACAACCACCACTTCAAGATCTACGGCGCGATGTTCCTCGGCCAGTCCGAGGTCGCCCTGGAGGCGGCGGCACGACTGGAGGCGTCCATCCCGGAGGAACTGCTGCGGGTGCAGAGCCCGCCCATGGCGGACTGGCTGGAGGGCTTCCTCGCCATGCGCGTGCACGTGCTGATCCGGTTCGGCCGCTGGGCCGACATCCTCGCGCTCCCGCTGCCCGAGGACCGCGAGCTGTACAGCGTCACCACGGCGATGCTGCACTACGCCCGGGGCGTCGCCCTCGCCGCGACCGGCCGGGTCACCGAGGCGGAGGCCGAGCGGGAGCTGTTCCGCGCGGCGGTCGACCGGGTTCCCGGGACGCGGACGCTGTTCAACAACACCTGCGCCGACATCCTGGCCGTCGCCTCCGCGATGCTCGACGGCGAACTCGCTTACCGCAAGGGCGACTTCGACGCGGCCTTCGCCGCGCTGCAGCGGTCCGTCGCCCTGGACGACGGTCTCCCCTACGACGAGCCGTGGGGCTGGATGCAGCCCACCCGGCACGCCCTGGGCGCCCTCCTCCTGGAGCGGGGTCGGATCGCCGAGGCCGAGGCGGTCTACCGCGCCGACCTGGGCCTGGACGACACGCTGCCCCGCCCCTGCCAGCACCCCGGCAACGTCTGGTCCCTGCACGGCTTCCACGAGTGCCTGCTGCGGCAGGGCAGGACCGCGGAGGCGGCGATCGTCGCCCAGCAGCTCACCTTCGCGACCGCCCTCGCCGACGTCCCGGTCACCGCGTCCTGCTTCTGCCGCACCGACACGTCCGGGCCGGCGCCGGGGGACACGCCGTCACACTGCTGCGGCACGGACGGGTGACACCGCCGTCCCGCCAGCGCCCGGCGCGGCGCGCGCCGACCGTCCGCTGAAGTGTGCAGAGATCCAAGTCGGCAGCGGAGAACTTGAGGCGTCCTAGGCCACTGGACGACACCGGCACGAGCCGGCGACGGGATTCGAACCCGCGTTACCCGCTTGAGAGGCGAAGTATCCGCGACCTGCGCACCTGCACGACAGCGACTGTAACGAGCGGGGGCACGGCGCCGCACCCGGTTTTCAGGCGCCTCCCGCACCCGCCTTCAGGCGCGCCTCCCGCACCCGCCTTCAGGCGCGGCTCCGCACGCGGTTTCCGGCGCGGCTCGGCACGCGGTCTTTTCCCGCTGCTGAAAACGCCTCAGATCTTGCCACTGCCCCGGGCGCGCCCTATCCTCCCCCGTCAGAAAGCGCTTTCCCCAGTGGCGTGCGGGGCCGCTGACGAAGCGAGTGCAGCAGTGCGTCCGGGTATCGCCCGGCGCTCGATGACGCATGACGAATGGGGAGACGACCATGAGACGACCAGCGGCCCTGCGACTCTACGCGGCGCTGGGCACGATGGCCCTCGCGGCCGCGACCGGTGCGGTTCTGTCGGCGCCGGGGGCGTCGGCGGCGGCGACCGGCAGCGCGACGGGTTTCGCGACGCAGAACGGCGGCACCACCGGCGGCGCGGGCGGGCAGACCGTGCGGGCCACGACGGGCACCGCGATCCACCAGGCCCTGTGCGGACGGGCCAGCAGCAGCACCCCGATCACCATCGAGGTGGAGGGGACCATCAACCACGGCAACACCAGCAAGGTGTCGGGGGCCAGTTGCAGCACCGCGGACGGGGTGATCGAGCTCAAGCAGATCAGCAACGTCACGATCGTCGGGGTCGGCAGTGGTGCGGTCTTCGATCAACTGGGCATCCACATCCGCGAGTCGAAGAACATCATCATCCAGAACGTGACCGTCCGGAACGTCAAGAAGTCCGGCTCGCCGACGTCCAACGGCGGTGACGCCATCGGCATGGAGAGCAACGTCCGCAACGTGTGGGTGGACCACGTCACCCTGGAGGCGTCGGGCGGGGAGTCGGAGGGCTACGACGGCCTCTTCGACATGAAGGACAACACCCAGTACGTGACCCTGTCCTACAGCGTCCTGCGCAACTCCGGGCGCGGCGGGCTCATCGGCTCCAGCGAGAGCGACGTCTCGAACGGGTACGTCACGTTCCACCACAACAAGTACGAGAACATCGACTCCCGGGCGCCCCTGCTGCGCGGTGGCATCGCCCACATGTACAACAACCACTACGTGAGCCTCAACGAGTCCGGGATCAACTCCCGGGCCGGTGCCCGCGCCAAGGTGGACAACAACTACTTCGAGGACTCCAAGGACGTCCTGGGCACCTTCTACACCGACGCGGCCGGCTACTGGCAGGTCAGCGGCAACATCTTCGACAACGTGACGTGGTCGGAGCCCGGCACCGACAACAACCCCGCCGGGCCGAACCCCCAGTCCAACACCACCGTCGGCATCCCGTACTCCTACCGCCTCGACGCCGCGAGCTGCGTGCCGGGCGTCGTGAGCCAGACGGCGGGCGCCAACAAGGGGCTGCGGGAGTCGGACGGCAACTGCACGCCGCAGACGCCGGCACCGACGCCGACCACCCCCACGCCGACCCCCACCACGCCCACTCCGACGCCGACCACCCCGGCGCCGACGCCGACCCAGCCCACCGGCACCAACCTCTCCATCGGAGCGGGCGCCGACGGCTCCAGCAAGGCCGACGGGACGAGCTACGGCAACGTGCGGGACGGCAACCTGAGCACCTACTGGTCGCCCGCCGGTTCCACCGGTGCGATCTCGGTCAAGTGGGGCTCTCCCACCACGGTGTCCACCATCAACATCCGTGAGACGGCGGCGGCCGCGGGCCGGATCGGCTCCTGGCGGGTCGTCAACGCCGATACGGGGGCAGTCCTGGCCACCGGCAGCAAGGCCGGGGTGATCGCCGTGCCCCGGACCACACTGAGCAAGATCACCTTCGAGATCACCGGCTCGAGCGGCACACCGCAGATCGCGGAGTACGAGACCTACGCCGGGTAGGGACAGCGCGCAGCCGCCCCCACCGGCACCGGAGACGGTGCGGGTGGGGGCGGTTCGTGCGGTTGGGTGGTGTCGTTCAGGAAGCCGGTCCGTTCCACAGGTCGCAGTGGTGGGCCCGCGGGAAGGTGTCCACCGCGGTGATGCCCTCCGGTGCGAGCGTCTGGACCTTCGGGTACTGGGGCCAGTGCGGCGCGTTCGCGGCGTACGGGACGCCGGTCCTGGCGAAGTTGGTCCAGTAGCCGAGCATCTTCTCGGACAGGGCGGTCTGGGCGGGGGTTCCCGTGACGCCGCCGAAGACGTAGCGGATCTCAGAGCCGTGGGGTGCGCCGAGGGGGAAGCCGACCGGGAGGTTCAGATAGTCCATGGAGTGCCGGTCCGCGAACTCGTACTGGTAGGACCGGGTGTGCTCGGCCATGAGGCCGGCGGTGCGGGACTGGAGGCAGGCGAACTGGGAGTCCGTGAGGACCGCGCCCAGCGCCTCGGCGGGTGAGCCGTGCTCCGACAGGGGGTAGCGGGCAAGGATCGTGTCCGTCCGGCCGCCGTACAGCGCGCGGACGGCCGCCGGGTAGCCCTCGGGGGTGAGGGTGCGGCCGGCGAGGTCGTAGGTGGTCGCGACGGTGAGCCGGCCCTCGTCGGCGGTGGTGCCCTGGAGGACGGGGACCCGGTGGAGACGTCCGCTCTCCAGCGCGTCCGTCACCTGCGACGGAAGGATCGCACCGTCGACGTTGGGCACCCAGCGGGCGGTGGGGCGGGCCGAGGCGGCGAGCAGTTCGGCGGCGGATTTCGCGCGCAGACAGGCGATGTCGGCGCAACCGATGGTGTCGGCCCAGGCCTTGCCGTTGTTCTGCTGCGACTCCTGGGTGGGCAGCGGGAAGCCGCAGCCGGACTGGGCGATGGCCCGGTCGAACAGGCCGGTGGCAGCGGGTGAGACGAGGTGCTGGCAGACGCTGCCGCCGCCCGCGGACTCGCCGAAGACGGTGACGTTGCCGGGGTCGCCGCCGAACGCCGCGATGTTGTCGCGCACCCAGCGCAGTGCGGCCTGCTGGTCGAGCAGGCCGTAGTTGCCGGACAGCCCTCGCGGCGACTCCGCCGCTAGCCCGGGGTGGGCGAGGTAACCGAACGCGCCGAGCCGGTAGTTGAGGTGGACGGTGATCACGTCACCCTTGGCGGCGAGGGTGCCGCCGTCGTAGAACGAGCCGGAGCCGACGGTGAAGCCGCCGCCGTGGATCCACACCATCACCGGGCGCTGCCGCGGCGAGGGCTGGGCGGGGGTGTGCACGTTCAGGTAGAGGCAGTCCTCGCTGGGGGTGCCGGGTCCGGCGAGGTTCCCCCAGGGCGTGGACGAGGGCTGCTGCATACAGGGGTTTCCCGGGGTGGTGGCGTCGCGGACGCCGGACCAGCGGGCGGGCGGGGCCGGCGGTTTCCACCGCAGGGATCCGACGGGTGGCACGGCGTACGGGATGCCGAGGTAGGAGTGGGCGGTCTCGCCCGTCTTGCCCCGCAGGAGTCCGTACCGGGTCGCGACCGTCGGGCCGTCGCCCGCGGCAGGGGCGGGAGCGGCGGCGGCCACCCCGGCGGCGGACAGCGGCGGCGCTCCCGACAGCAGCGCGCCGGACAGCAGCAGCACGCCGGACAGCAGCAGTGTGTGACTCCTTGTCAGATACCTTCTCAGTAAACCGGACATCGGCACCTCGGGTGCGGCTCGACGACATGGCCCGTGCAGTCTCGTCCCGCGGTGGGGACGCCGGACCGCGTAAATCACCAGTCCCGGCGACCGGAGGTGCCGTGGGCCGCAGCGGGGCGTCGGCGGCCGTGACGGCGGCCTCCGCCCCGCTCCCGCGGCGGGTGCGCTGCGGCCTCAGCCGACCTGGTCGGCGGGCTGCCGCGCGCCGGCCGTGGTGGTGGCGGACTCCTCCGCGAGCCGTTCCATGCCGCTGGTGGTCTTCAGCGGCTTCTCCTTGACGAAGAGGACGGCGACGAGGGCGAGCAGCGCGAAGGGCGTGGCGACGAGGAAGAGGTCTGCGGTCGCGACGCCGTAGGCGTGTTCCACGATGGCCCGCATCGGCGCCGGCAGGGTGGCCATGTCCGGGACGCCGCCGTGCCCGGCGGCCTGTCCGGTGCCGGTGGGGGTGCCGGTCTCAGCGAGGCTCCTGGTGATCTCGTCGGTGACGCGGTTGGCGAGGATCGCGCCGAGCACGCTGGTGCCGATGGTGCCGCCCATGCTGCGGAAGAACGACAGCACCGAGGTGGCGGCGCCGAGTTCGGCGGCGGGCACGTCGTTCTGCGCGGCGAGGACCAAGTTCTGCATCAGCATGCCGACGCCGATGCCGAGGATGGCCATGTAGAGGCTGAGCAGGGCGAAGTGGGTGTCGGTTCCGATCGTCGAGAGCAGGGCGAGGCCGGCGGTCATCACGGCGGCGCCCGCGACGAGGTACACCTTCCACCTGCCGGTGGCGCTGATGATCTGCCCGGCGATGGTGGAGGACACCAGCAGGCCCAGCACCATGGGCAGGCTCATCAGGCCCGCGATGGTCGCGGACTTGCCCAGGGAGACCTGGAAGTACTGGGAGAGGAAGACGGTGCCGCCGAACATGGCCACGCCGACGAGGAGGCTGGCGACGGTGGTGAGGGTGACCGTGCGGTTGCGGAAGATGCCCAGCGGGATGATCGGTTCGGCGGCGCGTGACTCGACGTACACGGCGATCGCGAGCAGGACGACACCCGCGCCGGTCAGGGCGGCGGTCTGCCAGGAGGCCCAGGCGAACCGGTTGCCGGCCAGCGAGACCCAGATGAGCAGCGCGCAGATGCCCGAGACGATCAGGAAGGCGCCCAGGTAGTCGATCTTCACGTCGCGGCGGCGGATGGCCGGCAGCTTCAGGGTGCGCTGGAGCAGCACGATGGCCAGCAGCGCGAACGGGACGCCGATGAAGAAGCACCAGCGCCAGCCGAGCCACGAGGTGTCCACGAGGACGCCGCCGATGAGCGGCCCGGCGACGGTGCCCACGGCGAAGACGGCGCCGAAGATGCCGGAGTACTTGCCCAGTCGGCGCGGCGGGATGATGGCCGCCATGACGACCTGCGCGAGCGCGGTGAGACCGCCCGCGCCGATGCCCTGCGCGACGCGGCTGAAGATGAGCAGACCCACCTCGTGGGAGAACCCGGCCAGCAGCGAGCCGACCACGAACATGCCCAGGGAGAGCTGGAGCAGCAGCTTCTGGTTGTAGAGGTCGGACAGCTTGCCCCACAGCGGCACGGTCGCCGTCATGGCCAGCAGTTCGGCGGTGACGACCCAGGTGTACGAGGACTGGCTGGCGCCGAGGTCGGCGATGATCCGGGGCAGGGCGTTGGAGACGACGGTGCCCGCCAGGATGGCGACGAACATGCCGGCCATCAGCCCGGACATCGCCTGGAGTATCTGCCGGTCGGACATGGCGGTGGGAGGCGCCTGCTCAGGCGCCGGTGTTGCGTTCACGGGGGTCTCTCTCGGTTCAGGGGCGTTCACGACAGGTCCGGGCAGGCGCCGGCGACGGCGCGGCGCGCCCGGGGACATATGGGGGTGGGGTGCCGTCCGAAGGGACGGCGGCCGATGAGAGGGCGTCAGGCCTGTCCGGTCGTCCCGGACGGTGCGCGCAGACCGGCGGCGAGATGGTCGAACGCCTCCTCGAAGACGTCCGCGAAGGGCCGTTCCTCCTGCCGCACGCACCAGTGCTCGAAGGCGACCCGGACGGCGGTCACGCCGACGGCGGCCAGCAGTCGCGGATACAGGTCCAGGGCGAGTCTGCGGCTGTCGTCGTCGGCGGGGGGTCCGGCGGGCGGTTCGGCGGGGGCGCCCCCGCCGAGCCGTTCGGCGAGGGTCTCGGCCAGCCCGAGTTCGTCGGAGGCGTACACACCGAGGCTGCGCACCAGGAGCCGCGGTGACCGGCGCAGCACCTCCGCGTGGAGCCGCCACAGCTCGTGCTGGTGCTCCACCTCCGCCAGCTCGGCGGCCATGGCCGCGCGCAGTGCCTGGAGCGGTGGGAGGTCCGCGGGGGCGGCGAGGACGGCGTGTTGGATCCGGGTGCGCGAGTCGGCGCCGATCATCACGAAGACGTCGTCACGGGAGTCGAAGTAGTTGAAGAACGTGCGGGGAGACACCCCCGCCGCCTCGCTGATCGCCTCGACGGTGACGTTCTCCGCCCCGTGCTCCGCCGCCAGCCGGACCGCCGCTTCCACGAGGGCGGCACGCGTCGCCCGCTTCTTGCGCTCACGCAGCCCGCCCTGCGGGGCACTGTCCTCTGTCACGTTCTGCATACTACGCAAACTTGCAGAGCCTGCAAAAAGCGACCCGGAGCAGGAAGGCCCCGGAGTCCGTGACACTCCGGGGCCTTCCTTTTCGCAAGCTGTTCAGGACGGCACAGCGGGGCACCTGGTGCCCCGTGGTGGAACTGCCAGGTCGGTGAGGTAGCCGTCCACGGTCTCCTCCATGCACGGGCCGCTGGTGACGCTGCCGTGCCCGTGGCCCTCGTAGGTGAGGAGCACGCCGCTGCGGCCGAGCTGCCGGGCCACCGAGACCGCCCACGGGTAGCCGGTGGCAGGGTCGTGCAGTGCGTTGGAGACCAGGATCGGCGGCGCACCGCGTGCGTCCAGACGGTGCTGTGGGTTGGCGGTCGGCGCACCCAGGCACGCCGCTGCCATGTGGATCGGCAGGAGGTACGGCAGGTCGGGCGCGGTCTTGTTCATCATGGCGACGAGCGAGGCGTACTGCCGGTAGTCGCGCACGGGCAGGTGCCAGTCCGAGCAGAAGACCGGCGTGGCAGAGGGCAGCGGCGCTGTCGAGGTAGGCGACGCGGGCAGTGGCTTGCTCGCGTCCATACCCGCGATCGCCGTGGCCAGGCCCGCGTAGTCGGCACCGTAGAACTTCCGGAACGCGATCTTGTTGACCAGATCCGAGGGCGACAGCGAGGTGCCCGGCTTCGCCGGGTCCTCCAGCTCGCCGCGCCCGGCCTGGGCCAGCAAGCCCTGCCAGACGTCGCGGACGTCGCGGCCGTGCAGCGCGCAGTCCGGGGCACCGTCGCACCACTTCACGAACTCCTGGAACGAGTCCTGTGCCGCGGCCGCCTCGGACCGCAGGAAGTCACGGGTGGTCGGGACGCTGTGGTCCATGACGCTCTCCAGCACCATCGCGCGCACGCGGCGCGGGTAGGTCTCGGCGTACTGGGCGCCGAGCAGCGTGCCGTACGAGCTGCCGTGGAAGGTCAGTTTCCGCTCGCCGAGGGAGGCCCTGAGGGTCTCCAGGTCCCGGACCGTCTGGGCGGTGTCGAGGTGGTCGAACACGGGGCCGGTACGGGCCCGGCAGTCGGCGCGGAGCCGCTTGTTGTACGCCATGGTGGCGTCGAAGTCCGCCTGGCTCTTCAGGTCCGGTGACGGCCGCTCGGCAAGCAGGTCGCCGGAGCAGGTCACCGGGTTGCTGTCGCCCACGCCGCGCGGGTCGAAGCTGACGATGTCGAACCTGCGGCGGACCTCGGGGCTGAACCGGCTGATACGGTCCACGACCGTCTTCACACCCGAGTCCCCCGGCCCGCCGGGGCCGAACACCATCGAGCCGACGCGTGCACCCGGGTCGGTGGCCTTGCGGCGGGCCACGGCCAGGTCGAGTGTCGGCCCGTCCGGGTGGGCCCAGTCGACCGGCACCGAAAGAGTGGCGCACTCTGCTCCCGGCTTCGCCGGGCCGTCACACGGTGCCCACCGCAGGGCGCCGGTGGCGGATGGCGCCGCGTGGACCGCGGGAGCGGCGGCGAGGCCGGTGAGTGCGGCCATGGCGGCTCCCACGGCCATGGCCGTGCCTCGCGTGGCGGTGCGCCGCGGTGCGGACCTGCCCCTGAACGGCATGGGTCCTCCTCGTGGAGAGAGCGGTTGTGTCAGGCGTGCGGACCCGGCCGGGGCACTGTCGTCACGTTAGGGGCACCGTCGTCGGTGCGGCGTTCCTGTCAGGGGGTTTTCCGGGTCGGGTCGGGGACCGCTCAGGGGCGTTCGGGGACAGCGCGAAGGCGGTCACGGTCGGCCCGTCGGCCGCTACGCCGGCCTCTGCGAGGAGGGAACCACCGCCGAGCGGCCGGCCAACAAGCTCGACGCAGGCCGGCTCGGCCGCCTGCCACCAGTCGGTGCGTCGACGGGACGCGCCGCGGGTGGGCGGCGCGTCCCGGGGTGAGGACCGTCAGGGGAAGGAGACGACGGTCGACGGGATGGTCTCGGTGCCCTGGGTGGGAGCGCCGACGTCGTTGATGACGTGTTCGAAGTGGCCGTTGCCGCCGAGGGAGACGGTGAGCAGGCTGTGGAACTTCACGCCGGGCTTCACCGGGGCTTTGAATCCGTGGTCCTGGCGGATCGTCGGGTCGACGTTGTAGTAGCAGTAGCTGCCCATGCCCCAGCCCTCGTGGGTGTTCACCGAGTCGTCGACACGGTAGGCGGCGTAGCCCTTGGTGGTGCCGTTCTGGATGGCGGCCTGGTTGGGGGCGTCGTACGCCTTCTCGTTCTGGAAGAAGACGGTGCGTCCGCGCTCGCCGTACCACTCGACGTCGTACTTGTTGAAGTGCTCGACGAACAGGCCGGTGGCCAGGACGTCGTCGCCGTTGACGCGGACGCCGTAGTCGGCGCGGTTGGTCTCCCAGCCGACGCCGTCGCCGTGGTCGGCGCGCCATACCCAGGTGTGGTCGATGATGGTGTCGTCGCTGTTGACGACCATGCTGGTGGTGGCCTTGCCGGCGCCCGCGCCGCCGATGCGGATGTAGACGTCCTGGACGGTGGTGGGGTTGGCGGAGTGGTCGGCGGAGGCGTTCTGCGGACCCACCTCCAGCAGGGTGGGCGAGTTGACCGGTCCGGCGTCGATGAGGAAGCCGGCGAGGCGTACGCCGTCCACGTCGGCGACGCGCAGGGCGGTCACGCCGTTGTCCGGGATGATGGTGGCGAGGCCCAGGCCGAGCACGATGGTGTCGGGCCGGTTGATCTCGATCGTCCGGTCGACGTGGTAGACACCGGGCGTGAACAGCAGGTGCAGGCCCTGCGCGAGCGCCTGGTTGATGGTGGCGGCGGTGGTGCCGGGCTTGACGACGTAGAAGCGGCTGAGCGGGATGGACTGGCCCTGCGGGGTGCCGCTCGCCCAGGTGGTGCCGCGGGCGTTCGTGCGCTTGGCGGGCGCGAACACCTTGTACTCGTTGCCGTCGAGGTAGAGGAACGGCTTCTCGCGGGAGATCGGGGTGGTGGCGAGGGTGGTGTAACGCGGCTCGGGGAAGCTGTTCGCCGGAGCGCCCTCGACGCCGGAGAAGACCTGGTTCCACACGGAGTTGGACCAGCCGCCGATCGAGCTGTCCCGGGTGTACCACTGCTGCTGCGAGTAGTTGCCGACCTGGCCGTCGATCTTCGAGTCGGCGATGTAGCCGCCGCTGGCCCAGCCGTAGCCGTTCGGGGCGAGGTTGAGGCCGCCCTTGACGTGCATCCGGCGGAAGGACGAGGCCTGGGAGACCGCCCAGCGGTTGGTGCCGTTGACCGGGTTGACCGCGAGGTTCTCGGCACCGCGCCAGAAGTTCTGGGTGGCGTTGCCGTTGAACCAGCCCGCGTCGACGGTGATGTCACCGTTGATGAGGGTGTCGTCGGGCTTCAGGCCGAGGCCCGCGATCTGGGTGTAGAAGCCGATCTGGGCGTTGAGGTTGTTGTAGGTGCCCGGCTTGAAGAGGAACGCGTGCCGGCCGGTGCCGAACTGCGCGGACTCCTGCTGCTTGAAGACCGCGTCGAGCTTGCCCTGGATGTCGGGGGTGGACGGGTCGATGACGTGCACGTTGGGGCCGAGGTCGCCGCCGCCGGGGAGCTGGGGGGTGTCGCCGGTGCTGCCGTAGACCTGGAACTCCCAGAGGGAGTAGCCGTAGCCGGTGGCGCGGGTGACGCCCTGGAGGCGGACGTAGCGGCCGGTGCCGGAGACCGCGAGGTCGTCGGTGCCGCCGTCGCCCGCCGTCACCGACCTGACGGTGCGCCAGTCGGTGCCGTTGTCGGACAGCTGGATGTCGTAGGCCTTGCCGTACGCCGCTTCCCAGGTCAGCACGATGCGGCTGATCTGGGCGCTGCGGCCCAGGTCCACCTGGAACCACTGGTTGTCGCTCCACTGGCTCGACCACCGAGTGCTCGTCAGGTTGCCGTCCACCGCGGCGGACGCGGCGAAGGCCGCCGCCTCGGTGGAGGAGGCCGTGGCCTGCCTGCCCTGGGAGAGCAGGACGGGCTCGGCGTGGGCGGTGGTCGCCGGGACGAGCGAGAGCAGTGTGCCGAGCAGGGTCGAGACCAGGGCGCCGACGGTGGCGCGTCTGGCTGCTGATGGCATGGGGGGCTCCTCAAGTGGGGAGGGGAGAAGGAGAGTTGAGAGAGCGCTCTCCGGGAACCTTGCCGCCCTGTCGGTGAACGGTCAAGCATCGCGGCACACTTTTCTTTAGGCTTGCCTTAAGCCTTCTTCAGCTTCCTCGCGGCCGGTTGCAACGCGACCGACCCGCTGCCGTTGGTGCTGGTGGCAGCGGGTGTGCGGGGGCGCGCGCGGCGGCCCGTCCGCTCAGGACACGGCCTCGCGGTGGGCGCGGATGATCTCCGCGTAGCGACGGCCACTGCTCTTCACGGTGCGCTTCTGCGTCGTGTAGTCCACGTGGACCAGGCCGAACCGCTTGTCGTAGCCGTACGCCCACTCGAAGTTGTCCAGCAGGGACCACGCGTAGTACCCGGCCAGCGGGACGCCCTTGCGCAGCGCGCGGGCACAGGCGGCAAGGTGGTCCTCCAGGTAGCGGATGCGCTCGGGGTCGTGGACGGTGCCGTCGGCTGCGACGGTGTCCGGGTAGGCGGAGCCGTTCTCGGTGACGAGGATGCGGCGTACCCCGTAGTCCTCGGTCAGCCGCAGCAGCATGCCCTCCAGGCCCGCCGCGTCGACCGGCCAGTCCATGCCGGAGCGCGGCACGCCCGGCACCTTGATCTCGCGGGCGTACGGAACGGGCCCCTCGGGGTCGTCGGCGACCACCGCCGGGAAGTAGTAGTTGAGGCCGTGCCAGTCGGTCGGGGTCGCCATCACCTCCAGGTCGCCGGGGCGTTCGGGCAGTTCGACGCCGTACAGATCGCGCATGTCGGCGGGGAAGCCGCGGCCGTGGACCGGGTCGAGCCACCAGCGGTTGGTGTGGCCGTCGAGACGGACGGCCGCGGCGGCGTCCTCGGGACGGGCGGAGGCCGGTTCGACGGTGGAGTGGTTGGTGACCAGGCCGATCCGGGCGCCGGGGGCGGCGGCGCGCACCGCCTGGACGGCCAGGCCGTGGGCGAGCAGGAGGTGGTAGGAGGCGTGGACGGCTGCGGTGAGGTCGGTCAGGCCGGGAGCCATCCTGCCCTCCAGGTGGCCGATCCAGCCGGAGCACAGCGGCTCGTTGAGGGTGGCCCACTGGGTGACCCGGTCGCCGAGCCGGTCCGCGACGACGGAGGCGTAGGCCGCGAGGTGTTCGGCGGTGTCGCGTCGCGTCCAGCCGCCGCGGTCCTGGAGGGCCTGGGGCAGGTCCCAGTGGTAGAGGGTGACCGACGGGGTGATGCCGGCGGCGAGCAGGGCGTCGACGAGCCGGTCGTAGAAGTCGAGGCCCGCCGGGTTGACGGGTCCGTCGCCGCCGGGCACGACCCGGGGCCAGGCCACGGACATCCGGTAGCCGTTGGTGCCCAGTTGCTTCATCAGGGCGATGTCCTCGGGCCAGCGGTGGTAGTGGTCGCAGGCCATGTCGCCGTGGTCGTCGTTGTCGACGTTGCCGGGGGTGTGGCTGAAGGTGTCCCAGATGGACGGGGCGCGGCCGTCCTCGGCCACCGCGCCCTCGATCTGGTAGGCGGATGTCGCGGTGCCCCAGGTGAAGTCGGCGGGGAAGGCCGCCAGGTCGAGGGCGTGCGGGGCTGCGGATTCGGACACGGAGAACCTTTCGGGAGGGAGGCAGGAGGCGGGTGCGGGGGCCTTGGGCCGGTGCTCTGCTACGGCGCCGCGTTCACTACTTCACGGCGCCCGCCGTCAGGCCGGTGATCAGATACCGCTGCAGGAGCAGGAATCCGGCGACGACCGGGACGCTCACCACGAGGGAGGCGGCCATGATCTGGTTCCAGTACACGTCGTTGAGCGTGGAGTAGCCCTGGAGGCCGACGGCGAGGGTGCGGGTGGTGTCGTTCGTCATGACGGAGGCGAAGAGGACCTCGCCCCAGGCGGTCATGAAGGCGTAGACGGCGACCGCGACGATTCCGGGCACCGCCGCCGGGACGATCACCCGGAAGAGCGCGCCGACCGGGCCGCATCCGTCGACCTTGGCGGCCTCGTCCAGGTCGCGCGGGATGGAGTCGAAGTACCCGATGAGCATCCAGATCGAGAACGGCAGCGAGAAGGTCAGATAGGTGAGGATCAGCCCGCCGCGCGATCCGAACAGGGCGATGCCGGTGGCGTTGCCGATGTTGACGTAGAGCAGGAACAGCGGCAGCAGGAAGAGGATCCCGGGGAACATCTGCGTGGAGAGCACGGTCACCGTGAACACGCGCCTGCCGCGGAACGAGTAGCGGCTGACGGCGTACGCCGCGAACACGGCGATGACCACCGAGCACACCGTGGCCGCGCCCGCCACGATCAGGGAGTTCACGAAGTACCGGGCGAGCGGCACCGTCGACCAGATGTCGATGTACGGCCGGATCGTCAGGCCGCTGGGCAGCCAGCGGAACTGCCCCGAGACGTCCGCGAGCGGCTTGAGCGAGCTGGACACCATGACGTACACCGGCACGAGCACGAAGCCGGCGAGCAGGGTGAGGAAGATCCGCCGGGTCCACAGGAACGAACGGGGCGGCGCCATGGGCGACCTGCGGGTCCGGCCGGTGGCGGTGGCCGTGACCGTGCCGGTGGCCGTGGCCGTGGCCTTGGCCTTGGCGGTCGTCGGGTTAGGCATCGGCGGTCCTCCGTCCGCGCGAGGTGACGGCCAGGTAGACGCCCGTCACGACCAGCAGGAAGAGCAGCAGCAGAACGGACATCGCCGAGCCCGTGCCGAAGTTCCAGGTCACGAAGGACGCCTGGTAGATGTGGACCGAGATGAGGTCCGCGGCCTGCGGGGCGGCCTTGCCGAACAGGACGTACGGCGTGTTGAAGTCGTTGAACGTCCACAGGAACAGCACCAGCACCAGCACCTGGTTGACGGGGCGCAGCGACGGCAGGGTGATGCGGCGGATCTGCTGCCACGTCCCGGCACCGTCCAGGGCGGCGGCCTCGTACAGCTCCCGTGGGATGTTCTGCAATCCGGCCATCACGATGAGGAAGGCGAACGGCCAGCCCTTCCACACCGAGACGGTCAGCAGCGCCCAGAAGCTGTTGTCGCCGATGAGCCAGAAGGACGGCTTGTCGGTGAGGCCGAACTGGTCGTGCAGGACGTGGTTCACCAGGCCGTTGTCGTGCTGGAACATGAACACCCAGGTGATGACCGCCGTGTAGACGGGCAGCGCGTACGGCACGAGGAAGAGCGCGCGCAGCAGGCCCCGGCCGCGGAAGGCGTCCTGGAGGCAGATCGCCGCGGCCGTGCCGATCAGCCAGCACAGGCCGACCGACAGCAGGGTGAAGCCCACGGTGACGAGGAAGGAGTGCAGCAGGGCCTCGCCGACCGGGGCGTCGAAGTCGACGGACACCGTGTAGTTGTCGAGGCCGGACCAGGGGGCGGCGCCCCAGTCGCGGATGTGGAACTGGGTGAGCTGTTTGAAGCTCATCACGATGCCGACGGCCATCGGCACCAGGTGGACGAGGAGTTCGAGGACGAGGGCGGGCAGCAGGAGCAGATACGGCAGTCCGATGCGGCGGAGCCGCCCGGTGCGGCGGCGGGGAGTGCCCGGAGGCGCCGCACCGGGGGTGCTCTCGCGCACCGCCTGCTCGGCGGTGGTGGTGGTCATCGCGCTCACTTCGCCGGCATCTGCTGCTGGGCCTTCTCCAGCTTCGCCTTCACCGACTCCGCGGTCACCGGGCGGCCGGCGGCGGCGTCCGCGAACAGCTCCTTGACGGCCGTACCGACCGCCGTCTCGAACTGCGACTCGTCGGGCACCTGGGGCAGGGCGGCGGCGCTGCGCGCGAGGGTGTCCTTCAGGACGGTGTTCGCGGGGGTGTCGAAGGCGGGGTCGGACTGGGCGGCCTTGACCGGCGGGATGGTGCTGTAGGCCTTGTTGAGGATCTTCTGCTCCTCGTCGCTGGTCATGAACTTCACGAACTCGGTGGCGCCGTCGAGGTTGTCGGTGTTCTTGAAGACGGCGAGGTTGATACCGGCGACCATCGAGTTGACCTGGGTGCCGCTGCCCGGGGCGCCGGACTGCACGGGCACGGGGGCGACGCCGTAGGCGTCCTCGCTCATGCCCTGCGACTTCAGGTTGGCGGAGGCGGACTGCCACAGCAGCATCGCGGTACGGCCCTTGGCGAAGTCGCTGACGGACTGGTTCTGGGCGTACTCGGCGTTGCCCGCCGGGATGACCTCGTCCTCGGCCATCAGGTCGACGTACTGCTCGACGGCCTTGACCACGCCCTCGTTGGTGAAGTCCGGCTTGCCGTCGGGGGTGAAGAAGTCGGCGCCGTGCTGCTTGGCGAAGACGAAGACGTGGTGGATGTTCTCCGCGACGTTGGCGCCCTCGGCACCGAGGACCTGCTTGCCCTGCTTCTGGATCTTCTTCCCGGCGTCGACCAGCTCGGCCCAGGTGGCGGGCGGCCGGGCTATGCCGGCGTCGGCGAAGATCTTCTTGTTGTAGTAGAGGGCGTACGCCATCGAGTACAGCGGCACCGCGGCCGGGTCCTCGCCGGATACACCGGTCGAGCCGAGCGCGGAGTCGACGAAGCGGTCCCTGCCGCCGATCTTCGCGAAGTTCTTCTCGTCCCACGGCAGCAGCGCGCCGGTCGACTGCAGGGACGCCGACCATGTGTTGCCGATGTTGAGGACGTCCGGGCCCTGGCCGGAGGTGGTGGCGGTGAGGATCCGGTTCAGCAGATCCGACCAGGGCACGACCTCCAGTTCCACCTTGATGCCGGTCCGCTTCTCGAACTTGTCGAGTTCCGGCTGGAGGACCTTCTTGTCGACCTCGATGCTCGCGCCCTGGTTGGAGGCCCAGTACGTGAGGGTCTTCGGCGAGTCGTTGGAGCCCTCACCGGTCGCGCTGCCACCGCCGCAGGCCGTGGCGGTGAGCGCGAGGGACAAGGTGACGGCACCGGTGAGTGCGGCTCTGAGTCTGCGCATGCTCCTGGGACCCTTCCGGGGAAACGGCGTGGCGAACCGGCACGGCGAGCGCCCCGCGACAGGTCGCCGTACCGACTTAATTTATGGCGTGAGTTAATAGCCGCGCGGAGAGCGCGTCAAGGTCTCGGGGGCGGGTATGTCGCGCCGGGCGCCGTCGATCGCCGGGGCGCCGCCCTCGCGGAAGCCGACGGCACGGCGCGTGACCTGCGGCGCGGACGCCGCACCCGGCGTTGTGCAACGGTTGTGTTGCGACGGGCGGTTCAGCCGTCCGCCCGCCCCGGCGGCACTGCCCGCGGGCTCAGGACGCCGCGGGCAACGGCCGTTCGAAGACGACCATGGTGCGGCCGGGGCCGTCGTAGTCCTCCACGATCCGGGCCTCGAAGCCGAGGCTGCGATGGAAGGCGACGGAGCCGGTGTTCCCGATGGACGGGATGGCCTTCAGCCGCCGTGCGCCCTGCCGCCGCGCGGCCTGTTCGAACGCGCGTACAGACGCCGCCCGAGCCCGTACCCCGGGCGTCGTCCCGGACGGTGATCAGATGCGCCGTAACTGGTCGCGTCCGGGGTGACGAAGCCGAAGACACTGTGCCGGCCCGAGCGATCTCTGCGTCCATGGGGCGATCATCTCGACCCCTCGTTGGTGCAGGGAGGGTGAAAGGCCGTCAGGTCCGCGCGGTGCATGGCCGACGGGGTCGGGTCGTCGGTCTCCTCGGCGACGACGACGTACCGCCGGTTCCCGGAGTCCAGCTTGCGGTCGAGGCCGTGTTCGCCGCCGAGGCGGGCCTCGGTCGCGTACACGCCGTCGCCTTGGTGGCGGTAGGCGGCGAGGTCCGGGTACCGGTCCCCGTCGTAGTCGGCGACGGCCACGGCGCGCGGCTCGTTCAGGTCGACGTGGCGGTCGCTCTGTCCGCGCCCGCGCGACGAGAACGGTCCGAAGCGGAGTTCGGAGACGTCCGGCTCGATCGGGTCGTCGCCCCGGAACTCGCCGGTGGCGGCGACGAAGAGGTCCATCCAGCCGTCGCGGTCGAAGTCGGCGACGACGGCGAGCACGTCCTTGGCGTCCTCGCCGCGGTCGCCTACGAGGTCCCTGGGGCGCACCGTAGTGCCGTCGGCGTCGCGTTCGCCTTCACCGTCGTCGTCTCGTTCGCCGTCGCCGTCGCGTGCGGTGTCGCCGTCGCGTGCGCCGTCCTTCGCGCCGAAGGTGAGGGTGAGGCCCGCGCCGGTGAGGTCGGCCTTCGAGGCGTGGTCGGCCGTACCGTCACCGTCGAAGTCGGCGACGAGGCCGCCGGACGCTGTCACGCAGGTGGCGATCGCCGGTCCGGCCGTCGGGCGCGGTGGCGGATCGCCCCGGCCGTCTCCGCACGCGGCGACGAGGGCGACCGCGAGCGCGAGCATCGCGGGGCGGTGTGCCCGTCCGACCGTCCGTTCCCCGCCCACACGCACGTGGTGACCGCCTCTCCCCCCGCCTCGATCGCAAGCCAGTTCACACGCTACTTCGCGCGTTCGGGGAACGGATACACACCCCTCGGACCCGGTCGGATCGTCCCCGTGTCGCGGCCGGGACCGCCCCGTGATCCCCATAGGATCCCGGCGTGGCACACACCATCGACGAGCTCGTGGAGCTACAGCGGGCAGCCAATGCCGCATACGCCGAGATGCAGCGCATCCGGGACGCCTTCGGCAAGCCGACCGAGGGCAGGTGGGCCGCCGAGCAGCACACCGAGTGGGAGACTGCCTGGCGGGCCTGGAGCGACCTCTCCCGCCAGGTGCAACTGGCCGTCACCGAGCACGCGGAGGCCGAGGGCACACCGCGGAGCAAGGTGGAGGCGGAGGTCCAGCGCAGAGCCCGGCAGCCGGAGCCGGGCGGGACCGACGCGTCGTAAACGGGGGGCGGGGGGCGCAGGGTGCGGTGGCGGGTTTCGAGGGAAGGCCGGGTGCTCGCCGGGCTCGCGGTGTTCACGGCCGGGCTGCTGCTTCTGCACCGCGCGATACCCAACTCCGTGGGCCGCATGGGCAGTCTGCTGGAAACGTTCCTGCCGTGGCTGGGTGCGGTGGCCGCGCTCCTGTTCTGCCTCGCGCTGCTGCGCCGCTCGGTCCTGGCCCTCGTGGCGTCGCTGCTGCCGGTGGCGGCGTGGACGTATCTCTTCGGCGGGCTGCTGCTGCCCGGTGCCGAGACGGGCGGGCGCGGCCTGCTCGTGGTGCAGCACAACGTCGGTGACGACAACCCCGACCCGGCGGGCACCGCCCGCGCCCTCGCCCGGGCCCGGCCCGACCTGATGGCGCTCGAGGAGCTGGTCCCGCCGGCGCTGGGGGTCTACGAACGGATCCTCGCCGCCGATTACCCCTTCCACGCCGTCCGGGGCACCGTCGGAATCTGGTCGAGGTATCCGCTGCGCGACGTCCGGGCGGTGGACATCAGGCCCCGGACCATCACGGAGCCGTGGAGCAGGGGGCTGCGGGCCGTGGTGCGCGCGCCGCAGGGCGAGCTGGCCGCGTACGTCGCCCATCTGCCCTCGGTCCGGGTCCGGGCGAGCGGCCTCGCGTCGGCCGCGCGGGACGAGAGCGCCCGGCTGCTGGGGGATGCCGTCGCCGCCGAGGAGTTGCGGACGGTGATCCTGCTCGGCGACCTCAACGGCACCGTCGACGACCGTGGCCTCGCCCCGCTGACCACGCGGCTGGCCGTGCCGCGCCGGGGCTTCGCCTTCAGCTACCCGGCCGCCTTCCCGCTGGCCCGCATCGACCACGTCATGGCGCGCGCGGCGACCGTCGGACGTATCCGCGCGCTGCCCGGCACCGGCAGCGACCACGTGCCGGTGGCGGCCCGTGTGAAACCGCTTGGCAGCTGAAGGCGACGGTCTGTACGGTGGGGCCGTTCGTGTCGATCGGGGCGAAGAGAGAGCTGGGAGGTGAGGCGGATGACCGCGTTCGAGGCCACCGCGTCCGGCGTCCGGGTCCCGCTCACGTCCCGGGTCGTGGCCTGACCCCGTCCTGTCCGTCCTCGCCGGGAGCGTGAGCTCGCGAGGACCGTCACACGAACACTTCTACGGAACGGATCCGTATCTGTCATGAGCGACACCTCCTGGATCACGCGCGCCGAGACACCCGGCGACACCGCCGCCATCCGTGAGATCCTTCTCGCCGCCTTCCCCACCGCGGAAGAGGCGGACCTGGTCGACGCCCTGCGCGCCGACCCGGCCGCGTGGATCGACGGACTGTCCGTCGTCGCCGAGGACGAGAGCGGCCGGGTCGCCGGTCACGCGCTGCTGACCCGTTGTCATATCGGCGAGGTTCCGGCCCTCGCCCTCGCCCCGTGCGCCGTGCGGCCGGAGCGGCAGCGCACCGGCGCGGGCTCGGCGGCCATCCGCGCCGCCCTGCGCGCGGCCACGGACGCGGGCGAGCGGTACGTCGTCGTCCTGGGACACCCGGGCTACTACCCGCGGTTCGGCTTCACCCGCGCCTCCGCCCACGGCATCGCGCTGAGCATCGACGTCCCGGACGAGGCCCTGATGGCCCTCGCCCTCGACCCCGCGCACCCGCTGCCCGGCGGCACCGTCCGCTACGCCGCGGCCTTCGGTATCTGACCGGCCCGCCGGGCGGGGGCACGCCGGTGCCCCCGCCCGGCGCTCCACGGCGCCTCGGCTCCGCAGGTCCCGGTGGAGGGGCGGTCGTTCACCGGCGAGGAACGATCCTCGGGTGGCCTGGACGCGTTCGGGGGGCCAGCGGTCCGGGTCAAAGGTGTCGGCGTCGGGGAAGTGGGCCGGGTCGTGCTGGTGGAGGTAGGGGCTCCATACGACGTCGGCGCCGGCCGGGATGCGGTGGCCGCCGAGGTCCATGTCCCGGGCGGCGGTGCGGGTCACCATCCACGCGGGTCCGTACTTGCGGATGGCCTCCTGCAACACCCGGCGCGCGTAGGTGAGTTGTTCCACGTCCTCGTAGCGCAGGGTCCGGTCCTGGCAGACGGCGGCGAGTTCGGCGCGCAGCCGGTGCTCGACCAGCGGGTGATCCAGGACGGCAGGACGGTCTGGCGGATGGTGCCCTTCATGATGGCGGGCATCAGGGCGGTGAACTCGGTCCGCAGCCGCGGCGGGAGGTCCGTGCCGAACAGGGCGACGAGGAACGCGGCGAGGGTGATGTCGTTCATGTCCGCGTAGACGTCGCGGGGTTGGTCCTCCGGCCAGGCGGCGACCATCTCCCGCACCTGGGCGATCATGGCCTCGCCGCGGGTGGCGATGTGGGCCTTGTTGAACATCGGCTGCATCAGACGCCGGTTGCGCAGGTGGGTTTCGCCGTCGGCGACCGTGGCCAGCCCGTCGCCGAAGAACACCCGCAGCGCGTCGATGATCTTGCCGCCCTTGGTGTAGTGGGCGGCGTCGGTGACCAGGACGCGGCGGGTGAGGGCGGGGTCGGTGACGACGTAGGCCGGTGTGGGGCCTATGTGGATGCGGACGACGCTGCCGTGTTCGCGCAGTGAGGTGATGAACGGCAGCGGGGTGCGGGCGAGATGGTGGGCGTGGCCGATCAGGGGCAGACCGGCGCGGTCGGTGTGGGGGTGGGTGTCGCCTGGGTGCTCACTGTGTTCGGCGCTCCTGTTGTGGGCTGGGGGCGAGGTGCGGCCGATGCATTCCCAAGATCCACGTCGGCAATGCGGCCCCGCGGTGATCACTGCGTCACATCGCGGGCCGCTGCCGGCCGACGGGGTTTTCCGACGCGGTGCCCCCGTCTCTTTTGCGGGCGTTTCCCACATCTGCAAGCATCGATAAGAGGAATACCTGTGTGAATAACGGCGCGCGGTCCGCCATCGCGCGCCCGAGCGGCAGACCCGACGCCTTCACCGGACACCGTCCCGCCTGTCCCCCAAGAACCGTGTCCTCGGGACACGACTCCCCCAAGAACCCTGTCCCCGGGACGCGACCGCCACATCACAGCAGGCCAGGAGGCGGATCATGGCCACGGCGGAACTCGCTTCCGAACGAGAGTCGGCCTATCTGTCGCAACTGACGATGGCCGCGGCGCGCTATGCGAACCGCACCGGGCAGCGGGAGAGAAACCAGTCCGTTCTCGAGACGCGGGGCGTGCTCTACGCGGACACTCCGGAGCGCGTCGAGAGGCGGCTGGCGCGGCTCGGCGCCGACTGGTCCCTGGTGCGGGCGATCGAGCTGACGCCGACGGAGCCCGCGAGCAGCGCGGGAAGCACCCTGCAACTGCCCCCGGAGACCTTCACCAGTGAAGTGCTGGGCCTGGAGCGGCTCATCGGGCGCAACAACCTCACGCCCGTCGCGTTCCTGGAGGCCGGTGTCGAGGTCTCCCGCGCGGTCGGCCGGATCACCATCAGCGGGCCGGGCGGCGGTCACGGCACCGGCTTCATGGTGTCCCCGTCCCTGCTGCTGACCAACAACCACGTGCTGCGCGGGGTACCGGAGGCGAGCCGCAGCAAGGTGGCGTTCGCGTTCCAGGACTGCGCCGACGGCAGACCGCTGGTGCCGGCGGTCTTCGCCTTGGAGCCGCAGCGGTTCTTCGTCACCGACCGGGCGCTGGACTTCAGCGTGGTGGCGGTGGCCCCGCGCGGTGTCCAGGGCGAGTCACTGTCCTCGTTCGGCTGGCTGACCGTCAGCGAGGCGCAGGGAAAGCTGGTCATCGGGGAGTTCGTCAACATCATCCAGCACCCCAGGGGCGAGCCGAAGCAGATCGCGCTGCGCGACAACCAGGTCGTCGACGTGCTGGAGCGGTTCCTGCACTACGAGTCCGACACCCGTGAGGGTTCGTCGGGTTCTCCCGTTTTCAACGACCAGTGGGAGGTCGTCGCGCTGCACCACTCGGCCGTCCCGAAGACCGACGCCGAGGGCCGGCCGCTGAGCGTCGACGGCACGGTGTGGCGGCCGGAGATGGGCGAGCAGCAGGTGGCGTGGCGGGCCAACGAGGGCGTGCGGATCAGCCGTGTCCTCGAGGCGCTGCACAAGGTGACGCTGACCGGTGACGCGGCCCGGCTGCGGGACGAGGTGTTCACCGCCGGGCTCACCGCCTCCCCGGTGACGACCGCGCCGCCCCCGCCCGCGCCCACCACGCCGACGCCCGCTCCCCCGCTCACGCCCACCCTCCCGGGCACCGACGGAACCGAGGGCCAGGCCCGGGAACGGGCCCGCACCACCGACGGCACCGCCCAGCTCACGCTCCCCCTGCGGATCACCGTGGGCTTCGACACCCCCACGTCCCCGCCGGCCACCCTCCTCGCCACCCTGCGCGCACCGGCACCCTCACCGGCGCTGACCACCGAGGCCCCGCCACCGCCCACGGCGCCCACTACCGCGCCCCCGCCGCCCCCGGCCGGGCCGGCGGACATCGCGTCGTCGGTCGACAGGAGCGCGGAAGCGGCCCTCCTCAACCACCGGCTCGCGCAGGAACGCCCCTACTACGACGGGCCCGCGGACGCCGCCGCACGCGAGGCGTACTACGCGGACGTCCGCACCGGCGACGGGGACGCGCTGCGCCGGGCGCTGACCGACCTGCTGACGAGCACCCACACTCCCCGGCCCCGCTACGACCCGACGAGGATGGTGTATCCCTGGGTCGACCTGCACAAGGACCGCAAGCTGCGCAGCATCTACTCCGGCCGGACCTTCACCGCCGAGGAACTCATCCGCGCCGACGCGGCCGTCGCGAAGGCCCGGCTGGCCCGCGTGCGGGAACTGCTGCTCCAGGAGAGCACCGCGGGACCGGCCGAGTTCGCGGCGGAGTTCGACGCTCTGGAGAAGTCGATGCCGTTCAACTGCGAGCACGTGGTGCCGCAGTCGTGGTTCGCCCACCGCGAGCCGATGCGGGGCGACCTGCACCATCTGTTCGCGTGCGAGGTGGGCTGCAACAGTTTCCGCGGCAACTTCCCGTTCTTCGACTTCCCGCACTTCATGGAGGCGGTCCGGGACGACTGCGGGATGCGCGAGAACGTGGGGTTCGAGCCCGAGAACGGCAAGGGCGCCGCCGCCCGCGCCACCCTGTACTTCCTGCTCCGCTATCCGCGCGAGGTCGGCGACGCCGAACGCGAGTTCCCGAAGGACCGGCTGCCCGTCCTGCTGCGCTGGCACGAGACCGAGGCCGTCACCGAGTACGAGCTGCACCGCAACGCGGCCATCGCCCAGCTCCAGGGCAACCGGAACCCGCTGATCGACCACCCCGAGTGGGCCCGGGAGATCGACTTCACCGGCGTCTGGCCCTGACCGAGGCCGGTCAGCCGGGGATGCCGCTGCCGTGGGGGGCGTACAGCTCGAGCAGGCGGACCCGGGCCGCGTGGAGCCGGTGGGAGAGCACCAGGCCGACCCAGCGCGCGACCGCCTCCGCGAACCTCGGATCGGCGCGGAACAGCTCCCGGACGGCTCCGGCGTCGAACTCCCAGGCGCGTACCGGCGTCACCGCCTCGGCGCCCATGTGCCAGACGCGCGGTGAGAACAGCCAGGACCAGCCGACGAGGTCGCCGAACCCGAGGGTCGCGATGACGGCCGGGCGGCGTCCGGGGACGCGTACGTCGAGGGCGACGGTCCCGGTGCGGACGATCCAGAAGCGGTCGGCCCGCCCGCCCTCGTCGAACAGCCGGCTGCCCTGCGGAATGCTCACCTCGCGGGCGAGGGCCATCAGCGTGCCCCGGTGTTCGGCGGGCAGGGACCGGGTCAGACGGGGCGTGGTCGTGGTGGTCATGACTGCACCTCCTCGTGCGGCGGCCGGACCCCCGACCCGCCGCTCTACGGCACCTGCGTCCAGCCTCGGGCAGGGGGACGGCCGGGGGCTTGGGCCGAGCGGCCCTGAGTGGGGTGCCGTTGGGCTCCGCCCGAGCGGCGGCCGGAGAAGTTCCCGCGGGGGGGGAGCACCGCAGCCGGGAGAAGTTCCCGCGGCGGGGAGCACCGCAGCCGGCCGGCCCGGGTGCCCCCGGCCCCGTGACCCCTCCGTCCCGAGGCCCCGCCCGCAACCCCGGGCCCGGTCGGCCCTCGGTCAGGGGGCCGAAGGTCCCTTTGTCGGGGGCCGCTGGTCCCGCGTTGCCGGTCGGAGCCCCGCAGCGGCCCGGAATACTCGGATCCGGTTGCTATACAGGGGCGGCCGGCCGCTCGCTCGCGGCGGTCGTCCCCGTGTCTTCTCCGTCCCGTCCAGGGAGGCTTCATGCTGTCCGCAGAGTCCGCCGCCGTCCTACGCGCCACCCTGCCCGCCGTGTCCGGCGCGCTCGACGAGATCACCGAGCGCTTCTACGGCGCTATGTTCCGCGACCGCCCGGAACTGCTGGACGGCATGTTCAACCGCGGCAACCAGGCCGCCGGAACCCAGCGCCGGGCCCTGGCCGGAGCGGTGGCGGGCTTCGCGAGCGCGCTGCTCGCGGACCCCGGCACCCGGCCGGACGCCCTGCTGGAGCGGATCGCCCACAAGCACACCGCCGTCGGCGTCACCGAGGACCAGTACACGGTCGTCCACAAGTACCTGTTCGGCGCGATCGCCGAGGTGCTCGGTGACGCGGTGACGCCGGAGGTGGCGGCGGCCTGGGACGAGGTGTACTGGCTGATGGCCGGTGCGCTGATCGCCCGGGAGGCGCGGCTCTACCGGGCCGCGGGGGTGGAACCGGGCGGCGTATGGCGGCCGTGGACGGTCGTGGAGCGCCGCGAGGAGACCCCCGACGTGGTGTCGTTCCTGCTGCGGCCCGCCAGCGGCGAGCCCGTGCCGGCGGCCCGGGCCGGGCAGTACGTGAGCGTGCGGATGACCATGCCGGACGGGGTGCGCCAGCTGCGCCAGTACAGCCTGTCGTGCGACCCGGGGGGCCAGCTGCGCCGTATCACCGTCAAGCGGGTCGCGGGCGGCGACGGCGCGCCCGCGGGCGAGGTGTCGAACCTGCTGCACCGGACCGTGCGGGTGGGGGACGAACTGACACTGTCCGCGCCGTTCGGCGACATCGTCCTGGACGAGGACGACACCCCGCTCGTCCTGGTCTCGGCGGGCATCGGCTGCACTCCCCTGGTCGGGATGCTCGACCGGCTCGCGGCGACTGGCTCCGACCGGCCCGTGCTCGTGCTGCACGCGGACCGCTCCCCCGAGGACCACGCCCTGCGCGCCGAGACCCGCCGGCTGGCCGACCGTCTGCCCCACGCGCAGACCGTGTTCTGGTACGAGCGCCCCGGCCTCGCCGACCCCGACGCCCGCACCGGTCTGATGGACCTCTCCGAGGTGACGGTCCCCACGGACGCCACCGTGTACCTGTGCGGCCCGCTGCCGTTCATGCGCTCGGTGCGGACCGCGCTGCTGGAGCGCGGAGTCCCCGCCCGGCGCGTCCGCTACGAGGTGTTCGGCCCGGACCTGTGGCAGGCGGACGCCGCCTGACGCACGCCGCCGTCCCGCCGGCCGTGCGCGGCCGGCGGCTCAGGGCGCCAGCGGCACCCGCCACACCAGACTCGTCCCGCCGGACGCCGGTGTCGTCCAGGTCAGTTCGCCACCCAGGTGCTCGGCCCGCTCCGCCATGTTGCGCAGGCCGCTGCGGCGGCCCTCGGGCGGGATGCCGACGCCGTCGTCGGTGACCTCCAGGCGCAGTTCGCGGCCGTCGGTGGCAAGAACGACGTCCGCGCGGGCGGCGTGGGCGTGGCGGGCGACGTTGGCCAGGGCCTCGGAGAGGACGGCGATCGCGTGGTCGGCGGTCTCCTTGGGGACGCGGGTGTCCAGCAGGCCGTCCATGCGGAGGCCGGGCGCGAAGCCGAGGACCGGGGCCGCCTCTCCGGCGACGCGGACCGCGCGGGCGCGCAGGCCGGTTCCGGCGCCGGTCTCCCGGGAGCGGAGTCCGAAGATCGTGGAGCGGATGATCTTTATGGTCTCGTCGAGGTCGTCCACCGCGCGGGTGACGCGCTCGGCGGCCCCCGGGTGCTCGATGAAGCGGCCCGCGCTCTGGAGGGTCATTCCGGTGGCGAAGAGCCGCTGGATCGCCAGGTCGTGCAGGTCGCGGGCGATGCGGTCGCGGTCCTGGAGCACCGCGATCCGCTCGGCGTCGTGGCGCCGCTCGGCCAGCTCCATGGCGACCGCGGCCTGGCCGGCGAACGACTGCAGCGGCTCGGTCTGCTGCTCGGTGAAGAGCGTCTGGCCCGCCTCCCGGACCAGCAGCACCACACCGCGTACGCCGTCGCCGCTGCCGATGGGTACGGCGACGGCGGGTCCGAGCCCGGCGAACCGCGGCGGGCCGACCGAGACCCGGTCGTCCTGGGTGATGTCCGCGCTGGTCACGGTCGTGGCCCCGGCGAAGGCCCGGCCGATCAGGCCGGCGTTCACGGGCAAAACCAGGCCCTGGTGGATGTCGGCCTCCGGCCCGAAGGCCAGTTCCACGGTGAGGGAGTCGGCGTCGTCCACGGGCACCGCGACCACCGCGAGGGCGGCCCCGGTGATCTCCCGGGCCCGCTCGGCGATCAGCCCGAGCACCTCGCCGCGGTCGCTGCCGGACAGGATGCTGTGGGTGATCTCCGCGCTGGCGCGCAGCCAGCGTTCCCGCAGCCGGGACTCCTCGTACAGGCGGGCGTTGTCGATGGCCACGCCGGCCGCCACGGCCAGGGTGGACAGCACCGACTCGTCCTCCTCGTCGAACTGCGCGCCGCCCCGCTTCTCGGTCAGGTAGAGATTGCCGAAGACCTGGTCGCGTACCCGGATGGGGACGCCGAGGAAGGTGTTCATCGGCGGGTGGTGGGGCGGCAGGCCGTACGAGGCGGGATGCTCGGAGAGCTTCGCGAGCCGCAGCGGCTCGGGCCGGCGGATCAGCTCGCCGAGGATGCCGTGGCCCTCGGGGAAGTTGCCGATCTCGGTGATCTGCTCGTCGGTGACGCCGACGGTGTGGAAGTCGGACAGCCGCCTGCCGTCGGGGCCGATCACGCCGAGGGCCGCGTAGCGGGCGTCCACCAGGGCGGCGGCGGCCTGCACGATGCTGCGCAGGACCTGTTCGAGGTCCAGCTCGCGGCCGACCGAGAGGACCGCCTCCAGCAGGCTGTGCACCCGGTCGCGGGTGCCGCGCGCCGCGTCGAGCCGGGCCTGCACCTCCTCCAGCAGCTCGTCGAGGCGCAGCTGGGGAAGCCGTATGCGTGCCTCCCGGGACTCCGCGTCCACCGGTGTGCCCTCCCAGGCCGTTCGCCGTCGCGTCCCAGGCCGGACGCCCTCTTCTGCCACCGTATCCGTCCCCGCGGGGGCGGGCGTGCCCGGGCTCAGAGGCCTCCGCGGTCCCCGGGCCGGAGCCGGTCCTGGGCCTGGGTGGCGATGACGGCGGCCTGGATGCGGCGTTCGACGCCCAGCTTCGCGAGGAGGCGGGAGATGTGGTTCTTGACGGTCTTCTCGGCGAGGTAGAGGCGCTGCCCGATCTGGCGGTTGGTCAGTCCCTCGCCGATCAGGGCGAGGATCTCCCGCTCGCGCGCGGTGAGGTCGGGGAGGGGGTCGGGCTCGTCCGGCGGCTGTTCGGCGCCGCGCAGCCGGGCCATGAGGCGGGTGGTGGCGCTGGGGTCGAGCAGGGACTGGCCGCGGGCGACCGTGCGGACCGCGGTGACCAGGTCGGAGCCCTGGATCTGCTTCAGGACGTAACCGGAGGCGCCCGCCATGATCGAGTCCAGCAGGGCCTCCTCGTCGTCGAAGGAGGTCAGCATCAGGCATGCCAGTCCGGGCATCGCCGAGCGCAGTTCCCGGCAGACGGTGACGCCGTCGCCGTCGGGGAGGCGGACGTCGAGGACGGCCACGTGCGGGCGCAGGGCGGGCACCCGCACCAGCGCCTGTTCGACGGTGGCGGCCTCGCCGACGACGTCGATGTCCGGTTCGTCGTCCAGCAGGTCGCGTACCCCGCGCCGTACGACCTCGTGGTCGTCCAGCAGGAACACCCGGACCGGGCCGCCGGGGCCGGGCCGCTCGCCGTCCGCCATCGCTCTCTCCTCGTCCTGGTCCCGAAAGGGCGGGACCCCTGTCCAGGATCCTCGTCCCCCGGGGGCCGGTCGACCAGGGCCGTTCGGCCCTGATCAGGTGTCACCCCGTCCGTCGGCCCGGACCTCCGCCAGTACCTCACGGATCACATGGCGGGCGTTCCGCGCCATCGCCTGGTTGGTGTTCCGGTAGTACGGCAGCGCGATCAGGGCCTGGGAGAGCGTGCGCGCCCGCCCGCGGGCCCATGAGGCGTCGTCCTCGCCGAGGGCGTCGCGGAACACCTTCCGCGCCCCGGCGGGCAGCAGGTTCCACGCCGGGAACAGGTCGCAGGCGGGGTCGCCGACGCCCATGCAGCCGAAGTCGATCACGGAGACCGGCCGGCCGCCGGCGATCAGAAGGTTGCCCGGCATCAAGTCGGCGTGCAGCCACACCGGCGGCCCGTCCCGGTCGGGGGCCCGCTGGGCGTCGTCCCAGACGGCGGTCACGGTGTCGCAGTCGACGCCTTCCTCCGGGATGCCGCGCAGTTCCTCGATCGCGGCGCGGGTCTCGGCGTCGAGTGAGGCGAGTGGCCCGCCGCGATGGGCGGGCGGCGCTCCCGGGAGGCCGACGCCGCGCATCGCGGCCACGAACGCGGCCAGCTCCTCGGCCAGCCGGACGGGTTCGCTCAGGGCTCCTTCCACGGGGTTCTCCCCGGGCAGCCACCGGTACACCGACCACGGCCACGGATACTCCTCGGCGGGCTCGCCGGCCGCGAGCACTTCCGGGACGGGCGTGGGCAGCAGGGGTGCGAGGCGCGGCAGCCAGTCCCGTTCGCGGGCCACGTCCTCGGCCCCGCCGGCCACCAGCGGCAGCCGGACCACCATGTCGTCGCCCAGCCGGTACATGGCGTTGACCGTGCCGCCGGACGGAACCCGCTTCAGCGGCAGCCGGGCCCAGCGCGGGAACCGGCCGGCGATCAGCCGGCGGACGAGGCCGTCGTCGACGAGGGCGCCCGCCGGGAGCCCGTCGGGGTGCGTCTGCGCGGTGCTCATGGGTGGTCATCCGACCGCCGCGCACCGGCACGCGTCAAACGTTTTCCCCCGGAGGTGTCCGGGCCGGCGCCGCGCGACGGCCGCCGGGCCCGTGTCGGTGCCCGGCGGTCGTGCGGCGTGTCACCGCCGCGGTGGACGTCATGTGACCGCGGTCCCGGACCTCACGTGTCTGCGGCGGACCTCACATGTCCGCGGCGTCCACCACGTCGCCCAGGTCGACGAACTTGAAGCCGGTCGCCGTGCGGGTGCCGCCCTCGCCGTCGGGGACCTCGGGGGTCTCCTGGCCGTCCTGGACGACCAGCAGGCCGTTCGGGTAGCGGCTGCCGAGCGGGGCGTTGAGGACGGCGGCGCCGTCGCACTCCTCGGAGCCGTCGAGGGTGGCGGAGGCGGCGCCGACGCGGAAGCCGCCCTCGTACTCGTTGTCCTCGCTCACCTCGCGGTCGTAGAGGGCGAAGGTGTCGTCGCCCTGGCTGGAGGCGAGGAGGTAGCCGTCGCCGTCGGGCTCCTGGAACAGGGTCAGGCCCTCGACGTCGGCGGACAGGTGCTCGCCGCCGTAGCCGGGGTCGGCGCCGGCGGTGCACTCCTCGGTGGCCTCGTCGTAGACGCCGGGGACGCCGTACTCGCGGACCTTGTCCACCAGGACCGGCGTGGTGGTGAGGTCGGCGCGCACGCGCCAGATGCCGACGTCCTCCTGGCCGGCGTAGAGGGTGCCGGTGGCCGGGTCCACGACCATGCCCTCGACCTGGGGCAGCTCGCCGGGTTCCGCGCAGGGGGACCAGGTGGTGCCGTTCGGCAGACGGAAGGCCGACGGGAGGTCGAGGGTGCGGACCTTGCGGTAGCCGACGGTGCCGTTCGCCGTGGGGGTCAGTTCGACGAGCGCGACGCGGGTGCGCTCGCGCCGGCTGACCAGGGCGTAGGTGCGGCCGGTGGCCTTGTCCTGCCAGGTGGCGAGGCCGTACGCGGTGCGCTGGTCGTTGATCTCGGCCTGGTCGGCGGAGAAGACCGGGGCGGCGGCCGGGTCGGTGATGTCGGTGAGCGGGGCGCCGGGCTTGGCCGGATCGATGCGGTAGATCCGCAGGCGGTCGTTGCCGCGGTCGCTGACCACGGCGACGTCGGCGCGGCCGGTGGAGGTGCGCAGGCCGGTGACGAGGTCGACGTTGTTGAAGCGGCCCGGGGCGTCGTCCTCGGCGGGCGGGCGCGGGGCGGGCAGCGACTGCACGAGGCGGGCGTCGAGGTCGTACACCCGCAGGCCGCCTTCCTTGGCGGTGGCGATGACGAGGCTGCGGTCGGGGTCGGCCGCGTTACGCCAGATCGCCGGGTCGTCCGCGTCCGAGTTGCCGCCCGCCTCGTCGTCGTAGAGGGCGGGGGTCTCGCTGGTGGGCGTGACCGTCGGCAGGCCCCGGTCGTCGTCGGCCGCGGCGGGGGCCGCGGTCAGCAGGGCGAGCAGGGCGGTGCCCAGGGCGAGGGTGGCGGCTCTGCGCGGCGTGCGGTGCGTTCTCACAAGCGCTTCCTTCGTCGGTGTCGAGGACATGCCGATGCTGCGAGGAGAAGCTTGCGCGCAGGAGACCAAGATCTGTACGGACGAGACAGGCGATATGGCCGGATGCCGACAGGCGCCGAACAACCTCGCTACCGAACGTCGAATATCGGCCACCGCAAGCATGTGACGCAGTTCACACAGGAAGGTTTGGAACCGGGCATTCCGGGCTCGGCTGCGATTACCGAATATCGAACAGCAGCTCCACTGTTTTGGAAGAGAAGTTCCACGCCCCAAAACGCCCTTCGAAACGCAGGCCGTGACGGCAGCCACACCCTCGAATAGGCGGATCATGAAGCTTCGACACCTGAATGTCACAGACCGTTGCCGCGAAAACCGCAGCACTTAACGTCCTGTTCATGACTCAGCTGGACGTACGGCCGCTGGCCGGAAACAACGACGGGGGCCCCGCCGACGGCATGCGTGCCAAGGGGCTGAGCGGGAACTCCGTCGGGCTGCTCGGCAGCGCCGTGATCGGCGTCTCGACGGTGGCCCCGGTGTACTGCCTCACCTCCACCCTCGGGTCCACCGCGGGCGAGGTCGGTCTGCAGATGCCGGCGGTGTTTCTCGCGGGCTTCCTGCCGATGCTGCTCGTCGCCTTCGCCTACCGCGAGCTGAACAAGGTGATGCCGGACTGCGGCACCTCCTTCACCTGGACGGTGAAGGCCTTCGGCCCGAAGGTCGGCTGGATGTGCGGATGGGGTCTGGTGATCGCGACGATCATCGTGCTCTCCAACCTCGCCGGCGTGGCGACGTCGTACTTCTGGCTGCTCGCCGGGGAGATCACCGGCAGTGACGACGTGGCGGCCCTCGACGGCAACAAGGCGGTGCACATCGTCACCTGCCTCGCGCTGGTCGCCATCGCGACGGTGATCAGCTACCGCGGGATGACCGCGACCAAGGGCGTGCAGTACGCGCTGGTCGGGCTCCAGCTGGCGGTGCTGGCCGTCTTCGTGGTGATGGCCTTCGGCAAGGCCGGCAGCGCCGACTTCCCGACCTCGGCCGACTTCTCCTGGTCCTGGCTGAACCCCTTCGCGGTGCAGTCGTTCGGCGCCTTCACCGCCGGTCTGTCCCTGTCGATCTTCATGTACTGGGGCTGGGACGCCTGTCTGACCGCCAACGAGGAGACCACGGGCAGCACCAAGACCCCGGGCCGCGCGGCGCTGCTCGCCATGGTGGTGCTGGTCGGCTCCTACCTGGCCACGGGTGTCGCGGCGCAGATGATCGTCGGCTCCGGCGACAAGGGGCTGGGCCTCGCCAACCCCGACACCTCCGACAACGTCTTCGCGGCGCTGGCCGGTCCGGTGATGGGCCCGGCACTGGGCATCGCCCTCTTCGTCGCCGTCCTCGCCTCCGCCGCGGCGAGCCTGCAGACCACCTTCATCCCGGTCGCCCGTACGGTGCTGGCGATGTCGACGTACGAGGCGCTGCCCGCCTCCTACGCCAAGGTCCACGAGCGGTTCCGCACCCCGGGCCGCGCCACGGTCATGGCCGGTATCGCGACCGGCGTGTTCTACACGGTGATGACGCTGGTCAGCGAGCACGTGCTGGTCGACACGATCTACGCCCTCGGCCTGATGATCTGCTTCTACTACGCTCTCACCGCCTTCGCCTGCGTCTGGTACTTCCGCGCCGACCTGCTGCGCTCCGGCCGCGACCTGCTGTTCAAGGGCCTCTTCCCGCTGGTCGGCGGCGTGCTGCTGAGCGCGGTGTTCGCCAAGACGCTGGTGGACATGTGGGACCCGGCGTACGGCAGCGGCTCCTCCGTCCTCGGCGTGGGCTCGGTGTTCGTGATCGGCGTGGGTCTGCTCCTCCTGGGCGTCGTGATCATGTACGTGATGCGGTGGCGCAGCCCGGCGTTCTTCCAGGGCAAGACCCTCACGGGGTCGACGCCCGCGCTGGTCGCCGAGGACTGACGGCGCCGGAACGGACGTACACGGTGGGGCATCCTGCGGGGTGCCCCACCGTCGTATGTGCGGGGGCGGTGAGTGAGCCTCCCGTCCGGGGGTTACTCGGGGCTCATGACGAAGCTGCATCTTCCCGGGCGTCCCGGGCACAAGGAGCGGCACGACGAGCGCCGGAGGCCGACCCCCGAGGAGGCCGGACCCGGGCCGGAGGTGGAGCGGGCGGCTCCCGAGTCGCCGACCCGGCTGCCGAAGGGGGCCTGGCGTGCGGTGCTCAAGGGCAGTCTCCGCGAATTCAAGGACGACGAGCTGACCGACCGCGCGGCGGCCCTGACGTACTACGGGGTGCTGTCGCTGTTCCCGGCGCTGCTGGTGCTGGTGTCGCTGCTCGGCATCTCCGGCCGGTCGACGACGGACAGGCTGCTGCAGAACGTGGAGTCGCTGGCTCCCGGCGCGGCGCGCGACATCATCACCCGGGCCGTCGAGCAGTTGCAGGGCAACGCGGGCACCGGTTCCCTCATGGCGATCATCGGTCTCGTCCTGGCGGTCTGGTCCGCCTCCGGCTATGTGGCGGCGTTCATGCGCACGGCGAACGCGGTCTACGACATCCCGGAGGGGCGGCCGGTGTGGACGATCCTGCCGGTGCGTCTGGGGCTGACCGTGGCGCTGATGATCATGGCGATCATCAGCGCGCTGATCGTGGTCTTCACCGGCGGTCTCGCCCGCCGGGCGGGCGACCTCCTGGGCCTCGGCGACACCGCGCTGACGGTGTGGTCCATCGCCAAGTGGCCCGTCCTGGTGCTGCTGGTCACCCTGATGATCGCGCTGCTGTACTGGGCCAGTCCCAACGCGCGGGTGCGCGGCTGGCGCTGGATCACCCCGGGCAGCTTCCTGGCTCTGGTGATCTGGATGATCGCCTCCGCCGGGTTCGCGTTCTACGTCGCCAACTTCGGCTCGTACAACAAGACGTACGGGACCATGGCCGCCGTCATCGTCTTCCTCGTCTGGCTGTGGATCACCAACCTGGCGATCCTGCTGGGCCTGGAGTTCGACGCCGAGACCGCCCGTCAGCGGGCCATCGCCGGAGGCCATCCGCCGGAGGCAGAGCCGTACACCGAGCCGCGCTCGACCCGCACCTGGGACGAGACGGAACCCGACGACGAACGGGGAAGCCCGCCGGGCCGTTCGTCCTGAGTCGTCAAGAGCCGCCCTCGGGTCCGCCAAGGGCGGCTCAACGGCCGGCCAGCGCTCGGCCATGTCGGGTCATGAGCGGGTCATGATTCGGCGGCGCCCGGCGAACGACCCGGTTTTCGGACCTACGTTCGTCGCCGTGACCCTCGATGACACCCTTCGCCGAGCCGCCGACACCACTCGCCGAGCCGCCGACGCGGCTCCCGCGCGCCGCTCGCTGCTGCGCGCCGCCGTGACCGGAGCCGCCGTGGCCGGCGCCGGACTCGCCCTGGACGTCTCCCCCGCCGCAGCGGCCCCACCCGCCGCGGCCCCGCCCGCCTCGACACCGCCCGCCTCCCGCCCGCGGCCCACCACCGCGCGGGAGGCGCTGCGGGCACTGGCCGCCGGGAACCTGCGCTGGCGTACCTGCCGGGAGCGGCACCCGGACGAGTCCTTGGCCGTGCGGCAGAGCCTGACCTCGGGCCAGCATCCGTTCGCGATCGTGCTGGGCTGTGTCGACTCGCGGGTGCCGCCGGAGCTGATCTTCGACCAGGGGCTCGGCGATCTGCTCACCGTGCGCAGCGCCGGGGAGGTGCTGGACGAGGCGGTGCTCGGCAGCATCGCCTACGGGGTGCTGGAGCTGGGGATACCGCTGGTGATGGTGCTGGGGCACCAGTCCTGCGGGGCTGTGCGGGCCGCCGTGGAGGCCGACGCGACCGGTGGGCGGCTGCCCGCGCACATCCAGTACCTGGCCGACCGGATAGCCCCGGCCATCGACCGCGCCACGGAGGGCGACGCCCGCGTGGACGCGACGATCGACGCCAACGTCCGGCTCGTCCGGTCCCGGCTCGCCGCGGAACCGGATCTCGCCGAGCGGGTGGCGGACGGGCGGCTGGCAATCGTCGGCGCCCGATATGAGCTGACCAGCCAGGAAGTGCGGCGCGTGGCCTGACGACGGTCACCCCTCCGTGCGCCGCCCGCGCGTCAGCCCGCGCAGCAGCGGCCACGCCAGCAGCACCGCGATCACCGCGTACACCGTCACCGCGAACGGCGTGCCGACCAGCCCGGTGACGCTGCCGTCGCTGATCTGGAGGGCGCGGCGCAGCTGCTGCTCGGCGTTCGGGCCGAGGATGACGCCGATGACGGCGGGCAGCACGGGCAGGCCGTAGCGGCGCATGCCGAAACCGATGAGGCCGATGACCAGCAGGATGACGAGGTCGACGACCTCCCCGCCGACCGCGTAGGCACCGACCGCCGCGAAGAACAGGATGCCCGCGTAGAGGTAGGGGCGGGGGATGCGCAGGAGCCTGGCCCACAGCGGGGCCAGCGGCAGGTTGAGGGCGAGCAGCAGGACCATGCCGACGAAGAGGGACGCGATCAGGCCCCACACGAGGTCGGGTTCGCGTTCGAAGAGCAGCGGTCCGGGCTGGATGCCGTACTGCTGGAACGCGGCCAGCATGACCGCGGCGACGGCGGTGGTCGGCAGGCCGAGGGTCAGCATGGAGACGAGGGTGCCCGCCGCCGAGGCGGAGGCCGCCGACTCGGGTCCGGCCACGCCCTCGATGGCGCCCTTGCCCCACTCGTCCCGGTGCTTCGACAGGCGTTTCTCCGTGACGTACGACAGGAAGGTGGGGATCTCCGCGCCGCCCGCCGGGATGGCGCCGAACGGGAAGCCGATGAACGGGCCGCGCAGCCAGGACTTCCAGGTGCGCCGCACATCGGCGCGGCCCAGCCACGGGCGGCCCACCGGGATCGGCTCGCCGGGAGTGCGCCGCAGGTGGGCCGCCACCCACAGGGCCTCGCCGATGGCGAACAGGCCGACGGCGACGATCACCACGTCGATGCCGTCGGCGAGTTGGAGCGAGCCGAAGGTGAGCCGCTGCCGGCCGGTCATCTGGTCGAGGCCGACGAGGCCGAGGGTGAGGCCGATGAGCAGCGAGGCGAGGCCGCGGATCCGGGAGGCGCCCAGCACCGAGGTGACCGCGATGAACGCCAGCACCATGAGGGCGAAGTAGTCGGGCGCGCCGATGCCGACGGCGAGGTCGGCGACGGTCGGGGCGAGCGCGACCAGCAGCAGCGTGCCGACCATGCCGCCGGCGAAGTGGCCGATGGCGGCGGCGGCCAGCGCCTGTGCGCCGCGCCCGGACTTCGCCATCGGGTTGCCCTCGATGGCGGCGACCACGGCGGCGCTCTCGCCGGGGGTGTTGAGCAGGATGGAGGTGGTGGAGCCGCCGAACATGGCCCCGTAGTAGATGCCCGCGAACATGATGAACGCGCCGACCGGGTCGAGTCCGTACGTCACCGGCAGCAGCAGCGCGACCGCCATGGCGGGGCCGATGCCGGGCAGGACGCCGATCGCGGTGCCGAGGAGGACGCCGAGGGCGGCCCAGAGCAGGTTGAGCGGGGTGAGGGCGGTGCCGAAGCCGTCCAGGAGGGAGTCGAGGGCGTTCATGTCACAGCGCTCCCATCAACGGGCCGCCGGGCAGCGGCACTCCGAGCAGGTGGTCGAAGACGGCGTAGGTGACGAGGGAGAGGACGGCCGCGATCAGCGGGTCGCGGTCGGTGCGGCGGCTGCCGAGGGCGAAGGCGGCGCCCCAGAAGAGCAGGGCGCCCGCTGCGGGGAAGCCGAGGGGTTCGATGAGGACGGCGGCGCCGAGGAAGACACCGGCGAGCAGCAGGACGGTGCGCCCGTCGGCGGGCTCGGACAGGTCGATGTCCTCACCGGTCCCGGCCTGGCCGCGCCCGCCGCGCAGCACGTCGACGGCGAGCAGCGCGGCGGTCAGCAGCAGGCCCGCGCCGACGGCGAGGGGCACGGTCCTCGGGCCGACGGGGCCGCGCTGGGCGATGTCGACGTCCATGGTGAGCGCGTCGGTGAGGACGAGCACGCCGAGGGCCAGCAGCAGGACGCAGACGCCGAGTTCGGAGTGGTCGCGCGGCCGGGAGCGGCGGACCGGGGCCTCGGAGGTCACGGGTGTCGTCACAGTCCCAGCTCCTTCAGTACGGAGACCACGCGCCTGTCCTGGGCGTCGAGGAAGGCACCGAACCGGTCGCCGGTGAGGAACGCGTCGTCCCAGCCGTTCTCCCGCAGCGACTTCCGCCACTCGGGCGAGTCGTGCAGCGCCTCGGCGAGGCGGATGAGCTTGTCGCGTTCGGCGTCGGTGAGGCCGGGCGGGGCGACGATGCCTCGCCAGTTGGTGAAGTTCACGTCGTAGCCCGCCTCCTGGAGGGTGGGCGCGTCCAGGCCGTCGACGCGCTCGGGTCCGGTGACGGCGAGCAGGCGCAGCTCCCCGGACCTGATCTGGTCGAGGTACTCGCCGACGCCGGAGACGCCGAAGGCGACCTTGTTGCCGAGGATCGAGGCGAGGAGTTCGCCGCCGCCGTCGAAGGGGATGTAGTTGACGTCCTTCGGGGAGATCCCGGCGGCCCGGGCCATCAGCATCGGCGCCAGATGGTCGGGGCCGCCGGGGGCCGAACCGCCGCCCACGGGCAGCTTGCCGGGGTGCTCCTTCCAGGCGTCGATCAGTTCGTCGACGGTCCGGTACGGCGAGTCCTTCGCGACCACGACGACGTCCTGTTCCTCGGTGAGGCGGGCGATCGGGGTGGTGTCGGCGAGGGTCGTGGGCGCGTGGTTGGAGCGGACGGCGCCGACGACGCCGAGGCCCATGGACATCGCCAGCTTGCCGTTGCCGTGCTCGCTCACCAGCCGGGTGAGGCCGACGGTGCCGCCGGCGCCGGGGAGGTTGAACACCTCGATGTTCGGGGTGAGCCCGGCGTCCTCGGCGTTGCGGGCGGCGGTGCGGGCGGTGATGTCGTAGCCGCCGCCGGGGGTGTTGGGGACCATGAAGCGCAGGCCCGGGATCCGCGTGCCGGTCTCGGCGCCGCCGCCGGTGGTCAGCAGCGGCGGTCCCAGGAACACGAGCACGGCGGCGCCGAGCAGGGCGAGGGGGGTGCGCAGGCGCACGGGGCCACCACCTGTCGGTTGCGTCGGGGAGGAAGGTGGCCCACATGGTGCCCGCGGGTGGGCGGGCTGTCGCGCTTGTGGACACAACGATGGTTGTGGTCGTTGTGGTCAGGGTGCACGCCCCGCCCGGCGTGCACAGTGAAGGCTCCCTAGGTCATTTTCCTAAAAGCTTTAGGCAAATGTATAGTCCCTTCAGGTAGAAGGGATGATCCTTATGGCACGCATGGGACTGACCCCGGAGCGGCTGATCCAGGCGGGCGCCGAACTGGCCGACGAGGTCGGGTTCGAGCAGGTGACCGTCTCGGCACTGGCCCGGCGGTTCGACGTGAAGGTCGCGAGCCTGTACTCGCACCTGAGGAACTCACAGGACCTCAAGACCGGGATCGCCCTGCTCGCACTGGAGGAACTCGCCGACCGGGCCGCCGACGCACTCGCCGGACGGGCCGGCAAAGACGCGCTGACCGCGTTCGCGAACGTCTACCGCGACTACGCCCGCGAGCACCCCGGCCGCTATGCCGCGGCCCGCCTGCGACTCGCCCCCGAGACCGCCGCGGCCAGTGCCGGCGTACGGCACGCGCAGATGACCCGGGCGATCCTGCGCGGCTACGACCTGAGCGAACCGGACCAGACCCACGCGGTCCGGATGCTGGGCAGCGTGTTCCACGGCTACGTCAGCCTGGAGCTGAGCGGCGGTTTCAGCCACAGCGAACCGGACTCCGAGGAGACCTGGTCGCGCATCCTCGACGCCCTGGACGCCCTCCTGCGCAACTGGCCCGCGCGCTGACCCCCAACCCCCTCTCCCCCACCCCACTCTCCTGCCCCCACCTACCGGCGGAACCGATGAGCACCCACTGGATCACCACCCCTCTCACCGAGGACGTCACCGCGAACCTCCTGCGCGGCGCCCTCGACCTGGAGCGCACCGCGCGCGGTGTGCTGCCGCACCGGCTGCCCGCGCGGGCCCGCGCGCAGTGCGCCGACCCGCAGCTCGCGATGGCCGAGTCCCAGCCGTCCGGCGTACGGCTGGTCTTCCGCACCCGCGCCACCGCCGTGGAGCTGGACACCGTGCCCACCAAGCGGGTCTACGTGGGCGCCCCGCCGCGCCCGGACGGCGTCTACGACCTGCTCGTGGACGGCGCACCGACCGGTCAGGCCACCGTGGCAGGCGGCGACACCCTGACCATCGACATGGCCACCGGGTCCTTCGAGTCCCGTCCCGGACCGGCCGGCACCGTCCGGTTCGACGGGCTGCCCGACCGGCTGAAGGTCGTCGAGATCTGGCTGCCGCACAACGAGACCACCGAGCTGGTCGCCCTGCGCACCGACGCCCCGATCGAAGCCGTGCCCGGGGACCCGGGCCGCCGCGTGTGGCTGCACCACGGCAGCTCCATCAGCCACGGCTCCGACGCCGCGAGCCCCACCACCACCTGGCCCGCACTCGCCGCCTCCCTCGGCGGGGTCGAGCTGATCAACCTGGGCCTGGGCGGCAGCGCCCTGCTCGACCCGTTCACCGCCCGGACCGTCCGGGACACCCCCGCCGACCTGATCAGCCTCAAGATCGGCATCAATCTGGTGAACGCCGACCTGATGCGGCTGCGGGCCTTCACGCCCGCCGTCCACGGCTTCCTCGACACCATTCGCGACGGCCACCCGACCACGCCGCTGCTGGTGATCTCCCCCATCCTGTGCCCCATCCACGAGGACACACCGGGCCCCAGCGCCCCCGACCTCTCCTCCCTCGCCACCGGCCGGCTGCGGTTCCGGGCGGCCGGCGACCCCGCCGAGCGCGCCGCGGGCAAGCTCACCCTGGGCGTCATCCGCGACGAACTCGCCCGAGTCGTCGAACAGCGCGCCGCCGAGGACCCCCACCTCCACCACCTCGACGGCCGCGCCCTCTACGGCGAGTCCGACGCCGCCGAACTGCCGCTGCCCGACGGGCTGCACCCGGACGCCGCCACCCACCGGCGCATGGGCGAGCGCTTCGCCCGACTCGCGTTCGGGGACTCGGGCGCCTTCGGCGACGCCTGACGCCCACTCGCCACCCCACGCCCCGCCCCGCCCCGCCTCCGTCTCACGTCCCGCCTCCGGCTGCGCCCCACCCCCCTCCCCCTTCGGCCGCACCTCTATGTCAGGTAACCTGACATTCATCATCCGCAGCCGGAGGTTTCCCATGACCATCGAGTACGCCACGCGGTACCGGTCCCGCTCCCTCATCCCCCCGGAGCCCGGAAAGCCGTACTTCATCGAGAAGGGCCTGGGCGACCGGGCGCATCTCTTCGGCGACCTCGTCACGATCTACGCGGGCGGCGAGCAGACGGAGAACACCTTCAACTTCTTCACCGTGGAAGGGCCGAAGGGCGACCTCATCCCGGCGCACTCGCACCCCGAAACCCACGAGGTCTTCTACATCGCCCAGGGCGCGGTGCGGCTGTTCGTCGAGGACCTGGACGGCGAGCAGCACGAACGCCTGCTCACCCCGGGCGACTTCGGCTTCGTACCGAAGAACTGCCCGCACGCCTACCGCATGGAGCGCCACCACTCGGTGGTGGTCGGCGTGGCCGCCGGGCCGGGCGGCACCTTCGAGCGGTTCTTCGAGACCCTGGGCACACCGAGCGACGAACTCGGGCTGCCCGTACGGCCGTACGTGCCCGCGCCGGAGAAGTTCGCCACCGTGCCCGACCAGTACGACGTGCGGTTCCTGCCCGGCCACCAGTGGCGCACCGGGAGCGGACAGCCGTGACCCATGTCCAGGTCCTGCTGGCGGGCGGGCTGGTCGGCGTCCTCTACGGGGCGCTGCGCGTGGCCTCGCCCGCCCCTCCCCCGGTCGCCCTGTTCGGGCTGCTGGGGATGGTAGTGGGGCAGTCGGTGCTGGAGGCGGTGCTGTGAACGGCTCGCCCGGTACGGCCCGTTCGCCCCGAGCCGTCGCCTTCCTGCGCGCGGCGGCCGTCTCCTTCGCCGCGGGGCTGCTGATGGGCGCCGTCTACTGGGCGCTGGACATCGTCTCCCCCGCCCCGCCGCTGCTCGGTCTGACCGGGCTGTTCGGCATCGTCGTCCGCGAGCGTGCGGCCCACGCCGTGCGCGCCCGGTGGCGGCGCCGTGTCCCCGCCGTACGGGACGAGGGTCCCGCCTCCCGGAAGGACCGACCGTGATCGCTCCCGGTCTCATCGACGTCCACGCCCACTTCGTCACCGACTCCTACGTCCGGCAGGCCCGCGCCGCCGGCCACGAACTCCCCGACGGGGTGCCCGCCTGGCCCACCTGGTCGGCGCGGACCCATCTGGAGCTGATGGACCGCGCCGGCATCGAGACGGCGATCCTGTCGGTCTCCTCGCCGGGCGTGTACTTCGGCGACGCGGACGCCGCGCGCGCCCTCGCCCGGGAGGTGAACGAGGACGGTGCCCGGATCGTCGCCGAACACCCCGGCCGGTTCGGCCTGTTCGCCTCGCTGCCGGTGCCGGACGTCGAGGGGGCGCTCGCGGAGATCGCGTACGCCTTCGACGTGCTGGGTGCGGACGGAGTGGTGCTGGAGACGAACACCCACGGCGTCTATCTCGGCGACCCGCGGCTGGAGCCGGTCTTCGCCGAGCTGGACCGGCGTGCCGCCGTCGTCTTCCTGCACCCCACCTCGCCGGTGTGCTGGGAGCGGTCCGCGCTGGGCCGGCCGCGCCCCATGGTGGAGTTCGTCTTCGACACCGCGCGCACCGTCACCGACCTGCTCTTCGCGGGCACGCTGAACCGCTGCCCGGACCTGAAGGTGATCGTGCCGCACTGCGGCGGCGCGCTGCCGGTGCTGGCCGACCGGATCAACGGCTTCATGCGGCTGTTCATGCCGGGCGACCAGGAGGCGCCGGACGCCGTCGCCCAGCTCCGCCGCCTCCACTACGACCTCGCGGGCCCGGCGTTCCCCCGCCAGGTGCCCGCCCTGCTGCGACTCGCCGCCCCCGAACGGCTGCTGTACGGCAGCGACTACTGCTGGACCCCGGCGCCCGCGGCCGAGGCGCACGCCGCGTCCTTCGACACCCGCCCCTCCCCCGTCGACGGCACGACCTGGCGCTCCCTGACCACCGCCAACGCCCACGCCCTGCTGCCGCGCCTCGCTCGCTGAGGCCTGAACGTGCGTACCCCGCACCTCCGTTCTCCGTACCTCCGTACCCCCGGCAAGGACATCGCCCATGCCCGAACCCGCGCACCCTTTCCCCCTCGACCTGCTCGCCCCGCCCGCCCCGGCCCGCCTCCCCCTGCCGCCCACCGCCCGCCCCGAGTCCGGCGTGCGGCTGCTGCGCGGCACCGTCTACGCCGTACCGGAGGGCTGCCGCCCGCTCGAAACCGACCTGTGGCTGCCCGCGGAACCGTCCGGTCCCCTGCCGGTGGTCGTCTTCGTGCACGGCGGTGCCTGGCGGACCGGACTGCGCGACGACGTCGGGCCCCGGTTCCGGCACTGGTCTCCCGGCCCGTTCGCCCGCCTGGTGCGGGCCGGGTTCGCGGTGGCCTGCCCGGACTACCGGCTCAGCGGCGAGGCCCCGTACCCCGCCCCGCTCGACGACCTGCGCACCGCACTGGCCTGGCTGCACAGCCGCTCCGCCGAACTCGGCCTGGACACCGGCCGGACCGTGCTGTGGGGCGAGTCGGCGGGCGGTCATCTCGCGGCCCTGACCGCGCTCACCGCCGACCCCGGGCCCGGTACGGCCACCGTGCGCGGCTGTGCCGTCTGGTACGCCCCGTCCGACCTGGCGCGGCTCGCCGAGGACCATCCGCCCGGCGCCTACGACCCCGGTGACGCCTCGACCTTCGAGGCGCTGCTGATCGGCGCGGCGCTCGCCGACGCGCCGGAGCGGGCGCGCGCGGCCAGCCCGGTGAGCCGGGTGACGGCCGGGGCGCCGCCCTTCCAGGTGCAGCACGGCACGGCCGACTCGATCGTGCCCTTCGCCCAGGGCGAGCGGCTGGCCGACGCGTTGCGGAAGGCGGGCGGCCGGGTCGAGTTCCGGCCCGTCGAGGGCGGCGACCATCTGTGGGTGGGGCTGCCGGAGGAGGAGGTCGAGGACTGCTTCGAGGCGACCGTGGACTTCGTCTCCCGGTGCACCGGCCGGTCGGCGAGGGGATAATCCCCTCGTCCGCCGTCCTGCCGAGGCCCCGAGGAGCCATGAGTCACCGCGCCGCCAATCTGCCCCAACTGCTCGGCGAAGGCCGGCGCTGGTTCGAGGACGCCCTGTTCGCCAGCATGGAGGCCGCCGGGGAACAACCGGTGACCACCGCGCAGGCTTCCGTCTTCGCGATGCTCGACACCGAGGGGACGACCGTCTCCGAGCTGGCCCGCCGGATCGGCGTCACCCGCCAGACGGTCCATCAGGCGGTGCACGGTCTGATCGACATGGGGCTGCTGGAACAGGTCCCCGACCCCGGCTCCGCCCGCCGCCGGCTGATCCGAACCACCCTCGAGGGGCAGCGGGTCCACGAGCGGGCCCAGGCGGTGATCGCGGTCGTCGAGTCGGTGCTGGCCGAGCGTATCGGCCGGGCCGGCGTCGACGCCGTACGGCGGGCGCTGGCCGCCGACTGGGGTGAGCCGCCGCTCGTCGCGGCGCCCTGAGCGCGTCGCACCCCTGGCGTCCGGCCTGCCGGTCTGCGAACGTCACGGCGGCGGGATCACGGCGCCGACGCGGTGATCCCGGCACGCCTGACCGTCAGCCACCCCATCGACGCGGTGGCGGAAGGAGCGGACCGATGAGCACTGCGGTGTCCCGTACGACTCTCGCGCCTTTGGACACGGACACAGACACGGACACGGACACGGACATGATCGGCGTCCTGGTCGTGGACGACGACTTCAGGGTGGCGAAGGTGCATCGCGCCTATGTGGAACGCATACCCCCCTTCCGGGTCGTGGGTGTGGCGGGCAACGGCCGGGAGGCCGCCGACGCCGTGGACGCGCTGCGCCCGGATCTCGTGCTGCTCGATCTGTATCTGCCCGACGTGTTCGGCCTGGACCTCATCCCCCGGCTGCGCTCCGCCGGGCACGACTGCGATGTGATGGTGATCAGCGCGGCCCGGGAGGCGGACGCGGTGCGCGGCGCCGTGCGGCACGGCGTCGTCGACTATCTCCTCAAGCCGTTCGACTTCGCCGATCTGCGGGCACGGCTGGAGCGGTACGTCGCCCAGCGCGGCCGGCGGGAGAACGCCGTCGTGCGCGGCCAGGCCGACGTGGACCGGGTCCTCGCCGGGGCGGCCCTGCCGGCGCCGGCCGCCGGGCCGCTGCCGAAGGGCATGAGCGTGGAGACCGCCGAGCTGGTCGAACGCGCGTTGCGCGACGCGGACGGCACCCTCTCCGCCGGCGAGTGCGCCGCCGTGACCGGGCTGTCCCGGGTCAGCGCCCGCCGTTATCTGGAGTTCTTCCATACGACGGGCCGCGCGGACGTGTCACTGCGGTACGGCGTGGCGGGGCGACCGGAGCGGCGGTACGGCTGGCGGGGGGTGAGGCGGTAGGGGTGCGCCACCTCGGGTGATGGATGCCGCGCCACCTCGGCGACAGGCGCCGCGCCACCTCGGGGATGAGCGCCGGTCGTCTCAGGCGATGAGCGCCTGGTCGGGGCCGAGGCGGTCCAGGAGGTGGTCCAGATGCAGTTCGGCCACCGGGGCGACCAGGTCGGGGTGGCGCAGCAGCGCCGCGGCGTCGCGGTCGCGCGCCCCGGGCTCGATCAGGCGGCGGAACTCGGCGGGCGCGCCCAGGGGCCGCGGGCCCCGGGTGACCTCGGTCACCGCCTGCCGGGCCAGCTCCGGGTCGGTGAGCAGGCTCGCGGCCCAGCTGGCCACGACCTCGTCGACCCAGGTCCGCCACGCGCTGTCCTCGGGGTCCGCACCGCCGGCCGCGTCCGCGCCGGTGACCCAGTCCAGGCGGGCCGAGCCGCCCGGGCCGGCCATCGCGACCAGCGCCGCGTCCGTCCGCGTCGGGTAGCGCAGACAGGCCGCGACCGTCACCGCCTGCCGCGCCTGTGCCTCGCACAGGGCGGCGGCCAGCGCACCACCGGAGGCGGGGTAGGCACGCGTCAGCCACTGAGCGGTCGCCGCGATGAGCGGACTGAGTTCTGTGAGCACTGGCTGGCCGTCCGGGCTGGGGAACAGGGGACCGGACAAAACGGTATCCCGGGCCCTACGGGGAGGGACATGCCCTGTCTCGTATCCCGGGCGTGGCCTCGCCCACATTCGACGGGCGAGGCGCCGGTCACCGGGACATCAGCCCCGCCGCGACCGTCGCGCCCAGCTCCCAGCAGGCCTCGAGGTCGGCCTTGCCGGGTTCGCCGGTGAGCGTCAGGGGCTCGGCCGCGCGGCGCCAGGCGAGGCCGGTGGTGATGGACTCGATACCGCGGACGGCGCCGGTGACGTCGCTCCCGCCGTGGACGTAGTAGCCGAAGGGCCGGCCGCGGGTCTCGTCCAGGCACGGGTAGTAGACCTGATCGAAGAAGTGCTTGAGCGCGCCGGACATGTAGCCGAGGTTCGCGGGTGTGCCCAGGAGGTAGCCGTCGGCGGCGAGCACGTCGGACGCGGTGGCGGACAGCGCCGCGCGCCGCTCGACGCGGACGTTCTCGATCTCCGGTGTCGTCGCCCCGGCGACGACGGCTTCGAGGATCGCCTGGCAGTTGGGCGACGGCGTGTGATGGACGATCAGCAAGGTGGCCACGGCGGAACCCTAACGCCCGTTGTCACACCGGTTCCCCGGGTGCGACGATGCCCGCCACGACCACGCCGGAGGAGGCATCGTGACCGACGGGGACCACCGGCCGGACACCGCGGCGCAGCACACCGGGGCGCAGGACACCACGGCGCCGGACGCGGCGGCGGTGTTCGACGCGCTCGGCTCGGCGTACGAGGAGGCGTTCGCCCGGTCGCCGGCGCACCGGGCGTCGCTCGACTGGCTGCTGGAGCGGCTGGAGCCGGGCAGCAGTGTGCTGGACGTGGGCAGCGGGACGGGCCGGCCGACCGCCGAGACGCTGGCCGGGGCGGGCCATCGGGTCCTGGGCGTGGACGTCTCGCCGGTGATGGTGGAGCTGGCGCGGAAGCGGGTGCCGGACGCCGTGTTCCGCCACGCCGACATCCGCGAGATGCCGCTCGCGCCGGACTCCTACGACGCGGTGTGCGTGTACTTCTCCCTCCTCCAGATGACCCGCGACGAGCAGTCCGGTCTGCTGGAGCGGCTGGTGCGGGCGCTGCGGCCGGGCGGGCACATGGTGCTGGCGACGGTGCCCGTGGACGTGGAGGGCGTCGACGTCGTGTTCATGGGCCAGCCGGTCCGGGTCACCAGCTTCGCCGCCGACGGCTTCACCGCCCTGGCGGCCGGCGCCGGCCTGACGGTGCTCCGCGCCGGGGAGTCCCTGTTCACACCCGCCCACCCGGAGGCCGCGCCGGAACCGCATCTGTTCCTGTACGCCCGGCGCGACTGAGGCCCGACCGGCCGCGACGAGCGCCCCTTCGCGGACCGGAAGGCGTCGATCCGCTACCGTGACCGGATATGCCGTAGCGGTGGAGAAGGGGATCGGACGTGCGGGTGAGCCGGTGCGTGCGGGCGGGAGGCGCCCTCGGGCAGCTGCTGCTCGTCGTCGTACTGGCCGTCGGCGTCTTCGTGATGCACACGCTCGGGCACCCGGAGGAACACTCCGGCAGCGCGTCGCACGGCGTCGCCGCTCCCTCGCATGTGCCGCTGTCCGGGCAGACGTCCGGGCACGGGGTGCCGGATCACTGGATGCCGGGTCACGGGATGCCCGCCCCCTCGGACGATCCGTCGTCCGCCCCGCATGAGCCCGGCATGGCGATGGACATGACCTCGCTGTGCGTGGCGGTCCTGGTCGGTGCGTGGGCCCTCGCCGCGCTGCTCAGGGCGGCGTTCGCGCGGCGCCTGGAGTGGTCGGCGGAACTCCTCGCCCAGGTCGCCGTCGTCCGGCGGCCGAACCCTCCGCCTCGCGGACCGGATCTCACCCAACTGTCGGTGCTGCGGCTGTAGGCCGACGCGCACGCGCGGGCTCGCACACGCGGACCCGCCCCTTCGCGTACGCCCGAAACGGCCACCCGTACAGCAACAGAACCGACATCTAAGGTGAAATCCACCATGACTGGCTTCACGCGCACCCTGCGCCGCACCACCGTCGTCCGCCGCACCACCGTCGTCCGTCGTATCGCCGCGGCCACCGGTCTCGTCGCCGCCGGCGCTCTGTTCCTCACCGCCTGCGGCGGTGACGGCATGAGCGGCATGGACCACGGCGGCGACAGCGGCTCCTCGTCCGCGAGCGCCGAGGCGGGCGCCGGCGACGGCTTCAACGACGCGGACGTCGTCTTCGCCCAGCAGATGATCCCGCACCACGAGCAGGCCCTGGAGATGGCGAAGCTCGCCGACGGCCGGGCCTCGGACGTGCGGATCAAGGACCTCGCCGGGAAGATCGAGCAGGCGCAGGACCCCGAGATCCGGACCATGAAGGGCTGGCTGGAGACCTGGAAGCAGCCGACCGCCGCGGCGTCCGGGTCCGGCATGGGTCACGGCGGCCACGGCAGTGCCCATGACGGCGGCGACGGCATGATGTCGGCCGCGGACATGGAACGGCTCGAGGACCTGAAGGGCACCGCCTTCGACAAGGCGTTCGCCGAGATGATGATCGAGCACCACAACGGCGCGATCACCATGGCCCGGGACGAGCAGAAGAACGGCGAGAACGCCGACGCCCGGAAGATGGCCGGCGACATCGTCGAGGGACAGTCCGCCGAGGTCGAGCAGTTGCGGGACATCCTCGACCGGCTCTGACCGCCCGGCCGCCCGGACCCCGTACGCGGGAACCGTCGGGGTCCGGGCGCCGCCCCACCACTCACCGCCCACCCGGGTCAGTCGTGCGGTGCCTTCCCGCTGACCCGGTGGTCGGCGTGGCTGAGCGCTTCCATGACGAGGCGGCGCAGGTGGCCGTCGCGCAGGCTGTAGTGGATGTGCCGCCCCTCGCGGCGGGACTCGACCAGCCCGGCGAGCCGCAGCTTGGCCAGATGCTGGCTGACCGCCGTGCGCGAGGCCGCGCAGCGCTCGGTCAGCGAGCCGACGTCCGACTCCCCTTGCGCCAGCAGCCACAGCAGATGCAGCCGGGTGGGATCGGCGAGCATCGCGAACACCTCGGTGGCCTCCGCCAGACGCGCGCCGTCCGGAGGGCGCAGATGCGCGTCGGCGTCGGGCGACACGGGCTCACGAGCAGGCATGCGTACAGCCTAGAGGCTGCGGCACACGACACATGACAGCACATTCATATGGACATGGCTTTCATTGCCATTTACCGTTGTACCGTTGCCCTGACGCACCGCCGCGGTGCGCCGCACACCACTGGAGGTGATCTGCCGTGAGCGGCCGTACGACACGGCAGCGAGCGGCCGTGCTCGACGGCCTGACGCACTGTCATGAGTTCGTCTCCGCCCAGGAGTTGCACGCCCGGCTGACCGCGCGCGGGGTGTCCATCGGCCTGACCACCGTGTACCGCGCCCTGCGGCACTTCGTGGCCACCGGCGGCGTCGACGTCGTACGCGACAAGGCGGGCGAACGGCTCTACCGCCCCCGGCCCGGGGACGGGCACCGGCACTATCTGATCTGCCGTCACTGCGGTTTCAGCCGCCCGCTGGACAGCGCGGTCGTGGAGGAGTGGGCCGAACGCGTCACGGCGGACACGGGATTCGCCGCGGTGGAGCACACCGTGGAACTCACCGGCGTCTGCACCGACTGCCAGACGGCCGCGTGAGGAACCCCGGTGACCGGCGAGGCGGCTCCGAAGGCTCGCTTATCATCCTCATAAGGTCGCCTTATGAGCCCATAGACCGGACCCGCGTACCGACTTAGGCATGCCTTAGCTTAGGCTTCCCCGCGAGTCGCTTGTCGTCGCTCGAAGGGAACCTGATCATGCCCCGCCCTCTGCGGGTAGCCATCGTCGGTGCCGGCCCCGCCGGTATCTACGCCGCCGACGCCCTGCTCAAGTCCGAGGTGGCCGCCGAACCCGGCGTGTCCATCGACCTCTTCGAGCGGATGCCGGCGCCGTTCGGCCTGATCCGCTACGGCGTGGCCCCCGACCACCCCCGGATCAAGGGCATCATCACCGCCCTCCACCAGGTGCTCGACAAGCCGCAGATCCGCCTCTTCGGCAACGTCGACTACGGCACCGACATCAGCCTGGACGACCTGCGCTCGTTCTACGACGCGGTGATCTTCTCCACCGGCGCGATGGCCGACCGGGACCTGTCCATCCCCGGCATCGACCTCGACGGCTCCTACGGTGCCGCCGACTTCGTCTCCTGGTACGACGGCCACCCGGACGTGCCGCGCACCTGGCCGCTGGAGGCGGAGAAGGTCGCCGTCCTCGGCGTCGGCAACGTCGCCCTCGACATCGCGCGCATCCTCGCCAAGACTGCGGACGAGCTGCTGCCGACCGAGATCCCGCCGAACGTCTACGAGGGCCTGAAGGCCAACAAGGCCGTCGAGGTCCACGTGTTCGGCCGCCGCGGCCCGGCGCAGGCCAAGTTCAGCCCGATGGAGCTGCGCGAGCTGGACCACTCCCCCAACATCGAGGTCATCGTCGACCCCGAGGACATCGACTACGACGAGGGCTCCATCGAGACCCGGCGTGGCAACAAGCAGGCCGACATGGTCGCCAAGACGCTGGAGAACTGGGCGATCCGCGACGTCGGCGACCGCCCGCACAAGCTCTTCCTGCACTTCTTCGAGTCGCCGGTGGAGATCCTGGGCGAGGACGGCAAGGTCGTGGGCCTGCGCACCGAGCGCACCGAGCTGGACGGCACCGGCAACGTCAAGGGCACCGGCAAGTTCACCGACTGGGACGTCACCGCCGTCTACCGCGCCGTCGGCTACCTCTCCGACAAGCTGCCGAAGCTGCCCTGGGACCTCGAGTCCGGCACCGTGCCGGACGAGGGCGGCCGGGTCATCGAGGAGGGCGGCAACCACCTCCAGTCCGTGTACGTCACCGGCTGGATCCGGCGCGGCCCGGTGGGCCTCATCGGCCACACCAAGGGCGACGCCAACGAGACCGTCGCCAACCTGCTGGACGACTTCACCAACGGCCGCCTCCAGACGCCTCAGGCGCCCGCGCCCGAGGCCGTCGACGCCTTCCTGGCGGAGCGGAACATCCGCTTCACCACCTGGGAGGGCTGGTACAAGCTGGACGCCGCGGAGAAGGCACTGGGCGAGCCGCAGGGCCGCGAGCGCGTGAAGATCGTCGAGCGTGAGGACATGCTCAAGGCGAGCGGCGCGTAAGCGCACCCACCCACCGGCGTCGTCCCGTACGCCGGCGAAGGGCCCGGTGGCCGGCCACCGGGCCCTTCGTGCATTCGGTCCGCCACCCGGACGTCGCTCAGCCCTTCGTCGCCCGCTCCGCGTCCTCGCCCACGGTCCGGCCCGACTCCCGGACGCCGACGACGGCCAGCGCCGTCACGAGCAGGGCGAGGACCGCCGCTTGGGCCAGTGCGCCGTCGATCAGCGCCGCGGGCGCGACGTCCAGCCACGGGTACACCGCGGCGCCGCGCAGCGCGCACAGCAGCAGACCCAGCGCGGCCAGCGCGAAGGCCTCGCCGGGGTCGCCCGGCAGCCCTCGCCGGACGCGCAGGACGAGCCAGGCGAGTGCGCCGACGGCGAAGCAGGTCGCCGGGGCCCACGCGGCGTCGGCGGCGTCGGGGCCCAGCACGATGGAGGCGCCCATGACGACGCAGGACGCCAGGAAGACGAGCCCGGGCGAGCCGCCGGGGACGGTGACCGTGGGTGCGTCGCGGTGGTGGGCCGCGCACAGCGCGAGGGCGGGGAGCCAGGCGAACAGCGCGGCGGTGACGGCGTATCCGGGGTCCGCGGGCACGGACTCGCCGACCAGCGGTCCGAGGAAGGGCCAGAGCGTGGGCAGCGCGGCCGGCAGCACCGCCGCGCGGGCCAGGCGCCGGCGGTCGTGGACGAGGGCGAAGTACCCCACGGTCCACAGCAGCGGAAGCGTCCACTGGGCCACGGCCAGCGCGCCCTGCGCGGGACCGTGGCCGGTGAAGCCGAACAGGATCGGCGCCCCTCCTTCCCCCTCGGCGCGGTTCGACGCCCAGGTGAGCGCGAGCGCCCAGTCGACGACGGCGGAGGCCGCCTGGAGCAGCACCGCGTAGAGCGCGAAGACGCGGACGGCCGCGCCGAGCCGGGCGTAGCCCCGGGGCGCGCCGGGGGCACCGAGCCGGGTGCGCACGGCGAGCGCGGCGATGCTCGCGACCTCGGCGAGGGTGGGGCGGCTCTGCTCCTGGGTGTCGGGGTCGACGTCCCACAGGTAGGTCTCGACCATCTCGTCCTCGCGGGCCTCGCGGTAGTACGCGGGCAGCAGGCGCAGGACCGCGCGGTAGCGCGCCTCGAGCAGGGTCGTCATGCCAGACCTCCGGCGAGTCCGGGGCCCGGGGCGGGCGGGAGGCCGGTTCCGGGGGCACCGGGGGCGCGGCGGCCCTCGGCGATCCGCCGCTTGGCCGCGCCGGCGCCCGCGGCCAGGCGGTCCGCCTCCTCCTCCAGGGCGCTGACGCCCTCGTCGGTGAGGCGGTAGTAGCGCCGCAGGCGGCCCTGCTGGACCTCCTCGCGGTCCAGCACGATCAGTCCCTCGGCGGTGAGCCGGTCCAGTACGCCGTAGAGCGTGCCGACGCGCAGCTGGACCGCGCCGTCGGACAGGTCCTCGACCTCGCGCAGGATTCCGTAGCCGTGCCGCGGCTGATCGGCCAGGGCCGTCAGCACGAAGAACGCCGCCTGCGTCATGTTCCTCGATGCCATGCGGACAGGATATCTCGGCTTCCGATATATATCGACGCGCAGGAAATCGGGGCGTACGGATTTCGGGGTGTACGGATGTACGGGAGGGAGGAGAGGGGGCACCCCGGTTGATCGCCACCGGGGCGGGGCAACGATACTGGCAGACAGCACGACGCCCCCGCTCACAGATGGACTCATGCCGACCTCCACCACCGTCCGCCCCACGACTCCCCCCACGGTGTGGCTGGCTCGCGGCCGCCATGTCGGTGCCGCCGCCGAGGACGTACTGCGGCGGAATCTGCGCGACCTCAAGGCGCGCGGAGTGATCCACGACCACATGGAACCGCCACAGCCCGAGGACAGCCCGGAGAAGGTGTTCGAGGCGCGCTGGGCGGTCGGCGAGGTGACCGTGCGGGCGCGGCTGGCGCTGGCGCCGCCCTCCGAGGGCGGGCGGGAGTGGGTGCTGGCCGCCGAGGCGGAGGCCGCCTGGGATCTGGAGTGGCCGTCGCCCGCGACCATGTTCTGGCCGGAGGAGGCCGAGGGCGCGGAGACGGAGTGGGACCGGCTCAGCGGGTCCGAGCTGCGGCTGCGGGACATCAACCCGCTGCCCGCCGACGACAAGGACCTGCGGCGTGTGCTGCGCGACGCCGCGCCGGACACCTGGGCCGTCCACGTCGTCGTGCACGAGGCCATGACCCCCGACGAGCGGGGCCGCCGCCCGCTCGCCCCGCTGCTGCCGCCCGGTCTGCGCCACCGCGTGGTGGAGCATCGCGCGGCACCGCACCAGCTGCGCGCCGTGAACTGGGCGCTGCGGGAGTTCGGCGTGGAGCTGCCGCGGGGCGGCGCCGTGGTGCTGCCGGGCGTCCCGGCGCCCGAGGGGTACGACGGGGGCGGGTTCTCCGTGCGCACCGTCTTCCTGGACGGCTCCCGGCCGGCCGAGCTCATCGCCGCGGTGACCCGGTTCGCCCACGCCGCCAGGCCGCTGCCGAAGGGCGCCGACGAGGTCGTCACCGCGCTGCGCGAGGACTGGCATCTGCTGACGCTGGAGGAGGAGCTGGAGCGCCAGCGCGCGCTGGTGGCCATGTACGCCGAGGCGCTGGAGGCCATGACCCGCTCCCGTGACCTCTACCGGGAGGCCGCCGAGCGGGCCAACGAGGCGCTGGCCGCCTACCGGGAGTCCGCCGGCGTCCCCGCCCCGGCCCTGCCCGCCCAGAACCGGAACGAGGACACCCGCCCCGCTTCCCCTCTCCAGCAGCTGACCCGAACCCTGGAACGCCTCAAGCTCGGCAAGTCCCGTCACCCCGAGCCCGGCACGGCCCGGCCGGCCACGGACACCGAAGAGCCGGCCGCCCCGGAGCCGGCGGCCCCCGAGCCGACCGCTCCCGAGCCGGAGCCACTCCAGGCGGAGACCACCGAGGCACCCGGCTCGAAGCCCCTTTAGCAACGGGTCCCGAAGCCCGGCCAGGCCCGCCCGGGCCCGCACGACTCCGCAGAAGACGCCCCCGGTCACGCCTCCTCCCCCGCCCTCCCGCGCGGCGTTCTTCCCGTGCGCCTCGCCTCCCCCGCCCGCCCCCTCCGCGCGTCAGGTCGGTGCGAGTGAGGCAATACGGAGGCCGGATCAGGGAATTGGAGGAGTGGACGGCCCCACCTCGCAGTGTTCCCTACGCTCCGCGCACTCGCCGGACTTCAGGCCGGTCGCCTCTCCGTAATCTCGCCGGACTCAACCGCCGGACGCTCTGGACCGTCTCAGGTTCAGGGTGCCCAACGCCAGAAAAATTACGGAGCGTAAGGAAACCAACCAGGCGTTCGATTCGTATAAGTCCATGGAAGCCCTGGAGATCCCGTGGGCGAAGTCAGGAAGCGGCGTGCCGACGGCTTCACCGGGGCAGCACCGACGAGGGAGAGACGATGCAACCGTTCGCGCTCAACTACGCCCGCCCGACGGCGGAGTTGGACGTCGCCACCCCCTATGCCTACGACCCCGGACGGCAGTTGAACGTGCTCTTCGACGGCCGGATCGCCGCGACCGATCACGCCCTGCTCCGGGAGCTGGGGACCACGACGTCCACGGCGGGCTCGAAGACGCACTTCGACGACTGACCACGGACCGTCGACGATGACCGTACTGATCCTGACCAGCGACCAGGACGTGACCGCGGACATGGTGGTCGTGCACCTGAACGCGTCCGGAGTGCCGGTGGTCCGGCTGGACCCCGCCGATCTGACCGGCGGGGTCTCGCTCTCGGGCGAGTATGTGCACGGCTCCTTCCGGGGCCACCTGTGGTCCGCGGGGCGGCTGGTGGGCCTGGACGGGCTGCGCTCCGTGTGGGTGCGCCGCCCCGGCGCCCCGGCCGCCCGCGCGGCGGCGCCCTCCCCCTGGCTGACCGAGGAGTCGTCGCAGGCGCTGTACGGCATGCTGCGCTCCACCGGCGCCCGCTGGATGAACCACCCCGACGCGGCCCGCCGGGCCCGTCACAAACCGTGGCAGCTGCGGCTCGCCCAGTGCAGCGGGCTGCCCGTCCCGGCCACGCTGATCACGACCTTTCCGCAGGCCGCCCGGGACTTCGCCGAGCGCTTCCCGGATCTGGTGGTCAAGCCGGTCTCGGGCGCGCACCCGCAGGAGCCGCCGCAGGCCGTGCCGACCAGCCGGGTGGCGCCCGGCACCGACTTCGCCGCCGTGGCGTTCGGGCCCACGCTGCTGCAGCGCCGGATCGCCAAGCGGGCGGACATCCGGCTCACGGCCGTCGGCGACCGGCTGCTGGCGGCCCGCAAGGAGACCCCGCCCGACGCCGACCCCGACGAGGTCGACGTCCGCTTCGCCACGCCCGCCCTGCCCTGGGCCGAGACCGAGGTTCCGCCGCGGATCGCCGAGGGGGTGCGGGCGTATCTGCGCGAGGCGGAGCTGGCGTACGGCGCCTTCGACTTCGTGGAGGACGCCGACGGGACCTGGTGGTTCCTGGAGTGCAACCAGTCGGGTCAGTTCGGGTTCGTGGAGGTGGACACCGGCCAGCCGATCGCCCGGACGATCGCCGAGTGGCTGGCCCGGCCCGCCGCGGACCGGCCGCGGCGGACGTGCGACGCCGGCACCGCGGTCCCGTGACCGCGGTGCCGGCGTCGTGGGGTGTCCGGCGGTGTCGTACGGCGGGGTCAGACCGCCACCGACAGGCCGCTGTCGCTGTCCTCGTCCGGGTCAGCGACCCGGCCGTCGGTCAGCAGCAGGGCGTCCGCCCTCGTGATGGCGTCATGGATATCGGTGGTCCCCATCATCACGCAGAGCGTGTAGCTGACGTCCTCCAACTCGCGTGCCGTGGCCGCGCTCTCCCGCTCCGCCTGGGCGATCTGCAGGGTCGCGTACCGGGTCAGCAGCTTTCTGACGACCTTCGGGTCCGGTACAAGCACGGGGCGCCCCTCTCTCGGTTTTTGCTGCGTATGCCCGGTCGGTGCCGGACCAATCACCTCCGGTGGGTGCCGTGCGCAATTGACGCAATACCGTTGCTTAATGCCCGGCGCGCGGGGCGTACGCGGGGCGCGCGTGGAGTCGGCTCACGCCGCTTGTCCCTGGTGGAGCGCGGCGTAGGCGCCGCCCCGGCGGAGCAGTTCCTCGTGGGTGCCGATCTCCTGGATCCGGCCGTCGCCCATGACCACGATCCGGTCCGCGCCCCGTACGGTGGACAGCCGGTGCGCGACCACGAAGGTGGTCCGGCCGCGCAGCAGCCGGGCGAGCGCCTGCTGGACCAGTGCCTCGGACCGGGTGTCGAGGGCGGAGGTGGCCTCGTCGAGGACCAGCACCCGGGGGTCCCGGATCAGGGCGCGGGCGATGGCGAGCCGCTGCCGCTGCCCGCCGGACAGCCGGGCCCCGTGCTCCCCGACCAGGGTGTCGAGGCCCTGCGGCAGCCGCTCGACGAACTCCAGGGCGTTCGCGTCCCGCAGCGCGGCGCGGACGGTCGCCTCGTCGGCGTCGTCCATGCCGTAGGCGACGTTCTCGCGGACGGTCCCGTCGAAGAGGATCGACTCCTGGGGCACCACCGAGACGAACCGCCGGTAGGTGCGCAGGTCGAGGCCGGCCATGTCGGTGCCGTCGAGCAGCAGCCGGCCCTCGGTGGGGCGGATGAATCCGATGACCAGGTTGAGGACGGTGGACTTGCCGGCGCCGGACGCCCCCACCAGCGCGATGGTCTCGCCGGGGGTGACGTCGAGGGTGAAGTCGCGGACGGCGGCCCGGCCGCCGTCGTAGGCGTACCCGACGTGCTCGAAGGCGACGGCGCCCTGCACGGCGGTGACCTCGGCCTTGCCCTCGTTGTCCTCCAGTTCCGGGGCCTGGAGCACCTCGCCGACCGAGCGGACCGACTCCAGGCCCTTGGAGATGACCGGGGTGAGGCCGGCCAGCGTGGTCACGGAGTTGGTGAGGGTGGTCAGGAACGCGCTGAGCATGACGACGTCGCCGGGGGTGACGCCCCAGACGTCGTAGTAGGAGATGAGCGCGGCGCCGGCGAGCACGAGGATGCCGACGACGTTGAGCACCACCCACGCCAGTGAGCCGAACCGGCCGTTGACCAGGTCGAGGCGCATCCCCGAGGTCAGCAGCCGGCGCAGGGTGCGGTCCATGCGGCGCAGCGCTTTCCCCTCCAGGCCGTGGGCGCGGGTGACCGGGATCAGGCGGGTCATCTCGGTCACCCGGGACGACAGGGCCTCGACCTCGTGCCGGAAGTGCTCGTTGTGGGTGCGCAGCCGGGACCGCAGCCGGGCGACGAGGAGGGCGGCGGCGGGCACGACGATCAGGAAGACGGGAAGGAACTCGGGGGTGCGGACGGCGATGATCACCAGGCCGCCGATGAGCACGGTGGTGGCGCCGAGCCCCTGCTCGGCCGTCTGCTGGACCATCTGTTCGACCGTCTCGACGTCGCGGACCACCTTGGCCTGGAGGACTCCGGCACTGACTCGCGAGTGGTAGCCGATGGACAGCTGCTGCATGCGGGTGCACAGGGCCGAGCGGAGGCCGGTGCCCATGCGGCGGACGCTGCCGTAGAGGAGACGGACGTAGAGGACGTGCAGCGGGTAGTTGACCAGCAGGATGAAGAGGATGATCCCCGTGCTGACGAAGAGTTCGGCGACCGGACGGTGCTGGACGACGGTGTCGATGATGGACGCGGTGATCAGCGGGAGCAGCCAGATCGGGCTGTGCTTGAACGTGAAGACGCCGACCGCGGCGGCGAGACGCCGGCGGTCGGCGCGGAACAGGTAGGCGAGGGTGCGTATCGGATGCTCGCCCCGGTAGCGGTGATCGAGCGGTTTCTCGGGCGGCGACGCCATCGGCGGTGATCCTCTCCGGTGACCTAGGGGAATCCGGTGGCCTCGGGGACGAGGCGCTTCTCGCGAAAGCGCTTTCTCCCCCTGTTCGGCCAGGGGTACACCACCGTGGGGCGGTCGGGTCGGAGTGTCCGCAGCGTGAGACCGGCGTCGGGCGGGGGACGTCCGGTGCCGGGGCACAGGGCGACCGGGGCGCGGATGCCGGGGCGGGGATGCCGGGACGCGGGATGCCGGGACGCGGGATGCCGGGGGGCGGGATGCCGCCGGGTCTCAGACGCCCAGAGTGCGGGCGAGTTCCGTGCCGGCCCGGGCGATCTCGGTGTCCTGCTCCTTCAGCAGCGAGCGGACGGCGCCGCGCCGGGCGTGCACGGCCTGGCGGGCGGCGCGTTCCCACACCACGGGGTTCTCCCGGTGGTTGAGCAGCTTCGGGTAGGCGCTGGCGGTGTGCTCCCACTGCCGGGCCTCGGCGATGCTGGCGAGCAGCCGGATGATCTGGGGGCGGCAGGTGACCTGCGGCGACTGGGCCAGTTCCCAGAGGAAGGGGACGGTGGCGGCGGTCGCCTGTTCGACGACGAAGCCGTACTGGCAGATGCGCTTGCGCAGTTCGCCGAGCGCGGCCGTCGCGGTGTCGGCGCTGCCGTGGGCGATGTCGTCGAGCAGTCCGGGGATGGCGTCGGCGGAGCCGGTGGAGTCCTGGATCTCGTGCCACGGCACCTCGTCGAGCGCCCCCAGGTACGGCTGGTGTTCGGTGCGCTCGGTGCCGGGCTGTCCCGTCGAAGCGGTGCGCATGGCGTGGGGCCTTTCCGCAGTGGTCAAGGAAGTAACGAGGAGGAGGTCGACAGCCGGGCCCACACGGTCTTGCCCGCCGGAGGACAGGGGGTCCAGCCCCACTCCTCGGACAGGGCGTCGACGATGAACAGGCCGCGGCCGTGCTCCTCCAGGGCGAAGGTGCCGTGGGGCGCGTACACGGGCGGGGTGGCGCCGGGGTCGGAGACGGCGAGCATCAGGTGGTCGCTGCCGCGGCTGAGGCCGAGCCAGACCTCCGCGTGGTCCGCCGGGGCCTGGGGCACCGCGTGGACGACGGCGTTGGCGGCGAGTTCGGTGACCACGAGGGCGGCGTCGTCGCCGCGGTGGCCCAGGGACCAGTCCCGCAGCGTGTCCTGGGTGAACGCCCGCGCCTGGGCCACGCCCTCCTCGCTGGTCATGATGCGCAGCGCGGCGGACACGGGCCCGGCCGCACCTCCTTCGGCCGGCTCCGGCGACACGGCGCCGAACGGCCGAGAGGTGTGAGGCACGGGTGACGGCACGGCATCTCCCTGATGCGACGTCATGGCGGCGCGCCTCCCGACGGGTTGACGCGCGGTCTATTATCCACGCCGAAGAGGCTCGCGTGCAATTGCACGAGAAATTGCGCGAGTTTCCGGATAGAGCGCCGAGGCGTGGGCAGACAGCACAGCGAGCCCACCCGGCACCACCACCCCCCAGGGAGAGGCCGATGTCACCTGTACCGAACGGAGTGCGGGCCAGCACGCTGGACGCGCGCTGGGTCAAGAGCCGGCACAGCAACGCCGAGGGCAACTGCGTGGAGGTGGCCCCGCTGCCGGACGGGGCGATCGCCCTGCGCAACTCCCGCGACCCCGACGGACCCGCGCTGGTCTACACGGCGGCCGAGGTGGCGGCCTTCCTCGCCGGCGCGAAGGACGGGGAGTTCGACCACCTGGTCTGACCGGCCCGTGGGACGCCGGATGCGCGTGCGGCGCACACGCCCGCGCCCGGACACCGGCGCACCACGGTCAACCCTCTTCGATCTCCCGGCATATCAGGCACGAGAGGGTGAGGCTGCGCTAGGCTGTTCCCCTCTTCTGCCTGTTTGCCGGGAGTCGGGATGTCCGCCGAGTCGCCACGTGTGGTGCGCCTCCGGCCCTATCTGGACCGGGCCGAGCCAGCGCCGACCCTGCTCAAGATGCTCGTCGGCGTGCAGCTGGCGGGTCTGCGCGAGGATGCAGGGCTGGCCCAGGACCAGGCGGCGCGCGCCCTCGGGTTCAGCCCCGCGAAGCTGTCGCGGATCGAGGCGGGCAAGGGCCGCAAGCCACCCGCCGAGGCCGACGTCAAGGCCCTGCTGAAGCTGTACGAGGCCGACGAGCACGAGGCCTCCGTCCTGCTCGAACTGCTCCGCCGGGCCGGTGAGCCGGGCTGGTGGCAGCGGTACGACAAGCGGCTGATGCCGGAGTGGTTCGACCGGCTGGTCGGACTCCAGGAGGCGGCCGCCGCGATCCGTACCTTCGAGATCCAGTACGTGCCGGGGCTGCTCCAGACTCCGGCCTACACGCACGCGGTGATCCGCCGCGGGCTCCCGGTCGCGCCGGAGAACGAGGTCCGCCGGCGGGTGGAACTGCGCACCCGGCGGGCGCAGTTGCTGCACCGGCCGGACGCACCGCAGATGTGGGCGATCGTCGACGAGTCGGTGCTGCTGCGGATCCTCGGCAGTCCCGCGGTCATGCGGGAGCAGCTGGAGCATCTGATCGAGATGGCGCAGCTTCCGCATGTGACCGTGCAGGTGGTTCCGCTGGACGTGACGAACGCGTCGGCGCCCGCCATCCCGGTCACCTATCTCCGTTTCGGCGGGCTCGATCTGCCGGACGTCGTCTATCTGGAGCACATCCGCAGCGCCAACTTCCTGGAGGACCCGGACGAGACGGAGGAGTACCGGGTGGCGCTGGACCGGCTCGCCGACGAGGCGCTGACGCCGCGGGAGTCGCTGGCGCTGATGCGGGAGACGATGGAGCGGCGCTACCCGGCCGAGTGAACGGCCGGGTGCGGCGGGTGTCCCGCGGCCGGGTCCGTGGACTCGGCCGGGACGGCCGGGTCCCCGGCCGGGATGACCGGGTCTGGGCTACGGCTTGCGGGCGACGCCGCCGAACTCGATCCACTCCTGGGTGAGCTGACGGGGGGCCACCTCCGAGTCGGGGCGCCAGGTCGACACCTCGACGAGGCCCGGTTCCAGGATCTCCAGGCCCTCGAACCACTCGGCGACGTCCTTCCGCTCACGGACCCGGCCCCAGTGCCCCTGGGTCACCTGGTCCATGAAGTCGGTGACGAACTTGCGGACCTCGGGGTCGTCGCTGACGAGCTGGCACATCACCAGGAAGCTGCCCGGCGCGAGGCGTTCGGAGACCCGGCGGACGACGGCGAGCGGGCCGTCGGTGTCGCTGTCCGGGATGCAGTGGAACACCGAGTTGAACAGCACCGCGACCGGCTGGTCGAAGTCGATCAGGCGGCGGGTGTCGGGGTGCTCGAAGATGGCCTCGGTCTCGCGCATGTCGGCGTGGATGACGGCGGTGCGCTCGTCCTGCTCCAGCAGCGCGCGGCCGTGGACGAGGACCATCGGGTCGTTGTCGACGTAGACGACGTGGGCGCTGGGGTCGTGGCGCTGGGCGACCTGGTGGACGTTGTCCTGGGTCGGCAGGCCGGAGCCGTGGTCGAGGAACTGCCGGATGCCGTGCTCCGCGGCGAGCGTCCTCACCACGCGCTGGAGGAAGCGCCGGTTGTTCAGCGCGAGCCGGCGGGTGCTGGGAACGACCTTGTCCAGTTCCTCGCAGGCCGCGCGGTCCGCGGCGTAGTTGTCCTTGCCGCCGAGGTAGTAGTCGTACATCCGGGCGGCCGTCGGGACGTTGGCGTCGATCTCCGTGGAGAGCTGCTTACCGTTGTTCAAGGGTTCCCCCAGCTTCGTACCGAGCCGCCTGGCCTCACAGGCTGCACATCCTAGGGACCCGTGGGTCACGGATGCCAGTGCGTGGCGGAAACCGCCGGAAGGTGATCCGCTGCGGACCACCTTCCCAAACACCTTGGCGGGCTTACGAGTTCAGGTACTCCTCGACACCCGGCGCCTTGTGCGCCTCCTCCGCGACCACGATGCCGCCGACCGCCTTGGCGTCCGGCTTCAGGACGTACGTCTCCACGCTGGCCGGGCGGTCGACGTCGGAGAAGTCCTGCGGGGTGCCCAGGCCGGTGTCGGCGTTCTTCTGGGAGCGGTGGGCCTTCACCACGTCCTCGCGGGCCAGGCTGCCCGCCTCACAGGCCTTCTTCAGGTCGGCGCCGAGGAGCTGGGCGGCGTTGTAGCCGGAGAGCACACCCGAGTCGACCGGGGAGCCCGGGAACTTCTTCTCGTACGCGGCCACCATCTTCTTCACGCCCGGCAGCTCCGAGCTGACCGCGGGTGCGGCGCTGACGACGTGCAGCATGGCCTCCAGGGCCTTCGCCGCGGGGGTCTTCATCAGCTGCGGCGCGAAGCCGGGGGCGCTGCTGACGATGGGGACCCGGAGACCGCGCGAGGCGGCGACACCGGCGAGGGACGCCGTCTGGGCGGGGCCCGCGCTGATCAGCACGGCCTTCACCCCGGCCTCGCGCAACGCGGAGACCTGGGCGGACAGATCGGTGTCGGTGGCCTTGATCTTCTGGTCGACGATCTTCAGGCCCGCGCGCTTCGCGGCCCAGGTGGAGCCTTCCAGGGCGTTGGCGCCGTAGTCGCCCTCGAAGTAGACGTGGCCGATGGTGTCGCCCTTCTTCAGGCCCTTGGTGCGGGTGAGGAAGTCGACCGCGGCGATCATGTCGACGTCGTACGTGGTGCCGAGGACCTGCACGGGGTCCTTGCCGAGCAGGGAGGCGGCCCAGGCCTGCGGGAACGTCAGCAGGTTGTCGCGTTCGATGTCGTCGATGAGGGCTGCGACCACCGGGGAGCCGATGACCTGGGGCAGGGCGACGACGTCGGAGGAGAGGTCGGCGTAGGCGGTGACGGCCTTCTGCACGTCGTAGCCGTGGTCCTCGACGACGATCTCCACCTTGCGGCCGCAGATGCCGCCGGCCGCGTTGGTCTCGTCGGCCCACATCTTCTGGGCCTGGACGATGCTCTTGCCGAGGGTGGCGTAGGGGCCGGTGAGGTCGGTCAGGGCGCCCAGCCGGATGCGGTCGTCGGTGACGCCGGGGCCGGTCTTGACGCCGTCGGCGGCGTCCCCGGGCTTGTCGCTCTCCGCCTTGGAGCTGCAGCCCGCGATCAGGAGTGCCGCGAGGGCCGTGGCGATGAGGGTTCTGGTGGTGCCGGTGGTGTTCACGGGGTGTGCTCCTTGGGTCGTGCGGGTGAGGCGGACGGGAGGGTCGCGGGTGCGGCTTTCGTACGGCGGCTCGCGACGCGGGCGCGCAGCCGGCGGGCGAGTCCGTGCAGGCCGTCGGGGGCGTACAGGAGGATGAGGACGATGGCGGCGCCGTAGAGGTAGCGGGCGGCCTCGGTCGGGCCGACGGCTCCCTCGGCGCTGCCGGGCGGGGTGACCAGCGGCAGATGGTCGGCGTACCGGGTCATCAGCAGCGGCAGGGCGGTGACGAAGACGGCGCCGGCGGTGGCTCCGGCGACCGAGCCGAGCCCGCCGATGACGATCATGGCGAGGTAGTCGACGGAGAGGACGAGCCCGAAGTAGTCGGGGACGATCCGGCGGAAGCCGAGGGCCAGCAGCGCTCCGGCGAGGCCCGCGTACATCGAGGAGACGACGAAGGCGGCCGAGCGGTAGCGGGCCACGTCGACGCCCATGACGGCGGCGGCGGTCTCGCTGTCGCGTACGGCGACCAGGGCGCGGCCGGGGCGTCCGCGCAGGATGCCGCGGGCGGTGAACCAGGTCAGCGCGAACAGGGCGAGGCCCAGGTACCACAGGCGTTCCTCGGCGCCGAACGGCACGCCGAGCACGACCAGTTCGGGGTCGGTGTCGGCGAAGGTGAAGCCGCCGAGGGTGAGCGGCGGGACCGAGCGGCCGTTGAAGCCGCCGGTGACGGAGTCCGCGGTGAGCAGGACGTGGTGGCCGAGGAAGACCAGGGCGAGGGTGGCGACGCCGAGGTAGATGCCCTTGACGCGGCCGGCGACGGGGCTGAACAGGCCGCCCGCCGCTCCGGCGAGGAGGACCGCGAGGACGAGGGCGAGCGCGGGCGGCAGGCCGGGGCCGGGTTCGCCGGCCAGCCAGGCGTAGCCGTAGGCGCCGACGGCGAGGAAGAAGGCGTGGCCGAGGGAGAGCTGGCCCGCCGTCCCGGCCAGCAGGCCGAGGCCGACCGCGCCGATGGCCGCCGCCATGGCGAACAGGCCGATCCGCAGCCAGAAGGCGTCCAGATAGAACGGCAGGGCGGCGAGGAGCAGCACCGGCAGCAGGAACCTGCCGCGCTTGAGGAGGTCAGACACGGACCGCTCCCTTCCCGCCGAACAGCCCGGTGGGCCGTACGAGGAGGACGAGCACCATCACGGCGTAGGGGGCGACGTCGCCGAAGCCCTCGCCGAGGACGTGCAGTTCGGACTGGTAGCCGGCGACCAGGGCCTCGGTCAGGCCGATGAGCAGGCTGCCGGCGAGGGCGCCGGGCGGGGAGGCCATGCCGCCGAGGATCGCGGCGGGAAAGGCCTTCAGGGCGATCTGCCCGGTGGTGCGTTCCAGGCCGGGGGCCGGGAAGGCGGCGAGGAACACGGCGGCGAGCGCGGCGAGCGCTCCGGCCAGGCACCAGGCGAGCACGCGCACCCGGGAGAGGCGTACGCCCATCAGGGCCGCGGCCTCCAGGTCCTCCGAGGCCGCGCGCAGGGACAGGCCCCACGCGGTGTACCGGAAGAGGGCGAACACCCCGCCGATGACGACGGCGGACACGGCGATCGCGGCGAGGCGGCTGTCGGCGACGGTCACCGGGCCGATCTCGGTGACCGCGTCGCCCCAGGGATCGCCGGTGGTGAGGAGATCGCCGCCGATGCGCCGGGCGAGGTCGGTGACCAGGACGATGTCGACGCCGATGGTGACGATGGTCTGCACGTGCGCGGCCTTCGGGTCCCGGTCGCCGCCGCGCAGCAGCAGCCGGTCCATGGCGCCCGCCACGAGCGCGGTGACCAGGACGGCCGCGGCGAGGGCGCCGGCGAAGCCGAGGTCGTCGTGGAGCACGGCGGTGAGGTAGCCGCCGAGCAGCAGCAGGGAGCCGTGGGCGAAGTTGAGCACCCCGGACGCCTTGAAGATCACGACGAAGCCGAGGGCGACCAGGGCGTAGACCGCGCCGAGCGCGAGGCCGTTGAGCAGGTGGTCCAGGAAGCCGGTCATGCCGCGTCCTCCCCCGTCTGGTCGGTGCCGAGGTAGGCGCGCAGCACCTCGGGGTCGCGCCGCACCTCCTCGGGGGTGCCGTGGGCGATGGCGCGGCCGAAGTCGAGGACGGTGACCTCGTCGGCGAGGCGCATGACGAGCCCCATGTCGTGCTCCACGAGGACGACGGACAGGCCCAGTCGCTCGCGGACGTCGTGGATGATTTCGGCGGTGCGGGCGCGTTCGGCGCCGTTCATGCCGGCCACCGGTTCGTCGAGGAGCAGCACACGCGGCTCCAGGCACAGGGCGCGGGCGAACTCGACGCGCTTGCGGTCGCCGTAGGACAGCACCGCGACCGGGGTGTCGAAGAGGTCGCCGAGTCCGGTGAGTTCGGCGATCTCGCGGGCGCGGTCCCGGTGCGCGCGCTGTTCGCGTACGGCGCCGGGCAGGCGCAGGGCGCTGGCGGCGAAGCCCGCGCGGGTGAGGGCGTGGCGGCCGAGCATCAGGTTGTCGGCGACGGTTCCCTCGGTGGTGACGATGTTCTGGAAGGTGCGGGCCACGCCGAGGCGGGCGATGCGGTGCGGGGCGAGCCGGGTCAGCTCGGTGGTGCCGAGCCGGACGGTGCCGGACGCGGGGCGGGTGAGGCCGGACAGGACGTTGAAACAGGTGGACTTGCCCGCCCCGTTGGGCCCGATCACCGCGTGCACCGAGCCGGGGGCCACGGTGAAGGAGACGGCGTCGAGCGCGGTGAGACCGGCGAACCGGACGGTGACGCCCTGGACGGCCAGCTCGGGGGGCGGTGTGGTGCGGTCGCTCACGCGGCCCCCTGACCGTGTGCGGACGCGCTGTCGTGGTCGCTGCCGTGGTCGCTGTCGTCGTCGGCCTCGCCGAGGTAGAGGCGGCGTACGGCGTCGGTGCGGGCGAGTTCGTCGGCGGGGCCGGACAGGCGGACCTCGCCGACCTCCAGGACGTACGCGTGGCGGGCCAGCGACAGCGCCATGCCGGCGTTCTGCTCGACCAGCAGCACGGCGGTGCCCTGGGCGTTGATCTCGCGGATCACGTCGGCGATCCGGTTCACCATCAGCGGAGCGAGGCCGAGGGAGGGCTCGTCGAGCAGGAGCAGGCGCGGGGCGGCCATCAGGGCGCGGCCGATGGCGAGCATCTGCTGTTCGCCGCCGGAGAGCAGTCCGGCGGCCTGTCCGGTGCGCTCGGCGAGCCGGGGGAAGAGCGCGAAGACGCGGTCGCGGGACTCGCGGACCAGGGCGGGGCTGCGGCGGCCGAGGCCGAGCCCGCCGGTGCGCAGGTTCTCGTCGACCGTCAGACCGGCGAACACCCGCCTGCCCTCGGGGACCTGGACCACTCCGGCGCGCACGGCGGCGACGGGGTCCCGGCCGTCGAGTCCGGTGTCGCCGTAGCGGATCCGGCCGGCCGTGACCGTTCCGCGGTGCAGGCGCAGGGTGCCGGAGACCGCCCGCAGCAGGGTGGTCTTCCCGGCGCCGTTGGCGCCCAGCAGCGCGACGACGCCGCCGTGCGGGACGGTCAGGGACACCGAGCGGAGTGCGGACAGGGCACGGCCGTACGTCACGTCGAGATCCTCGACGTGCAGCGCGGGCTCGTCGCCCGGTGGGCTTTCAGGCATCGCGGCTCCTCGGACCCGTGCCGCGCGGGCACGGGTGTTCGGGGGAAGGGGAGCTCACGACAGCACGGGCGCCGCAGGCCGGTACAGGGTTATCGGGGTGGTGGGTGCGCGGTCCCAGCCGGGGGGCCTTCGGGTTGTGCGGATGCCCAGGGGGACGGGGGGGTTCCGGCACACGTGAAGGGCCGGGCTCCGGCGCGTGGCAGCGGCGGCGGGGCCCGGCCCTCGGTGCGGCGCGGCGGGGTCAGCCGCGGAGCAGGCGGCGCGCCGTCAGCGCCAGGCTGATCTCGACGAGGTCGGAGGGGCGGGCCAGGCAGCGTCCGGTGAGCTGCTCGAAGCGGCGCAGGCGGTTCAGGACGGTGTTGCGGTGGCAGTACAGGCGCTCGCCCGCCCGTTGCGCGGAGCCGTCGCAGGCCAGCCAGGTGGTCAGGGTGTCCAGCAGGATCTCGCGGTCGGCGGGCTCCACCCGGTCCAGCGGGCCGAGGACGCGGTCGGCGAGGGTGGTGCCGAGTTCGGGGGACGACACGACGAGGGCCGCGGGCAGGTGCTCGGCGAGCCGGATGGTGCCGCCTTCCGCGGGGCACATCCGCAGCGCGGTGTCGGCGAGTCTGCGGGCCTCGCCGACGGAGGCCAGTCCGTCGACGGCGCCGCTGACGCCGATCCTGGCGCCCGCGTCGCCCGTCGGCTCGGGGAGACCGCCGTCGTCACCGTCACCGCCGTCACCATGGCGGTCGCCGAGCAGGACGATGCCGTAGTCCACGTCGACGCCCGCGTGCCAGTGGACGCGCGCCCCGCCCCGGACGACGGCCGCGCCCCGGGCACCGCCGAGGCCGCCGTCGGCGACCGCGACCACCACGTACCGGCCGTGCTCCGGCATCTCCAGGGCCCGCGCGGTGTCGGGCAGGTCGGCGATCCGGCTGGTGCCGTCGAGGAGGGCGGCGGCCAGCAGCCGGACCTGGTTCTCACGCCGCCAGGTCAGCTGCCGTTCGACCTGCCGGTAGGCGTCGGTGACGATCGTGCAGTGCTCGTCGACGAAGTTCCACACGTCGGCCGCGACGTGGACGAGCAGCCGGACGTCCTCGGGCGCCCGCCGCGAGGTCTCCTCGACCAGCCCCTGCCACACCAGGGACCCGCCGAGCCGGAACGCGTGCAGTACGGCGTCCAGCGGCAGGCCCTGCTCGGCGCGGGTGGCGCCGATCCGCCAGGAGCAGCGGCGCGCGCCGTCGCGGGCGCCGCGCGGGTCGAGCAGCGAGGCCACGCTGTGCCGCAGCGAGCGGTGTATCTCCTGCCAGACGCCGACGGGGTCGCTCTCCACGGCGGCCCGGTAGGCGGGTTCCTGGTCCTGGACGACGGCCAGCAGCCGGTCGGTCAGGTCGGCCAGGTCGTCCATCAGCACGCGCGCGGCGCGGTGCAGGACGCGGATGGCCTCCGCGTCGATCAGCGACCGGACGCGCCGGGTGCGCGGCTGCGGCGCGGCGGTCACGGCCGGGCGGGGCGCCGCCGTTCGGGTCCGTACGGCAGGGTGCATCGCGGTCCTCCCCCAGGGTCGGGCTTCGCGGCGGTGCCGGGTGCCGGGCCGGTTCCCCCTGACCCGTGCGGTGGCGACCGCCTGACTCGTCCTGCCCGGAAGGATGACATACCGTCCGGTCGGTCCCTAGAGCTGTGCACGGGTCTTTTCGGCCCGTTCGACCAGGCGGGCCAGTTCCACCCGGGACCGTACACCGAGGGCGGCGAACACATTGCGGAGGTGATAGTCGACGGTGCGGGTGCTGACGGACAGGCTCCGGGCCACTTCCCGGTTGGTGGCGCCCTGGGCGACGTACCGGGCGATCCGCCACTGCTGCGGGGTCAGCCGGGCCAGCGCGCCCGGGCCCGCCACGGGCCCGCCCGGCGCCGGACCGGGCGCCGCCGCCCCGTTCGCCCGCAGCTCGGCGCGCGCCTGCTCGGCCCAGACGTGGGCGCCGCAGCGGTCGAAGCCGACCAGCGCGGCGCCGAGCCGGTCACGGGCCTCGCGCGGCCGGCGGCGCCGGCGCAGCCACTTGCCGTACAGCAGCTCGGTGCGGGCCCGTTCGAATTCGCCGCCCGCCTGTTCGTGCAGCGCCAGGGCCCGTACGTACAGCTCGCCGGCCCGGTCCGGCGGGGCCAGCAGCGCGTGGCAGCGCAGCAGCTGGGCGGGGGCCTGCGGGTCGGCGCCGAAACCGGCCCAGAAGGCGAAGTCCGCCACGACGCGCCGGGCGTCCTCGGCGCGGCCGGCGTGTACGGCGGCCTCGACGAAGCAGGGGACGGCCAGCATCCACACCGCGAAGTGGCCGCGCCGGGGCCCCGGGCACACCAGCGGGCCGAGCCGGTCCGCCGCCTCCAGGGGACGGCCGCGGCCCAGGTCGGCGCGGGCCGCCGCCCACTGGGCGAGGGTGGCCGGCTGCGCCAGCCCGTGCGCGCGGGCCGTCGCCAGGGCGGCGCGCACGTGCCCGTCGACGGTGTCGCTCTCGCCCTCGATGGACGCCGCCAGGGCGAGTACGGCGTGATGGTGGGCCGCGGTGTTGCGCTGACCGGCGCGCAGCGCGGCCCGCAGCCCTTCCTCGGCGTGCGTCCGGGCCTGGGCGTGCCGGCCGGCGCGCAGTTCCGCGTAGGCCAGGTACTCCAGGGCCTGCGGGACGAGCGCGGCGGAACCCCGGACCCGCGCCGCCGCCAGCGCCCGCGCGCCCGTCCCGGCCGCCGCCGGCATGTCCCCCAGGACCAGCGCGGCGGCAGCGGACCGCAGCAGGTCCTCCGGTTCCCCGGCGGTACGGGCCCGGTCCACGACGCGGCGAAGAGGCGCGGTGGCCAGGTCGAGACGTCCGTCGAGGAGAGCGGCCAGGCCGAAGCGGTAGTCGTCCGTGCCGTGGCCCGCACCTCCCAGCGCCTCCCGCAGAGCCGCCAGATCACCGGTCGCCCAGGCCGCGTCGACGGCGGCGAGCGCGGCGGTCGCCGCCTGGGCCGGCGCGGCGGGGGCGAGGTGAGCGGCTGACGCGGCGTGGACCGGCCCGGCGGGGTCGAAGTGGGCGGTCGCCGCTTGGGTCGGCGCGGCGGGGGCGAGGTGAGCGGTCGCCGCCAGGGTCGGCGCGGCGGGGGCGAGCTGAGCGGCGGCGGACAGCAGGGAGGCGGCGGACAGCAGCGACGCGCGGGCGTCGGCGACGGGGCCGTCCCGGAGCTCGGCGAGCCCGCGGACCAGCTCGGCGCGGCCGCGGAGCAGGTCGGGTGCGGGGCCGAGGGCCGGGGCGGGTGCGGCGCCGCGGGCCGGGTCGGGTGCGGGGCCGCGGGCCGAGTCGAGTGCGGGGCCGGGGACCGCGTCAGGTGCGCGGCCGGCGACCGGGTCGGGTGCAGGGCCACGGGCCGGGGCGGATGCAGGGCCACGGACCAGGGCGGATGCAGGGCCACGGGCCGGGGCGGATGCAGGGCCACGGACTGGGTCGGGTGCGGGGCCGGCGACCGGGTCAGGTGCGCGGCCGGCGACCGGGACGGGTGCAGGGCCACGGGCCGGGGCGGGTGCAGGGCCGGGGGCCGAGTCGAGTGCGGGGCCGGGGACCGGGTCAGGTGCGCGGCCGGCGACCGGGGCGGGTGCGGGGCCTTGGACCGGGTCCGGCGTCGAGCCGCAGACCAGGTCGGGCGCCGAGCCGCGCACCGGGTTCGGCGCCGGGCCGCAGACCAGGTCGGGCGACGCCCCGCCCGCCGCGTCGGACGCCGAGCCACGGACCAGGTCCGGCGCCGGACCGCCCTCCAGGCCGGACGCCAAGCCACCGACCAGTTCCGGCGTCGGGCCGCCCTCCAGGCCGGACGCCGAGCCACGGACCAGGCCCGCCACCGGGCCGCCCTCCAGGCCGGACGCCAAGCCACCGACCACGTCGGGCACCGGACAGTGGGCGCCCTCGGCGAGGAGGCGCAAGGCGTGGCGAGGGCGGCCGGCGAGCAGTTCCTGTTCCGCGGCGGCCGTGTACCGTTCGCGGCGCGCGAGGCCGGGTGGGGTGAGTTCCGCGGCGCGTGTGAGGGCCGTGGCGCGCAGCCGGTGCGAGGGCGCGGTGGCCGCGGCCGTAGCGAGCTGGGCCGCTCGCGCGGGGGCCGGTGCGGTGGTGGCCCAGGCCTCGTGCAGCAGGGCGGGCAGTTCCTGCCCCTGCGCGCGCAGGACGTGGGCGAGGGCGTGGTGCGCCGCGCGACGGCGGTCGGGGTCGGCTCTGGCGTAGACGGCTCTACGGGCCAATGGGCTCGCGAAGCGGAGGCGGCCGTCGGAGGGGAGCAGGGTGTCGTGGAGCGGTGACGGTGAGGCTTCGTGAGGCGCTGGGGCGTCGGTGAGGGCCGAGGTATCGGACGGCACTGCCGTGTCGGAAGAGGCCGCGGCCTCGGGAAGCGGCCACGCCTCGGGAAGACCTGGGGCGTCGCGGAGGACTGAGCCGTCGGGCAGAGACGCGGCCCCCGAAGACGCCGGGGCGGCTGCAAGCGCCGAAGCATCCGGAACGACAAGGCCGTCGGGCCGGCCGTGGCCCCCGCGCACGACCAGCGGTTCGTGGAGGGCGTCGAGCGACGCGAGGAACCCCGAGGGCGCCGACAAGCGTTCCTGTGCGGCGCGGACGACGGCGGCGTCCGTCTCCGGGTGCTCCGTGCCCCGTAACGCTGCGGCCGTGATCAGGAGCAGATCGGCGGCTGCGGGGGTCGGGGCGGCGGGCCACTCCCCCGTGACGCCGGTCAGGGTCCGGGCGTCGGCGAGCGGCCGGGGCGGGTCCTGGCTGCCGGAGAGGTGCGCGGGGGTGAGCCGGCGGAGCATCGCGAGCAGCAGCGCGGGGTTGCCTTCGGCCTCTTCCAGCAGGTCGTCGCGGAGGGCGGGGTCGACGGTGCCGCCGGTCACCTCGTCGAGGAGCGCCGCGGCGGCCGACGCGGGGAGCGGGTGCAGCGGCAGGGCGGGCAGCCCGGCGAAGTCCCGGTCGGCCGGGCCGGGTCCCACGGCGGTGAGGAGGATGCCGACACGGTCGGCACCGGGGAGACGGCGGGCGGCGTGGGCGAGGGCGGTGCGCGAGGGGGCGTCCCAGAGGTGGGCGTCGTCCAGGCACACGAGGAGGGGGCCGTCCCCGGCGGCGGTGCGGAAGGCGTCCAGCAGGGTCCGGGGCGCGGTCCCGGGGTCCAGGGCGTCGGCGGGCGCGTGTCCCGCGGCGGCGGTGAGCGCGCGGACACCGCCGTACGGCCGGGGATCGGCCGCGTCGCAGCGGACGTACAGCACCGGTCCGGCCCGGAAGGCGCGGGCGGCCTCGTCGAGGAGGGTCGTACGGCCGAGTCCGGGCTCGCCGGTCAGGACGAGCGCGGTGCTGCCGGTCCGCAGCCGGTCCGCCAGCCCGGCCAGGAGGTGCCGCTCCGCGCTCCGCCCGTGGATCGGCGGTGCCGTCGGCACGGCGGTCGTCTGTCCGGTCATTCCCGCGACGTTACGCGCGAGTAACGGAAGGCGGAAGGCGGACGTCCGCGTCCGGCCGGGCGTCTGTGCCGCCGCCCAACCGGCGAGCCCGCGCCGCGTGCGCGCGCACAACGCCACGACCACAAATCCCATACGGCCACGGCGGCCGCGTGAGGTACGCGACCGCCGTGGTGCCCTGAGGTGGCGGCGGGGTCAGGAGGTGTGCGGGCAGTTGCCCCGGTACTCCTCGATGGTCAGGCTCGGCCGCGGCAGCGGGCACAGGAACTGCTCGTAGCGGGTGTCGTTGTCGATGAACCGCTTGAGCCAGCTGATGCTGTACTTCGCGATCGTCGTGTCGTTGCTGTTGGGCGTGAAGTGCGTGGCGTTGTTCAGCTCCAGGTACGCCTTGTCCAGCGACGACGGCAGGTTCTGGTAGAACGGCTCGGCGTGGCTGGAGACCGGGGCGATGGTGTCGCCGTCGGCGCCGATGATCATGGTGGGCGTGCGGATCTCGGACCAGGTCTTGTCCAGGTTCCACGGCGTCAGCGGGATCGCGGCCTGGAGGGAGGGCCGGTCCTTGGCGGCCTCGAGGCTGCCGCCGCCGCCCATCGAGTGGCCCATCACGCCGAGCCGGGTGGCGTCGACCCGGCCGCGCACGGAGCTGCGCTGGGTGAGGTAGTCCAGCGCGGCGAGGAGCTGGTCACCGCGGGAGTCCGGCTGGTCCATCGTGGTGTTGGTGTCGATGGTGAAGACCACGAAGCCCTGGGAGGCCAGGCGCGGGCCCAGCCAGGCGATCGAGGACTCGTAGGCGGTGAACCCGGGCGAGATGGCCACGGCGCCGAAGGTGCCGTCCGCGGTGGTCGTCGGGTAGTAGATGGTGCCGCCGCCGAAGCCGGTGACGGCCAGGGAGGAGACGGAGGTCTGCGAGACGGCGTACGGGCCGCGCAGGGCCTCGATGCTCGCCTGGGTCGGCGCCGGACCGCGCTCGTAGGGGTTGTCGGCGGCGTGGGCGCCGGTGCCGCTGAGGTTGCCGAGTCCGATCAGGGCCGCGGTGGCGGCGGCGAGCCCGGTCAGGCGGCCGGTGCGGCGGCGTCGGCGGGGGGCTGGGGAGTCGGCGTGGTGCTGCGCATGCTGCTGCACGTCGAGTCGTCCTCTCTGTCGTGCGCCTGCGAGGGTGTGGGGTCTGCCGTCGGAACGGCTCGCCCACTGTCGGGGCGGCACGGGACAGAGGGCACCGGCAAAATCACCGGCCTCGTGGCCCACGCCGACCGGATCCGGCCCCTGCCCGTCCCCCGGGCCACCGCCGCCAGCCCTCCCCAGGCAACCGGCTTGCGCGGGCCACCGGTTGGTGTGGCAGGCTCGGTGCGGCCGGGCACGCGGGTGCCGGCCGGACGGGCACGGGGGTGCCGGTCGCAGGATGTTCGACACCGTGGAGGCGTGACGTATGCGCATCGGACTGCTCGGCACCGGCCCCTGGGCACGGATGGCCTACGCCCCCGCCCTGGCCGGCCACGACGGACTGGACTTCGCGGGCGTGTGGGGCCGGCGCACGGACGCCGCGAAGGAACTCGCGGACCTGCACGGAGTACGCGCCTACGACGACGTCGACGCACTGCTCGCCGACGTGGACGCGGTGGCCGTGGCCCTGCCGCCGGATGTGCAGGCCGAGCTGGCGGTGCGGGCGGCGCGGGCGGGCCGTCATCTGCTGCTGGACAAGCCGCTCGCGGTGACGCCGGAGCGGGCCCGGGCGGTGGCCGAGGCCGCCCGGCAGGCCGAGGTGGCCTCGGTGGTCTTCTTCACCACCCGCTTCCAGGCCGAGACCGAGGCCTGGATCACCGAACAGGCGGGCACCGACGGCTGGTTCACCGCCCGCGCCCAGTGGCTCGCCGCGCTGTTCAGCCCGGAGCCGGGCGGCGCCCCCGTCGGGGACAGCCCTTTCGCGGCCTCCCCGTGGCGGCGGGAGAAGGGCGCTCTGTGGGACATCGGTCCGCACGCCCTGTCCGTGCTGCTGCCCGTGCTCGGCGACGCCCGCCGGGTGATCGCGGCAGCACCCGGCCCCGGTGACACGGTGCACCTGGTCCTCGCCCACACCGGCGGCGCGTCCAGCACCCTCACGCTGAGCCTCACCGCCCCGCCCGAGGCGGCGGGGGCCACCGTGGAGCTGCTGGGCACGGCGGGCGTCGCCGTCCTCCCGGACAGCTCCGAGGGGATCGTCCCCGCCCTCACCCGCGCCGCGGACGCCCTGCGCGACTCCGCCGCGACCGGCCGCCCTCACCCGTGCGACGCCGCGTTCGGCCTGCGCGTCACGGAGATCCTGGCCGAGGCGGAGGCACTGCTGCGGCGATCCTGAGCCGGCCGGCCGCTCGGGTCAGGCCGCGGACTCCTCGAGTTCCTCGAACGGCTCGTCGCTCCACCGGAACCATGGCCGTCCTCGATGTGCAGGAGGAACTCGGGCACCGGGCCGTCCGGTGAGCACAGCGACACCCGTCCGCGTATTTCGTCGTAGACCTTCTCCCACGCGTCCACCAGCGCGTCCTCGTCCCGCTCCGCGAGTCGCTCGACCAGCTCCAGCTCGCAGGCGAACAGATCACGGAGGGTGTCGTCGTACGCCGGGCCGGGCGTGAATCCGCCCGACAGCCAGGGGAAGTCCGCGTCGTCGATCAGGATCTCCCCGACCCGATCGTCCCCACTGCGCACCTGCCAGATCTCGCCCTGGAACCCCACGCCCGCCCCCTCGTCACTCGGCGTCGATGACCGTCACGCACAGCATGGCACCCGCCACTGACAACACCCCGCGGGCCGAAGCGAGAGGTTACGTCCGGCCCCGCGGCGGTACCCCTGCCGCAACGGGAGCATGCGACCGGAGTCTGTGCTCCAGCGCTTGCGGAAGGCGTGCCCCGGGCGCTTCCGGATGCACTGCGCGCTCCCTGGGTGAATGGTGTTATCAGACCCGTTGCCAGCACCGGGGCCGAAACAACGAACCGGATCGAGGAGCGGAGATCATGTCGACGTCACATTCCGGCGCGTCCCGGCCGTCTCAGGACCGCGCCACCCCGGACAGCCTGCTCCACGCCCGCACCGGCACCGACGTGTCGCCGGAGGACCTGGTCCTGGCCTCCGGCAAGGACCTCACCCCCCGCAACCTGGAATGGGCCAAGCGCAAGCTGGCCCAGGAGGGGCCGGCGGCCCTCGACAAGCTGCTGCCTTGAGCCGGCCGCCCGGCACACTCCTCCCCCTGACGCGGGCCCGTCCGTCCGCGTCAGGGGGTTTCCTCCTCCACCGGTGACGTCATGTCGTCGTCGGTGATGTGCATCGCGGCCTCCTCGGCGCCCGCGGCGCCCCCGTCGATACCCACGTCCTGGGCGACCTCTTCCCTCGTGGTGTCGGTGCGGGCGCCCTCGTCCGGGGCGACCAGACGTCCGGCGCGGGCGCCGCCCGCCTCGGGGTCGACCGGTTCGCCCTCGCCTCCCGGCAGGTCCCCGATGTCATCCCCGGCGACCTCCTGGGCGTCCGGCACTTCCTGGGCGAGCCGCTGGTCGAGGCTCTCGCCGTCGTGCTGCTCGGCCGCCGTGATGCCGTGCTTGGTGACACCGAGCGGCTTCTCCGGCGGGGAGTAGCCCTCGTCGAGGATGTCGTCGTACGTCCGCTCGTCGACCGCGTCCTGCATGTCGAGCGGTGCGGCGTCCTCCTGCTCCTCGTTGGTGCCGGTGGGCTGGTAGGCGTCGTCCGCCATCGGTTCGGGTCGCGTGCGGTCCGTCTCGCCCATGACGTCCTCCCTGTCGTGTCGGGGCTCGGCTCGTCGACCTCGGTGGTCGTCCTCTCCGCGTTTCCCGATCCCGCGGCCTCCAACCTGCTGGTTTGCCGGAGACCCACACGACCGACCACTCACCGGCCCCCATGACCCGACCGTCAGGGAGTGGCGTTCGGCCCGTCCGGGCGGATGCGGCGCTGCTCGGTCATCTCCCGGCTCAGCTCCTCCGTCTCCGCCTCGGGCAGCCGCTCGAAGCCGTCCTCGGTGATGACGGAGAGGACGGGGAAGATCCGGCGGCCGATGTCCGGTCCGCCGGTCGCCGAGTCGTCATCAGCCGCGTCCCACAGCGCGTGGAGCGCGGCGAGGGCGGCCTCGCGGCGGGTCATGCCGGGCCGGTGGAGCTTCTTCAGCGCTCCCCGGGCGAACGGCGAGCCGGAGCCCTCGGCGTGGAAGCCGGTCTTCTCGTAGGTGCCGCCGGCGACGTCGAAGCCGAAGATGCGCCCGCGTCCGTCCTCGTAGCCCGCGAGCAGCGGGACGACGGCGAGACCCTGCATGGCCTGGCCGAGGTTGTCCCGGAGCATCCCGGACAGCCGCCTCGCCTTGGCGGCGAGGCTCATCGGCGTGCCCTCGATCTTCTCGAAGTGGGTCAGCTCGACCTGGTAGAGCTTCACCATGTCGAGGGCGAGGCCGACCGTGCCCGCGAAGGCGACCGCGGTGTGGTCGTCGGCGGGGTGGACCTTCTCCAGGTCGCGCTGGGCTATCAGGTTGCCCATGGTGGCCCTGCGGTCGCCGGCGATCAGCACACCGTCGCGGTAGGCGAGGGCGAGCACGGTGGTGCCGTGCGGCGCGGTGCCGGGGGCGGCGCGTACGCCGTCGGGCAACGGGCTGCGGGTCGGCAGGAGTCGGGGGCGGTGGGCCGCCAGGAACTCGGTGAAGGACGCGGTCCCCGGGGTGAAGAACTCCGCCCCCAGGCGGCCCGCCTCCGTCGCGTCGTACGCCATGCCACTCCCCCTCGCCCACGCCCTCCGCCCGACAACCGGACTCCTACCAGCGGCGGACAGCCGGGAAACACCTGTTCTCCTCACAGGGCCCGGCGCCGCACCAGCACCGCGAGCACCAGCAGGCCGGGGAGCAGCGGCAGCCAGACGGTCAGCAGCCGGTAGCCGAGCACGGCGGAGGCCGCCGCGGCGGCCGGGGCGCCGGCGGCGACCAGGGCGAGGGCGAGCGCCGCGTCGAGCGAGCCGAGGCCGCCGGGGGTGGGCAGGAGGGCGGCGGCGCCGCTGGCGGCGAGGTAGACGAGGGCGACCCGGGCGGGCGGCAGGGGCAGGGCGACGGCCTGGGTGACGGCGATCAGCGCGACGGCGTGCAGCACGACGAAGGCCAGCGATCCGCCCCACAGGGCCGCCACCCGGTGCGGCCGGGCGTGCACCGCCCGTACGTCCGTGAGCACGGCGGCCATCGCCCGGCGGCAGCGCGGCCACAGCCGCGCGGCGGCCAGCAGCAGGGCCGGCACCCCGGCGAGGACGAGGACGAGCGCGCCGCCGGAGGCCTGCGGTAACCGGAGGGCCCCGGGACAGGCCAGCGCGAGAAGGGTGATGAGCACGCCGCGGATCACCGCCCCCGCTGTCGCCTTGACCGCGTACGCGGTCGCCGCGCCGGCCGCCGGGAGGCCGCAGCGCATCAGGAAGCGGAGGTTCACGGCGCCCGCGCCGAGCCCCGCGGGCAGCACCTGGTTGGCGGCGGAGGCGGCGAACTGCGTGGCGACGAGCCGCCCGGCGGGCAGACCGCGCGTCACCGCGCCCTGCTGGGCGAGCGCCGAGCACACCCAGGTCGCCGTGACGGCGGTGGCGCCCACCAGCAGCCATCCGTGGTCGGCGACGGCGAGCCGCCCGGCGCCGCTCGCCAGCACCGCCCAGTGCCAGTGGGCCAGGCACCCGGCGGCGATCAGCACGGTCAGGGCGAGCAGGGTCTGCCAGTACGTCCGGCGGCGAGTGGACGCCGCGGCGGGCGCCTGTGGGGTCACGCGTGCCCGCCCTCGCGGGGCGCCGGGGCGAGGTAGAGGTGGAGCCGGTCGAACCGGTACGGCGCCCAGGAGCGGGCGTACGACGGCGGCGCGCCGCTCGACGTGCCGAGCGCGGCGACCGGGATGCGGCGGGTGGCGTCCAGGATCGCGGGCACGGTGATGTTGGCGTTGTTGCCGCCGGTCGCGGCGGAGGAGCAGCCGGTGTAGTAGGCGAGCGGGATGGCGGTGTGGCCGGTGAGCAGGCAGGGGGGGCGGACACCGAGCCGGTGCAGTTCCCCGGCGGTGCGCGCCCAGGCGCGGCGGTCGTCGACGGTGCGCTGGACGGTGCGGTCCAGGATCGCCCACTGCACGGCGAGATGCCCGGCCAGGCCGAGTGCGACGACCGCCGCGACCGCCGGCCGCCAGTCGCCCCGCGGGGTGGTGACCAGGCGCCACAGGGCGTCGGCGACGGGGATCGCGGCCAGCGCGTAGGCGGGCAGCAGGAAGCGGGGGGCCGCGTAGCCGATCATGAACAGGTAGGGCACGGCGGCCGTGACGGCGCAGGCGAGCGGCAACACGGTCGGCAGGGGCCGCCGGGCGCGGACGGCGATCACCACGGCGACGGCGGCCAGCGCCCACAGTGCGAACCACCACAGGTATACGGCCGGGTTGGGCAGCGGGCCGGTGCAGGGCCGGCACAGGGTGCGGCCGATCAGGCCGCGCAGTTGGTCGTCGACGGCGAAGTGCCAGCCGAGCCCGCCCTGGATGCGGGAGGCGTCGGCGAGCCGCTGGGCCAGGCCGCCGTGGCTGAGGTAGGCCTCGACGATCCACTGGGCGCCTCCGGCGGCGAGGCCCGCGACGAGCACGGCGAGCGGTCGCCACCGGCGTCCGGCGAGGGCGAGCACGAGGAGGGGGGCGGTCACGTAGACGGCGTCGGTGGGCCGCATCAGCGCCATCAGCGCGGCGCTCGCCCCGATACCCACCAGGGCGGCCCGGTCGCGGTCGCCGGCGCGGGCGCGCAGGAAGCAGCCGACGCAGAACAGTCCACCGACGGCGACCCAGTAGTTGGGCATGGCGCTCGGGGCGTAGAAGAGCGTCACCCACAGGGTGGCGAACAGGGCGCCGCCGGTGGCCAGGACGCGCGCCGGGAACAGGCCGCGCCAGGTGCGCAGGGCGAGGTAGAGGGCGAGGCCGGAGAGGACGGCGAGGTAGACCCGCAGCAGCGCGGTCGACGCCGACCAGGAGGCGATGGGGGCGACCAGCACGGTGACGCCGCGGGCGCGGGGGGCGCTGAAGAAGGCGGGCGGGGCGTGGTCGCCGACCTGGCTGACGTAGACGATCTCGTCCCAGCCGAGGCCCATGGCGGGGGGCACCAGCAGGAGTTGGGTGGCGGTGAACGCGCCCGCCACGACCGCGATCGCGCTGGGCGTGCCCAGGCGCAGGGCGCCCGCGCGGGTGACGCTCACACTCTCGGCCATCGTCTTGTCCCTCCCCCCACCGGCTCGCGGGGCGGTTTCTGACGCCCGCACGGTCGCACGGTCCGTGGGCCGTCGGGTGATCACCAGAAAAACAGGGACAAACTAACCCATATCGTCCGAGGTTGCAGCGCGCCGGACGCGGCCGGCCTCCGGGCAGCCGCTCGCTCGGAGCATCGGAGCATGCCGGAGGGTCGGCGCACCCGGAGCGTCGGCGCGCCCCGGAGATTCAGCGCGCGTTGGGGCGCCGGTGCGGGGGCTGCTCCGGGGCGGGGCGGTCGGGGGTCGCGGGGACCGCGCGGACGGCCGGGCCGTCGGTGCTCACCGTCACCGGTTCACCGTGGTGGCCGATCCTGAGGGGCGGGCCGGAGAGCAGGGTGTAGACGGTCTTCTCCTGGGTGATCTCCACCCGCAGTCGCCTGCCGAGGATCTGCAGGGAGAACGCCAGACGGCTGAACCGCTCGGGCAGCCGCGGGGCGAAGTCGAGGGTGTGGCCGTCCCGCCGCATCCCGCCGAAGCCGGCCACCAGGGCCATCCAGGTGCCCGCCAGCGAGGCGATGTGCAGTCCGTCGCGGGTGTTGTGCTCCAGGTCGGCCAGGTCCATCAGGGCGGCCTCGGCCGTGTAGTCGTAGGCGAGCCGCAGATGGCCCGACCGGGCCGCGACGACGGCCTGGACGCATGCGGAGAGGGAGGAGTCGCGGACGGTCAGCGGCTCGTAGTAGGCGAAGTTGCGGGCGATCTGCTCCTCGTCGAAGTGGCTGTCGCAGGTGTACATGGCGAGCACCAGGTCGGCCTGTTTGACGACCTGTTTGCGGTAGAGGTCGAAGTACGGGAAGTGCAGCAGCAGGGGGTACCGGTCGGGGCCGGTGGCGGTGAAGTCCCAGCGCTGGTGGCGGGTGAAGCCCGCGTGCTGCTCGTGCACGCCGAGTTCGCGGTTGTACGGCACGTGCATGGCCTCGGCGGCGTCCCGCCAGGCGGCGCTCTCCTCGTCGTCGACGCCGAGCCGCTCGGCCTGCTCGGGGTGGCGGCGTACGGCCTCGGCGGCGGCCAGCAGGTTCTGCCGGGCCATCAGGTTGGTGTACACGTTGTCGTCGACGATCGCGCTGTACTCGTCGGGTCCGGTGACGCCGTCGATGTGGAAGACGCCCTCGTGGTCGTGGTGGCCGAGGGAGCGCCACAGGCGGGCCGTCTCCACCAGCAGTTCCACGCCGGTGTCCCGTTCGAAGGCGGTGTCGCCGGTCGCCGCGGTGTAGCGGGTCACGGCGTCGGCTATGCCGGCGTTGACGTGGAACGCGGCGGTCCCGGCGGGCCAGTACGCCGAGCACTCCGAGCCCTCGATGGTCCGCCAGGGGAAGGCGGCGCCGGACAGGCCGAGCTGGGCGGCGCGCTCCCGGGCGGCGGGCAGGGTGCTCTGCCGCCAGCGCAGCGCCTCGGCGACCGCCTCCGGCGCGGTGTAGGTGAGCAGCGGCAGCACGAACATCTCGGTGTCCCAGAAGGCGTGACCGTCGTATCCGGAGCCGGTCAGGCCCTTCGCGGGGATCGCGCGGCCCTCGGCGCGGGCGCCCGCCTGGAGGACGTGGAAGAGCGCGAAGCGGACGGCCTGCTGGATCTCCTCGTCGCCGTCGACCTCGACGTCGGCGCGCGCCCAGAAGTCGTCCAGGTAGGCCCGCTGGTCGCGCAGCAGGCCGTCGAATCCGCTGTGCGCGGCGGCGGCCAGCGCCGCCTCGACCTGGTCGCTCATCGCGGGCCGGGAGCGGGCGCCGGACCAGCCGTGGGCGACCAGTTTCTCCACCCGCAGCCGCTGTCCGGGCTCCAGCACGGAGGTGACGGTCAGCCGGGCCACGTCCACGTTGCTCTCGGCGGAGGTCGTGGTGCGCTCCGGGCCGCTGACGGTGTGGTCGGCGGCGACGGCGACGCGCAGTCCGCTGCGCCGGGTGCGGTGCACCAGCCGCAGCCGGGTGCCAGAGGCGAAGTCCTCCTCGGGCTCCAGCGGCGACTTCAGCGCCCGGGCGGCGCGCGGGTCGCCGTTCGGCTCGGGCAGGCTCTCGTTGGCGACCAGCTCCGACTGGATGACCACCCGGGTGCGGCTGTCGACGGGCTCCACCTCGTAGGCCACGGCGGCGATGGCCCGCTGGGTGAGCGAGACCAGCCGGGTGGAGCGGACGCGGACCGTGGAACCGGCCGGGGAGGTCCACTCGCAGACCCGTTCCAGGACGCCCCGGCGCAGGTCGAGGGTGCGCTCGTGGGCGACGAGCCGGCCGTAGCGCAGGTCGAACGGCTCGTCGTCGACGAGCAGCCGCAGCACCTTGCCGTTGGTGACGTTGATGACGGTCTGGCCGGACTCCGGATAGCCGTAGCCCGCTTCGGCGTACGGCAGCGGGTGCAGTTCGTGCACCCCGTTGAGGTAGGAGCCGGGCAGGCCGTGCGGTTCGCCCTCGTCGAGGTTGCCGCGCCAGCCGACGTGCCCGTTGGACAGCGCGAACACCGACTCGCTCTGGGCGAGGACGTCCAGCTTGAGGTCGGTCTCGCGGACGGTCCACGGTTCGACGGCGTACGACCGCTGCGCGATCACCCGGCGTCCCCCAGCTCCGCCAGGTCCTCGACGACGACGTCCGCGCCGTGCGCGTACAGCGCCTCGGACTGCCCCACGCGGTCGACGCCCACGACGTACCCGAAGCCGCCGGCGCGGCCGGCGTCCATCCCGGCGAGCGCGTCCTCGAACACGGCCGCCTCCTTCGCCGTCACGCCCAGGTCTCGGGCGGCGGCGAGGAACGTGTCCGGGCGGGGCTTGCCGGGCAGCCCGCGCTCGGCGGCCACCACGCCGTCGATCCGGACGTCGAACAGGTCCTCGGCGTCGATCGCGCGCAGTACGTCACGGCAGTTGGCGCTGGAGGAGACGATCGCGGTGCGCAGCCCGCGGGCGCGGACGGCATGGAGATAGCGCAGGGTGCTGTCGTAGGCCTCGACACCGCCGGACCGGATGCGCTCCAGCAGCAGCTCGTTCTTGCGGTTGCCGAGGCCGTGGACGGTCTCGGCGTCCGGTGGGTCGCCGGGTTCGCCCTCGGGCAGTTCGATGCCGCGGGAGGCGAGGAAGGTGCGCACGCCGTCGGCGCGGGGGCGTCCGTCGACGTACTCGTCGTAGTCGGTGACGGCGTCGAACGGCCGGAACCGCTCGCCCTCGCGCCCGCGCAGGAACGCGTCGAACGTCTCCTTCCAGGCCGCGGCGTGCACCACGGCCGTCCGGGTGACGACGCCGTCGAGGTCGAACAGACAGGCCTGGATCCCCCGCGGAAGGCCGAGTTCCGTCTTCTCCGTCATCTCCGTCATGAAGACACGGTTCCCCGCATCCGGGTCGGCAGCGAGTGGCGCACGCCACATGGAGGGCGCACTGTGGCACGTTCGGCCCGCCGCCCCGCCCTCCCTGCTGGTCCGGCCCCGGTGCCACACTCTGTCGCATGCCCCTGACCTTCGACGACCTCCTCGCCCGCGCCCGCGCGCTGACCGCCGGCGGGCGGCGGGCGCTGCTCGGTATCGCCGGGTCGCCCGGCGCGGGCAAGACGACGCTGGCCGAACGCCTGGTGCGGGAGCTGAACGGCAGCGGCGAGCCGTGGGTCGCCCATGTCCCGATGGACGGCTTCCACCTCGCCGACGTGGAACTGGAGCGCCTGGGCCGCCGTGACCGCAAGGGCGCGCCGGACACCTTCGACGCGGCCGGGTACGCGGCACTGCTGCGCCGCCTGCGCGAGGACGACGGCGAGGGCAGTGACGACATCGTCTACGCACCGGGCTTCGAACGCGACCTCGAACAACCGCTCGCCGGTGCCGTGCCGGTACCGCCCACGGCCCGGCTGGTCGTGACCGAGGGCAACTACCTGCTGCTGGACACCGGCGCGTGGGCCCGGGTGCGCCCCCAGCTCGACGAGGTCTGGTTCTGCGCCCTCGACGAGACCGAACGCATCCGCCGACTGGTCGCCCGCCACGAGCAGTTCGGCAAGGCCCACGCCGAGGCGGTGGCCTGGGTACACCGCACGGACCAGCGCAACGCGGAACTGGTCGAGGCGACCTGGGAGCGCGCGGACCTGGTGGTGCCGGTGGCGGAACTCGCCGGTTAGCGTGCCGGCATGCGGCTGGACATCACCGTACTGACGGTCGACTGGGAACACCTGCTGCGGACACCGGTCGAGCGGCGGGTGCCCGTTCCCCTGCACCAACGGCCCGTACAAACCGCACTTCTGGGCCGGGCAGGGCTGGGAGGACGTCCGCGAGGTGGCCGAACCCGCGCTGCGGGCGGCGCTGGACGCATTCCTGAGCGGCCTGTTCTGGCATGACGACCCGCCGAGGCCCCCGCTCGAAGGCCTGCTCCACCCCGCCGCCGGCCGGGAGGGGCCGGGCCTGCCGGTCGCCTGCACGCCCGCCGACGTGACCCGGCCGGCCGCCCGGTGGGCCACGGCCGAGCCGCTGCTGGAGGGGCGGCGTGTGGCGTACGGCGGCCACGCCGCGGACCCGGGCGGGTGGATCGCGGACTTCGACGCGTCCGCCGTCCTGCTGCGGGAGTGGGCCGTGGTGGTGACCGAGGCGGACCGCCGGGGCTGGGGGGTGCTGGGGGGCCGTACTGAGACCGGGCGCCGGGGACGGTGCGCCCCCGAGGGGCCTCGGGCCCTCGGCTTCCCCGGGCGCCGGGCCCACTCGGTCGTCGTCCACCGCAGGTGAGAGCCGTACGGCGACGCTGGTCGGCGCGGGGCGTGAGCTATGTTGAATCGCGTGGGAAGCAAAGGAGGCGCACCGGTGCCATCGCCGCAGCAGGCACGCGCACAGGCATCCGCGATCACCTCGGGAAAGATCGCACCGGAAGCGGAGGCCGCCCCGACTTCCCAGCTCAGGACGCTCTTCGACCGGCCTCGGCTGTCGCCTGGGCAGCGGCGCATCGCACAGTATCTGATCGAGCACATCACCGAGGCCGCGTTCCTGTCGATCACGGATCTGGCCGAGCGCGTCGGGGTGAGCCAGCCGTCGGTGACCCGGTTCGCGGCGGCGGTCGGCTTCAGCGGCTACCCGGCGCTGCGGGAGAAGCTCCAGTCGATCGCGCTGGGCACGCTCGCGGGCGGCCCCGCCGAGGAGGACCGCGCGAACGAGCTTCAGGCCGCGGTCGACGCCGAGATCGAGAACCTGGAGAACCTGCGGCGCGACTTCGCCGACCCCGACCAGGTCATCGCGATCGGCCGCGAACTGTCCGCGTCGACGCCCCTGACCGTGCTGGGGCTGCGGATCTCCGCCTCGCTCGCCGAGTACTTCGCGTACGCCGCGCGGCGCATCCATCCGGACGTACGGCTGGTCACCCGGGGCGGCACCGTCGCCTACGACGCGCTGCTCCAGTCGCGGTCGGCGGGCGGCACCTGGGTGCTGGCGTTCTCCCTGCCCCGGCACGCGCAGGAGACCCTGACCGCGGTGCGGGTCGCCCGTGACGCCGGGCTGCGCGTCGCCCTGATCACCGACCTCGCGCTCGGCCCCGTCGCCGACGAGGCGGACGTCACCTTCGCCACCGGGACCGGCTCCCGGCTGGTCTTCGACTCCTACGCCGCCCCCGGCGTGATGGCCGCCGCCCTGCTCCAGGCCATGACCGACGCCGACCCGGAGCGGACCCAGGCCCGGCTGGAGTCGTACGAGCAGATCTCCGACCAGCACCAGTTCTTCCTGCGCGACTGAGCCCACGCACCCCTGCCGCCGAACGGCGACCCAAGGGGACCACTCATTTCAAAGCGCGCATGAATGTTTTCATACGTCTTGCAAAGCCGATGGCATATATAAATACTTCTCGCGGATCCCGCATCACCGCGGACCCCCGAAGCCGCCGACCCTACCCGCGACGGCCCGGGTGTCCGGCCGGGCGTCGCACCGCGCACGCCCACCGCGGCGGCTCCCCGGTCATCCCCTAGGCCGGGGGCCCGCCGCGTCCGTCGTCCCATCCTTCAGCGACGCAGCACATTGGAAGCGATGCTCATGCCCTTGACGACCACGCGCATCAGCCCGGACTGGCCCTGCCAGGTCAAGACCCCCGGCAGCTACGACTGGGAGCGCTCGGCGGCCAAGTGGCTGCGCGAGCTGGTGCCGTCGCGGTACGCCAGCTATCCGGCACTCATCCGCCACCCCGTGCTGCTCGCCCGGCACGCCGAGATCCAGGTGCAGCAGGAGATCCGCGTCGCCCGCACCGCCCTCCAGACCGCCCGCGCCGACCTGCCCCGCCTCGGCATGCCCGAATCGGTCATCGAACACACGATCAAGCTGTACGCCGCAGAGGTACTGCAGCTCCAGCACATCGCCCGGAGCGTGCGCGCCGTCAGCCAGGCCCTGGTCGAGCACGCCGCGCATCGCTGACCGCGACCCCAGCGCCCGCCGGACAATCGACCGCGCGGCAGCACCCCGGACCACGGGATGTGCCATGCTCGTCGCGTGACGAGCGAGTCTGCCGAGCCCACCCGACCCGGCACCGGACCCGAGGCACCCGGCACTCCCGGATCGCCCGGGTCCGCCGGATCCACCGGATCGACCGGATCGACCGGATCCACCGGGTTCGTCGCCAGGCAGCGCGCCGAGAAGGACCGGCCGACAGACCCGGCCGCGACCTCGGCGGTGCTGGAGCGGGCCAAGGGCGCGCTGATGGCCCTCACCGGATGCTCCGCACGGGCCGCCCACGACGAGCTCATCGAACGGGCCCGGACGAGCCACCGCACACTGATCGAGGAGTGCCGACTGGCCCTCGCCGACGCGACGCCCACATCACCGGAGCAACCGACGGGCCGCGCCATCTCCCGCCACCGGGCCGCCGACGCCCCCGGCAACGGCCTGCCCGACCCCGACTCCGCCGGTCGCCGCGAGCCGGCCGACGGTTCCTCCGGTCACAACCCACCGCCCACCGGCTCCTCCGCCCCCGGCCATCCCACTGCCGGCTCCCCCGCCCCCACCACCGGCTCCCCGCCCCCCAGCCACCCCTCCCCCGGCCCCTCGGTCCCCGTCCCCTGCCCGTGGGAATCCACCGGGCCGGAGGACGACGGCGGGATGCTCGGGCGGCTCGGGGTGGCGCTCGGGCGGGTGGGGTCGTCGCACGAACTCGCCGGGTGCCTCCTGGAGCACCTGCGTACGGAGGCCGGTGCCGACGCGGTGATGATCTACGCCCGGCTGCCCGAGGGCGGACTGGAGCTGATCGGGCATGCCGGGATCGACCCCACGCTGGCCGCCCAGTGGCGCCGCGTCCCGCCGCTGGCCGGGATCGCCGCGCTGGACGCGCTGCGCACCCGCGCGCCGTGCTGGCTCGAGGACATCGAGCAGGACAGGCGGCGGTATCTGCTGATCGGCGACCCGCCGGAGCGCTGGCTGTCGCGCGCCTGGCTGCCCGTGGTCGCCGGTGACACCGCCGAGGTCTCCATCGGCGTACTGCGCTCCGGGGCGGGGCCGTTCCCGCCGGGGATGCGGGAGCGGCTGCGCGCCGTGGCCCGGCTCTGCGCGGGCCGGCTGCGGGCCTTCGGCACCCGGCCGGAACCCGCGGCCCACGGCGGCACCGACGCCGTACAGGCCGTCCTCGACACCCTGCCGGGCGCCGTCGTGCTGCTCGGTCCCCTGCGCACTGCGACCGGAGAGATCGAGGACTACCGCGTGGACGCGGCGTCCCCGGAGACCGTCGACGTCGTCGGGCGCACCGGCCGGGAGCTGGTGGGCCGGCGGATCCTGGAGTGCTGGCCGCCGCTGGCGGACGAGACGCTGTGGCGGGGCTGCGCGCACACGCTGGCCACCGGGGAGCCGTACGAGGGCGAGCCGTACGGGCAGTCGGACGCGGTGGCCGGGGCGGCCGAACTGTCGACCTACCGGGTGCGGGTGGCGCGGCTCGGCGGCGGTCTGGTCGTCTCCTGGGTGCGCTACGACTCCTCGGACCGGCAGGAGCGCCGACTGGCGGACGTGCAGCGGCTGGGCAACCTGGGGTGGGCGAACTGGAACCTGGTCACCCAGGAGGGCACCTGGTCCCCGCAGGCCTTCACGGTGCTCGGCCGCGATCCGGGGCAGGGTGCGGTACGGCTGGCCGACCTCCCCGCCCTGGCCGTGCCGGAGGACGCGCCCGTCCTGTCCCACGCCCTCGAGGGGCTCGTGGAGGAGGGCCGGCGGGTGGACGCGCCGTTCCGGATCAGGACGGCGAGCGGGGTACGGCATCTGCGGATCGTCGCCGAGGCGGTCACCGATCTGCGCGGCACCCCGGTGGAGGTGCACGGGTTCCTCCAGGATCTGACCGCCCAGCGCCGCGCCGAGCTGGCGCTGGTGGCCAGCGAGCGCGCGATGCTCACCCAGCACGGGGCGCTGCGCGCCGAACGCGCGCTGGCCGGGCGGTTGCAGCACGCGCTGCTGCCGCTGCCGGACAAGCCGCTGCGCCTGGCCGGGCTGCGGGTCGAAGTGGCGTATCTGCCCGCCCAGTCGGGGGTGCAGGTGGGCGGCGACTGGTTCAGCGCGATCGAACTGGCCGACGACGCCGCCCTGTTCGTGGTCGGCGACGTCGCGGGGCACGGGGTCGGAGCGGTGGCCACGATGGCCCAACTGCGGTTCACCGCCAAGGGAATGGTGATCACGGGGTCGTCGCTGACGGGTGCGCTGGGCCGGCTCAACACCCTGCTGCTGCACTCGCGTGACTCACGTGGCACGGCGACCCTGGTGCTGGCTCGCTATCAGGCGCGCGGGCGGCGGCTGGTGTGGGCGCAGGCCGGTCATCCGCCGCCGCTGCTGCTGCGCGACGGCGTGGCGCGGTTCCTGGACCGGCCGCGCGGCGTCCTGCTCGGGGCCAGCGCCGAGCCGTCGTTCGAGGAGGCGGAGTGCCTGCTGCGCCCCGGGGACCGGCTGCTGCTCTACACCGACGGTCTGGTGGAACGCCCTGGGGAGGGCATCGACAGCGGTCTGCAGCGGCTGGCGCAGGCAGCGATGCTCCACGACCGCGACGAGCCGGGCTCGTTGGAGCCGCTGCTCACGGCGATGCTGGAGGGCGAACGGCGCGACGACGTGTGCGTACTGGACATCCGGGTCCCGGCCGAGCCGGAGCCGGAGCCGCAGACACCCGGGACGGAATGACGGCCGCGGCGGGTGACGGCCCGATGGCGTGACGGCCGGACGGGGCGACGCCGGACGGGGCGACGCCGGACGGCGTGACGACCGTGTGGGGTGACATCCATGTGGGGTCCCAGCCGGGCGACGTGACACCGTGTCGGGTGACACGGCCGCACTGTGTGACGGCCCTCGCCGGAGCGAGACCACCGGCGAAGGGTCGACCGGAGCCACCGGCGAAATGCCGACCGGAGCCACCGATGGAGAGACCGACCCGGGCCGCCGACGGACAGGCCGGCCGGAGGCACCAGCGGCCGGAGCCGCCGGCGGAAGAGTCAGCGGCGGTCGCCCACGGGCGTCTGGCCGTCCGCGCCCTCCCGGCTGCGGTGGGCCTCGTCCCGGGCGAGCACGGACAGCAGCGACGCGACCGTCAGCCCCGCCTCGGCCGGATGCCGCAGCACCTTGCCCGGCTCGATCCGGTACGTGTTGCCGCGCCCCTCACGGCTGTGCGACAGGTAACCGGCCTCCTCCAGATCGGCGATGATCTTCTGCACGGCACGCTCGGTCAGCCGGCAGTGCGCGGCGATGTCCCGGATGCGCGCGGTGTTGTCATCGGCGATGGCGGCCAGCACGCGGGCGTGATTGGTAAGGAACGTCCATCCAGTATGCGGCTCAGGCACTCCACCCATGGAGACATCATAGGACCGCTCGTTCCCGCATTCCAAAACACGAAACAGATTTCATGTATCTCTTGACGTATGTCGTTTCGAAGCCCAGCCTGTAAGCGAGGGCAGGCAGGAATTCCGAGGGAGAGTCGGCCATGCCGGAGTCGGAGGACCGCCCGTCGGCGACGGTCGGGAGTCCCGGACTGACCATCGGCACCGCAGCCGATGGCGATCGCACACGCGTGTCAGTGGCCGGTGAACTCGGTCTGGAGGTCGGGGAAGAGCTGCGGGGTGCCCTGCGGGCCGCCCTCGCGCACACGGACGAGGGCCTCGACCTCGACCTGAGCGGCGTCTCCTTCTGCGACTGTTCGGGGTTGAACGTGCTGCTCGCCGTGCGTGAGCAGGCCCTGGCCGAGGGCAAGTCCGTGACGCTCGACCGGATCTCCTCCGTCGTCGAACGGCTGCTCTCACTGACCGGCACGCTGCCGCTGTTCCTCCCGGCCGCCGGGATGAACGGCACCGAGCAGGAGCTGGGCGTGGAGGTCGTGCAGCTGCGCCGGGCGATGCAGACGCGACCGACCATCGACCTGGCCCGCGGGGTGCTGATGGCGTCGTTCGGGCTGAGCCCGCAGGACGCCTGGGAGGTGCTGGTCGCGGTCTCACAGCGCACCAACACCAAGCTGTACCGCCTCGCGGACGGCCTGGTGGAGGCCGTGCGGGGCGATCCGCTGCCGGAGCCGCTGCGCCGGGAGGTGGCCGCGGCGGTGGCCCGGCTGGCCGCCGCGGGGACGGCCGAGGCCGACTGAACGAGCCGTCAGACGGTGCCGATGAACCGGTGCAGGGAGGCCGTGAACGCGGCGACGAACGCGTCCCGCCGGTCTGCGGGCAGCGCGTCGAGGGACAGATACGGGTTCAGGTCCTCCAGTTCGACCAGCAGCAGCTCCCCGCCGGGGGCGCGGCACGCGTCGACCCGCTGGACGCCGTGCTCGAGCCCGTTCCACTCGATGAAGCGGCGGGCGAACCGGAGGTCGTCGGGGGACGGCTCGTACGGCTGGAGGTCCCAGCGGCGGTCCGGGTCCGGGGCGCGGAGGGCGTACTGGAAGTCGTGGTCGACGAAGTAGAAGGAGACCTCGTACGCGAAGTCGACGCGGGGCTGGACGAGGACGGTTCCGTCGGTGAGGCCGGGCAGGTCCGCGGGCGGCACCACGCGCAGCCCTATCGAGTCGGCGCCGAGCTTGGGCTTGACCACATAGCGCTCGGCGGACGGGAGCCGCTCCAGATCGGCGGCGCGGTCCACGGTCGGGATGACCGGGAAGCCCGCCGCGGTCAGGTCGAGCAGATACTGCTTGCCGGCCATGTCGGCGCGGCCGGTGAGCGGGTTGTAGACCCGCGCCCCGGTGCGCAGCCCGTGCGCGCGGAAGGCGTCGTAGGCCTCCTGGTACGCCAGGACGGGGCCGCTGTTGCGGACCACGACGGCGTCGAAGGCGTCCATCAGCGCGAGCGCGTCACGGGGATGGCACAGGGCGAGGTCGAACTCCTCGCGGAGCCGGGAGGTGAGGGCGATGTCCTCGTCGCAGTAGCGCCGCCCGCGGGCCGGGTAGGCCAGGTCGGTGACGAAGAGGATGCGGGCGCGGGACATCGGGGTCTCCTCGGCTACGGCGGCTGAGCTGGGCAAAGGGTACGCGGGCGGCCGGGCGGGGAACTGAGTTCCCTCCGCGCGCAGCACTCAGTGCCATCGGTCGTGCTACGTTCCCGTCCATGAGCTCCAGCAGTGCGGCGCCCGGGGGTGGCGAGAAGGCGCGGGCGGCGGGCGGGAAGCCGCCCATGCGGGACGCCCTGGTCGCGGCGGCGTTCCGGTTGTTCCTGGAGCGGGGCTACGAACAGACCACCGTCGACGACATCGTGGCCCTGGCCGGGGTCGGACGGCGGTCGTTCTTCCGCTACTTCCCGTCCAAGGAGGACGTGGTCTTCCCCGACCACGAGCGCTGTCTGGCCGACATGGAGGCGTTCCTCGCGGCCGGCACGGAGGACGAGGAGCCGGTGACCCGGGTCTGCGACGCGGCCCGGCTGGTGCTGCGGATGTACGCCGAGAACCCGGCCTTCTCCGTACAGCGCTACCGGCTCACCAAGCAGGTGCCGGGGCTGCGCGCCTACGAGCTGTCGGTGGTGTGGCGGTACGAGCGCGCCCTCGCGGAGTATCTGCGCGGCCGCTTCGCCGGGCGGCGCGACGGCACGCTGCGCGCCGACGTGATCGCGGCGGCCGTGGTGGCGGCGCACAACAACGCGCTGCGGTCCTGGCTGCGGTCCGACGGGCAGGGCGACGCCGGGGCGGCCGTGGACCACGCGCTGGGCTTCGTGCAGTCCGCCTTCGGGGGCGGTCCGGTCCCGCCCGCCGACGAGCGGCCCGAGGACGTGGTGGTGGTCGTCTCGCGGCGCGGGGCGCCGCTGTGGCGGGTGGTGCAGGAGATCGAGGCGACGCTCGGCCGGGACTGAGCACAGAACCCAGGGACGAGCGCGGCCGAAATTTGGGGTACGGAGTGCCTTTACGCGTGGCACTCAGTGCCATAACCTGTCGGCGTGCACGGTGGCACGGCGAACCGGGCACAGGCGTGCACGGTGAGCCGCGCACGCGGATTCCGGCCGAGCGCAGGGAGTTGACAGCGTGTACCACCACTCAGGAAGCGCCGCTCAGCAGGGAGCCGGCTCCGCGGCGGGTGTCCTCACCCCCGCGATGGACCACCGGGCGGCGGACGACGAGACCATCCTCTTCCAGCGCTGCACCTGGTGCGGCACCGCGATGTACCACCGGCTGCTGTGTCCGGTGTGCCAGGGCAGCGATCTGCGCACGGAGCGCAGCGAGGGCGTCGGCACGGTCCGCCACTCCACGGTGGTGCACCGCAACACCCCGGCCGCGCGCAACGTGTCGCTGATAGAGATGGCGGAGGGGTTCGTGGTGCGGGGCCGGGTCATGGGCCCGCCCATCGGCATCCACAGCGGCGACCGGGTACGGCTGTCCACGGCCAAGGACCCGGTGCGCGGCGAGCCCGTCTTCCAGCTGATCGACGAGCCCTACCGGGCCTGGACCTGACGAGACGTCACGCGGCGTCCGGGGTCCGCACGGGAGTCACCCGGATGCCGACCGTGCCCGCCGTGCCGCGCCGCAGCCGGCTGCCGAGCAGGGTGAGGCGGCCGATCACGCCGTACTTGCGGGCGATGAGCCTGCGGTAGCGGGCGGTGGTGGCCGGGTCGCAGATCTCGGCGGTGGCCTCGATCGCGTCGCCGGTGGGATTGCCGCGCAGGTCGCAGGGGGCGACACGGACCCGCGGGTTGGCGCGGATCCGCTTCACCTTCCAGGAGTCGGCGACCGTCCACACACCGAGCGCGCCCTCGTCCTCCACGACCCAGACAGGGGTGTCGACTCCCGTGCCGTTCCGGCGGTAGCTGGTGATCAGCAGGTATTTGCCGGCGCCGAGCCGGGCCGTGGGCGTCTCGTCCATGACCGGAGTCTAGGGCTGGCGGGGCAGGGCGGGAGCCGAGGGTGACGGCCAGGGTGCCGGGCGCAGCGATCACCCCGCCGTCCGTGCCATCCGCCGTACCGCCTCCGTGATCAGCTCGGGTGAGGTGGCCAGGTTCAGCCGGGCGTGTCCGGCGCCGCCCGCGCCGAACGGGAGGCCCGGGTACAGGGCGACCCGGCCGCGGTCCAGGAAGGCTTGCGCCGGGTCGTCGCCGAGGCCGAGGGCGCGGCAGTCGAGCCAGGCGAGGTAGGTGCCCTCGCCGGGCCGGTAGCGGATTTGCGGCAGGTGCTCGGCCAGCAGGGCGGTGAGCAGCCGCCGGTTGTCGTCGAGTCCGGCCAGGAGGGCGTCGAGCCAGGCGGTTCCGTCGCGCAGCGCCGCGGTGTGGGCGATGACGCCGAGGTGGCTCGGCCCGGGGCTCGCCTTCTCGGGGATCCGCGCCAGATCGTCGGCGGCGCCCCGGCCCGCGATGGCGAGGGCGGCCTTGAGTCCGGCGAGGTTCCACGCCTTGGACGCCGACATCAGCGACAGCCCGCGTTCGGCGCCGGGCACGCTCAGATAGGGCGTGAACTCGGCACCGCGCAGGACCAGCGGCGCGTGCGTCTCGTCGGCGACGACCCGCACCCCGTACCGCTCGGCGAGCGCGGCGACCGCGGACAGCTCCTCGGCGGTGTGCACGGTGCCGGTCGGGTTGTGCGGGCTGCACAGCAGGTACGCCGCGGGCCGGCCGCCCGCGACCGCCTGCCGGAAGGCCGTCTCCAGCGCCGCGAGGTCGATCCGCGTGTCTGGGCCGAGCGGGGCCTCGGCCACCCTGCGGCCCAGGTGGGTGACGTAGGCGTAGAACGGCGGGTACACCGGCGGGCTGATCACGACCGCGTCCCCGGGCCCGGTCAGCAGCCTCAGCAGCTCGGCGACGCCCAGCATCACGTCGGTCACGGTCGTGGTGCGCTCCACGGCGATGCCGTCCCATCCCCACCGCTTCGCCGCGAAGGCGGCCAGCGCCTCGGCGTAGCCGGTGCCGGCGGGGTAGCCCGTGTCGCCGAGGTCGAGGGCTTCGGTGAGCGCGCGGGTGATCGGCTCGGCGAGCGGCACGTCCATCTCGGCCACCCACAGAGGCAGTACGTCCTCGGGATACGTACGCCATTTCGCGCTCGTACGACGGCGCAGCCGCTCCAGGTCGAGGGCGCGCAGCGGGTTCGGTTCTCCGGTCGTCTCGTGCGGCATACCGCTCATGCCCACACGATAGGCGGCTGCGCGGTCCGGCAAAATGCGCAGGGGGATCGGCACTGATCAACTGATGCGTCTAGATTGCTGCTTGACACTCCACCGCATTACGGCATCCCAGGAGCTGACCCGTGACCGAGAACCCGCCCACCACGGACGGCGTGGCCGATTCCCTGCGCGAGCGCATCAACACCTCCCAGCCGCACACGGCCCGCATCTGGAACTACTGGCTGGGCGGCAAGGACAACTACGAGGTGGACCGCACGGCCGGCGACCAGATCCGCCAACTCCACCCGGGCATCGGCGCGTACGCGCAGGCCGACCGGCTCTTCCTGGGCCGGGCCGTGCGCCATCTCGTCCAGGAGGCCGGGATCCGCCAGTTCCTGGACATCGGCACCGGGCTGCCGACCGCCGACAACACCCACGAGGTCGCCCAGCGGCTCGCCCCGGACGCGCGGATCGTCTACGTCGACAACGACCCGCTCGTCCTGGCGCACGCCCGCGCGCTGCTGACCAGCACTCCCGAGGGCCGCACCGACTACCTCGACGAGGATCTGCGCAACGTCGACGCCATCCTCGAACACGCGGGCAGGACGCTGGACTTCAGCAAGCCGGTGGGGCTGATCCTGCTCGGCGTGGTCATCTTCATCGGCGACGACGAGGACCCGTACGGCCTGGTGCGGCGGCTGGTGGACGCGCTGCCGGCGGGCAGCCACCTGGTGCTGTCGCACACCATCACCTCGCCGTCGATGCCGGACGTGGACGAGGCGGTGAAGTTCTGGAACGAGCACGGCACGCCGAAGCTGACCCAGCGCACCCCCGAGCAGGTGACCCGCTTCTTCGACGGGCTGGAGCTGCTGGAGCCCGGCGTCGTCTCCTGCTCACGCTGGCGCCCGGAGGGCCGCGACGGGACGGAGCCGGAAGAGGTGGCGATGTTCGGCGGGGTGGCCCGCAAGAACTGAGCCGTCCCCTTGAGGGGGTGAACGGGCCCGGCTCCCGGCACGTATGCGAAGGAGGGCGCTCGACTGCCGGAGGCCCCCGCGGTGGCGTCACCGCGCGTTCGGGGTTCGGGAGCCATGCATGAGGCACGTACGACGACGGATCGTCCGGCGGGCGGCACGGCTGGCGGCCGTCGGCGGTCTGCTGCTCGGGGGGACGATGGTGACCCAGGCGGTGGCGAGCCCGCCGCCGCCCGCCCCGCCGGTCACCGGCCCGGGTCTCGTCGAGCGGCTCGGCGCCGAGCGCACCGCGGGCAGCTGGGTCGGTGCCGACGGGCGGCCGGTGGTCGCGGTCACCGACCGGGACACCGCCGCCGAGGTCCGCCGGGCGGGCGCCACGCCGAAGGTGGTGCGGCACAGCCTCCGCGAGCTGAAGTCGGCCACCGCGGCGCTGCGTTCGGCGCCAAGGGTGGCCGGGACGGCGTGGGCGGTGGACTACCGGCGCAACGAGGTGGTGGTACGGGCCGACCGCACCGTCTCCGCCGCCGACTGGGACCGGCTGACGCAACTCGCCGAGGACATCGGCGGCTTCGTCCGCATGGAGCGCTCCGCGGGCACCTTCACCACCCGGCTGAACGGGGCGCGGCCCATCCTGTCGACGGTCGGGCGCTGTTCGGCGGGGTTCAACGTGACCGACGGGCGGCGCGACTTCATCCTCACGGCCGGGCACTGCGGACCCACGGGGTCGGTGTGGTTCGCCGACGACCAGGGCGCGCGCGAGGTGGGCCGGACGGTCGCCGGGAGCTTCCCGGGCGCCGACTACTCCCTGGTGCGGTACGCGAGCGGCCGGGCGGGCGAGGGCGCCGACGTGGTGGCGATCGGCGCCCGGGAGGGGGTGCGGATCACCGGGGCGGCCGAGCCGGACGTCGGGCAGCGGGTATTCCGCAGCGGCAGTACGACAGGGCTGCGCGACGGGCGGGTGACGGCGCTGGACGCGACGGTGAACTATCCGGAGGGCACGGTCACGGGCCTGATCGAGACGGATGTGTGCGCCGAGCCCGGGGACAGCGGCGGGCCGCTGTTCGCGGAGGGGATCGCACTGGGCGTGACGTCCGGGGGCAGCGGGGACTGCCGCAGTGGCGGGACGACGTTCTTCCAGCCGGTGACGAAGGCGATGGAGGAGCTCGGGGTGCGGCTGATCACGGCGACCGGGGCGTCCTCGCCGGCTCCGTCCTCCTCCGCGGGCCAGGACGCGAGCGCGCCGGGTGCGCCGGCCCAGGCGGCGGGCGGCGGGCAGACGCCGTCCCTGTACGCACGGCTGGCGGATCCCCGGAACGCCGGTCCGGGGCTGCTGGTCATCGCGGGAAGCCTGGTCGCGCTGGTGGCCACGCGGTGGATCCGCACGGAGCAGGACCGCAAGGCCTACCAGCGCCAGTACTCGGCGAGCTGGAGTTGATCGAGGACGGGTGGGTCAGGCGGCCGACGTGCGGTCGGCCCACTCCATCACGAGCCGCTGGTATTCCTCGCGCTGCTCGGTGTTCAGTGTCCCGCCCGACCGGCGCCACAGGGCCCGGATCTCCTCGTTGATCTCCGCTGCCGATCGCTCGGTGGCGGGTTCAACAGTGGTGGACATGATGTGAAGCATACGGCGCCTGAGGTGAAGACTGTGTGAGCCAACAGGAACGAATCCGACAAATCGGACCGTGTTACTGATCACTCCCATGTCCGCGAACCGACGCGGGAGTTCACCCGTCCGTCACACCGGGCCCCAGCACTCAGGTGCCGGGCTTGCGGCCGTACACGAAGACGTCGTCGCCGGTCTTCAGCAGCGACCAGTACTTCTTGGCGTCCGCCTTGGTCATGTTGACGCATCCGTGGGAGCCCGGCGGGTTCCACATGCTGACGCCGACCGAGTGAAAGGCCTGGCCGCCGTCGAAGAACTGGGCGTACGGCATCGGCACGTCGTAGATGGAGGAGACGTGGTCGATGTTGCGCCAGTAGATCTTCTTCAGACCGGTGCGGGTCTCGTACCCGTCACGGCCGGTGCGCACGGGCACGGGGCCGTAGACGAGCTTCTTGCCGTCCTGGATCCAGCTCAGCTGGAGGGTGAGGTTCACACAGGCGATCCGGCCCTTGTTCACCGGGCACTTGCCGTCCTTGTTGGGGTTGGTCCCCACGGCCTTCTGCTTCAGCATCAGATCCATGACACCCCAGGTCACAGGGCCCGCGTAGCCGGCGTTCGGCTGGATGCCGTGCTTGGTCTGGAAGGCCTGGATCGCCTTGCAGTCGGCGGCGGACTGGACGCCGTCGACGGGCCGGCCGAGGAACTTCTCGACCTGCTTCTGATACGGCCCGGTCTGGGTCGTACAACTCGCGGCCTGCGCCGGAGCGGCGCCGAGCGCGAGTGTGAGCGGCGCCACCAGTGCGGTGGCGCCCAGGACGACGGTAGCCCGTCTGCTTTTGTCCCCCATGGCAGGGTTTGCCCCTTCGGATACGGCGGTTGTCTGTACCGGATAGACGGATACCTGCCCAGGAGGGTTGTAGGGATGCGGGCGGATGTGAGGCGTCTCATGCGGTTCGCGGGGGCGGGGCCGGCGTGGCACGCGTCGACCGCTCCCCCGGCAGCGTCCGCCGGCGGCGCACCGGCGAGAGCAGCACCGGCAGGAACGCGACCGCCAGCAGCGCGCCGCCGGTCCAGAGGGTCGGGCGGACCCCGGCCGCCTCGCCGAGGAGCCCGGAGAGGGCGGCGCCGATCGCGAGGGCGCCGGTCAGCATGAAGCGGAACGTGGCGTTCATACGACCGAGGAGGGCGTCCGGGGTCATCCCCTGGCGCAGGCTCACACCGAGGACGTTGTCCATGCCGGTCTTGAACATCGCCAGCGCCCATCCGGCACCGGCGAGCCACAGCCAGGGGCCGCGCCCGATCAGCGGGACGAGCAGGGCGGCGGGGGCCAGGACCGGCCCGGCGAGGGCGAGGGTGCGGCCGAGGCCGAGGCGGGCGGCGAGGGGGCGGGCGCAGCGGGCGCCGAGCAGGAGACCGAGGCCGCCCGCGGCCCAGTACAGGCCGAGCACGCTCGCCGGGAGGTGCAGTTCGCGGACGAACAGCACGGGCAGCATGGTGTTCACGATCTGCGACCCGAGGTTGGTGAGGGAGGCGGTGAGCGCGAGGGCGCGCAGCTCGGCGTTGCCGAGGACATGGCGCAGCCCTTCGGCGATCTGCGCCCGCAGGCCCGTCCGCGCGGCCTCCGGCCGGGGCGCGGTGCCGCCGCGCAGGGCGAGGAGCCGGAGGGCGGAGGCGAGGTGGGCGAGGGCGGTGCAGAGCACCGCGACGGGGGCGGTGAGCAGCTGGACGAGTCCGCCGCCGAGGCCGCGCCCGGCCACGTTTCCGGCCGCCTGGAGGCTGACGACGGCGGCGTTCGCGCCCACCAGGGCCTCACGGCCGACGAGTTGGGGCAGCACGCTCTGCGAGCCGACGTCGAAGAACACCGTCGCGCAGCCGGTCAGCAGGACCACCGCGTAGAGCTGGCCGAGGGTGAGCGCGTCGAGCCACCACGCCAGCGGGACCGAGGCGAACAGCAGGGCGCGGGCGAGGTCGGCGCCGATCAGCACCCGGCGGTGCCGCATCCGGTCCACCCACGCCCCGGCCGGCAGGCCGATCAGCAGGAACGCCAGGGTGCTCAGGGTGGCGAGGGCGCCGACCTGGCCGGGGCCCGCGTCCAGCGCGGCCACGGCGACCAGGGGGACGGCGACATAGCCGACGTTCGTGCCGAGCTGGCTGAGGGTGGTGGCGCCGAAGAGGGTGCGGAAGTCGCGGACACGCCAGGGGGACGGTGGCCGGGAGGGGGCCGGGGTGGACGTGGGGGTCGGTGAGTGGGTCTGCGGGTCGGTCGGCACGGGGACACGGTGCCCGAGGGTGATCGAGTAGGACAAGTGAATAGTTCTACAAGGACATTTAAGCGGAGCTACGTCGATCGTTTCCTGGATACCGTGCGTCCATGTCGGAGTTCATACAGCAACTGCCCGCCCTGCTCGGCGTGGTGATCGGTGCCCTCGGTTCCTATCTGGTGGTCATGCGGGGTGAGCGGGTCCGGTTCCGCCAGGAGCAGGCGGCCCGCTGGGAGGAGCGGCGGCTGGCGGCGTACGCCGACTACGCGCGCCAGTTGAAGAAGACCATCACCCTCACCTACCGGGTGGCGTCCCACCTCGGCAACGATCCGCACCCGCATCCGCTCGCCCCCGATCAGGCGGAGCCGCTGCTGGCGGAGGCCGCGGACGCGCGGGACCCGGCCGGTGAGGCGCTGCTTCTGCTGGGCAGCCGTGAGGTGGTGGACCGGGCGCGGACCTGGGTGGTCGCGGTGCTGGCGCTGGAGGCGTTCCTGCGGGAGGGGACACGGGATCCCGAGGCCTGGCAGGAGTTGCTGGAGCGGCAGCGGGAGGCGCGGGAGGGCTACTACGCGGCGGTGCGCGCCGATCTCGCGCTGCCGCCGGGCCACCCGGCACGCTGGCCGCTGCCGCCGGGGGCGGACGCCGCCGCCCGGCGGTAGCCGACGCCCCGCGGTAGCCGACGCTGAGCGGTAGCCGATGCTCGGCGTTCCGGTGATCAGCGGTAGCCCGTGGTGTCCGCGGGCTTGCCCGGGTCCTGCACCTCGACGAGGTAGCGCCAGGCGTCGGGGCGGCTGCCGTCGAGGTCGGTGAAGCCGTACTCCCGGGCCAGGCCGCCGCTGGAGAGCGACGCCCCGTTGTGGCGGGCCACGTCGGGGTCGGCGGCCAGGGCGGCGACGGCGCGGCCGACGTAGCGCGGGGTCTCCGAGATGGCGAAGTGCGGTTGGCTGCCGAGGGCGTCGCGCCAGTTCTCCTCGCGCACCCCGAAGTGCTCCAGCATGATCTCCGAGCGCAGCCAGCCCGGGGTGAGGGCGAGGGCGGTGGCGCCGCGCGGGCCCAGTTCGTGGGCCAGGGCGAACGCCATGCGCAGGACGGCCGACTTGGCCAGGTCGTAGAAGAAGGAGACCCGGTAGTGGTCGCGGTTGTAGTCGGCGGTGCCGTCGGTGACCTCGACCACCAGGCCGCCGGGCCGGCGCAGCAGCAGCGGCAGGGCGAAGTGGCTGGTGATGGCGTGGGTCTCCACCGCGAGGCGGAGCAGTCTGAGTCCGCTGTCGAGGTCGTGCTCCCAGACCGGTTTCTCCCACTCGAACAGGTTCTCGCCACCCCAGATGTCGTTGACGAGGACGTCCAGGCGGCCTTGCTCGTCGGCGATGCGGTCGACGAGGGTGCGGACCTGGGCGGGGTCGAGGTGGTCGGTGGGTACGGCGATGCCCGTGCCACCGGCCCGGTCGACGAGGTCGGCGGTGTCCTCGATGGTCTCGGGGCGGTCGTACTCCGAGCGCCGGGCGCGGGTACTGCGCCCGGTGACGTACACCGTGGCGCCGGCGGCCCCCAGTTCCACGGCGATGCCCCGCCCGGCTCCCCGGGTCGCCCCGGCGACCAGTGCGACCTTGCCCTTCAGGGGCTGTTCCGGCATGTCCGGCCTCCTTCTCGCGTGCGCGGTCGGTACGAGGCTGCCGTGGAAGCCGGACATCTCCTGTCTTCTTTCCGCGACGGGTTCCCGTGTCGCCGCGCCGCTCAGTGGCCGCGCGCGATCCACTCCTCCAGATGCGGTGCCTCGGCGCCGATCGTGGTGGCGTCCCCGTGCCCGGTGAGGACCTTCGTCTCGGGCGGGAGGGTGAGCAGCCGGTCGCGGATGGAGTCGACGAGGGTCGGGAAGTGGGAGTAGGAGCGGCCGGTGGCGCCGGGGCCGCCCTGGAAGAGGGTGTCGCCGGTGAAGACGGCGCCGAGGCCGGGGTCGTACAGACAGACCGCGCCGGGGGCGTGCCCCGGGGTGTGCAGCACGGTCAGGTCGGCGCCGGCCGCCTCGATGACCAGACCGTCGCGCAGCCAGGCGTCCGGTTCGCGGTCCGGGTGGGTCTGCTTCCACAGCGGCAGGTCGTCGCGGTGCAGCCAGATGACCGCGCCCGTGCGGTCGGCGAGGGCGGGGGCCGCGTTGACGTGGTCGTTGTGGGCGTGGGTGCAGACGATGGCGGTGAGCCGGCGCTCGCCGACGGCCTCGGCGATGGCGTCGGCGTCGTGGGCGGCGTCGATGACGACGACCTCGTGGTCGTCACCGACGATCCAGACGTTGTTGTCGACGTCCCAGGTGCCGCCGTCGAGGCGGAACTGGCCGGAGGTGACGAGGCGTTCGATGCGCACGCGGGCCATCAGAGGATCACCACCGAGCGCAGTACGTCCCCCTGGTGCATCCGCTCGAACGCCTTCTCCACCTCGTCGAGCGCGATCGTCTCGCTGACGAACGCGTCGAGGTCCAGGCGGCCCTGAAGGTAGAGGTCGATGAGCATGGGGAAGTCCCGGGAGGGCAGGCAGTCGCCGTACCAGGAGGACTTCAGCGCGCCGCCGCGGCCGAAGACGTCCGCGAGCGGCAGCTCCAGTTTCATCTCCGGGGTGGGGACGCCGACGAGGACGACCGTGCCGGCCAGGTCGCGGGCGTAGAAGGCCTGGCGGTAGGTCTCGGGGCGGCCGACGGCCTCGATGACCACGTCGGCGCCGAACCCGCCGGTCAGCTCGCGGATCGCGGCGACCGGGTCGGTCTCGCGGGAGTTGACGGTGTGGGTGGCGCCCATCGTGCGGGCGGTGGCGAGCTTGCGGTCGTCGATGTCGACGGCGATGATCCGCGCCGCGCCCGCCAGCCGCGATCCGGCGACGGCCGCGTCACCCACGCCGCCGCAGCCGATGACGGCGACCGTGTCGCCCCGGCTGACGCCGCCGGTGTTGATCGCGGCGCCGATGCCGGCCATCACCCCGCAGCCGAGCAGTCCGGCGGCGGCCGGGGAGGCGGCGGGGTCGACCTTGGTGCACTGTCCGGCCGCGACGAGGGTCTTCTCGGCGAAGGCGCCGATGCCGAGGGCGGGTGAGAGTTCCGTGCCGTCGGTGAGGGTCATCTTCTGCCGCGCGTTGTGGGTGTCGAAGCAGTACTGCGGTCGCCCGCGCAGGCAGGCCCGGCAACGGCCGCACACAGCGCGCCAGTTGAGGATCACGAAGTCGCCGGGCGCCACCTCGGTGACCCCGTCGCCGACCGCCTCCACCACCCCGGCGGCCTCGTGGCCGAGCAGGAAGGGGAACTCGTCGGTGATGCCGCCCTGCTTGTAGTGCAGGTCGGTGTGGCAGACCCCGCAGGCCTGGACCCGCACCACGGCCTCCCCCGGGCCGGGGTCGGGTACGACGATCGTCTCCACCCGCACCGGCTCGTCCTTGCCCGGTGCGATCACGCCGCGCACTTCCTGCGCCATGATGCTGATCCCTTCCGTCCGCGGTGTCCGTCCCGCTGCCGACCCTACGGCCGACTGATCGGTAAGGGCGCGAGCGACGAGCGCGCGCGGAGCACTTTCCGGCCACGGCCGATCCACCCCCGATCGCCCGCTTGTCCGCCCGCGATCGCCCCTTCGCCCGCCCTCGTTCGCCCGCTTGTCCCCCTCGACCGTCCGCCTGACCGCCCCCAGGCGCCCGCTCGCCTGCTCCCAGTCGCCGCTCGCCCGCTCCAGACGCCTGCACGCCCGCCCCCGGCCGTCACCGACGGCGCCCGCGCGCAGCCTCCGCGCGGCGCGCCGCCGAGGGTCGCGCCGGCCGGAACCGCTCCCGGATGCCTCGGGGTCCGGCGCGAAATCGGGGCCCGGGCACGCGTCGGCCGTCGTAGCCTGAACGTTCTGTCCGCCACCGGCCGCGACGGCGAAGGAGCACTGTGACCCGCACCGAGACCCCCACCGGACCGCCCCCGTGGCGGCTGCTTCTCGGCTATGTCCGACCGCACCGATGGGCCCTGCTGGCGGGCGCGGTGCTCTCCCTGGTCACCGGGGCGACCGGCCTGCTGCTGCCGCTGGTGGCCCGGGAGTTGATCGACGACCTCGCCCACGACCGGTCCATCGCGGGCGCGTTGCTGCTGATGTCGTTGCTCGTCGTCGCCAACGCGGCGGTGGGCGCGCTCGGTTCGTATGTGCTGCGGCGCACCGCGGAGTCGGTGGTGCTCGGCGCGCGGCGGGCCCTGTCGTCGTATCTGCTGCGGCTGCGGATCGCCGCGGTGGACCGCAGTGAGCCGGGCGATCTGATGGCCCGGATCACCTCCGACACGACCCTGCTGCGCGAGGTCACCACCGACTCGCTGGTCGGGCTCGGTACCGGCGGGCTGACGCTGCTGGCGACCGTGGTGATGATGGGGCTGGTCGACCCGGTGCTGCTCGGGGTCACCCTGGCCGTGGTGTTCGCGACGGGCACGATCCTCGGGGTGATCGTGCCGCGCATCAACCGGGCCAGCCGGCAGGCGCAGGACGCGGTCGGCGTGATGGGTGCCTCGCTGGAGCGGGTGCTGGGCGCGCTGCGCACGGTGAAGGCGTCCGGCGCGGAGCACCGCGAGGAGGAGACGCTGCACGCCGCCGCCGAGGAGTCGTGGCGGCAGAGCGTGCGCGCCGCGAAGTGGACGGCCGCCGCGGGCAACACGGCCGGGCTGTCGATGCAGATCGCCTTCATCACCGTGCTGGCGGTGGGCGGGGCGCGGGTGGCGACCGGTGCGATCGACATCGGCACGCTGGTCGCGTTCCTGCTGTACGTCTTCTATCTGATGTCGCCGATCCAGCAGGTCGTCGGCGCGATCACCCAGTATCAGACCGGTGCCGCGGCCCTCACCCGCATCCAGGAGGCGCTGCGGCTGCCCGCCGAGCCGCAGGCCCCGGCGGTCCCGCTGCCGGACTCCGACGCCGAGCCGGCCTCGCTCGCCTTCACCGATGTCCGCTTCCGCTACGCGGAGGATCTGCCGTACGTCCACCACGGGGTGACGTTCTCGGTGCCGCCGCGCGGTATGACGGCGTTCGTCGGCCCGTCCGGGGCGGGCAAGACCACCGTGTTCTCGCTGATCGAGCGGTTCTACGACCCGGAGGAGGGCGTGATCACGCTCGACGGCCGGAACCTCGCGGACTGGGAGCTGTCCCGGTTGCGGTCGGCGATCGGCTACGTCGAACAGGACGCCCCGGTGCTGTCCGGCTCGCTGCGGGACAACCTGCTGCTGGGCAATCCGGGGGCGGACGAGGACACGCTCACCCGGGTGCTGAAGACGACCCGGCTCGACGGGCTGGTCGCCCGGCTGCCCGACGGTCTCGACACCCTGGTCGGGCATCGCGGTACCAAGCTGTCCGGCGGGGAGCGGCAGCGGGTGGCGATCGCCCGGGCGCTGCTGCGGCGGCCCCGGCTGCTGCTGCTGGACGAGGCGACGTCGCAGCTGGACGCGGTGAACGAGGCGGCGCTGCGGGACACGGTCGCCGATGTGGCCCGGACGACGACGGTGCTGGTGGTCGCGCACCGGCTGTCGACGGTGACGATGGCCGACCGGATCGTGGTGATGGACGCGGGCCGGGTCCGCGCGGTGGGCACCCACCGTGAACTCGTGACCGCCGATCCGCTGTACGCGGAGCTGGCGGCCACGCAGTTCCTCGCCGCGACGGACTGAGGGCGCCCGGCCGGGCTCACCCGTCAGGCGGAGCGCCCGCTGCGCTTGCCGGGGCGGAGGGGGCGGAGGAGCCTCGTAGGAGAGGCCCTTCGCGGTCCGCCGCCAGGCGGGGCCGCACCCCTTTTCCGAGGAGGTCACGATGGGCACCGCGGCCACCCCCGGCTTCGACACCGAGACACTGCGCCGGGGCATCGAGGGACACAACTCGGCGACGCTGATGTCGCTGTACGCGGACGACGCGCAACTGCGGGTCGTCGACCGCAACACCCAGCCCAGCCATCCGCGCGTGCTGCGCGGCCGGGACGAGATCGGCGAACTGCTCGACGACATCTACGGCCGGGACATGACGCACAAGCTGGAGGACTGTGTGATCCAGGGCGACCGCGCGGCCTTCAGCGAGTCCTGTGAGTACCCCGACGGGGTCCGGGTGCTCGCCGAGTCGATGATCACGCTGCGGGACGGCAAGATCGTCGATCAGACCATGATCCAGGCCTGGGACGAGTAGCCGGGCAGCCAGGCGGCCGGGCCGGGCGCGGCACCGCGCACGGCCTGGGTTACGCTGCTCCGGGGCCGTGACTGGCGCTGAGGTGGAGTACCACCGGGGAGCGGTCCACGTAGGAGTCGATGCCGCGCGCCTGGGCGATCCGGTCGATCGACCCAGGAGTGGATCATGTCTCAGGCCCGGCTCATGGACGGCACCGCGCTCGCCCGGCGCATCGTCGAGGAGACCGCCGAGCGCGCGGCCGTCCTCACCGACCGCACCGGCACGGCACCCTGCCTCGCGACGGTGCTGGTGGGCGAGGACCCGGCGTCCGTGACGTACGTCAAGATGAAGCAGAACCGCTGCCGGAAGGCCGGCATCGCCTCCCGGCACGTCGCCCTGCCCGCCGCCACGACCACCGAGGAACTGGTCGGCACGCTGCGCGAGCTGTCCGCCGACCCCGGGGTGCACGGCATCCTGCTCCAGCACCCGGTGGGCGCCCACATCGACGAGCGGGCCGCGTTCGAGGCGATCGCGCCGGAGAAGGACGTCGACGGGGTCACCTTCGCCTCCTTCGCCACGATGAGCTTCGGCCTGCCCGGCTTCGTGTCGTGCACGCCCGGCGGCATCATGCGGCTGCTGGACGAGTACGGCGTCGACCCGGCCGGGAAGCGGGCCGTGGTGGTGGGCCGCAGCGCCATCCTCGGCAAGCCGGCCGGGATGCTGCTGCTCGCCCGGGACGCGACGGTCACCTACTGCCACTCGCGCACCGCGGACCTGTCGGCGGCGGTGCGGGAGGCGGACATCGTGGTCGCCGCGGTCGGCCGGCCCCGGCTGATCCGCGGCCAGGACGTCAAGCCGGGCGCGGTGGTGATCGACGCCGGGTACAACCCGGGCAACGTGGGCGACGTCGACTTCGACTCGGCCGTCGAGCGGGCCTCGCTGATCACCCCGGTGCCGGGCGGTGTCGGCCCGATGACCATCGCCACGCTGCTGGAGCAGACGGTCGACGCCGCGGAGCGGCAGCTCGGACTGTGACGGCGGGGAGGCCGGCGCCCGCTCGCGGGCGCCGGCCTCCCGGTGGCGGGGCTCCTGTGGCATGCCGGCCTCCCGTTGGCGCGGCTCGCTGTGGCGTGCCTCCCGGTGATCGAGTGATGCCGCGCACACACGGACGGTGTCCGCTCGATCACGTGTTAGCGTCCGGCCGTGACTCTCTCGGCTCCGGACACGATCAGCCCTGACGAGGCCTCCCACCAGGCCCTCGACCTGCTCGATCTCTTCGGCGACGGCTTTGTCCGCGACCCGTATCCCTGGCTGGACACGCTGCGCGCCGAGGCGCCGGTGCACCACGATCCCAGGACCGGGCTGTGGCTGGTCAGCCGCTACGAGGACATCCGGCGGGTCCTGCTCGACCCGGACGTCTTCCACCCGGACAACGCCCAGCACGCGGTGACCCCGCTGCCGATCGGGGTGCTGCGGGTGCTCGCCCGGGCGGGGTTCAACCTGCCTCCGGCGCTGGCCAACAACGGAACCGCGAGCCACCCCGGACTGCGCCGCGTCGTCACCCGGTTCTTCAACGCCCACCGGGTCGCCGCCGCCGTACCGGTGATCGAGCGGATCGCCGACGAACTGCTCGCCACGGCCGACGAGCGCCTCGACGCCTCGGGCGGCGTCGACCTGTTCACGTCCTTCGCGCAGGTGCTGCCGTGCCGGGTGCTGATGGAACTCCTCGGCATCGACGGTGTCTCCCCGGCCACGCTGATCCGCTGGAGCGACGCCTCGCTGGAGCTGTTCTGGGGCCGGCCGACGGCCGAGCGGCAGCTCGAACTGGCGCCGCTGGTCGCCGAGTTCCACCAGTGGCTGACGAAGACCGTCCGGGACGGCGGTGCCGCCCCCGGTTCGTTCGTCGCGGCCCTGACCGACCACCGGCTGCCCGACGGCGAGCCGCTGGACGTGCAGACCGCGGTCGGCGCGTGCTTCTTCGTGTTCGTCGCCGGGCAGTCCACGACGGGCCAGCTGATCGCGACGGTGCTGCGCCGGGCCCTGGAAGAGGACGGGCTGTGGTCCCGCCTCGCCGAGGAGCCGGGACTGGCGGAGGCCTGGGTGGAGGAGGTGCTGCGCCGTGAGCCGCCGGTGACGACCTGGCGCCGGGTCACCGCGTGCCCGGCCGAGCTGGGCGGGGTCGAGCTGCCCGAGGGCGCTCAGCTGCTGCTGATGCTCATGGGCAGCGGTTCGGACCCGGAGGTCTTCTCCGCTCCGGAGGAGATGTGCCCGCACCGGGCGAACGTACGCCGGCACCTGGCCTTCGGCGTCGGCCGCCACCGCTGCCCGGGCGCGTCCCTGGCACGGACCGAGGCGGCGGTGGCGCTGCGGCAGGCGGCGCGCCGTCTGACCCGGGTACGGCCGGCGGCCGAGGACGTCCCGATGCTCGGCCTGCTGTCGTTCCGGGCGCCCCTGCGGGTCGCGGTGGAGCGGCAGGGGAATCCGGGCGCGGACATCCCTTAGACGACGGTCAGGCGATCGCCTCGGCCAGCAGGTCGAGCTGGTCCGGTGTCGAGGCGGTGGGTACGAAGATGAGTTCGTCGCAGCCCGCCTCCGCGAACCCGGTGGCGTACGAGCGGACCGTCTCGGGTCCGACCGCGGCGGCCTGCGCCACCTGGTGCGCGACCTCGCCCATGAAGCCGTAGTAGTCCAGGAGGTAGGCGTCCGCCTGGGCGCGGGCGTCGGGGCCGAGCGCGTAGTACGCCAGTGACAGTTTGCGCGGCTTGCCCGGGCGGCCCGCCTCCCGCCAGGCGGCGTCCGCGGCGGGGCCCTGCCCGGCGAACATCTCCGGGGTGCCGGCGGTCATGATCCAGCCGTCGCCGAGGCGCGCCGCCCGCCGGAGGCTGCGCTCGCTGGAGCCGCCGACGATGAGCGGCGGTCCGCCGTCGCGCACGGGGCTCGGTCCGATGGCGCCCGCGAAGCCGCGCTCCTCGCCGGACCAGATGCGCCGCATCTCGGCCAGCTGCTCGCTCAGCCGGTCCCCCCGGCCCTTGGTCGGCAGCCCGCTGGTGGTGTAGTCGTCGCCGCGGGCGCCGAGGCCGATCCCGAGGACCAGGCGGCCCTCGGAGATCCGGTCGAGGGTGGCCGCCTGTTTGGCGAGCAGCGCGGTGTTGGTGTGCAGGGGGCCGAGCAGCACGCTGGTCGTCAGCCGGATCCTGCTGGTCACCACCGCGGCGGCGGTGAGGGCGATCAGTTCCTCGTAGCCCGGGTACACGAGGCGGCCGATCGTCCCGAGGGTGCTGAACCCGGCCTCCTCCGCCCGCCGGGCCCAGTCGACGAGCGTGTCCGCCTCGGTTCCCGGAACGGTGTTGGGCAAGCCGATACCGATGTCCATCCATGCCTCCGGTGGTGGGGAGCCGTTGGTCGCGGCCATCCTCCGTCGGCGGCCCACCGGCCGCGCCGAAGGACACGGCGGATTCGCCCGGCTGCGGTGACTTCGGCGCCCCGGCCGGGGTTCGGCGCCCGCTCGCCGCTCTCGGTCGGCGTTCGGCGCCCGCTCGCCGCTCTCCGGTCGGCGTTCGGCGCCCGCTCGCCGCTCTCCGGTCGGCGTTCGGCGCCCGCTCCACAGCTGTCCGGTCGGGGTTCGGCACCCGCGCACGGCTCTCCGGTCGGCGTTCGGCGCCCGCCCACGGCTCTCCGGTCGGCCTTCGGCGCCCGCTCACGGCTGTCCGGTCGGGTCCCAGCCCACCGGACGCAGGATGCCCAGCAGCTGCCGGACGAGTTCCGCCACGACCTCGTCCAGGGTGGCGTCCACCCAGCCGGCGCTCCAGTCGTGGAGCAGGCCGTTGACGCTGCCGATGAAGGCGGTGGCGGGCAGCCGGTAGTCGCGGGGGACGGCCTCGCCGCGGGCGACGGCGGCCTCGGCCTCGGTGCGGATGAGGTCGACCCAGCCGGCCCGGCGAGCCAGTCGCTGTTCCTCCAGGCGGGGACTGACACCGACGATCTCGACGAACGTGATGCGGACGCGGCGCGGGTCGGCGGTGACGTTGGCGGCGTAGGCGCGGAAGATCGCGGCGACGCGGTCGGCCAGGGGCAGCCCCTCGGCTTCGGCGACGGCGGCGCGGACGGCCTGTTCGGCCCAGTCGTTGACCTGGAGGTGGAGGGCGGCGAGGACGTCCTCCAGGGTGCGGAACTCCTCGTAGAACTGCCGGGTGGACAGGCCGGCCGCCTCGCTGAGCGCGGCGACGGTGGTGGCCCGGTAGCCCGGCCGGTCGCCGAAGAGTCGCAGTGCGGCGTCGAGGAAGCGCCGGCGCCGCTCGGCCTGCCGTTCCTCGGCGGACCGGCCGCCGTATCGCCCGGTGGGCGCTCTGAGCCTGCCTGTCACGTGCCTCCCCGTCCTCCGCGGCCCGCACGGTCGGCCAATTTTGTCGTGTACGCGGTCTTGTGGAGAAGGGTGAACGCTCCTTACTTTCCAGTAAGTCACTCTGAACGCCGCCGTTTTCAGATTCCCCCCACCATCCCCACTCCCTGGAGGGAGCAGTCATGCCTGCCCTCGGACCCAGACGGCTCGCCGCCGTCGCCGCCGCGCTCGTGCTCGCCGTCACCGCCCCCGCGACCGCCGCCCAGGCCGCGCCGGACTCCCCCGCCGCCCTGCGGGAGGTGCTGTTCGTCGGCAACAACTGGGACGGCACCGCCGATGTCATCGAGTCGAGCGGGGACTTCGAGCGGATCGGCCGGATCAACGTCGTGCCGGACAAGGAACAGCGGATGGCGGAGATCAAGGCCGACCCCATCAAGTGGATCTACTTCATGGGCATCCGCAACAGCGTCGGCGAGGGCCACGACCAGTTCGTCGACGACATGTACGCCACCCCGGACGGCTCCGCGATGGTCGTCTCCCGGCCGAGCTTCGCCGACGTCGTCTCCCTCGACCTGGCGACCGGCGCGGTCAACTGGCGCTTTCCCGTGTCGGGTTACCGCGCCGACCACATGGCGGTCTCCCCCGACGGCACCCGGGTGGCGGTCTCCGCGTCCACCTCCAACACCGTGCATGTGCTGGACATCGAGACGGGCAGGCAGGTCGGTTCGTTCGCCACCGGCGACAAGCCGCACGAGAACGTCTTCAGCCGGGACGGCAGGTACATCTGGAACATGTCCATCGGCGAGGTGAACACCGCCCTGGACGCCCCCTGGCTGGACTGGACGAAGGGCGACCGGCGCATCACGGTCGTCGACGCCACCACGTTCCAGCAGGTCAAGGTCATCGACATGCGGCAGCGGCTCGACGCGATCGGGCTCAAGGAGCACTCCGACGCGGTGCGCCCGGCCGCGTTCAGCCCGGACGAGTCGAAGCTGTACTTCCAGGTGTCGTTCTTCAACGGCTTCTTCGAGTACGACGTCGCCACGGACCGGATCACCCGGACGAAGACCCTCCCGAAGAACCCCGCCACCAGCGAGGACCGCACCACCTGGGTCAACGACTCCCGCCACCACGGCATCACCATGAAGCCGGACGGCACGAAGCTGTGCGTCGCGGGCACCATGGACGACTACGCGACCGTCGTCGACCGTACGACGCTCCGGGAGGGCCCACTGGTCCCCGCCGCGAAGCCCTACTGGGCGACCGTCAGCGGTGACGGCAAGTCCTGCGTGGTCTCCGAGAGCGGAGCCGACCGGGTGACCGCCATCGACTTCGCCACCGGCGAGAAGACGGCGTCGGTCCCGGTCGGCGACCACCCCCAGCGGGTGCGGCTGGCCCGGGTGCCCGCGAACTGGACGGGCCCGGCGGCCGGGTGACGGTCACTCCCCGCGCGGACCACAGGGGCTGACTATCCGTCAACTCAACGACCGGCGCGTGACGTTGAGCAAATACTCCCTCCGGTTCAGCGGGTTGTGGTCGGTGCGCGGGCGCTCGGGGACGGGGGCGCCCCGGTCGACGGGCGCGTAGTGGTCGAAGGCGCTCTCCAGCTCGCCCTCGCCGCGGGTCAGCCCCGGCAGCCGCTGCTCCAGGGCGTGCACCCGTGCCGCCGGCACCACGCCGTCGAGGAGGCAGTGGGCGCCGCGGGTCTCGGTGGTCCGGGGCACCGCCCGCAGCGCGGACAGCACGGGCAGCAGCGCGCCCAGCGTGTCCGCCGGGACCCGGAGCCGGAACCGGTGCATCGGCTCGTGCACCCGCGTCCCGGCCCGGCGCAGCGCCTCGGTCAGCACCAGCGGAGTCAGGCCGCGGAAGTCGGCACCGGTGCTCGACATGCTCTTGTCGAAGCCCTGGTGGGCGTGGCTCTGGCGCGGTGAGTATCCGGAGTGGGTCATGGTGACCGTGCAGTCGGTGACCTGCCAGCCGTGCAGGCCCTGGGCCAGGGTCTCGCGCACGGTGTCCTCGACGGCCTTGAAGAAGGCGTACGGCATCGAGCCCAGCTCCACCTCCAGGCGGAACGCGTTGCCCGCGCCGACCGGGGCGGGGTCGACGCGCAGGCCCACGGTAGCGAGGAAGGGGTTGTCGTCCTTCTTGTTGAACTCGACCGCCGCGCCGGTGCCGACGGGCCGCTCGACGCACAGCGGTGTCGTCTCGCGGAAGGTGACGTCGAGGCCGTACTCGTCGGCGAGGGTGGCCTGGACGACCTCCTTCTGCACCTCGCCGTAGAGGGACACCGAGGTCTCCCCGCGCGCCGCGTCGTGGCGCAGGCCGATCAGCGGGTCCTGCTCGGCGAGCTGGGTGAGCGCCGGATGCAGGGCCCGCCGGTCCCCCGGCCGTACCGGCTCGACGACGGTCTCCAGTGTGGGCGGGGCGAAGAGGTGCCCGTCCGTCGGGCGGGGTACGCCGAGCCAGTCGCCGATCCTGACCTCGGCCAGGCCCCACAGCCGGGCGATCCGGCCCGCGGTGACCGCGTCCCGGCGGATGTCCGTGCCGTCCTCGAAGACGTGTACGGCGGTCACGCGGCCCTCGTGGCCCTGCGCGCCGAAGCGGATCCGGTCGCGGGTGCGCAGGGTGCCGGAGAAGAGGCGGGTGTACGCCACCTTCTCCCCCGCCGGGCCGCGCTCCACCTTGAAGACGGTTCCGGAGAGGGGGCCTTCGGGGTCGCCGTCGGCGCGGGGCAGCAGCCGCCGGATGCCGTCGGTCAGCGCGTCGACGCCCGCTCCGGTGATCGCGGAGCCCGCGTACGCCGGATGGACCAGGCACCGCCGGGTCTGCTCGGCGAGGGACGTGTGCAGCAGGGCGTCGGGGACGGTGCCCTCGACGTAGGCGGCGAGCAGGTCGTCGTCGTGGTCGGCGAGGACGTCGAGGGCGGCCGGGACGGGGCCGGGCGTGAAGCGGGCCTGCGGCGTGCCGAGGGCGGTGGCGGTGCCCATGGGGACGACGGCGGCGGAGAGCCGTTCGGCGGCGGCGCGCAGGACGTCCTCGTAGGCCGCGCCCCGGCGGTCGATCTTGTTGACGAAGAGGAGGGTGGGGATGCGCAGCCGGCGCAGGGTCCGCATCAGTACGCGTGTCTGCGCCTGGACGCCCTCGACGGCCGAGACGACCAGGACGGCGCCGTCCAGCACGCCGAGCACCCGCTCCACCTCGGCGATGAAGTCCGGGTGGCCGGGGGTGTCGATGAGGTTGACGGTGACGTCGCCGAGCGGGAACGAGACGACGGCGGATTTGATGGTGATGCCGCGCTGCCGCTCCAGCGCGAGGGTGTCGGTGCGGGTGCTGCCGGCGTCGACGCTGCCGATCTCGTCGATGACTCCGGCGCTGTGCAGCAGCCGTTCGGTCAGGCTGGTCTTACCCGCGTCGACGTGCGCGAGGATTCCGAGGTTGAGCAAGTGCACGTAGCGTCATGTCCTTGGTGGTGGGGGTCATTCCGTGCGGGATGGACATGGACGCAGTGCGCATGGATCGCTCCTTCGGGCGCGACGACGGGTCGGACGCAGTGCAGCAGAACCGGAGGGTGGGGCGCCAGCGAATTAACGCGGCGCGGAGGCCGCGGCGGAGCGGTTTCAGCGCGGCGGGAGCCGGTGCAGGGTGACCTCCGTGAGACGGCCGTCGGCGACGGAGGCGGTCATGTAGGTGCAGTGCGGCTGCCTGCGGCGGTCGGTGGGCGAGCCGGGGTTGAGCAGGCGCAGGCCCGAGGGGGCGGTGGTGTCCCAGGGGATGTGGCTGTGGCCGAAGACCAGCACGTCGAGATCGGGGAAGCGGGCGGCGCAGCGTGCCTCCCGGCCCTGCGCGGCGCCGGTCTCGTGGACGGCGCCGAAGCGCAGGCCGCCCAGCTCGGCGTAGGCCATTTCGGGCAGCCGGGCCCGCAGCTCGGGCCCGTCGTTGTTGCCGTACACGCCGATCAGCCGGCGGCAGCGGCGCTCCAGCAGGTCGAGGGTGTCCGTGTCGACCCAGTCCCCGGCGTGGAAGACGACGTCGGCGTGCGGGAGTTCCGCCAGCAACGGCGCGGGCAGCTCCCGGGCGCGCTTGGGGATGTGGGTGTCGGCCATCAGCAGCAGGCGCACGCGCTCAGCGTACGGCGGTGAACCGGGCGATGTGCGGGTCAGTCCTCACCCCTGACGATGTTCCACTCGGCGGCGGTGTGCGAGGACGGCGGGCCGTCCGGGTCCTCGACGGGCGGCAGGCAGGTGCGCAGGGCCGGTTTCTCCCTCAGACGGCGGGCCCTGGACCATCCTGTCTCGGGGCGCCGGGCAACGGGTTTGTCACTGGTCGGGGCGGTCACGACGTGCTCCCTTCACTGGTTGCGTTTCTCCGGGTCCCCGCTGTGAGCTGGGCAAAACGGCGTGCCCGCCCGCTCAGACGCCGGGCCCGCCGCCACCGAAGGAGCCGCTGGAACCGCGGCTCCAGCGCGGGCGGCGCTGGTCACCGCTGGGAGAGCCGCCGGTGGGGCGGAGTTCGTGCGGGTTGAGCCGTTCGCCCTCACCCATCTCGTTCGGTTCGCGCTGCTCGTGGGTCTCGTGGACCGGCCCCGACTCCGGCAGCGTCGGCTGGTTGCCGGTCCGCGGTCGCCGGGCCTCGCTGCGGCGCACCCGGATGCCGTACTGGACGGCCCAGATCAGCGCCGCCGTGATGAGGACGCCCCCGACCACGATGGTGACCATGCCCCACACGGAGCCCGAGGCGGCTGTGGTGGTGTACGCGATGGTGTTCATGTGGGTGCGGGTACCCAGCGGGGGCGAGTGAATGGCTGCCGGCGGGGTGGCGTTGCTGCGGTGGGGTGAGTGGCGCTTCAGGCATCGGTGGGCGGGCCGGGGCCCGTGTGAGGGTCCCGGCCCGCTGTCGTGGGCTCCGCCCGGGGGGCGGGCCGTGGGGTGGGTCAGGTGTTGGGACGGGCCACGCTGATGTCGCCGAGGGCGGAGTCCGGGTCCCGCTCCATCGCCAGGTCGCCCAGGGAGACGATGCCCACGGGGTGACCGTGGTCGACGACCGGGACGCGGCGTACCGCGTGCTCGCGCATCAGCTGGACGGCGTGGTCCAGCTCCTCGTCGGGCGTCAGCGTGAACAGGTCCTCGCTGCACGCCGAGGCGACCGTGGTCTGCTCCGGGTCGCCGCCCTCGCAGAGCGAGCGGACGACCAGGTCGCGGTCGGTGACCAGGCCGCGCAGGGTGTCGCCCTCGGTGACCAGGACGGCGCCGATGTCCTCGTCGCGCATGATCCGGGCGACCTGCGCGACCGAGGTCACCGGTTCCACGGTCACCGGATCCGCGGTCATGATGTCGCGGACGTGCTGGGTCATGGCGTACCTCCTTCTCCGCCTTCTTCCGAGTCTGTCGCCGCTCCGGGTACCCGGCGTCAGGCGTCCAGCACGATCTCGCACCACACCTGCTTGCCGCCGCTGACCGGCACCGTGCCCCAGGCCGCCGACATGGCCTCGACGAGCAGCAGTCCGCGTCCCCCGGTGGCCTCCCAGCCGATGCTGGTGGGCCGCACGGGCGTGCGGGGCGAGGAGTCGGCGACGGCGACCCGGAGCCTGCTGCCGACGAGGGTGAGGTCGAGGCGGACGGGGCCGTCGGTGTGCACCAGGGCGTTGGTGACGAGTTCGGAGACGACCAGGAGGACGGTGTCGGTGTACCGGGTGACGCCCCACGCGCGCAGGGTGCGGTGGGTGAAGCGGCGGGCGTGCCGGACGGCCTCCGGGACGCGCCAGACGGTCCAGGTCTCCCGGCGGGGGCGTACGGCCATGCCGTCGTAGCGCATCAGCAGCAAGGCGACGTCGTCGCTGCGGCGGGCGCCGGTGAGCAGGGCGTCGGCGACCAGGCCGAGGTGGGCGGGGTCGGCGCCGGCGAGCCGGTGGGCGAGCTGGTCCATGCCCTGGTCGATGTCGGCGTCCGCGGACTCCACGAGGCCGTCGGTGGTGAGGGTGACCAGGGTGCCGGGCGTCAGCCGCAGCGGGGTCATGGGGAAGTCGGCCTGGGCGACGACGCCCAGCGGCGGGCCGCCCTCCGCCTCGACGATGCGGGTGGAGCCGTCGGGGTGGCGCAGCACCGGCGGCAGGTGTCCGGCGCGGACGCACCAAGCGGTGCCCTCCTCCATGTCGACGTCGACGTAGACGCAGGTGGCGAAGAGGTCGGTCTCCATGTCGACGAGGAGCCGGTTGGCGTGCGAGACGACCACGTCGGGCGGGTGGCCCTCGACGGCGTAGGCGCGCAGCGCGGTGCGCATCTGGCCCATCAGGGTGGCGGCGGCGGCGCTGTGGCCCTGTACGTCGCCGATGACGAGGGCCACGTGGTGGTCGGGCAGCGGGATGACGTCGTACCAGTCGCCGCCGACCTCGAGGCCCGCGGTGGCGGGCAGATAGCGGGCGACGGCGACCGCGCCGGGCAGGGTGGGCAGCCGGCGTGGCAGCAGCTGGCGCTGGAGCATGCCGACGAGTTCGTGCTCGGCGTCGAAGGCGCGGGCGCGCATCAGGGCCTGTCCGGCGAGGCCGGCGGAGGCGGTGAGCAGGGCGCGCTCATCGGGTCCGAAGTCGTGCGGGCTGTCCCAGCCGATCAGGCAGGCGCCGGCCATCCGGCCGCCGGCGGGCAGCGGCAGCACGGCGAGGCCGCCGGGTCCGACCTCGGCGAGGGCGGGTTCCAGTGGGGTTCCGGCGGGCCAGATCTGGGCGCGGCCCTCGCGCAGGGCGGAGGCGAGGGTGGGCATGGCGCGTACGGGCGCGTCGGGCCACTCGGTGCGCCACTCCAGGCGCCACAGCTCGGGCCAGGCCTCGGGTTCGGGCGGGTCGAGGACGGTGACGACGAGCCGGTCGTGCTCCAGCTCGGCGAGCGCGATCCGGTCGGCGCGCAGCGGCCGGCGCAGGGCGGCGACCACGGCCTGGCTGACGTCGCGGACGGTGCCGGCGGTGGCGAGGGCGGAGGCGAGGCGCTGGACGCGGGCGACGTCGGTGACGTCGGAGCGCAGCCCGGCGGCGTCCTCGACGGTTCCGACGAGCAGCGCGGGCCGGCCCTCGACACCCGGCAGGAGACGGCCGCGCAGCCGCAGCCAGCGGGGCGGTCCGGCGGGCCGGAGCACCCGGAACTCCAGTTCCCGCTCGCCGACGGTCATGTGGTCGGCCTCGACCACGGACATCAGCGAGGGCAGGTCCTCGGGGACGGTGAGGCCGAGCAGGGTCTCGACCCGGCCGTCGAAGTCGTCGCGGGTGACGCCGAACAGGTGAAGGAGCTCGTCGCCGACCTCGACCCGGCCGGTGTCCATGGCGAGGGAGAAGGCGTTGGGCGGGAGTTCGCCGCCCGCCGCGCGGCCGGGCGGGGCGGCGGGGCTGGAGACGGCGTCCGCGATCAGTTCGAGGGACTTGCGCTGGTCGGTGTCGAAGCCGTGCGGGTCCTCGCTGACGGCGAGCAGGCAGCCGCCGTCGGCTTCCGGGTGGGCGGGCAGCGCGGCCACGTGGAACTCCGGCCCGGGGGTGCGCCGGCTCTCGGCGCGGGCGGCCAGGTCGGCGGGCCCCAGCCAGACCGGCCGCCCGGTGCGGCGGGCCTCGGCCACCGGGGAGTGCCCGGCGAGCGGGTAGCTGTCGCGCAGTCCGTACAGGGTCTGCGGGACGCCCGCCGACTCCACCAGGCACAGCAGATCGCCGTCCTCGTCGGGGGTGTACACGGCGGCGTACGTGGCCCTCGCGAAGACGAGCGCTTGTTCGAGTACGCGGTGCAGCCGCTCGGGTGCGCCGCGGTCCTCCATGATCGCTCGCAGGGCGGTCTCGGCGCGCGGCGTCGCCGTTCCGCGTCCCGCAGCGCCCTCACTGACCACGTCCGTATTACAGCGCTAATGAGCCGACCGCGCAGCCCCTGCGGTCGCTCCGTGGGGCCGGGGCGGGGCCGGAGAGCGGCCGTTCGGGGCGCGAGGGAAGCCGTTCGGGGGCACTGACGCTCGAAACGGTTCGAACATGTCTTGACGCGTGCGTTCCGCACGGCCACCTCGTGACAGGCGTGACTGTCGGCGACCGCCGCCCGGCTGGAAGGCTCGGTGCCGTCACGGAGGGGGACGCATGGACAAGCGGTACGAGGTGTACGCGCTCGCGGACGGTCACTTCTACGACACGCCCGACCGGCTGACGGGCGCGGGGAGCGAGGCGGCCCCGCTGTACGCGACGGCCCGGCGCGAGGTCCCCGAGGGCTGGCGCGCTGCGCGCACCGGGGACTGGCTGACGCTGACCCCGCTCGGCGCGGACGGCGAGCCGCTGCCCGGGCCGGCGCAGGGCTGGAAGGTGCACGCGTCGGCCACCCGGGGGAACGCGGAGCGGATCGCGGAGATCGTGTGGGACTACTGCGTGCCGCGCCGTATCCCGTTCAAGTTCGTCCCGGCCCCGCATCTGCTGCATCTGCGCAACGCCAAGTACGCGCCGCGCGAGGGCAGCGGCAAGTTCGTCACCCTCTACCCGGCGGACGAGCGGCAGCTGCACCAGGTGCTGACCGAGCTGGGCGCCCTGCTGAAGGGCATGGAGGGGCCGTACATCCTCACCGATCTGCGCTGGGAGGACGGTCCGCTCCACGTCCGCTACGGCGCCTTCGCGCGCTCCTACGTGGTCGACGAGCGCGGGTCGCTGGTGCCGGCGCTGCGCGACGGGGAGGGGCGGCTGGTGCCGGACCGGCGCGATCCGGCCTTCCGGGTGCCGGAGTGGGTGACGCTGCCGGACTTCCTGGCCCCGCAGCTGGCGGCCCGCAACGCCACCACGGTCGGCGACCTGCCGTACCGCATCGAGAAGGCGCTGCACTTCTCCAACGGCGGCGGGGTGTACGCGGGCACAGACACCCGTGACGGACGCCGGGTGGTGCTGAAGGAGGCGCGCCCGTACGCGGGGCTCGCCGCCGACGGCGCGGACGCGGTGGCCCGGCTGGAGCGGGAGAAGGAGGCGCTGGAGCGGGTGGCCGGGACCGGGGTGGTGCCCGAGGTGCGTGACTGGTTCACGCTGGGCGAGCACCGGTTCCTGGTGATGGACTTCGTCGAGGGCCGGCCGCTCAACTCCTTCTTCGCCGAACGGCACCCGCTGCTCCTGCCGGAGCCGGATCCGCGGGCCGTCGCCGACTACACGGCGTGGGCGCTGCGGATCCACGGGGCGGTGGAGCGGGCCGTGGCGGCGGTGCACGAGCGCGGGATCGTCTTCAACGACCTGCACGTCTTCAACATCATGGTGGCGCCCGACGAGGAGTCGGTGTTCCTGCTGGACTTCGAGGCGGCGGCACCGGTGTCCGAACAGGGCCGCCAGGTGGTCGCGCACCCGGGGTTCTTCGCGCCGCCGGACCGCCGGGGCACCGATGTCGACCGCTATGCGCTGGCCTGTCTGCGGCTCGCCCTCTTCATGCCCGTGACCACGCTGTTCGTGGTCGACCGGGGCAAGGCGGCGCATCTCGCCGAGGTGATCGCCGAGCAGTTCCCCGATGTGCCGCGGGCGTTCCTGGACGAGGCGGTCGAGGAGATCACCCGGGACACCGCCGGGGGCGCCCCCGTCCGGCCGGTGCGGCCCGTGGAGCCGTGCGACTGGCCGCGCAGCCGGGACTCGATGGTCGAGGCGATCCTCGCCTCCGCCACGCCCGAGCGCACCGACCGGCTCTTCCCCGGGGACATCGCCCAGTTCTCCGACGGCGGCGGCCTGGGACTCGCGCACGGCGCGGCCGGGGTGCTGTACGCGCTGGCGGAGGTGGGCGCGGACCGGTACGAGGAGGGCGAGCGCTGGCTCCTCGACCGCACGGCGCCGCCGCCCGCGGGCACGCCGCTGGGCCTGTACGACGGTCTCGCGGGCGTCGCCCTGGTCCTGGACCGGCTCGGCCACCGGCAGCGCGCCCTCGACCTGCTCGACGGTGTCCTGCGGGAGCGCTGGCAGCACCTGTCCTCGGATCTGCACGGCGGGCTCGCCGGGCTGGGGCTGGTTCTCGACCACCTCGCCGGCACCACCGGTGAGCCGCGGCTGCGGGAGCGGGCCGCCGAGGCCGCGGAGATCGTCGTACGGCGGCTGGACGAGCCGCGCCCCGAGACGCCGCGGCGCCGGGCCGGGCTGCTGCGCGGGGCGAGCGGGCAGGCGCTGTTCCTGCTGCGGCGGTACGAGACGACCGGTGACCGGAAGCTGCTGGCGGCGGCCGGGCGGGCGCTGCGGCAGGATCTGGCGTCCTGCGTGGTCCGCGAGGGCGGGGCGCTGGAGGTCGACGAGGGGTGGCGGACGCTGCCGTACCTCGGCGACGGCAGTGCCGGGCTGGGCATGGTCCTCGACGACTACGTCGCCCACGCCACCGACGCCACCGACGACCTTGGCGACCTCGGCGGGTTCGAGCGGGCCCGTGCGGGCGTGCTCACCGCCGCGACCTGCCGCTTCTACGCGCAGCCCGGGCTCTTCCAGGGCCGCGCCGGAATGATCCTGCACCTCAGCCGCACCACCGCGCCCGGCACCGGTCTCAGCGACCGGCTGGCCGAGCAGATCGCCGGGCTCGGCTGGCTCGCGATGCCGTACCAGGGGCGGCTCGCGTTCCCCGGGCACCAGATGATGCGGCTCTCCATGGACCTGGCCACCGGAACGGCCGGCTGCCTGCTGGCACTCGGCGCCGCTCTCGGCGACGCGCCCGCCGCCCTGCCGTTCCTCCCGCCGCCCACCGGGCGGCCCTCATGACGCGGCTCCCCGTCCGGAGGAGTCGTGAACCGCACCCGTCCCCACGGGATGCACGGGAAAACCCCATCAGGGCAACCATGATGATCACGGAAAGGAACAGAAGATGGCTCTTCTCGACCTGCAGGCGATGGAAGCCGACGAGCACACCGGTGGCGGCGGCGCCAGCACCGTGAGCCTGCTCTCCTGCATCAGCGCGGCGAGCGTTCTGCTCTGTCTCTGACGGGCACCGCACCATCGGGCCCCGGGCGGCCGTCTCCCGCGAGGGAGGCACCGCCCGGGGCCTTCCCCGTGCGGCCTTCCCGCACGCGGGGCCTTGTCCCGGGCGCTACAGCCAGCCCTCCCCCTGCGAGATGCGTATCGCGTCGATGCGGTTGCGGGCGCCGGTCTTGCGGGTGATGGCGGCCAGGTAGTTGCGTACGGTGCCGCGCGAGAGGTGCAGGCTGCCGGCTATCTCGGCGATGGACGCGCCCTGGGCGGCCAGACTGAGCACGCTCAGCTCCCGGCCGGTCAGCGGCATCTGGGCCGCCTTGAGGAAGCCGAAGCCGAGGGAGTCGTCGACGAAACGTTCACCCGCCGCGACCTGGCGGATTCCGTGGATCAGGCGCTCGGGCGGGCCCGCCTTGTCGACATAGCCGAGCGCTCCGGCCTCGGCGGCCCGTCTGAGCAGCCCCGGCCGGTCCGCACCGGCCAGCACCAGCAGCCGCGGGGGTCTGTCGCCGCCCCGCCCGGACAGCTCGGCCAGGGGCGGGATGCCGTAGCGGCCGGTGTACTCGAGGTCCGCGGCGCAGACGTCCGGCCGTAAGGAACGGACCCGCCCGGGGGCCGCCCGCCAGGGGGCGTCGTAGACCCCGAGGTCGGGTTCCCGGCGCAGCCAGTCCGCGAGGACCGATCGCACCAGACACGCGTCGTGCACCAGCAGTACCCGGATCAACACTGCCCCTCTCAGACCGCCGCCGGTTCATGGTGATGAGCGCGTGCCCCATTCTTGGCGGCACTCCTCCTGTCCGGCCGCGCAGAACCGGCCAACGGGATGCGCGGGGGCGCGCGCCCCGCGCCCGTGCTCCGGGGCACGCTTCCGGACAGGGGGAATGAGGTGCGGCGGATGGGGTACGAGAGGCGGTTCGCCGAGGGCGGGTCGACTTGGGGCGGGCGACGTGGGCGGCTCGCGGGGCGGCGTGCGGCAGGCCGCCGCGCGGCATGGGTCGGGGTCCTCGGGGTGCGGGGCAGGCTCGCGTCCGGTGCGGGCGGGGTCGCCATGCGGTGCGGGGCAGGCTCGCGGGCGGTGCGGGCGGCCTCACGGCCTCACCTGCGGTGCGGGCTGGGCTCGCCATGCCGTACGGCCGGCTCGCCGCTCACCGGCGGTTGGGGCCGCCGTCCGGCGTGGGCCAAGTCGCCGCGCGCCGGCCGGGTCCGCCGCACGCTGCGACCGGGGCCGACGGCATGGGCAGGGCCCGCCAGGCGCTGCGACCCGGATTCGCCATGCGCCGTCGGCAGGGACGCCATGCGGCGTGAGCGGGGCCACCACGTGATACGAGCGGCGCCCCCACCGCGCACCCGCGGCCAAGCCTCACCGCGCGGTGCGGACCGAGCCCATCGTGCGGCATGGGACGGGCCCTCGCGCGGTGCGGGGGTCGTTCGCCGTGCGGCATGGGGCGGGTCCTGGCGGTGCGGGGCTCGTTCGCCGTGCGGTGTGGGGTCGGACGAGAGAGATTTGAGGCCTGGTATTGGGCTCGCAGCGCCGCGAGGAGGTGGTCGGCGTGTCCGACGGGCAGCCCGCGGAGGCACCGGCGGCCGGCCGGCACCCGGTCGGGGGGCCGCTGCTGTCGCTGGCCCTGGCCGCCATGATCGACGGTGTTCACGCGCACGCCGGGGCGGTGTACCTGCTCTCGCCCGACGAGCAGGTGCTGGAGATGGCCGTGATGGCGGGGCTGCCGCGGGCCTTCGCCGCGCCCTGGGAACGGATCTCGGTGAGCGCGCCGGTCCCGGTCTCGGAGGCGGTGCGCGAGCGGCGGCTGGTCTGGGTCGGTGACGAGGAGGAGATGGCCCGCCGGTATCCGCGTGTCGCGGTGGTGCTGCCGTATCCCTTCGCGCTGGCCGCGCTGCCGGTGGCGACCGGGGACACGGTGTACGGCGCGGTTTTCGTCACCTGGCCCGGGGTCCGGCCGCCGGTGCTGTCCGACCGGGAGCGGGAGCAGCTGACGTCGGCCTGCGAGCGGCTGGCGCTGCGGCTGGAGCGGGCCGCGCGGGACGGCCGGCCGGTGCTTCCGGAGCCGGATCTGCTCGCCGCGCCCCTGGTCGGCGGCGTGGCCGGCACGATCGGCGCGATCGAGGCGGCCCGGCTGGTGTCCCGGCTGCCGTACGGGCTGTGCTCGCTCGATCTGCACGGCCGGGTGGCCTTCGCCAACCCGGCGGCGGCCGAGCTGATCGGCCAGCCGGTCCGCCGGCTGGTGGGCCACCAGCTGTGGGCGACGGTGCCGTGGCTGAACGACCCGGTGTACGAGGACCGGTACCGCGCCGCGCTGTTCAGCCAGCACCCCACGTCGTTCGTGGCGCTGCGTCCGCCGGGCGACTGGCTGTCGTTCCGGCTGTATCCGAGCACGTCCGGGCTGAGCGTGCGGATCACCCGGACCGGGGCGATGACGGGAATGAGCCGGGCCGGGCCGCGTTCCGCCGACGGACCGGGCCGGCTGGTCACCATCTCGCAGGTCCTCGCGCTCGCGAGCGCGCTGACCGAGGCGGTGGGCGTGCAGGACGTGGTGCAGCTGGTGGCCGAGGAACTCGCCCCCGCGGTCGGCAGCCAGGCCCTGGTGGTGCTCGGCACCCGGGCGGGCCGGCTGCGGGTGCTGGGGCATCGCGGCTATCCCGACCCGCGGGTGGTGGAGCGGTTCGACGGGACGCCGCTCGGCGCGCAGACGCCGGGCGCGCACGCCCTGACCACCGGGGTGCCGGCGTTCTTCGAGTCACGGGAGGAGCTGGAGCGGCTGTATCCGTCGCGGTCCGCGACCCCGGACGGGTTCGCCGCCTGGGCGTATCTGCCGCTGATCGCATCGGGACGCCCGGTAGGGACGTGCGTCCTCGCCTACGCCGAGCCGCACCCCTTCTCCACGGACGAGCGGGCGGTGCTGAGCAGCGTGGCCGGGCTGGTGGCGCTCGCCCTGGAGCGGGCGCTGCTGTACGACGTGAAACACCAGCTGGCGCACGGTCTGCAGGCGGCACTGCTGCCGCCCTCCCTGCCACCGCTGCCGGGCATCGAGACGGCGGCCCGCTATCTGCCGAGCACCCGGGGCATGGACATCGGCGGCGACTTCTACGACGTGGTCCCGGTGCCGAGCGGCGCGGCGGCCGTGATCGGGGACGTGCAGGGCCACAACGTGACCGCGGCGGGGCTGATGGGGCAGATCCGGACGGCTGTACGGGCGTACACCACCGTCGGCCAGTCGCCGCAGGAGGTGATGCGCAGCACCAACCGGCTGCTGATCGACCTCGGCGTCGACCTGTTCGCGAGCTGTCTGTATCTGCGGCTCGACCCGGCGCACGGGCGGGCGGTGATGGCCCGGGCCGGGCATCCGCCGCCGCTGCTGCGACGGCCGGACGGGCGGGTGCGGGTGCTCGACCTGGCGGGCGGTCCGCTGCTGGGCATCGACGCGTCGGCCGGGTATCCGACGACCGAGGTGGAGCTGGCGCCCGGCTCCGTGCTGCTGCTGTACACCGACGGGCTGATCGAGTCCCCCGGCGTCGACATCGAGGACGCGCTCGCGACCCTCGGGCGGCGGCTCGGCGAGGCCGGGCAGCTGCCGCTGGACGAGCTGGCCGACGTGCTGATCGGGCAGGGGGCGGGGGCGGAGGAGCGGGGGGACGACGTGGCGTTGCTGCTGCTGCGGGCACGGGCGTGAGACGTGCGAAGTGGCCGGGCCCCTCCGCCGAGGGGCCCGGCCCGCCTCACCGACCCATCGGCGGAGGTCAGTGGGGCTGGGTCAGCCCGGACTCGTCGGCGCCGTCATCCTCGCCGCCGGGCTGCTCTCCGGCTCCGGCGTCCTGCCCGTCACCGGAGCCCTGCTGTTCGCCGCCGGCCTGCTGACCGGGGTCGGCGCCTTCCTGACCGGGAACGGCCCCTTCCTGACCGTTCCCGGCGCCCTGCTGCTCGTTCCCGGCGCCCTGCTGACCGGGATCGGCACCTTGCTGACCGGGGTCGGCGCCCTCCTGGCCGTTCCCGGCGCCCTGCTCCTCGCCGCCGGCACCCTGTTCGCCACCGGCACCCTCGCCCGCGCCGCCGGCTCCCGACGCGCCGCCCTCGCCGAGGGTCGCGCCCACCGCCTCCAGCGCGGTGGTGACGGGCTGGAAGAAGGTCTCCCCGCCGACCGTGCAGTCGCCGCTGCCGCCGGAGGTGAGGCCGAGGGCCAGGCCGTCCTGGGTGAACATCGAGCCGCCGCTGTCGCCGGGTTCGGCGCAGACGTTCGTCTGGATGAGCCCGGTGACGGTGCCCTCCGGGTAGTTGACGGTGGCGTCGAGCCCGGTGACCGTGCCGTCGGCGAGGCCCGTGGTGCTGCCCATGCGGAACACCTCCTGGCCGACGGTGGCCTCCGCCGCCTGGAGGATCGGGACGGCCTGCCCCTCCGCGTTCACCTCGCTGGGCGCCTCGGTGGCGGGGTCGTCGTACTTCACCAGCGCGAAGTCGCCCTCGCCGGGGAAGACGGCCTGGTCGACGGTGCCGATCGGCGCGCCGCCCTGGGCGTCGGACCACTGTTCCGCCGCGACGCCGCAGTGGCCGGCGGTCAGGAAGGCCGGGGTGCCGTCGCCCGCGGTGACGTTGAAGCCGAGGGAACAGCGGGCGCCGCCGCCGAAGATGGCGTCACCGCCCGAGGCGAACGGCTTGAAGGTGCCGGTGGACTTGCGCAGGGTCGCCATGTCCGAGCCGAGGCTCTGCACGGTGGACTCCAGCGTGTCCCACTTGGCGCCGGTGACCGTGGAGTCGGCGGTGACGACGATCTTGTTGCTTCTGGGGTCGACGGCCCAGGCGGTGCCCGGGATGGTCGCCTCGCTCTTCAGGGTCCGTTCGGCGGCCTTCAGTTCGGCGGTGCTGTTGTCGACCTCGCGGACCGCCGCGCCCGCCTTCTTGGCCTGGACGACGAGCTGGTTGTTGTCGCCGACCACGTTGACGACGAGCTGCTGCCGGTCGGCGTCGTAGTACGACCCGGCGAAGGCGTCGCCGAGCAGTCCGGCGAGCCGGCCGGCGAGATCCGAGGCGTCCGCGGCCTTCAAGGCGCGGGGTGCGGCCTGGGTGTCCGCCGCGCCGTCCTGGGACGCGTTGGCGTTCGGCAGCAGGAGCGCCGCCGCTCCGAGCGCTGCCACGCCGCCCGCGGCCAGCACGGCCTTGCGCTTCGGAATGCGCTTGTGACTCAAGACTTCTCGACCTCCTGAGGGGACCGGGTCCGGGCCGCCCTTCGGCGGCGGTTGGGGGCGCCTGGATGGCCACTGGTACGCAGCGCACGCGCGGGGCGTTCAACCGCGTGTGCGAAACCGGACCGGGTTGGCGCGAAACCGGCCCCCGGATGGAGGAGCCCGATGGACGAGAAGGGCAGGCAGACGTGCGATATCGACGGGCCTCCGGGGAAAAGTCCCTCCATGACGATGACCACGGCCGACGCCGAGAAGATCCTGTCCGCGAACTTCGCCCCCTGGGTGCTCGAACTGGGCCTCGCCGTGGAGGCGTTGGGCGACGACCGGGCGACCCTGCGGCTGCCCTGGTCGGACCGGCTGGCCCGGGAGGGCGGCGCACTGTCGGGACAGGCGCTGATGGCCGCGGCGGACACCGCGACGGTGATCGCCGTCTCGGCGGCGCGCGGCGCCTTCGTCCCGATGACGACGGTTCAGCAGTCGACGTCCTTCCAGCGCGCGGTGACCGGCTCGGACGTCCTCGTCACCGCGGTGCTCACCAAGCTGGGCCGCCGGATGGCGTTCGCGGACATCACGATGACGGCGGAGCCGGCCGGCGACCTCGCGGCCCGCGCGAGCACGGTCTACGCACTCCTGGGCTGACACGTTCCGCAATCACCCGGCGACGCTCTGTTTCGATCACGTAGCGGAACGAGAGCTTCAGGGAATCTGCACATCGACTGCCCAACCGGCTCACCGGACGCGGAGGATCCCCACGCGCCCGCACCGTCTGGCGCGCCATTGGGACGGGTGTGCCGGATTCGCCGAACGGGCGGCGAGCGGCGGTGTGCGCCGATGCCGTGCGGCATGTGAAGAAGTCGCCGACAAGCCGTGGGTACACCTGCACGGTTGGGCACGCCGGGGTTTCAAGTGCCCAGGTGAGACGGGTGGTTGATTGGAGGACGGAGGTCGCCGCGTGCTTTGATCCATCGCACCGTCGGGGCTGCGAGGGCGCCCTCTCCAGGGGCGCCCGGCGCCTTGCGGTTCGCGGCCGTCCATCTGTCCCCAGAGGGGGCCGCTCCCCCCTTGTGAAATATCCATACGAAGGGAAGTTCCATCATGAACTCCACCCCCCAGGTTGAGACCGTCGAGATCTCCGACGCCGAGCTGGACAACGTCTCCGGCGGTCTGCAGGTGAACACCCTCGACAGCACCCTGGCCCTCGCGCAGGAGGTCGCCCCGGGCGCCTTCGGCCTGGTCAACACGGTCACCGGTGTCGCCCAGGGCGTCTCCGGCGTGAACGCCGCCCCGCTCCAGGGCGCCGTCGCCGGTCTCTGACCGCATTCGAGCACACCCTGACGTGCTCATGAGTCCCGGGGTCGGCCCGACCGGTCCCGGGACTCGGTCTGCCCCGACGCGCACCACCCCGGGTGAGGAAGATCGTGCAGTTCCGCCAACAGGCCCTCGCCAGACTCCAGTCGCCGGAGGAGCTGGACCTTCCGGTGCGGCTGGCCCGCCCGCAGGGCTGGCTCGTACTGTCCGTGACGGTGGTCGCGATGGCGGCCGCTTCCGTGTGGGCGGTGACGGGTTCGGTGTCCTCCACCGTAAGCGCGCCCGCCGTGCTCACCCACGGGCAGGGCAGCTACATCCTGCAGAGCCCGGTCTCCGGCCAGGTCACCGAGATCCTCGCCGAGCAGGGCGAGCAACTGCCCGCCGACGCCCCCGTGCTGAAGGTCCGTACCGCCCAGGGCGAGACCGTGGTCCGCACGCTCGCCGCGGGCCGGCTGACCGCGCTCGCCGCGACGATCGGCCAGATCGTCTCCACCGGCGCGAACGTGGCCGCCGTGGAGAAGGTGACGGCGAAGAACGCCCCGCTGTACGCGACGGTGTACGTCCCCGCCCAGAACGCCTCCGCGATCCCCGCGAACGCGCCCGTGGACCTCACCGTGCAGACGGTCCCCACGCAGGAGTACGGCGTGCTGCGCGGCCATGTGAAGTCCGTGGACCGCTCGCCGCAGACCGCCCAGCGGATCGGCGCGTTCCTCGGTGACAGCCAGCTCGGGGAGCAGTTCACCAAGGACGGCCGCCCCGTCGCCGTACTCGTCCGCCTCGACAGGTCGGCCTCCACGAAGAGCGGTTACGCCTGGTCGACCACGGACGGCCCGCCGCACCCCCTCACCTCCATGACCCTGGCCACCGGCTCGATCCGGCTGGCCGATCAGCGTCCCGTCGATTGGCTGCTGCCGTGACCACCACCGCCGAGGAAACCCGGGGCCGCCGCCGGGCCGCCCCGCCGCGGCGCACGGTCCCCAAGGTGCGCCGCCGTACCGTGCGCACCCCCACCGTGCTCCAGATGGAGGCCGTCGAGTGCGGCGCCGCCTCGCTGGCGATGGTGCTCGGCCACTACGGCAGGCACGTCCCGCTGGAGGAGCTGCGCATCGCCTGCGGTGTCTCCCGTGACGGCTCGCGCGCCAGCAACCTGCTGAAGGCGGCCCGCAGTTACGGCCTGACCGCCAAGGGCATGCAGATGGACCTGGCCGCGCTCGCCGAGGTGAAGGCGCCGGCCATCCTGTTCTGGGAGTTCAACCACTACGTCGTCTACGACGGCATGGGCCGCCGCTTCGGCCGCCGCGGCGTGTGGGTCAACGACCCCGGCAAGGGCCGCCGGTTCGTGCCGATGGAGGACTTCGACGGCAGCTTCACCGGCGTGGTGCTGGTGATGGAGCCCGGCGAGGACTTCACCAAGGGCGGGCGCCGGCCGGGCGTGCTCGGCGCGATGCCCGCCCGGCTGCGCGGCACCGCGGGCACGTTGCCCGCCGCCGTACTGGCGAGCCTGCTGCTGGTGCTGGTCGGCGCGGCGGTGCCGGCGCTCAGCCGGACGTACATCGACATGTTCCTGATCGGCGGGCAGACCTCGCTGCTGGACGTGCTGTTCGCGTCCATGGGCGCGTGCGTGCTGCTCACGCTGGTGCTGACCTGGCTCCAGCAGGCGAACCTGCACCAGGGCCGGATCATCTCCTCCACCCTGTCCAGCGCCCGCTTCCTGCGCCATCTGCTGCGGCTGCCGGTCACCTTCTTCTCCCAGCGCAGCCCGGCCGACCTGGTGCAGCGCCTCCAGTCGAACGACGCGGTCGCCGAGACCCTGGCCCGCGACCTCGCGGCGGCGGGCGTGGACGCGGTGGTCGTCGTGCTCTACGCGGTGCTGCTCTACACGTACGACCCGCAGCTGACGTTCGTCGGCATCGGGGTGGCGCTGCTGAACATCGTCGCCATGCGGGTGGTGATCCGGCTGCGCGCGACCCGTACGGCGAAGCTGCGCGCGGACAACGCGCGGCTGACGACGACGGCGTACAGCGGCCTGCAGCTCATCGAGACGATGAAGGCGACCGGCGGCGAGGACGGCTACTTCCGCAAGTGGGCCGGGCAGCACGCGACCACGCTGGAGGAGCAGCAGCGGCTCGGGGTGCCGAGCGCCTGGCTGGGTGTGGTGGCCCCGACGCTGGCCACGCTGAACAGCGCGCTGATCCTGTGGATCGGCGGGATGCGGGCCATCGAGGGCCATATCTCGGTGGGTCTGCTGGTCGCCTTCCAGGCGCTGGTCACCCGGTTCACCGCCCCGCTGACCCGGCTCAACGGGGTCGCGGGCCGCATCCAGGACTTCGCGGCGGACGTGGCGCGGCTGAAGGACGTGGAGAACTTCCGCGCGGACCCGCTCTACAGCCGTCCGGGCGGGGAGTCCACGCGGCGGCTGCACGGGCACGTCGAGCTGGAGAACATCACCTTCGGCTACAGCCCGCTGGACAAGCCGCTGCTGACCGGCTTCGACCTGACCGTGGGACCGGGGCAGCAGGTGGCGCTGGTCGGCGGCTCCGGCAGCGGCAAGTCGACCGTGTCGCGGCTGATCGCGGGGCTGTACAGCCCGTGGGAGGGCGTCATCCGGATCGACGGGCAGCGCCTGGAGGACATCCCGCGCGGCGCCCTCGCGGCCTCCGTCTCCTTCGTCGACCAGGATGTGTTCCTGTTCGAGGGCACGGTCCGCGACAACGTGGCGCTGTGGGACCCGTCGATCCCCGACGACGCGGTGATCGAGGCGCTGCGGGACGCCGCGCTGTACGACGTGGTGATGCGCCGTCCGGGCGGCATCCACAGCCGGGTCGAGCAGGACGGGCGGAACTTCTCCGGCGGGCAGCGCCAGCGCCTGGAGATCGCCCGGGCGCTGGTGCGCCGCCCGAGCATCCTGGTGCTGGACGAGGTGACCAGCGCGCTCGACGCGGAGACGGAGCTGGTCGTGATGGACAACCTGCGCCGCCGCGGCTGTGCCTGTGTGGTGATCGCGCACCGGCTGTCCACCGTGCGGGACAGCGACGAGATCGTGGTCCTCCAGCACGGCACGGTCGTCGAGCGCGGGCGGCACGAGGAGCTGGTGGCGCGCGGCGGCGCGTACGCGGCGCTGGTCAGGGAGCGGTGAGATGAGAGCCGTCGACGAGGGCGACCTGGTCCTGGGTGCCCTGGGCTCGCTGGGCACGCCGATCGACGGGTCGACGCTGACCCGGCTCGACCTGGAGGGCCCGCAGGTGCTGTGGCTGGTCGCGGCGGGCGCGCTGGACCTGTTCGCGGTGGACGCGGCGCAGCAGGGTCACTGGCATCACCTGGGCCGTCTGGAGGCGGGCACCTTGCTGCTCGGTCCGGTCGCGGGCCCGCAGCACACGCTGGTGGCGCGCCCGGTGCGGGACTGTGTGGTGCACCGGATCGGCCTGCGCGAGCTGTACCAGCCGGCGGCCACGCAGACCTGGTCGTACGACGAGTACGGCAACCCGCAGTACGTACCGCCGACGACGAGCCCGCTGGAGTACGCGCTCGCGCTGGGTGTGGGCCGTGGCCTGTCGGTGCTGTTCCAGGCGCCGATGGCGTCGGAGGGGGCCGTCGAGGGGGCCGGGGCGGTCACCGACGAGGACGTCTTCTGGATGCAGGTGCCGCCCGGCAGCGTCCAGTACGGCTCGCTGTACGGCGCCGAGGCCGCCGCCGATCTGCTGATGGACCCGGCGGTGTGGCAGAGCATGGTGGACCAGCAGTACCGCCTGCTGACCACGCTGGACCGCTGGATCGAGCAGCTGGAGCGCAGCCACGAGACGCGCACCGCGGCCGGGATCAAGGCCGGTGAGCAGGTGCGCGCGCAGGCCGACCGGACGCTGCTCGCGGCCATCGGGCGCTCGTCGGAACGCCGTACGACCGCCGCCGACGCGGACGCCACCTACGCGGCGTGCCGGCTGGTGGCCCGCGCGGCGGGGATCGCGCTGGCCGATCCGGGGCACGGGGGCACGGAGAGCGACCGGCTGGACCCGGTGGAGCGGATCGCGCTGGCCTCGCGGGTGCGCACCCGGGCGGTGCGGCTGGACGGTGCCTGGTGGCGGGAGAACGTCGGTCCCCTGGTCGGGCGGCGGGCGCTGTCCGGGGCGCCGGTCGCGCTGCTGTGGCGGCGCGGCGGCTATGTGGCCGTCCATCCCGCGACCGGGCGGGAGACGCCGGTCGAGAAGGCCAACGCGGGCGAGTTCGAGCCGCGCGCGGTGATGTTCTACCGGCCGCTGCCCGACCGCCCGCTGGGCCCGCTCGGGCTGCTGCGGTTCTGTCTGCGCGGCACACGCGGCGATATGACGGCGCTGCTGCTCAGCGGGCTGGTGACTGTGGCGATCGGCGCGCTGGTGCCCATCGCGACCGGGAAGGTGCTCGGCGAGTACGTGCCGAAGGCGGAAGGAGGGCTGATCGCGCAGGTGTGCGCGGCGGTGATCGTCAGCAGTGTGGTGGCGGCGGCGTTCATGCTGCTGCAGAACCTGACGATCCTGCGGCTGGAGGGCCGTATCGAGGCGACGCTCCAGCCGGCCGTGTGGGACAGGCTGCTGCGGCTGCCGGTGAAGTTCTTCACCGGGCGTTCCACCGGTGAGCTGGCCAGTGCGGCGATGGGCATCAGCGCGATCCGGCGGCTGCTCGCGGGGGTGGGGCCCACGGTCGCCCAGTCGGTGACGGTCGGGGCGATGAACCTGGGGCTGCTGCTCTGGTACAGCGTGCCGATGGCACTGGCCGCGGTGGGCATGCTGGTCGTCGTCGCGGCCGTATTCCTCGGACTGGGGCTGTGGCAGGTGCGCTGGCAGCGGCGGCTGACGGTGCTCACCAACAAGCTGAACAACCAGGCCTTCCAGACGCTCCGCGGTCTGCCGAAGCTGCGGGTCGCGGCGGCCGAGAACTACGCGTACGCGGCGTGGGCGGACGAGTTCGCGCGCAGCCGGGAGCTCCAGCAGCGGCTCGGCCGGATCAAGAACCTCTCCGCGGTGCTCGGCGCGGTGTATCTGCCGCTGTGCTCGCTGCTGATGTTCATGCTGCTGGCGGGGCCGGCGCGGGGCACGATGTCGGCGGCCGACTTCCTGGCGTTCAACACCTCGGTGACCATGCTGCTGACCTCGGTCACCCAGCTCACCGGCGCGTTCGTGTCGCTGGTGGCGGCGCTGCCGCTGTACGAACAGATCAAGCCGGTGCTGCGGGAGCTGCCCGAGGTGCGTACGGCCAGCACCCGGCCGGGGCGGCTGTCCGGCGCGATCGAGGCGCGGCGGCTGTCCTTCCGCTACTCCGACGACGGGCCGCTCGTCCTGGACGACGTCTCCTTCGACATCCGGCCCGGCGAGTTCGTGGCCATCGTCGGCCCGAGCGGCTGCGGCAAGTCCACGCTGCTGCGGCTGCTGATCGGCTTCGACCGCCCGACGTCGGGCAGTGTGCTCTACGACGGCCAGGACCTGGCCGCGCTGGACCAGTCGGCCGTACGGCGGCAGTGCGGGGTGGTGCTCCAGCACGCGCAGCCGTTCACCGGGTCGATCCTGGACGTCATCTGCGGTACCGAGCCGTACACGCCGGAGGAGGCGATGGCGGCGGCCGAGATGGCGGGGCTCGCCGAGGACATCAAGCGGATGCCGATGGGGCTGCACACCATCGTCGCGGGCAACGGGGCGATCTCCGGCGGGCAGCGGCAGCGGCTGATGATCGCGCAGGCGCTGATCCGCCGGCCGCGGATCCTCTTCTTCGACGAGGCGACCAGCGCGCTGGACAACGAGACGCAGCGGCGGGTCATCGAGAGCACCAAGGCGCTCAACGCGACCCGCGTGGTCATCGCACACCGGCTGTCGACGGTCCTGGACGCCGACCGCGTGATCGTCATGGAGTCCGGCAAGGTCGCCCAGCAGGGCCCGCCGGCCCAGCTCCTCGCGGACACGGGCGGGCGGCTGCACGAGCTGGTGCGCCGGCAGCTGGCGTGAACGGGCCCGACCCCCGGGCCTGGCCCGAGCCCGGCCTCGCCCCGGCCCTCGCGCGCACCGGGCCGCCGCCCGGGCCCTCGGCCGAACCCGGCCGCGCTCCCCGGCCCTCGACTGACTCCGGCCGCTCCTGGCCTGACCCGGACCGGCGTCTCCCCCGGCCCTCGACTGACTCCGGCCGCTCCTCCGGCCTGTCCCGGACCGGCGTCTCCCCCGGCCCTGACCTGAATCCGGCCCCCGCCCCGGCCGAGCCCGGCCTCGTCCCCCGGCCTCACCGAAGCCGGCCGCCGGCGGCCCTGGCCGGAACCCGGCCGGTTCGTCCGGGCGCGGGCGACCCTCGGGCGCCGTGTCCCCGCCCCCTGGTGGTCCGCGTGCCTCGGGGCGCCGTACCGTGATCACCCCGCCGGGGACTGGCGGGGTGAATATCCGGGTACCCGGACTGCCATGCGAATCAGCGTGGTGGACGTGGGCTCCAAGACGGTGCGGCTCGTCGTGGCGGACGCGGAGGGCGGGGTGCCGCTGCCCGTGCACACCGCCAAGTGGCGGCTGCGTCTCACCGACGAGGTGCGGCCCGGCGCGCCGATCCCGCAGACCGCCGTCGACCGCCTCGCCGAGGCCGTCGCCGAGGCCGACCTGACCGCGAGCAAGTGGGGCGCGGCCGGGCCGCTGGCGTTCGCGACCGCCGTGGTGCGGGCCGCTCCCAACCGTCGGGAGGTGCTGCGCGCCGTGCGTCAGCGGACCGGTGTGGAGCTGTGCACGCTGCCGGGCGAGGTCGAGGCGGAGCTGACGTTCCTCGCCGCGCGGCGCTGGATGGGCTGGCGGTCGGGCCCGCTGGCGCTGCTGGACATCGGCGGCGGCTCGCTCGAGGTCGCCTTCGGCCGCGGCCGGCTGCCCGACTTCGTGGCCTCGCTGCCGCTGGGCGCGGGCCGGCTGACCCATGAGTTCTTCACGGACCAGGACCCGCCGACGCCGGAGCAGGTGCGGGCGCTGCGCCGCAAGGTCCGCCATCAGCTGCGGGACGCCGGGGCCCGGATCCGCTGGGAGGGGCCGCGGACCGCGGTGGCCACCTCGCGCACCTTCCAGCAGCTCGGGCGGTTGTGCGGGGCGGCGCCGGGGCGGCTCGGGCTGTTCGCGGACCGCGAGTTGCGCCGCTCGGACCTGCGGGTGGCGGTGGACCGGCTGGCCGCGCTGCCCGCCGCCGAGCGGGCCCTGCTGCCCGGGATCTCCGCTCCGCGCGCCGCACAGAGCCTGGCCGGCGCACTGGTCGCGCACACCGCGATGAAAGTGACCGGCCTGCGGACGGTCACCGTCTGTCCATGGGCGATCCGCGAGGGCGTACTGCTGCGCCACATCGAGGACGGCCCGTCCTGGTGGGCGGAGGTCTCCCGGCTCGACGAGGGCGACGCCGGCGCGGACCCGGTGCCGCTGCGCATCGCGAGCACCACATCCTGACCCTGCGACCGGAGAGGAGCGGTCACCGTGTCGGCGAACGACAAGCACCCTGACGACAAGCACCGCGAGGAAGAGCAGCCGGAGACCGCCTTCGAGGAGGTCCTCCAGGAAATACTGGACGAAGAGCGCCGCGTACGGGACACCGGCGAGCAGCGGAGCGACGAGGGCGAGGCCGGGGAGGCCATCACGCCGAACACCCGGGCGCAGGAGGAGTCCGAGGGCGGCTGAGGACCGTGTCCCCGCCTTGATCGCGCCCGGTGAGGCGCCGGGCGCCCGTTCCGGGGTACCCGGTGAGCATGGAACGTGAAGGACAGCCTCTGCCCACGCCCCGCGGTCCGCTCTCGGCCGCCGTCGCCGACCGGTTGCGCGCGGCGGGCCCTCCGCCCGGCGCCGAGCAGATCGCGGCGGCGGACCCGTACGGCGACGATCTCCAACTCGCCCTGTACCTCTGCTACGAGCTGCACTACCGCGGCTTCGCCGGGGTGGACCCGGAGCACGAGTGGGACCCGGAGCTGCTGCGCGCCCGGGCGGGGCTGGAGGAGCGGTTCCTCGCCGCGCTGCGGGCGGACGCCCCGGCGCACGACGGCGTGGACGACGCGCTCGCCGATCTGCTGGTCGAACCGGTCGACGGCACCGGCGTCACGCACTATCTGCGGGACGAGGGCGAGCTGTGGATGCTGCGGGAGTACGCGGCCCACCGGTCCCTGTACCACCTGAAGGAGGCGGACCCGCACGCCTGGGTGCTGCCGCGGCTGTGGGGCCGGGCCAAGGCGGCGATGGCGGCGGTGGAGTTCGACGAGTTCGGCGGCGGGCGCGCGGACCGGGTGCACGCGCGCCTGTTCGCCGACCTGATGGCGGACCTGGGCCTGGACACCACCTACGGCCGCTATCTCGAGGCGGCGTCCGCGGAGGCCCTGGCCACGGTGAACATGATGTCCCTGTTCGGCCTGCACCGCGCCCTCAGGGGTGCCCTCGTCGGTCACTTCGCGGCCGTGGAGGTCACCTCGTCGCCCGGTTCGCGGCGGCTGGCGGAGGCGATGCGGCGCACCGGCGCGGGACCCGCGGCAGAGCACTTCTACGACGAGCACGTGGAGGCGGACGCGGTGCACGAGCAGGTGGTCCGCCGCGACGTCATCGGCGGTCTGCTGGAGGAGGAGCCGCATCTGGCGCCGGACGTGGCCTTCGGGATCGACGCCACCGATTTCGTCGAGGACCGCTTCGCGCGGCGGCTGCTCGCCGACTGGCGGGCGGGCCGGTCCTCTCTTCGCTCGCACGTCACTTCCGGCGCATCCCATACTTCCTGAACATTCGGGTACGGGGAGAGGGTGAATCCATTGATCCCACCCGGCGTCTACGCCCCTCAGGAAGACACCTCCCTGCTGGCCGCGGCCCTGTCCGAGGAGCCGCTGCCCCGAGGCGCGGAGGTACTCGACGTCGGCACCGGCAGCGGCGCGCTGGCCCTGGAGGCCGCGCGGCGTGGTGGCCGTGTCACCGCCGTGGACGTCTCGTGGCGCGCGGTGTGCGCGGCGTGGGTCAACGCCCGGCTGTCCCGGCTGCCGGTGCGGATCCGGCGTGGCGATCTGTTCGGCCCCGTGCGCGGGCAGCGGTTCGACCTGATCCTGGCCAACCCGCCGTACGTGCCGGCCCCGGACGGGAGCGTCGCCCCGCGCGGGCGGGCCCGGAACTGGGACGGGGGCCGCGACGGACGGCTTGTGGTGAACCGTATCTGCCGGGAGGCGCCGCGTCTGCTGCGGCCCGGAGGGGTGCTGCTGATGGTGCACTCGGCGGTCAGCGACCCGGACCGTAGCGTGGCGCAGCTGCGCGAGGCGGGTCTGAAGGCGGCGGTGACCCGGCGCAGCCGGATCGCCTTCGGCCCGGTGCTCAGTGCCCGGGCGGAGTGGCTGCGGCGCCGGGGGCTGCTCGGGCCCGCCGAGGAGAAGGAAGAGCTGGTGGTCGTCCGTGCCGAACTCCCCGACTGACCGCCCCCGCCGGATCCGGGTCCGGCGCGAGGGGCCCCTGCTGGTCGAAGGCCCGGTGGAAGTGGAACTGGAGGACGGCACCGTCGTCTCCTCCGACCGCTTCCAGGTGGCGCTGTGCACCTGCCGGCGCAGCCGCCGGTTCCCGTGGTGCGACACCAGCCACCGCTCCCGGACCAAGGGCCGGTGAGCGGCGCGCGGTGAACGATCGAGAGGCCGGCGGGCGGCCCCACTCCGCCCGCCGGCCCCTGTCACGAGATCGCCTCGGTCCGTGACAGGAACCCGCACTCCCCACCTGCGGTACTCCTGCTGCCATCACGGAACCGTCGCGATCCCGGTCTCAGAACGCGAAGACGCTCGTACCGGACGAGTTCTTCACGCATTCGTTGGCGAAGACGCGCTCGTGGGAGACGCGTTCGCCCTGCCACACGCCGTCGACCGTGACGACCACGGGGTCGTACTCCCGGGTGCACAGGATGCCGCTCTCGTTCTCCTCCAGGGCGGCGAAGTCGCCGTCCACGCGGCGGAGTTCCGCGCAGGCCGAGGCCGCGTCCGGGTGCGTGCCGGAGGGCTTCGGTGCGCAGTTCAGGGTCACCGCGCGTTCCGGTGTGGCCTGGGCGGCGGTCTCGCCGTGGCCCACGGTGAGCACCAGGGCGGAGGGGGCGTAGAGCGTGGCGGGCGCCGCCTGGGCGGTCCCGCTCAGGGGTGCGGCGAGCGCGGTGGCCGCGAGGGCGAGGGTCGCTGCCCGGCGCGCGAAGTTCCGCATTGTGTGCTTCCTTCCGCTTGATTGCGTTGAGTGCCGGACCGCACGCGGTGAGTGCCGACCGGCGAGCGCGAGTCTGCCGAGTCCGCCGCCGAAACTCACATCGACCCCACCGGTTTCAGTAACATTGCGTATTGAATCAGTGGCGTGAAGTCACGGGATTCGAACGTTCCAATCGCCGATCTGCGCGGATCTTGATCGTTTTAGTCGGCTGATTGGCTGGTTTCACCATCCTTGTTAATCGGCCGGAAACATTCCGAAACTGACCGGCCGCGACCCCCGACGGACGCCACGCGTTCAGGAAGAGGTGGTCGAACCATCCATTCCAGGCACGGAAGTTGGATGAACCGTCCTCCCCGCGGGCCGCTCGCGGGCCCCCGGTAGGGTCGGCGTCGGCGCAGGCTCGACGGCGAGAGGCGGACGCATGGGCAAGCACTGGGCGGACTTCCAGTACGAGATCTATCTGAACGGGATGACGGGCGCGGTGCCCCGGCTGCCCACCGATCTGACCCGGCTGGAGGAGATGGCCGAGCGGCGGCTCGGACCCGGCCCGGTCGGCTACGTCGCGGGCAGCGCGGGCGACGGCAGCACCGCCCTCGCCAACCGGGCGGCCCTTCGGCGGCGCCGGATCGTGCCGCGCGTGCTGCGGGACGTCCACGAGCGGGACCTGTCGGTGGAGGTGCTGGGGCGCGCGCTGCCCGCCCCGCTGGCGCTGGCCCCGGTCGGAGTGCTGTCGATCATGCATCCGGACGCCGAGCCGGCCGCCGCCCGGGCCGCCGCCGCGCAGGGCGTGCCGTACATCCTGTCGTCGGCGTCCAGCACGCCGATGGAGCAGGTCGCGGAGGCGATGGGGGACGCCGAGCGCTGGTTCCAGCTGTACTGGGCGAAGGACCGCGAGGTGACGCGGAGTTTCCTCGCCCGCGCGAAGGCCTCCGGCTTCAGCGTGCTGATGGTCACCCTGGACACCCCGCTGCTCGCCTGGCGGCCACGCGACCTCGACCAGGCGTATCTGCCGTTCCTGCACGGCGTCGGCACCGCCAACTACTTCACCGACCCCGCGTTCCAGGCGGGCCTCGCCAAACCCGTGCACGAGGATCCGAACGCGGCCGTCATGCACTTCGTCGGCATGTTCGCCGACCCCGCCAAGACCTGGCCCGACCTGGCGTTCCTGCGCGACAACTGGGACGGCCCGATCGTCCTCAAGGGCGTCCTGCACCCCGACGACGCCCGGCGCGCCGCCCAGGCGGGCATGGACGGGGTGGTGGTGTCCAACCACGGCGGCCGTCAGGTGGCCGGCTCGATCGCGGCGGCCGACGCGCTCCCCCGCGTCGCCGAGGCGGTCGGCGACCGGCTGACGGTCCTGTTCGACAGCGGCATCCGCACCGGCGACGACATCGTCAAGGCACTCGCACTCGGCGCCCGCGCGGTGCTCGTCGGCCGCCCCTACGCGTACGGCCTCGCCCTCGACGGCCAAGCGGGCGTCGAACACGTCATCCGTTGCCTCCTCGCCGAACTCGACCTCACCCTGGCCCTCTCGGGCCACGCCACCCCCACCACCGTGACCACCGCGGACCTGGTGGAGGACGCCGGGTAACCGCCCGGGGGACGGCGCGCGTTGACCGCAGCCGCGGGGCCGAAGCAGGACACCCGCGGTCGTTCCCCGCCAAGACAGAAGCCACTGTCGCAGGGGCCCGAGGACGAGGACCCGGGCGCCGTCGCCTGCGCCCAAGGGTGACGGCCGGTGCCATCGGTTCAGGCGGCGCCGGTCGTTCCCCGCGAGGCCGACGTCACCGTCGCAAGGGCCGCGACGAGCACTTGGGCACGGCCGCCCGCGCCCGAGGAGCCACGGCAGGCCCCCGGCCTGCCCAGCCCGGGCGGGGGCGGGGGCGGTCAACACCCGAGGTGTGACGGCCTGCGCCGAAAGTCCCGGCGGCGCCGACGCGCAGAACCACGCCGGGCGGTCACCGGCCGCCGGTCGCCCGCCCACCCGGGACGGGCAAGTCGGGGCCGGGGGCCACCCGCTCGTGGGGCGCAGAACCGTTCCACAGGGCCGAGCAGCCGGCCGGGCCCACTCCCCCGCCCGCCGGTCCCCCGTCCCTGGCGGGCGGGTGGGTGGGGACAAGGCCGGGGCCGGTGCAGCACCCAACGGCGACGGCCTGTGGGCCATCGGTTCCGGCGGTGCCGAGGCGCCGACCCACGCCGACCGGTCACCGGCGCCGGTCACCGGCCCACCCGGCACGGGTGAGTCGGCGGCCCGGGCCGCCCGCGCGCCGGTCACAGAACCGCTCCACGGCCGAGCAACCGGCCGGGCCCCCTCCCCTGTCCCCGGCCCGGCGGGCAGGCCGGGGACAGGGGGCGGTCAGTTCGTTTCCGGGAGGCCTGCCTGGCGGGCTGTGTCCCTCGTGGACAGGGGGTTCGCGTCCGTGGTGGTCGGCTCGGCGGTCCAGCGTTGGGTGGGGGAGCCGTCGCGGACCTTGACGACGATGTCGGCGCCCGGCTCGCCGGTGGTGGGGGCGAGGGCGAGTTGTTCGTCCCAGCGGGGGACGAACTCGCCCTGGCGGGTGAGGTCGTAGCGCACGTCACCGCCGCGTGGGTCGCCCGCGTCGGCGCAGGTGCCGAGGATGACGACACCGGCGTCGGCGTGGGCGTCGAGGCACAGGCCGGGGTCGGCGACGCTGCGCAGCAGGCCGTCGTTCTCGTACGACCACTGCTGGGTCCACTCCGCGGAGCAGGCCGACAGACCCGCCTCAGCGCCGGCCCTGGGCTCGCCCTGGATGTCGAGGCACAGGTCGGTGCCCGCGTTGCGGAACCTGGTCTCCCGGATCTCGCTGGGGAGTTGGGCCGCGTCCTGGGGAGTGGTGACCGGGCCGGGGGTGGACGCGTCGCCGCGGTCGGTCGCGCCGGCGGACGCCGTGGGGTCGGCGTCACCGTCGTACGACAGGCTGGTGGCGAGGACCGTCGCGAGCAGCCCGGCGGAGGCGATGCCCACCCCGGTGCGCAGCGCCCGGGTGGAGCGGGCCGCCACGCCGGGGAACCTCGGCAGCACGCGGGGGCGGCGGCCCGCCCGCCGGGCGCCACGGCCGCGCGGGCGGTGCTGGGTGCGGCCGGGCCGTGAGTCGAAGTAGCGGCGGGCGCCCCAGCCGAGCACCGCCTCGGCGAGCAGCGCGCCGAGCCCGGTCTCGACGTGGCTCAGCTGCTCCGCGGCGTCCCGGCAGTGCCGGCATTCCGCCAGATGGTCCTGGACGTCCGGGAGGAGCGCGCCACCGCGCCGGATCGGCACGTCGAGGAGGCGGTTGTAGAAGCGGCAGTCGGGGCTGGGGGCGAGTTGCCGGTGGGCGCGGACGCAGCCTTCCCGGAATTTCTCCCGCGCCTGTTCCAGGGTGACCGCCGCGGTGTCGGTGTCCATCCCGAGCAACGCGGCGGGGATGTCCAGCGGCTCCGCTTCGACCTCCGTGTGCCAGAGCAGACAGCGGGCCGGACCCGGAAGCTCTTGGAAAGCGCGTTCCGCCAGCCTCCTGTTTTCCGGAGTCATGGACGTGGCCGCGCGCATACCGCGTCCTCCCGCCGGTTTCCGCAACTCCGGCAGCGCACCGGCTATTCGGTCCTCGGCGGCCCAGTGCCGCACGGTGTCCCGCACGGTGACGAGGAGCCGCGGTCGCAGCGCGACACCGTTGTCACCCAGGGTGAGGCGGTCCAGGACCTGGTGACAGGCGGCGGTGGTGACCATGGCGGCGACCTGCGCGGACGAGGCGAGGCAGATCCTCGCGTAGGCGTACGCGGAGGGCCAGTGTCGGGCCAGCAGCAGGGCGGTGGCCCGGGATACTTCGGCGTCCGGTACGCCGCTGAGCCGGGCGGCCAGCGCTTCGTCGGACGGGCCGGGAACGCCGTCGGGGAACGGCGGTGAAGCAGGGTGGGGGGTGAGCACTGAGCGGTTTCCTTCCCACGTATATGGGACAGCCGGGAGTTCTGTTCGCCGAAAGGAAGCCGGACTTGGTGCATACCTTTATGGCGGGGATCGGGAGCAGAAATTCCCGGTGGATCACCCTTGCACAACCGAGTCACGCACAACAAGGCACTTGAGCAACATCTGCACCACTGAGATAAAGTCAGATTCCATGGCAACTCCCGCCCCCCGCCCGGCCATTCGCTTTTTCCCGCACCCCGTGTGAAACCCGCGCCCTCACCGGGGGTGAAGCGCACGCTCCCGCCGGCGGGCGGCCTGCGGTGGACTGGAGTCGGCCTCATCGCCAGGCCCCGCGCGGGACGGCGGCACTCCCGCGCGTCACGGCCGCCGGCCGTGTTCCTCCCGCCCTCGGCCGGCGGCCTCCCCCGAGGGCGGGAGCGGTGCGCGCCGACGACACAGGGACGTGCGCCCGGGAACGTCCGGCCGTCGGATCAGATCTGCCAGGAGCGCAGCCGGTCCGCCGCGCCGTAGACGTCGGTCCTGCCCTCCATCAGGTCGCGGGCGAGGTCGACGAGGGCGCCGTAGGGCGGGTCGATGCCGACGCCGCTGACGAACATGTACGCCACGGCGGTCGCGCAGGCGAAGCGGGCGTTCGCCGACGGCAGCGGGCGCAGCAGGGCGAGGGTGTGCAGCAGCGCGGCGGCCCGCCAGGCCGGGTCGGAGTCGACGCCGAGCCGTGGCGGGTCGACGCGGTGCCGGGCGACGGCGGCGACCAGCGCGGAGAAGTCGTTGATGGTCGGCTGGTCCGGCAGGACCTCTTCGTGACGCTGGAGCAGCCAGGGCACGTCGATGTGGAGGACGGGTGCCACGTCAGGCGACCCGTCCCTCGCCACCGGCGGGCGGCTCGTCGTCGGGGAAGGCGGCCGCGAACTCGTCGGCGTGGGCGGAGAAGAACCGGCGGAAGGCCTCGGCTCCCTCCTGCAGCGCCCGGTGGCGCGCGATGTCGGCCGCGGCGGCCTCCCGGACGAGGGCCTTCATCGACGTCCCGCGCTCCTTGGCGATCTGCCGCAGGTCCTCCAGCTCGCGTTCGCTGAACTCCACGTTGAGGGCTGGCATGGGGTCACGGTACCGCGCGGGTACTTACTCGTAAATATCCCCTGGTCAGATAGGGGGCATCACGGTACCGAGGGGATCGAAAGCGGTCAGATTCGACGAGATGCGCATCACATTCGAACCCCTCGGACACCTATGCGGACACCGGTGCGGCACACCTGGTGCGGACCCGCGGGCCCGCAGACCCGCGGGCCTGTCTCAGCCCTGGTCCGCCACGAACGCCGCCACCCGGGCCAGCGCCGCGTTCCAGTTGATCGTGATCTCGTTGGTCGACCAGGACTGGATGTCGTCGATGTAGCAGAACTGGCCCACGCAGCCCTGGAGTTTGCTCTGCGCCAGCGGGTCCTGGATGCTCGAGTTCGGCCCGCCGGACAGCGAACCGGCCGGCGGGTTCGGCAGCCGCGGGTCGAGCTGACGGGCGTACCAGCGGCTGTGCTGGTTCTGCGCGCTGACCTCGCCGTAGCCGGTGACGTAGGAGATGTTCAGCGCGTTGCGGCCGAGGACGTAGTCCATGGTCTGCACCGCGCCGTCCCGGTACTTGGCGGATCCGGTGAGGTCGTAGGCGGTGGCCAGCACGACGGCGTTGTTGAGGACCTGGTGCGTGGAGCCCCAGTCGTACTTGTTGTCCTCGGGGGCGTACGGCAGCCCGTAGGGGTGGGCCTTCAGGGTGGCCAGATAGCGGTCGGCGCCCTTGACGACGGACTGGCGGACCTTGTCCCGGCCGGGCAGCCGGTTCGGCACCGTCGCCAGGTCCAGGCGGGCCGCCGCGGCGGTGCGCGCCCAGTCGAAGCCGAGCGGGCCGAAGATGTCGGCGGTGTGGACCGGGGAGGTCAGCACGTGGTCCGCGAAGCGCCGCTCACCGGTGGTGAGGTACAGCTCCGCCGCCGCCCAGTAGAACTCGTCGTCGACGGCGCGGTCGGGGTAGGCGCCGCCGCCGATGCCGTCGTTCTCGTCCGCGTAGACGTCGGGGTGCGCCTGGGCCGCCGCCCAGGCCTTGCGCGCGGCTGCGAGCGCCCGCGCCGCGAACTCGGGGTCGTACGGCTTGTACAGGCGGGCCGCCTGGGCGGCGACCGCGGCCAGGTTGAGGGTCGCGGCGGTGGTCGGAGGGTGCAGCTCGCGCTTCTGCGGGTCGTCGCTCGGCAGCAGCGGCAGGCCGGTCCAGTTCTCGTCGTGGATCTTGTGGTGGGCCATGCCGGCCAGCGGCTGCCCGTCCGGGACCTGCATCTTCAGCAGGAAGTCCAGCTCCCAGCGGACCTCGTCGAGCAGGTCGGGCACCTTGTTGCCGCTCTCCGGGATGGCGAGCGTGCCGTCCCGGAAGCGTTCCGTCTCGCCGGTGCGCGCGTGCAGCGCGCGCTCGTAGGTACTCAGCAGCTCCCAGACCGAGATGCCGCCGTTGACGACGTACTTGCCGTGGTCGCCCGCGTCGTACCAGCCGCCGGAGACGTCGAGCCGGTAGTCGCACACACCCGGCTGACACGGCACGTCCGTGTCGCCCTGGTTGGGCGCGACGCCGACGTGGCCGGCCGGACGGCCGTAGCCGGGGCGCAGGTCGTCGCGGATCGCGAGGCCGCTGCGCTGGGTGTAGTAGAACTTCGCCGCGTCGGTGGCGAGCCGGTCGTAGACGCGGGAGCCGATGTCGAAGGGGCGGCTGGTCTCCCCGTCGGCGATCAGGGTGAAGCCCTGGCCGCGGGTCTTGTAGCCGCTGAAGTCGAGGGAGTGGACGTTCTGCCCGGACGAGGCGTCGGTGCCGCGCGGCACGGTCCAGCCGCGGGCGACCACGGTGCCGTCGGCGTTCTTCAGCTGCCAGGGCAGGCGCTCGGTCGCGTCGGTGACGAGGGTGGCGTTCTTCGGCCCGGCGGGCAGATAGGCGACCTGGTTGACGCGGACCCGGGGCCCGGTGTCCGGCTCGTACGGCTCGGGCGCCACCCCGCCGAGCAGCGAGACGTCGTCCATGCAGAACCGCCAGGGCTCGGCGCTGCCGCCGACCTGGAAGCCCACCTGCGCCTGGGTGGTGTCGACGGGCGAGGTGAACGTGTACGAGTAGGTGTTGCCGGAGACGCTGAGCTGCGGGCTCACCTCGAACCAGGTGTCGTACGGGGCCACCGACAGACCGACGATCGCCCGGACCACGTGGTCGGCCGGGGTGCCGTCGGCGTGGAAGGAGAACCGGTACGACTCCCCCTTCACCAGCGTGATGTCGTTCTGTCCGACAGCGGCGTCCCAGCGGTTGGTCGTGCCGCCCGGTACGTCCGCGCACAGCCGGCCCTCGGACAGGCCCGCCGTGACGTTGCTCGAAGTCCACCAGGGGTCGGTGGTGGTGTCGAAGGTGCCGTTCCTGACCTGCTCGACCTCGTCGGCCTGCGCCGGGACCGTGGTGAGCGCCGCGCCTACGAGTGCCGTCAGGGACAGCAGGGCGGTTCTGCGTCTTCTCACGTCGGGGCTCCTCGGGAGATAACGGGTGGCTCCCTCGCGCTTCTCACGCGATGGGAGCGCTCCCAAAACTCGGACGCGGCCATCGTTGTGGGAGGGACGACACGGCGTCAACGGTCCGGAGGAGACTCGTCTCAGGCCACGCGGATGCCGACGAGGCAGGTGTCGTCGTCGGTGTCCGAACGGCTGTACGTCAGCAGCCGGTCCAGCTGCTGGTCCAGCGCGGTCGGCGCGGTACGGGAGGCCGTGGCCAACAGGTGGGACAGCGACTCCTCGACGGAACTGTCGTGGCGCTCCACCAGCCCGTCCGTGTACATCAGCAGGGTGTCCCCCGCCGCGAGCCGGACTTCGTCCTCCTCGTACACCGCTTCGGGCAGTGCCCCCAGCAGCAAACCCTTGATCAGCGGCAGCGGCTCGGCCTCCGCGCCCCGGACCAGCACCGGCGGCAGATGGCCCGCCCTGGCCCAGCGCAGGGTGCGCTCGTCGGGGTCGTACAGGCCGCAGACGGCCGTGGCGGTGACGGCGCCGGTGAGATGGTGCGCCACCACGTTCAGCCACGACAGCAGCTGACCCGGCCCGGCCCCGGTGACCGCGAGTCCCCGCAGCGCGTTGCGCAGGACGACCATGCTGGTCGCGGCCTCGATCCCGTGGCCCGCCACGTCACCCACGCACAGCAGCACCCGCCCCGACGGCAGGACCACGGCGTCGTACCAGTCGCCGCCCACCAGATTCTCCGTCTCCGCCGGCCGGTACCGCACCGCCACCTGCATGCCGGGCATCCGCAACGGCGCCTGCGCCGGGGGCATGATGGCGTGCTGGAGCTGGAGCGCCAGCCGGTTGCGCTCGGCGGCCTGCTGCTCCGTGTGCGCGAGCTGGTCGCGGGTGGCGGCGAGGGCGACCTCCGTCCAGTGCTGGGCCGAGATGTCCTGGCAGGCCCCGCGGACGACGAACAGGCGGCCGTCGGTGTCGAGCACCGGCTCGGCGACGACGCGGATGTGGCGGGTGACGCCGTCGGGCCGCTGCAACCGGAAGGCGGCGGAGGCGGGCCGCCGGTGGTGCAGCAGCGTGCGCAGAAAGCGGCCGATGATCACCGCGTCGTCCGGATGGGCGTGGGCGGGCAGCTCCTCCAGCGGCACCGGCGGGCTGCCGGGCGAACGGCCGTACAGGTCGAACATCTGGCTGTTCCAGGTGATCCCGCCGGTCAGCAGGTTCTCCTCGAAGCCGCCGATCCGGCCGAGCCGCTGGGCGTGCTGGAGCAGGCTCGCCAGCCGGGCCGTCTCGTCCTCGATGCGCCAGATCAGCAGCAGGCTGTTGCCATGACGGCTGATGCTGATGTCCGCGACCGCCGACAGCGGCACCTGGTCCACCAGCGCGGTCAGATGCATCCGCCGCGCCCGGAACGGCTCGCCGGTGGCGTACACCCGCTCGATGCGCTGGAACAGCTCGCTGCCCCCGGCCGTCATCGGGTACGCCTCCAGCAGCAGCGCGCCGCTCACGACCGCGCGGGGCCGGCCCGCGGGGTCGAGGAAGCGGGTGTTGACGTGCTGGATACGGAAGTCCGCGAGCCGTCCGGAGTCGTCGACATACGGCTCGAGCACCAGAGCCGGGTCGTGCAGGCCGTCGGCGAGGTCCATCAGCTCCGCGGTGTCCGGCAGGACCCGCGGCTCCTGGGCCGCGTCCGGGCGTGGCGGGTACGTCTCCAGGGTGTGCGCGCACAGCTCGGCCAGGGCCTCCAGCTGGCGGACGACCTGCGGTGGCTGCGGCTCCAACGGCCCCGGCCAGGCGATCTCCAGCACTCCGTGGATGCGTCCGCCGGTCCCGGCGGGCTCGGCGACCCGTCCGCCGTCCGGGAAGGCGTGCCGGCCGACCGTCGGCAGCCCGGTCTCCGCCAGCGAGGAAATCCACTGGCCGCTGCGCTCGGTGAGCGCGCGGCGCGCGACCGTCGCCACGTCCGGGGGCACATAGCGCCACCGTGAGGCTTCGGCCGGGGCGAAACCGGCGCTGCCCGCCAGGGTGAGCGAGCCGTCGGGGCCCGCCGCCCACAGGGCCACGGCCACCGCGCCCAGCGGGCGCAGCGCGTGCTCCAGCAGTGAGTCGACAACGGCCTGCGCGTCCGACGCGGCGAGCGCTCCGCTCTCGGCGGCGCGCAGGCGTACGGCGGCCTGGTCGAGCTTCCCGGCGCGGGCGCCCATGGCGGTCGCGAGGAACGCGTCCGTGGCTTCCGCCACGCGGTCCCGGGCCGCCTGGTTGATGACCTCGACGGCGAACTCCAGCGGGGTCATCCGGGCCTGCTCGGTCAGCTCCGCTAGCTGCTTCGCCGCCTGCGCGGGTCCGCAGCCGAGCCGTTCGACCAGGATGCCCTTGGCCAGCTCGATCAGCGCCCGTCCCTCGGCCTCGGCCTGCGCCGCCCGCACCTCCCGACGCAGCCGCTCCACGGTCGCGGCGAGCCTCCCGACGGGGGAGGTCGGCGCCACACCGGCCAACTCACCGACCGGGACGGGCGTCATGATCGACGCGTCGTCACCATCCGGGACGAGTGCTATGACCGACGCGCCGTCACCGTCCGGGACGGGGGCCATGGCCGACGCGCCGTCACCATCCGGGACGGGGGCCATGGCCGACGCGCCGTCACCATCCGGGACGGAGACGAGGGCCACCGCGTCACCGCGGGCGGGGGCGGCGGGCAGCGACAGGGCGTCACCGCCGGCTGGGCCGGAGGTGAGGGCCGGCGCTTCATCACCGACCGGGGCGGCGGGCAGGGACGCGGCGGCGTCGGTCTCGACGGAGTGCGGCGACGCGGCAGCGCTCGCCGGACCCGGAATGCGGCCCGAACCGCCCTGGTGGTGGGCGGAGTCGCCCGGCGTGGTGGTTCGGGACTCGGGGGGTTCCTCGGGGTGGTCGGCTCGGGTCACGGTGCGGTTGCTCCTGCGCGGGACGCCCCTGGGGCGTGGACGGTCGTGCCGGTGCGGCGGGGTGCGGGGCTCACCGGGACAGCCAGCGTCGGACGCAGGTGATGAGGTCCTGGGTGTCGACCGGCTTGGTGACGTAGTCGCTCGCCCCGGACGCCAGGGACTTCTCCCGGTCGCCCGGCATCGCCTTGGCGGTGACGGCGATGATGGGCAGGTCGGCGAACCGGGGCATCCTGCGGATCTCGGCCGTGGCGGTGTAGCCGTCCATCTCCGGCATCATCACGTCCATCAGGATCAGGTCGATGTCGGGGTTGTCGAGCAGCGTCTCGATGCCCTTGCGGCCGTCCTCCGCGTGGAGCACCCGGAAGCCCTGCAGCTCCAGGATCCCGCTGAGCGCGAAGAGGTTGCGCGCGTCGTCGTCGACGACGAGGACGGTCCGTCCGGCGAAGGAGTCGTCGACGGGGGGCGACGGCAGCTCCTGCCGTTCCTCTCCCCGCACCAGGGACAGCACGTCCCCCGGCTCCTCCGCGGACAGGTGCAGCGCGATGCGTTCGCGCAGTTCGTCGAGGCTGGAGAGGAATTCCAGCGCCCCGTCGTGCGCGTCCGGGCCGAGCAGCTGCGCCGCGTCCGTGTGGTGGCTGCTGTGCACCAGGACGGGTACGTCCGCGAGCGCCGAGTCGCCGCGCAGCGCCTCCAGGAACCGCGCGGCCTCACCGTCGGGCATGTCGAGGTCGAGGACGACACAGTGGCAGGGCTCGGCGGCCAGTGCCCCGGCCGCCTCCTGGGCGCCGACGGCGTTGATCAGGTCCACCTCGGGCCGCGGCAGGGCCTCGTCCGGGCTGTGCCGGGCCACGTCCGCGACGACGCTCTCGGCGACGAGGGTCAGCAGCCCGCGGGGCCGTTCCTCGACGACGAGCAGCCGGCGTCGGCGCGGCGCCCCCGCACGCGGGCGGGGCTGCGGGCGCGGTGCCAGGGGGATGTCCACTGCGCCGTCCGCGGCGGGCAACTCTTCCGGGGTCTCCGGCGACCGGCCCGCCAACTGCTCGAAGTCGGGCCGGGTCACCGGCAGGAACAGGGTGAAGGTGCTGCCCCGGCCGGGCGTGCTGTCCACGGTCACCGCGCCGCCGAGCAGATGGGCGATCTCCCGGGTGATGGACAGGCCGAGGCCCGTGCCGCCGTACTTGCGGCTGGTGGTGCCGTCCGCCTGGTGGAAGGCGCCGAAGATGGCCTCCAGTTGCTGCTCCTGGATGCCGATGCCGGTGTCCTTGACACGGAACGCCACGACGGGGCCGCTCTTGACCACGGCGTCGGGCACCTCGTCCGGCGCGGCGGGCTGGACGACGAGTTCGACACCGCCCTGCTCGGTGAACTTCACCGCGTTCGACAGAAGATTGCGCAGCACCTGGCGCAGCCGGGAGTCGTCGGTGACGAGGTCGCTCGGCGCGCCGGGCGCGGTGGTCACCTTGAAGTCGAGGCCCTTCTGGCTCGTCATCGGCTGGAAGGTGGCCTCGACGTAGTCGATGAGCTGGCGCAGCGACACCCGCTCGGGGGCGATGTCCATCTTCCCCGCCTCGACCTTGGACAGGTCGAGGATGTCGTTGATCAGCTGGAGCAGGTCGGAGCCCGCGGAGTGGATGATGCCCGCGTACTCCACCTGCTTCTGGGTGAGGTTGCGGGACGGGTTCTGCGCGAGCAGCTGGGCGAGGATGAGCAGGCTGTTGAGCGGGGTGCGCAGCTCGTGGCTCATGTTCGCCAGGAACTCCGACTTGTACTTGGAGGCCAGCGCGAGCTGCTGGGCGCGCGCCTCGAGTTCCTGCCGGGCCTGCTCGATCTGGAGGTTCTTCGCCTCGATGTCGCGGTTCTGTGCGGCCAGCAGCGAGGCCTTCTCCTCCAGTTCGGCGTTGGAGCGCTGCAACTCCTCCTGCTGCGCCTGGAGTTCTGCGGAGCGGACCTGGAGTTCGGCCGTCAGGCGCTGGGACTCGCCGAGCAGTTCGTCGGTGCGGGCGTTGGCGAGGATGGTGTTGACGTTGACACCGATCGTCTCGCGCAGCTGTTCCAGCAGGTCCTGGTGGATGGGGGTGAACGGGGTGACGGACGCCAGCTCGATCACGCCGAGGACCTGGTCCTCGAAGAGGATGGGCAGCAGGAGCAGCGTGGTCGGCACGGTCCGGCCGAGGCCGGAGGAGATGGTGACGTAGTCGGGCGGCAGCTGGTCGACCGCGATCGTACGGCGGCTGCGGGCGGCCTGGCCGACGAGGGAGCGGCCGAAGGGGAAGCGGTCGGGCCGGGTGTCGTCCTCGGGGCGGCCGTAGGAGCCGACGAGCCGCAGTTCGGAGCCCTGTTCCCCGTCCTCTGCGAGGTAGAAGGCGCCGTACTGGGCGGAGACCAGCGGCACCAGCTCGTCCATGATGAGTTCGGCGACGACGGGCAGGTCGCGGTGGCCCTGCATGAGGCCGGCGATGCGCGCGAGGTTGGTCTTGAGCCAGTCCTGCTCCTGGTTGGCCCGGGTGGTCTCGCGCAGGGACTCCACCATGGAGTTGATGTTGTCCTTGAGTTCGGCGACCTCGCCGGAGGCCTCCACGGTGATGGAGCGGGTGAGGTCGCCCTCGGCGACGGCGCTGGCGACCTCGGCGATCGCGCGGACCTGCCGGGTCAGGTTGCCGGCCAGCTCGTTGACGTTCTCGGTGAGCCGCTTCCAGGTGCCGGAGACGCCCTCCACCTCGGCCTGGCCGCCGAGGCGTCCTTCGGTGCCGACCTCGCGGGCGACGCGGGTGACCTCGTCGGCGAAGGCGGAGAGCTGGTCGACCATCGTGTTGATGGTCGTCTTCAGTTCGAGGATCTCGCCGCGCGCGTCGACGTCGATCTTCTTCGACAGGTCGCCCTTGGCGACGGCCGTCGTCACCAGCGCGATGTTGCGGACCTGGCCGGTGAGGTTGTTGGCCATGGAGTTGACGTTGTCGGTGAGGTCCTTCCAGGTGCCGGCCACGTTCGGCACCTGGGCCTGGCCGCCGAGGCGGCCCTCGGTGCCGACCTCGCGCGCCACCCGGGTGACCTCGTCCGCGAAGGCGGAGAGGGTGTCCACCATGGTGTTGATGGCGTCGGCCAGGGCGGCGACCTCGCCCTTGGCCTCGACGGTGATCTTCCGTGAGAGGTCGCCGCGGGCGACCGCGGTGGCGACCTGGGCGATCGACCGGACCTGACTGGTCAGGTTGGACGCCATGACGTTGACGTTGTCGGTGAGGTCCTTCCAGGTGCCCGACACGCCCCGTACGTGTGCCTGGCCGCCGAGGCGGCCCTCGGTGCCCACCTCGCGGGCCACCCGCGTCACCTCGTCCGCGAACGCGGACAGCTGATCCACCATCGTGTTGATGGTGTTCTTCAGCTCCAGGATCTCGCCCCGGGCGTCCACCGTGATCTTCTGGGACAGGTCGCCCTTGGCGACCGCGGTGGCGACCTGGGCGACGTTGCGCACCTGCGAGGTGAGGTTGCCCGCCATGAAGTTCACCGAGTCGGTCAGGTCGCGCCAGGTGCCCTTGACGCCCTTGACGTCGGCCTGGCCGCCGAGGCGGCCCTCGGTGCCCACCTCGCGGGCCACCCGCGTCACCTCGTCCGCGAACGCGGACAGCTGATCCACCATCGTGTTGATGGTGTTCTTCAGCTCCAGGATCTCGCCCCGGGCATCCACCGTGATCTTCTGCGAGAGGTCGCCCTTGGCGACCGCGGTCGTCACCTGGGCGACGTTGCGCACCTGGGACGTCAGGTTGCCCGCCATCAGGTTGACCGAGTCCGTCAGGTCCCGCCAGACGCCCGCGACGCCCGGCACCTTGGCCTGGCCGCCGAGACGCCCCTCGCTGCCGACCTCACGGGCCACCCGCGTCACCTCGTCGGCGAACGCGGAGAGCTGATCGACCATCGTGTTGACGGTCTCCTTCAGCTCCAGGATCTCGCCGCGCGCGGGCACGTCGATCTTCTGGGACAGGTCGCCCTTGGCGACCGCGGTCGCCACCTGGGCGATGTCCCGGACCTGGGTGGTGAGGTTGCCCGCCATGGCGTTCACCGAGTCGGTGAGATCGGCCCAGGTGCCGGAGACGCCCGGCACCTCCGCCTGGCCGCCGAGGGTTCCCTCGGTGCCCACCTCGCGGGCCACGCGGGTGACCTCGGAGGTGAACACGGACAGCTGGTCGACCATGCCGTTGAACACGGTGGCGATGTCGCCCATGAGCCCGTCGGCGTCCTCCGGCAGGCGTGTGCCGAAGTCTCCGTCCCGTACGGCGGTCAGGCCGGCCAGAAGCATTCTGAGCTCCTGGTCGCCCGGCACGGTCTCGGCGACCTCGCTCGTGTTGCTGGTCATGCGCACCCTCGTTCCCCTCCCAGGGGCATCGCCGACGGATCCCGGATCTCCACAACGCGAAATACACCGCAGGCTAACAGTGCTGTCGGCGTGCACAAAGTCTCCCCCTCTCATCCACATCCCTCGCCCCGGCCGGTGGGGCGGCCGAGGGGACAGCCGGTGGGGAAACGGCCGGGGAAGCGCGCATTCCGCACCGGCGGGCGGGAGGCGGGAGGAGCGCGCCCGCGGACCGGGGAGAGCGGGTCTGCGGGCGGCCGGGAAGAGCGCCCGCGCGCCGGGAAGAGCGCGCCCGCGGGCGGCGGACGGGCGCGTCCGGGGACCGGGACGTCCGGCCCGCTCATGCGTACGGCCCCGCACGGCGTGCGCCACCCGTCCCCGCGAAAGCCCGACGCACTAGGCTGGAACGGAAGTGACGCGCTTGTTGACGGTGAGTGTGCGCGATGGAGTGGCGACGATGAGCCCGGATTACCCGTTCGACGAGGCCGCGACGGCCCGGGCTGTCATCGACGACGCCGGCACGCTGACCGAGTGGAACGAGGGCGCGCGGCGGCTGCTCGGCTGGACGGCCGACGAGGTCGTGGGCCGGCCCGCCGCCCGACTGCTCGCGGACTCCGCCCCCGAGGTGAGCGGCCCTCGCTGGCACGGCACGGTCGCCCTGCGCCACCGGGCCGGGCACACGATGCCGGTGTGGCTGCTCGCGCATCACCGCCGACCGTCCGACGGCGGCCCCGGCGACTGGCTGGTGGTCACCCCGCTGGAGCACCCCCGCCCCCACGTTCCCGACGACCCGCTGGACGCCGCCGCGCTCACCCAGTCCCCGTGCGCCGTCGCGGTCTACGACGAGCATCTGCGGCTGCGCACCCAGAACGAGGAGATGGCGCGGGTGGTCGGCCTGCCCCAGGAGCGCATCCGGGGGCTCAGGCTGTCCGAGATCGGCGGCAAGCCGCAGAGCGAGGAACTGGAGCGGCATCTCCTCCAGGTGCTCACCACCGGGCGGTCCCAGGACGTGCAGACCCATCTGCGGGCGGGCGGCGAGGACCGGGCGCACGCCTGGCTGGCCCGGATGGCCCCCGTCACCGACGCCGACGGCCGGGTGCGCGGGGTGTGCATGGCCGCCCACGACGTCACCGAGAACCACCAGGCCCGGCAGCGGCTGCTGCTGGTGAACGAGGCCAGCGTGCGCATCGGCAGCACCCTCGACGTCACCCGCACGGCCCAGGAGCTGGCCGACGTCTGTGTGCCCGCGCTCGCCGACTTCGTCAGCGTCGATCTGCTCGACCCGCCGGAGCACGGCGGCGAGCCCCCGGCGGCGGTCTCCGCACCGGTCGCGCTGCGCCGTGTCGCCCACCAGTCGGTCACCCCGGGCAGTCCGGAGGCCGTGGTCGGGCAGGGCGACGTCGAGTTCCACCCGGCCGCGTCCCCGCAGGCCGCCTCGCTGCTGACGGGCCGCACGGTCGTCGCGTCGGTGACCGCGGGCGACCTGGAGGAATGGCTCGACCAGGACCGTACGCGCCGCGAACGGGTCCGGCAGCACGGCATCCACTGCGTGATGGCGGTGCCGATCCAGGCCCGGGGCACCACCCTCGGCGTCGCCGTCCTCAGCCGCGCCCGGCGGCGGCCGGACCCGTTCACCGCGGACGACGTGCTGCTGGCCGAGGAGATCACCGCCCGCGCCGCGGTCTGCGTCGACAACGCCCGCCGCTACTCCCGCGAACGCGAGACCGCCCTCGCGCTGCAACGCAGCCTGCTGCCCCGCTCCCTGCCGAGGACGGCCGCGCTGGAGGCGTCCTCGCGCTATCTGCCGGCGGCCCGGGCCGGGGTGGGCGGCGACTGGTTCGACGTGATCCCGCTGTCCGGGATGCGGGTCGCCATGGTCGTCGGGGACGTCGTCGGCCACGGCATCCAGGCCTCGGCGACCATGGGCCGGCTGCGCACCGCCGTGCGCACCCTCGCCGACATCGACCTCGCCCCCGACGAACTCCTCACCCACCTCGACGATCTGGTCGTCCGGCTGTCGCAGGAGTCCGGCGGCGAGGGCGGCAGCCCCGGCGAGCTGGGGGCGACCTGTCTGTACGCCGTCTACGACCCGGTGTCCCGGCGCTGCACCCTCGCCCGGGCCGGGCATCCCGCGCCGATGGTGGTCCCGCCGGGCGGCACGCCCAGGGAGCTGGAGGTGCCCGCCGGTCCGGCGCTCGGCATGGGCGGGCTGCCGTTCGAGGCGGCCGAGCTGTATCTGCACGAGGGCACCGTGCTCTCCTTCTTCACCAACGGGCTGGTCGAAAGCCCGGAACGGGACACCGAGGCCGGCCGTAGGCTGCTGCGCGAGGCGCTGGCCGCGGGCGTCGGTTCGGCCGCGCCCGCCTCGCTGGAGGAGACCTGCGACCGCATCCTGGGCGCGCTGCTGCCGGCCGGCGGTTCCTGCGACGACGTGGCACTGCTGCTCGCCCGCACCCACGGACTGCCCGCCTCCCAGGTCGCCACCTGGGACATCCCCGCCGATCCGGCGCTGGTCGCGCCGATCCGCAAGCAGGTCGTCGAGCAGCTGAGCACCTGGCGGCTGACGGATGCCTCCTTCACCACCGAGCTGGTGGTGAGCGAGCTGGTCACCAACGCGATCCGGTACGGCTCGCATCCGATCCGGCTGCGGCTGATCCACGACGCGGACACGCTGATCTGCGAGGTCTCCGACACCAGCCACACCGCGCCGCATCTGCGCCGCGCCAAGACGTGGGACGAGGGCGGCCGAGGGCTGCTCCTGGTCGCGCAGCTCACCCAGCGCTGGGGCAGCCGGCACACGCCCGAGGGCAAGACGATCTGGGCGGAGATGGCCCTGTTCGAAGAGGAGTGAGCCGGGGAGGGTGAGGCATCCCCGGCTCGGGACGGGGCACCTGCTCTCCATGGCGTCCCCTTCCCCGTCCCCGTATCGCGCGGCACTCGTCGTCGCGGCCTCCGCGCTCGGTCTGCTGACCGCCTGTGGCGGCGGCGACGGCGGTACGGCCACCGCGACCGGCTCGGCGGCCGACACTCCGGCCGCGTCCGCGAGCCCCGCGCCGACCGCCGCGTCGTCCGGGGCCTCCACCGAGGTCCCCGCCTCCGCCGAGTCCTCCGAGGCCTCCCCCGCCGCCCCGTCCTCCTCCCCCGGCGCCACCCGCTGCCGGACCTCCGAACTGCGCGCCTCCGTCGGCCGCAACGACCCGGGAGCGGGCCAGGAGAACCACCCGGTCCTCCTCACCAACACGTCCTCGCGCACGTGTACCCTCTACGGCTACCCGGGCGCCGCCTTCGTCGACGCCGCCGGGCAGCAGCTGGGCCCCGACCCGCGGCGGCAGCGAGAGACGCCGGCACGGATCAGGCTGGCGCCGGGCGGCAGCGCGTGGGCCGGACTGTCGTACGCCAACCCCGAGATCAGCGGGGCCCGTACGGCCACCCCGGCGGCGCTCCTGGTCACCCCGCCGGACGAGCGGGAGCCGCTGCGGGTGCGGTGGACCGCGGGCGAGGTGCCGGTGGGCGGGAACGAGTCGACGGTGACCGTGACGGTGCTGCGGGCGGGGAACCTGACCTGAGCGCGCGTCAGTGCCCGGCGACCGGGTGCGGGGTGTAGGGGCGCTCCAGCTCCTCGATCTCCTTGTCGGTCAGCTCCAGTTCGACCGCGGCCACGGCGTCCTCGATGTGGTGCGGCTTGGCGGCGCCGATGACCGGTGCCGCCACGGTGTCCTGGTGCAGCAGCCAGGCGAGGGCCACCTGGGCGCGCGGGACGCCGCGGTCGGCGGCGATCCGGGGGACGGCGTCGACGATGGCGTGGTCGCCCTCCTGGTAGAGGGTGCTGCCGAAGCCGTCGCGGGCGCTGCGCTCGGTGACCGTGCCCCAGTCGCGGGTGAGGCGCCCGCGGGCGAGCGGGCTCCACGGCAGCACGCCCACACCCTGGTCCGCGCACAGGGGCAGCATCTCGCGCTCCTCCTCGCGGTAGAGGAGGTTGTAGTGGTTCTGCATGGAGACGAACCTGGTCCAGCCGTACTTCTCGGCCGTGTACTGCATCTTCGAGAACTGCCAGGCGTACATCGAACTGGCCCCGAGGTAGCGGACCTTGCCGGCCTTCACCAGGTCGTGCAGGGCCTCCATCGTCTCCTTGACGGGGGTGTCCGGGTCGAAGCGGTGGATCTGGTAGAGGTCGACGTAGTCGGTGCCGAGGCGGCGCAGGCTGTGGTCGATCTCCGTCATGATCGCCTTGCGGGAGAGGCCGGCGCCGTTCGGGCCGGGCCGCATCCGGCCGTGCACCTTGGTCGCCAGCACGATCTCGTCGCGGCGGGCGAAGTCGCGCAGCGCCCGGCCGACGATCTCCTCGCTGGTGCCGTCGGAGTACACGTTGGCGGTGTCGAAGAAGTTGATCCCGGCCTCCAGCGCCTGCCGGATGAGCGGGCGGGACGCCTCCTCGTCGAGGGTCCACTCGTGCACCCCCCGGTCGGGAAGGCCGTACGTCATGCAGCCCAGACAGATCCGGGACACGTCGAGGCCGGTCGAACCGAGCTTCACATACTGCATCGTCACTGCTCCCGCCTTCGGTAGAGGTTCCAGGGGAGCGTACGACGCTAGGAGGAGACGAGGTCCAGGGCCTGCTCCCAGGGGAACCGGGCCGGGTCCTCGCCGGAGTAGGGCTCGCCGAAGCGGACGCCCATGCCGCGCAGCCGGGCCAGGCTGTCCTGGTAGGCGGGGTGGGCGGCCAGGGCGTCGGCGACGCACGGCAGGGCGGCGACGGGGACGCCGAGGCCCGAGGCCTCGCAGAGGGTCGCCACGGCGAGGGTGTCGGCCAGTCCCGCCGCCCATTTGTTGACCGTGTTGAAGGTGGCCGGGGCGGCCACCACGGCGTCCGGCGGCGGGAAGGGGCGGGGCTCGCCCGGGGTGCGCCAGGCGGAGCGGACGGGGCGGCCCGTGAGGGCTTCGACGGCTGCGGTGTCGAAGAAGCCGTTCATCGCGACGGGGGTGGCCACGACACCGACCTCCCAGTCACGTTCCCTGGCGGCGGTGATCAGTCTGCCGACGTCCGCGGCGACGCCGGCCGCGCAGACGACGACGTAGAGGAAGGGTTTCCCGGCCTGTCGAGTCACCCGGGCACCTTACTGAAGGGGGATGGACCGCCCGCGTTCGACCTCCGGGCGCGGGCCGTGGATGCGCCGCTCCTGCTCCTGGATGGGCACGTCGTCGATGCTCGCCTCCCGCCGGGTCATCAGCCCCCGCTCGTCGAACTCCCACAGCTCGTTGCCGTACGACCGCCACCACCGGCCGTCGGCGTCCCGGGACTCGTACTGGAAGCGGACCGCGATGCGGTTGCCGTCGAAGGCCCACAGGTCCTTGCGCAGCGCGTAGTCGCGTTCCCGCGTCCACTTGGCGGTCAGGAACTCGACGATCGCGGCGCGGCCGGTGAGGAAGGTGTCGCGGTTGCGCCACACCGAGTCCTCGGAGTAGGCGAGCGCCACCCGGTGCGGGTCGCGGGTGTTCCAGGCGTCCTCGGCTGCCTGCACCTTCCGGGCCGCGGTCTCCCGGGTGAAGGGCGGCAGGGGCGGGCGGACGGTCATGGTCGGCTCCCTCCGAACGGAAGTGGAGAACGAGCGTTCTCCATCGGGCTGCTACCGTAGGAGAACGTTCGTTCTCACGTCAAGGAGAGGCCGGGGTAAGGCGGTCATGGACAGCGCGGTCGCCCGGGAGCGGGCCTTGGACGCGGCGGAGCGCCTCTTCTACGGGCGGGGCGTGCAGTCGGTCGGCATGGACGAGATCCGCGGCGCCTCCGGGCTCTCGCTCAAGCGGCTGTACCAGCTGTTCCCGGCCAAGGAGCAGCTGGTCGAGGCATATCTGGACCGGCGTGACGCGCGCTGGCGCGGGCGGCTGGCGGCGCACGTGGCGGGCCACGAGGAGCCGCGGCGGCGGATCCTCGCGGTGTTCGACTGGCTGGAGGGCTGGTTCGCCGAGCCCGGCTTCCGGGGCTGCGCGTGGATCAACGCGTACGGCGAGCTGGGGGCGACCTCCGAGGGGGTGGCGGAGCGGGTCCGGGCGCACAAGGAGGCGTTCCGGGAGTACGTCGGCCGACTGGTCGCGGACGCGGAGCTGCCCGACGCGCTCACCGCTCCGCTGTTCCTGCTCGCCGAGGGCGCCATGGTCACGGCGGGGATCACCGGGAGCACCGCTCCGGCCGCCGAGGCCCGGGAGGCGGCACGGCTGCTGCTCGACGCCGCCCGGGCGGCCTGACGGCCCGTGACCCCGCTCCCCCCACCCCACGAATCGGCCATTCGGGTGACGTAGTGGATGATTCGGGGCCGTCACGGTGTTGCAGGGCGGTGTAGGCCGAACCGGTCGCCTTGCGGCCGGGGCAACTCGACGATGGGACGGATGACATGCCTCTCGAGGGCGAGTACGAACCCAGCCCGGCCCAGTGGGTGCGCGAGCAGGTGGAGCTGTACGAGAGCTCCGGCGGCACCCGCGGCACGACCCTGCGGGACACCGGGATGCCCGTCGTGCTGCTGACCACGCGGGGCGCCAGAACGGGCAAGATCCGCAAGGTCCCGCTGATGCGCGTCGAGCACGAGGGACGGTACGCCGTCGTCGCCTCCCAGGGCGGCGCGCCCAGGCACCCGGTCTGGTACCACAACATCAAGGCCGATCCGCGGGTCGAGCTGCAGGACGGGCCGGTGAAGCGGGACATGACGGCCCGCGAGGTCACCGGCGCGGAGAAGGCCGAGTGGTGGGAGCGGGCGGTCGCGGCGTATCCCCCGTACGCCGACTACCAGCGCAGGACCGAGCGCGAGATCCCGGTGTTCGTCCTTGAGCCGGTCGGCTGAACGGGACGGCGGTCGGGGCGGAAGAAGCCGCACACCAAGCGTCCGCGATTTTTTCGCGCCCGGTGGGCATGAAGTGCCGCGGAGCGGGCACGCGCTTGTCAGGCCCCGCCGCGCTCCCCCGTCGCGGCGGGGCTTTCGCCTGCCTCCTGCGCCAGCCGGTCGGTCACGTCGAGGAAGATCTGGTCCGCCTCGGGGACGGTCCGGGCGATCGACCGCTTGATGCGGACCGCGACGTCCTCCACCCGCTCGCTGTCCAGCCCGGGCACCAGGTCGACGCGCGCGGCGACGAGCAGCGAGTCGATGCCGGTCTTCATGGTGAACAGGGCCTCCACGCTGTCGATCTCCGGCTGGGCCCGCAGCAGGGCGCGGATCCGGCCGCCGGCCTCCGCGTCGGCGGCCTCCCCGATCAGCTGGTCGCGGGCGTCCCGGCCCAGCCGGTAGGCGACGTACACCAGCAGGGTGCCGATGGCGAGCGAGGCGGCGGCCTCCCACACCACCTGGCCGGTGGCCATGTGCAGGGCCATCCCGGCGAGGGCGAGGGACACGCCGACCACCGCGGTGCCGTCCTCGGCGACGACCGTGCGCAGCGCCGGGTCGCGCAGCCCGTCGGCGACGCCCTGCCGACGCAGTTGATGCACTGCCCGCAGCAGGGAGGCACCCTCGGCGAGCAGGGACACCCCGAGCACGATCAGGCCGGCGACATAGCCGCCGAAGCTCTCCGCGGTGCCCCGGGTGAGCGCCTCGACGCCCTGGTAGAAGGAGAAGCAGCCACCCATGACGAAGATCCCGACGGCCGCGAGCAGCGACCAGAAGAACCGCTCCTTGCCGTAGCCGAAGGGGTGGCGCCGGTCGGCGGGGCGGCGGCTGCGGCGCAGCGCGGCGAGGAGGAAGACCTCGTTGAGGCTGTCGGCGACCGAGTGGGCGGCCTCGGAGAGCAGGGCCGGTGAGTTCGCGAGCAGGCCGCCGACGGTCTTGGCGAGCGCGATCACCAGGTTGGCCGCGAGGGCCACCAGTACGGTGACGCGGGTCCTGCGGTCCTCCTCCCGCCCCCGCAGGTGCGCGGCCTCGCGTTCGTCCCTCGTCGGCTCCGGTGCCTCGTGCACGGCCCGCCGCCTCCCCTCCCCCAGCGAGCCCTCGTCGCTGTGTCGTCCCGTCCGTCGCTTTCCGTCCGTGGGCGAGGATGTCCCGCTCACCTTTCGGCGGATGCCCAGGGCGGGGCGGCTCACACCGGCGGGGTGGGGCTCGCGGCGCGTGGGGGGTGCGGCCGGCGGCGTGTGGGGTGTGGCTCGGCCCGTGCGTAGCGCGCGGCGCACGCCGTGGGCGGCCCGGATCGCATCGCGCGGCGCCGATCACATCGTCCGTCGCGGACCGTCCGTGCGGCGCGGATCACTCACCGCGGCGCGGATCACTCCGTGCGGACGGCGGGAACGGGGGAACTCGGGATCCCGTCGGCACGGACCCGCGTGTGAAGGGAGCAGTCTGGGATGAGCGGCGCAGGTGATGGCAACAGCGCCTACGGCCGGCGGCCGTTCGAACGGTCGAAGGCCCATTTCACCGACCGGATCACCGCGGACGGCCGGGACGGCTGGCCGGTGGCGGCCGGCCGCTACCGTCTGGTGGTCAGCCGTGCCTGCCCGTGGGCGAGCCGGGCGGTGATCTCGCGCCGGCTGCTGGGGCTGGAGGCGTCGGTGTCCCTGGCGATCACCGACCCGGTCCAGGACGACCGCAGCTGGCGGTTCGGCCTGGATCCGGACGGCCGAGACCCGGTGCTCGGCATCCACTTCCTCAGCGAGGCCTACGACCGGCGGGAGAGCGGCTGTCCGGGCGGTGTCAGCGTCCCGGCGATCGTCGACATCCCGACCGGGAAGCTCGTCACCAACGACTACGAGCAGATCACCCTGGACTTCGCCACCGAGTGGACTGCCCTGCACCGGGAGGGCGCGCCGGACCTGTATCCGGAACACCTGCGGGACGAGATCGACGAGGTGATGGCGGAGGTCTACGAGGACGTCAACAACGGGGTGTACCGGGCGGGTTTCGCCACCGAGCAGGCGGAGTACGAGGCCGCCTGTTCCGCCGTCTTCCGGCGGCTGGAGCTGCTGACCGAGCGGCTGGCGCGGCAGCGGTATCTCGTCGGCGACACGATCACCGAGGCGGACATCCGGCTGTTCACCACGCTGGTGCGGTTCGACGCCGTCTACCACGGCCACTTCAAGTGCAACCGCTGGAAGCTGACGGAGAACCCGGTGCTGTGGGCGTACGCCCGCGACCTGTTCCAGACGCCCGGATTCGGGGACACGGTCGACTTCGACCACATCAAGCGGCACTACTACCAGGTGCACACCGGAATCAACCCGACCCGGATCGTGCCGCTGGGGCCGGATCTGTCCGTCTGGCTGACGGCGCATCACCGCCAGGAGCTGGGCGGGCGGCCGTTCGGGGACGGGGCTGCGCCGGGCCCGGTGCGGGCCGGCGAGGAGGTGCCGGCCGCCGGCCGGCCCTGATCACGAGAGCGAGGAGACCCAACGTGGGCAAGAGCAAGAAGCGGAAGCTGCCCGCCGCCTACCAGCCCGTCGGCTGGCTGCTGGGCTGGTCGGGCGGTGCGCTGGCGGGGCTCGCCTTCCGCAAGGTCTGGATGGCGATACGGCACGAGGAGGACGCGCCCGACGCGCTGGACCCGGACCGCAAGTGGGGCGAGATCCTGCTCGCCGCGGCGGTCCAGGGCGCCATCTTCGCGACGGTGCGCAGCGCGGTCGACCGTGCCGGTGCGAAGGCCATCGCCCGCAAGACCGGCGTGTGGCCGGCGGCGGGCCGGGGTGGCCGGGACTGAGGCACCGGCGCGCGCACACGGGACCCGGGCCGTCGGCGGCCCGGGTTCGGTCTTGCCTGGCCTCGGTCTTGCCTGGCCTCAGTCTTGGCTGGGCGCAGCCCTGTTGAGGGTCGACCCTGCTTGGGTTCAGCCCTGCTTGGGTTCAGCCCTGCTTGGGCGCCGATGGGGTGGCGCGGCGCAGGGTGAACGAGTGTCCCGCCGGGTCGGCGCAGCCGCGGGACTCGAAGGGGCCGGAGGGGTCCTTGGCGTCGGTCGGCCGGCCGCCGAGGGCGACGACGCGGCGTTCGGCCGCGTCGAGGTCGTCGACCACGAACTCCAGGTGCGCCTGCAGGGAGTTCTCGGGGCGCGGCCAGCTCGGCGGGGTGGCGTTCATGTCGCGGCGGAACGCCAGCCGGGTGCCGTCGGGACTGCGTATCTCGACCCGGTTGGCGGTGGCCTCGGTCTCCTCCGCCTCCAGTAACTCCTTGTAGAACGCGGCGAGGTGGTCGGGCTCGGCACAGTCGAGCACCACGACGCCCGCCTTCACCAGTGGCATGTGTCCTCCGCGGGGTCCGGGCCGGAGCGGTCCGCTTCCGCCCCGTGTCCTTTTCCTTGCGGTTATCCCGCCCGCGGGGATTCAGTCGGCCCGCAGGTGGGCGCGGGGTACGGCCGGGTGTGAGCGCGCGAGTATACGCAGCTCAAGTGGCTTGATCAGTAACGGAGATCACGGACGGGCGCGGTGTAGATCATTTACGGTCGGGGCAGCCTCGTACCGCTTCTCGGTTGAACTTCCGAATCGAGAAGTTCAGTTCGAGAGCGCGGGCGGCCATACGGCCGCCCGTTCGCAGGAGTTGGGGGGCTCCGTACTCCGTCTCCCGAAAGGAAGCACATGCCTCAGGACGTCCGGTTCGATCTCCCCTTCGCCACCCCGGTCAGCCCTCACCTGGAGTACGCCCGCGAGCGCCATCTGCGCTGGGTGCGCGAGATGGGGCTGGTGCGCAGCCAGGCCGGGTTCGAGGAGTACCAGTCGTGGGACCTGTCGCAGGCCGCGGCCCGCACCTATCCGTACGCCTCGGCGGACGACCTCGTCCTGCTGATGAACTGGTTCTCGCTCGCCTTTCTCTTCGACGACCAGTTCGACGCGGCGCAGCCGGACCGGGCGGACCGGGTCGCCGAGGTGGCGCGTGAGCTGATCGTGACGCCGCTGCGTCCGGCGGGCAGCCGGCCCCGGGTGGTGTGCCCGATCACCGTGGCGTGGGCCGAGGTCTGGGAAGGGCTCTCGGATGGCATGTCCCTGACATGGCAGTCGCGGTTCGCCGCGTCCTGGGGGCGGTTCCTGGTCGCCCACTGCGAGGAGGTCGACCTGGCCGCGCAGGGTCTCGCGGGAAGCCTGGGCCTCGCGGAGTACGCCGCGTTCCGGCGCCGTACCGTCGGCATCCACCACAGCATCGACGCGGGTGAACGCAGCCGCCGCTTCGAGGTGCCCCCGCAGGTGATGGCCCATCCGCTGATGGAGCGGATGCGGGACCTGGCCGCCGACACCATCGGCTTCATGAACGACATCCACTCCTTCGAGCGCGAGCGCCGGCGCGGTGACGGCCACAACCTGATAGCCGTTCTGCACCGCGAGCGCGGCTGCTCCTGGGAGTCGGCCGCCACCGAGGCGTACCGCATGACCAACGCCTGCCTCGCCGAGTACCTCGACCTGGAGGCCCGCGTGCCGCACATGTGCGACGAGCTGGGCCTCGACGCGGACGAGCGCGCCCGGGTGCGGATGGGCGTCGAGGCCATCCAGCACTGGATCAACGGCAACTACGAGTGGGCCCTGACCACCGGCCGCTACGCCGCGGCCAAGGAGGGCCCGGTCGCCACGGCCGAACTGGCCGGTCGCGGCTCGGTGGACGACCTGCTGACCGTCTGACCGCCGGGGGTGTGCCCGGCAGGGCACACCCCTCGCTCGCGCATACCGGCCGGACGGCCCGAACCGCCCCCTCCTGGGGTCGGCGGGCGCCCCGGGCCGCTAGACCGCGAACTCGACCGGCAGGCTGTCCAGCCGGGATTCCCAGGTGGAGGCGGTGGAGGTCAGTTCCTCCGGCGGGACCGCCAGACGGAGGGCGGGCAGGCGGTGGAGGAGGACGTCGACGCCGGTCTCGATGATGGCCTGGCCGATGTTCTGGCCGGGGCATTCGTGGGGGCCGGAGCTGAAGGCCAGGTGGGACTGGTTGCCCTGGACGGAGACACCGGTGTCCGGCCGGATCTCCGGGTCCAGGTTGCCGGCCGCGAGGCCGAGGACCAGGAGGTCGCCCTCCTTGATGTGATGGCCGCCCAGCTCCAGGTCGGCGGCGGCGAAACGTCCCGGCATGACGGCGAGCGGCGGTGAGTTCCACATGACCTCCTCCACCACCGCCGAGATGTTCAGCTGACCGCTGATCAGCCCCGAGAGCCGGGAGACGTCGGTGAGGATCAACTGCAGCACCCGGGCCAGCAGGTTGCTGGTGGTGGTGTGCGCGGCGATCAGCACCAGGCGCAGATGGCTGATCACCTCGTCCGTGTCCAGGTCGGCGGGGTGCTCCAGCAGCGCGGTGGTGAAGTCGGAGCCCGGCTCGGCCTGCTTGCGCTCGGCGAGTTCGCCGAGGATCTCCATGATCCGGGCGTCGTGCGCGACGGCCTCCTCACCGCCCTTGAGCACCTGCGCGCAGGACTCCACCAGCCGCCGCCCCTCCCCCTCGGCCAGCCCGAGGATCCGGGTCAGCACGAGCATCGGCAGATACTCGGCGTAGTCCGCCACCAGGTCGGCGCGCCCGGTGCCGGCGAACGCGTCGATCAGTTTGCCGGCGAAGTGCGTGGCGTGGCGGCGGATGCCGCGCGCGGCGGCGGCCTGGAGGCCGTCCGTCACGGCGCCGCGCAGCCGGCGGTGCGGTTCGCCGTCCTGGGAGACGCAGTCGGGCCGCCAGGCGAGCATCGGCACCAGCGGCGAGGTCTCCTCGACCCGGCCCTCCCGCCAGTCCCGCCAGATCCGGGCGTCCCGGCTGAACTGCCAGGGGGTGTCCAGCACCCGGCGGTTGTCGCGGTAGCCGAGCACCAGCCAGGCGGGGACGTCGCCCTCCAGCAGGACCGGCGCGACCGGGCCGTGTTCCTTGCGCAGCCGCTCGTAGATCCCGACCGGGTCGGTCGCGGCCTCCGGCCCGTACAGCCGGGTGAGGTCGCCCCCGCCGTGGCCGAAGGGGCAGCCGCGCGGGGTGTCGGGATCGCTTAACGTCTGGTCGTTCATCGGGACTCCAGTGCGACGGTGGAGCGTTCCTTCAGGTGACGTATGAGGGCGACCAGGACGTCACGGCTGGAGGCCCGGTCGCGGGCGTCGCAGGCCACGATCGGGATGTGCGGCGGGATGTCGAGGGCGTCCCTGATCTCCTCCAGGGGGTACTCCCGGGAGTCGGGGAAGACGTTCAGGGCGACGACGAAGGGCACGTTCTGCCGCTCCATCTCCTCGATCGCCCGGAAGCTGGAGGCGAGCCGGCGGGTGTCCACCAGGACGACCGCGCCGAGCGCGCCCTTGAACAGCCCGTTCCACAGAAACCAGAACCGCTCCTGGCCGGGCGTGCCGAACAGGTAGAGCATCAGGCTGTCGTTGAGGCTGATCTTCCCGAAGTCCAGGCTGACGGTGGTCTCCGTCTTCTCGGCGACGCCGATGAGGTGGTCGTCGCCGGCGCTGGCCTGGGTCAGGGTCTCCTCGGTGGTGAGCGGCTTGATGTCGCTGACCGACCGGACCAGGGTGGTCTTCCCGGTGCCGAACCCGCCGGCGATCATCACCTTCACCGAGCGGGTGCCCCCGGACGCCGGGGCGCCGGGCCGGTCAAAGCCTTTCAAGTCCACTGAGTACCTCCTCCAGGAGCGCGAGGTCGGGCCCGCGACCGGCGTCGTGCGCCGGGATGGGGTCACGGGCTTCGACATGGCCTGCCTCGAGCAGGTCCGCCAGCAGCACCGCGAGAATGTTGAAGGGCAGCCCCAGATGGGCCCCGAGCTCGGCCACGGACAGCGGATCGCGGCAGCGCCGCAGGATGTCCGCGTACTCGTGCTGCATGCCCGGGGCGGGGGCGGCGCGGGAGACGATGAGGGTCGCCACGTCGAGGCTCGACGCCGAACCGCCCGGTCCGCTGCGTCCCTTGGTGAGGACGTAGTAACGCTCGAGACCGGACGGATCGGTCGGCCGGCGGGGAGCACTCATCCAGAGTGCTCCTCCAGGCGCGGAGTGGTGCCGAGGAGTTCACCCATTCTGCGGGCCAGGTCCCTCATCTGGTGCCCGAGCAGGCCCTGGTCGAGGCCTTCGCGGGCGAGCACGCCGAGGTACGTCTCCACGCCCGCTCGGACCACGAAGAGGTGGCCGCCGTCGACCTCGATCATCGCCAGGCGCAGGTTCCCCGCGTACGTGGGGAACTGCTCGGCGACCGGCTGGGCGAGGGCCTGGAGGCCGGCCACCACGGCCGCGAAGCGGTCCACGTCGTCGGGGTCTTCGGCGCCGTAGGAGGTGATGGCCTTGCCGTCGCTGGAGGCCACGAGGGCGAAACGGATCTCCGGGATGCTCTCCACCAGATCGCGGAGCGCCCAGCTCACGTCGGTTCCCTGTTGCGTCATGTGGACTAGTCGCTCTCTTCAGTGCGGTGCTCTGCGAAGTCGCGTCCGGCGGTGGGTGCGCCGTCGGCGGCCGGGCCGTCGTCGGCGCCCGGCGTGCGGCCTGCGGTGGCGAAGGCGGCGAGGCCGGCGAAGGAGGCGTCCGGCGGGACGGCGGGCACGGCGCCGTCCCGGTCCGGCTGGAGGCGTTCGGCCGGCTGGTGCCGGGCGGGTTCGCCGCGCTTGCTGCGGCGGCGGGGCAGTCCGCCGGGCGTGGTGTCGACGGCTCCGGCGGCGGGGTCCGCGACGGGCGCGGCGGCCTGGGCGGCCGGTGCCGTGACGGTGTCCGCGGCCGCCGCCGTCGCCGGGGTGGCGGGGGTGGCCGCCGGCAGCGGGCTGAAGTACTTGTGCGGGACCACGACGACCACCGAGGTGCCCAGCCAGGGCGAGTCGGCGAAGGTCACCCGGATGCCGTAGCGGCGGGCGAGGATGCCGACGACGCGCAGGCCGATGTTGGCGTCCTCGGAGATGCCGCCGAGGCCCGGTCCGGCGGCGGTGCCGGCGAGGGCGTCCGCGGCCTCGCGCTTCTTCTCCTCGCTCAGGCCCTTGCCGGAGTCCTGGATCTCGATGCCGACACCGTTCGGGACCTCTTTGCCGGAGACGATCACCGGTTCGGTGGGCGGCGAGTAGCGGGTGGCGTTGTCCAGGAGGTGGGCGAAGATCAGCGTGAGGTGGTCCACCAGGCCGCCGTCGACGCCGAGTTCGGGCAGATGGCGTACGTCGACGCGGTGGAACTCCTTGATCCGGCCGATGCCGCCGCGGACCACGCTGAGCAGGCGCTGCGGCTCCTGCCACTGGCGTCCCGGGCGGTCCGAGCCGCCGAGCACGCCGATGCTGGCGGCGAGACAGTCGGCGGGGCCGATCGCCTGGTCCAGCTCCATCAGGCCGCGCGCGACGGCCGGGAGACGGCCGTGCTCGCCCTGCATCTCGTGCAGCCGGCCGCGCAGCTTGCTGGTGAGGACGTGGATGCGGTTGCCGATGCCGACGACGGCCTGTTCGGCGGCGGTGGAGCGGTTGAACTCCTCCTCGACGCCGATCAGCGCGGTGCGCAGGACCTTGCGGAGGTCGGCCTGGAGTTCGGGCGCGACCTTGGCGCACTGGTTCACCGAGGGCAGCAGGTCGTCGATGGCCTCGCCGGCCCGCAGCCGCTTCAGCGCGTCGGGCAGCTGCTCGTCGGCGAGGCGGGCGACGGCGTCCCGCTGGTGGTCGAGCCGCTCCTGCCAGAGGGCGTTCTGCTCGGCGAGCCGCGCCTCGTGGCTCTCGGCCTGCTCGGCCAGCCGGACCTCGTAGGTCTCGGCCTGCTCGGCGAGCCGCGCCTCGTAACCCTGCGTGTGCTCGGCCAGCCGGGCCTCGTAGCCCTCGGCCTGTTCGGCGAGCCGGGCCTCGTAGGTCTGGGACTGCTCGGCGAGCCGGGCCTCGTGGGCGGAGCGTTCGGCGGCGTGTTTGCGCTCCAGGCCGGCCACGTGCTGCTGCCACTGCTGGGAGTGCTCGGCCTGGGCGGTGCGGAACGCGCTCTCCGCGCGGCGCAGCTGGGTCTGGGTGCGCACGAGCAGCCGTACGCAGACCGAGCTCGCCGCCGTCGCGGCGGCGCCGGCGACGGCCGCGGTTATTCGCTCCGAGCTCATGAACGTGGCGGCAACCGTCCCGCCTCCTAAGGCCAGTGGCATCAGCCACCAGCTGTACCAGGCGACAGGGGGCCGCGCCGCCGGCGGCGGAGTGGCGAGTTCCATCTGCATCCTTCGAAGCAACACAATCGAACAGGGGGGTGTGCATGGGGGACCGCACTCATGAGTACGCACCGCGAGCCGACCCGTCGCGAATCGCGTCAACTCGCAGCGCCGGATGGGAGCTTATCTGGTTTCAAAGCGAAAGGATCAACCTCACGGGTGCCGCGGAGGTGAGGGTTCCGTCACTCTCCGCCATCCGTGTTCGAGTCGACAAGTGCCCTTGCCCACCTGCGCGGTTGCCGTCGCGGGCGGTCCCGCGCCGGGGGTCAGCCGGTCCGCTGGAACGTCCGCCGGTACGCCTGGGGTGAGACGCCGATGGCCGTGTGCAGGTGCCGGCGCAGGGACGCGCCGGTGGCGAAGCCGACGCGGCCGGCGATCTGGTCCACGGTCAGATCGCTGGTCTCCAGCAGCTGCCGGGCCCGGGCGACGCGCTGCTGGACGATCCAGCGGCCGGGGCTGACGCCCACCTCGTCGTGGAAGCGGCGGGCGAAGGTGCGCAGGCTCATCCGGGCGTGCGCGGCGAGGTCGGAGAGGGTCAGCGGGTCGTCGAGGCGTTCCAGGGCCCAGGCGCGGGTGGCGGCGGTGCTCGCGGCGCCGGTCTCGGGGACGGGCCGCTCGATGTACTGGGCCTGGCCGCCGTCGCGGAACGGCGGCACCACACAGCGCCGGGCGACGGTGTTGGCGAGGTGGCTGCCGTGGTCCTTGCGGACGAGGTGCAGACAGACGTCGACGCCGGAGGCCGCGCCCGCCGAGGTGAGGACGGGGTGGTCGTCGACGAAGAGCACGTCGGGGTCGAGTTCGATGTGCGGGTACCGGCGGCGGAAGAGATCCGCGAGCTGCCAGTGGGTGGTCGCCCGGTGGCCGTCGAGGAGTCCGGCGGCGGCGAGCACGAAGGCTCCGGTGCAGATGGAGACGATGCGGGTGCCGGGCCGTATGCGGGCGAGGGCGGCCCGTACCCCGTCGGGGAGGTCGGGGGTCACGTCGGACGGCGGGACCGGGGCGATGACGACGGTGTCCGCGCCGGCCAGGGCCTCGGGGCCGCGCTGGACGCCGATGGTGAAGTCGGCGTTGCTGCGCACCGGTTCACCGTCGACCGAGCAGGTCAGCACCTCGTACCGGCCGTCGGCCGCGCCGAGGATGCGGCTGGGGATGCCCAGCTCGAAGGGGTAGACGCCGTCGAGCGCCAGGACCACGACTCGTTCCGGCCGCCGCCGTTCACCACGCATGGCACGATCATATCGAAGGGTGGCAATCTTGCCATTGCCCGGGCGGGCGGGGCCCGGCAGGCTGGTCCACCATGAGCGATGTGAACACGATGCGTGCCGTCAGCCAGGACGTCCTCGGCGGTCCCGAGGTCCTGAAGATCGTCGAGACGGAGCGGCCGGCCCCACGGCCGAACGAGGTGCTGGTGCGGGTGCGCGCCGCGGGGGTCAACCCGACGGACTGGAAGCACCGGGCGAACGGGGGCTTCCTGGGCGAGCCGCCCTTCGTCCTCGGCTGGGACGTCTCCGGCGTGGTCGAGGCGACCGGGATCGGGGTCGCCGCCTTCCGGCCCGGTGACGAGGTCTTCGGCATGGTGCCGTATCCGTTCGGCCACGGCTCGCACGCCGAGTACGTCACCGTCCCGGCCCGTGCCCTCGCGCCGAAGCCGGCGGGGATCGACCACGTGCAGGCGGGCGCGCTGCCGCTGGTCTCGCTGACCGCGTGGCAGGCGCTGGTGGAGACGGCGGAGCTGCGGGCCGGGCAGCGGGTGCTGATCCACGCGGCGGCCGGCGGGGTCGGGCATGTGGCGGTGCAGATCGCCAAGGCGCGCGGGGCGTATGTGATCGGCACGGCGAGCGCGGGCAAGCACGGCTTCCTGCGGGAGCTGGGCGCGGACGAGGTGATCGACTACCGGGAGACGGACTTCGCGGAGGTGGTCAAGGACGTCGACGTGGTGCTGGACACGATCGGCGGCGACCACTCGGTGCGCTCGCTGCGTGTGCTGCGGCCCGGCGGGGTGGTGGTGTCGATCCTCCCGGTGGGGTCGGACGACTTCTACGAGGAGGCCGACCGGCTCGGGGTGCTGGCGGTGCGGATGCTCGTCGACGCCGACCGCACCGGCATGCTGGAGATCGCGCGTCTGGTGGAGCAGGGCGCGCTGCGACCGACGATCGCGGGCACGTTCCCGCTGGCCGAGGCCGCCGAGGCGCACCGGCGGGGCGAGACCGGGCGGACCACGGGGAAGCTGGTGCTGGTGATCGACTGAGACGGTGCCGTCACCCTTTGTTCACGACACGAAAAAACTCGGCCGCAATTCACAGACATATGACAATCGAACATGCTGAAATTCAGTCCGCGAGGGTAACTTGCAAGGCAGAGCGCGCAGTTGTGCGCTGACTCGGGGCTGGTTGGAGGCGATGTCGTCGTGCAGCAGGAGCCTGCACCGCTCTCCCGGTACCTGCGGGTGCGCCAGGACCGTGGCCACACGGTCCTGGAGTTCCGCGGGGAGATCGACATCGTCGCGGCCGAGGAGATCGCCCCGCGACTGGACGAGGCGACGGCGCCGCCCGCACCGCGGATCGTGATCGACCTCAGCCCGGTGGAGTTCTTCGACGCCTCCGGGCTGAGGCTGCTGTACCGGGCGCGCAGCCGGGTACTCGCCCGCGACGGCCGGCTGTCGCTGGTCTGCGTGCACGCGCCGACCCTGCGGGTGCTGCGCGTCGGGGGCCTGGCCCGGCTGCTGCCACCGCTGCCGACGCTGGAGGCCGCGCTCGACGTCCTCCCGCTCCACCCCGCGCGGCAGCAGACGCCCCCGCCCCCGCAAGGGTCGTAGATCGTCCAACTGGTGGGTCTGGCAGTCCGCGTGACGGGCAGTCGGAAGGAGGGAGGAAGGGCAAGGGGCGAAGAAGGAGGACCGTCGCCATGGTGGCTTCCCTCGGGCGGGTGCCGGGCTGGGCGAAGGCCGTGGCCGCCGTCGCGCTGGTGCTCGTCGTGTTGCTGGCCGGGCTGCGGCTGAGCGTACTGCCGGGTCTGAAGGACGTGTTCGGCACCGAGACCCGGGACCGCTCGGGCCCGGCGCTGCTGGAGTCGATCCGGGACATCAGCCGGTACGAGGCGGCCTCGGGCAGTTTCCAGGTCGTGGTGGATCTCGAGAAGGACGCCAAGTACCTGCCGGACGCGGTCCGCGGCACCCGCACGCTGTACGTCGGCGCGGGGACCGTCGACGCCTACGTGGACCTCGGCAGGGCGGGCGAGGACGACGTGACGGTGAACGAGGACCGTACGGCGGCCACGCTGCGGCTGCCGCACGCGGAGCTCGGCGCACCGTCCCTCGACCCGGACCGCTCCTACGCGGTCTCCAAGCAGCGCGGGCTGCTCGACCGGCTCGGTGACCTGTTCTCGGACAACCCGAACGGCGAACAGGCCGTGCAGCGGCTCGCGGTGCGGCACATCGGCGAGGCCGCGAAGGAGAGCGGACTGACCGCGCGGGCCGAGAAGAACACCACCGACATGCTCGAAGGGCTCCTGGGATCGCTGGGGTTCGAGAAGGTACGCGTCGTCTACGGCGACTGACCGGGCGAGTTCACAGACATCGAGGACCGGAAGACAGGAAGACCGGAGGGCCGGATGGCTTGGGCAGGGTTGAGTTCCTTGAGTTCCCTTCTCCCGTCGGGGTCGCGCCCCGGCGCTCGGACCGAGGCGGCGAAGCCCGAAGCGCCGCAGACGGAAACAACGGAGCGGCCCCGGCGGCGGTTTCTTCCCGCCCTGGGCCGGGTGCTGGCGATGGCCTGCGCGTTCGTGCTGATGGTGGCCTTCTCGGTGGTGCTGGCCCGGCTCACGCTGGAGCCCTCCCCCGCCTCCGAGTCGCTGACCCACAGCAATCTGCGGCCGGGCCACTCCCTGCGCGCGTATCTGAACGAGTCCACGCCGCGCGACGCCGTCCGGCAGGTCGGCGGCAATCTGCTGCTGGGCGTGCCGTTCGGGATCCTGGTGCCGGTGCTGGCGCCCCGGGCGCGCGGGATCGTGCGGGTGCTGCTGCTGACCGCGCTGGTCATGCTGATGGTGGAGCTGGCACAGGGCGCGGTGGTCACGGGCCGTGCCTTCGACATCGACGACGTCATCCTCAACACGGCGGGGGCGCTGGTGGGTTATCTGCTCCTGGGCCGGCGGCTGGGCCGGGCGGTGCACGCCCGCCGCTGAGGCCGCCCGGATCGCCGGAGCCGGACTTCCGGTCTGTACCAATGCATTGACGGGGACTTAGCTCAGCTCTTAAATCAAGGGGATACCCTTACCCCCACCCCGAAGGGATCCCCATGGCGACCCCACGCCTGCTCCGCAGATGCCTCCTCGGCGCGCTCTCCGCGCTCCTGGTCGCGTCCGCCGCGATCACCCCCGCCCAGGCGGAACCCGCCGCCCGGGCGGAACCCGCCGCCGAGGCCGGGGCGCAGGCGGTGACGTTCCTCGACACCTTCGACGGGCCCGCCGGCGCCGCGGTCGACGCCTCCAAGTGGCAGACCGAGACCGGTGACAACGTCAACAACCACGAGCGGCAGTACTACACGGCCGGCACCCGCAACGCCGCCCTGGACGGCCAGGGCCACCTGGTGATCACCGCGCGCCGCGAGAACCCGGCGGGCTACCAGTGCTGGTACGGCACCTGCCAGTACACCTCGGCCCGGCTGAACACCGCCGGGAAGTTCGCCGCCCAGTACGGGCACGTCGAGGCGCGGATGAAGATCCCCCGCGGGCAGGGCATGTGGCCGGCGTTCTGGATGCTCGGCACCGACCTCGGGCAGGTCGGCTGGCCGAACTCGGGCGAGATCGACGTCATGGAGAACGTCGGCTTCGAGCCGTCCACGGTCCACGGCACGATCCACGGCCCCGGCTACTCCGGCTCCGGCGGCATCGGCGCCGCCTACACCCTGCCGAACGGGCAGGCGTTCGCGGACGCCTTCCACACCTTCGCCGTCGACTGGGCGCCCGACTCGATCACCTGGTCCGTCGACGGGCAGGTCTACCAGCGGCGCACCCCGGCCGACCTCGGCGGCCGGCAGTGGGTGTTCAACAAGCCGTTCTTCCTGATCCTGAACCTGGCCGTGGGCGGCTACTGGCCGGGCGACCCGGACGGCTCCACCGTCTTCCCGCAGAGCCTGGTCGTGGACCACGTGTCGGTGACGACGAGCGACACCCCGGCCGGGGTGGCCATACGGGGACTGGCCGGGAAGTGCGTGGACGTCGCCGGCGCGAACACCGCCAACGGCACCCCCGTCCAGCTCTACGACTGCAACGGCACCGCCGCCCAGCGGTGGACGGTCGGCGCCGACGGCACCCTCCGCGCCCTCGGCAAGTGCCTCGACGTCGCCTCGGGCGGCACCGCCGACGGCACGCCCACCCAGCTGTGGGACTGCAACGGCACAGCCGCGCAGCGCTGGGTCGTCACCGCCGCCCGGGACATCGTCAACCCGCAGGCGGACAAGTGCCTGGACGTCACCGGCAACAACTCCGCCAACGGCACCAGGCTGCAGATCTGGACGTGCACCGGGGGCGCCAACCAGAAGTGGACGGTCGGCTGAGCCGCGGCGCTACCTCGGCGTCCAGGTGAACTTGTCGCCGCCCACCCAGCGCACCACGTCCGGGTCGTCCAGGTCGTGGACCGTGATGCCGAAGGCGGCGGCGGTCTCCAGGACGTCGGTGACCCTCCGGGCCTCACCGACGACCTGTCCGTCGATCTCCACGATGCGGAACGGCGGCCTGCCCGGCTGCACCCCGAGCACCATGATCCGCGGATGGGATATATGGGGACTCGCGACTTCGGTCATGCCTAAAGGGTAGGACGGTTCCGGCCATCGGCACCCGGACGCTGTGCCGGGCGAACGGGGCGAACGGTGTGGGCGGGGTCCGGCCGCGTCACCCGGTGAGCAGGTCGAGGACCGCCGCCTCGACGGCTCCCTGGGTGGCGGGCCGGCCGAAGTCGCCGTGCTCCCCGAGCCGGGTGAGCGTGGGGGCGATCGTATGCCCCTCCTCGAACAGCTCGAAGACCTTCGGGTCGATGTACGAGGCCCGGCACACGGCCGGTGTGTTGCCCAGGTAGTGGCTGACCTCGCGGACGGCCCGGGCGATCTGCCGGCGGCGGGACGCGGCGGTGGCACGGCCGTGCTCGGCGGTGACGGCGAGCGCGACGGCGGCGAGCACGGTGGCGTGCCAGGTGCGGAAGTCCTTGGCGGTGATCTCGGTGCCGGACAGCCGGCGCAGCGCCTCGTTCAGGTCGCTGCCGCGCAGATCGTGCCAGGCCCGCCCCTCCCAGTAGGCGAGCAGCCGCTCACCGCCGCGCCGGGGCCGGCGCAGCAGGGCGCGCACCACGCCGTGCGCCTGGTCGTCCACCAGTGCCCGCACCATCTCGATGCCGCCCTTGGCGGGGAAGCAGAACGCGATCTCGCCGCGTCCGCAGCGCACGTGCTCGCGGAGCATGGTGGTCAGGCCGTAGGTCTCGTTCTGCCGGGTGTGCCGGTCGCTGCCGATCCGGAAGAAGCCGAGGTCGAGCAGGCGTACGGCGCAGGCGGTGACACGGGCGCGGCTCAGGCCCCGGCCAGAGAGGTCCGCGGTGACCTTGGCGCGCAGCTCGGGCAGGGCGGCGGCGACCTGCCGTACGTGCTCGTGCTTGGCCTGCTCCTGCCGGGCGCGGAACTCCTCGTGGTACAGGTACTGGCGGCGTCCCGCGTCGTCGGTGCCGACGGCCTGGAGGTGTCCGTTGGGCCAGGGGCAGATCCACACGTCCTTCCAGGCCGGCGGGATGGTCAGGGCGCGGATGCGGGCCAGGTGCCGGCGGTCGGTGAGCGGTTTGCCGTGGGTGTCGAGATAGCGGAAGCCCCGGCCGTGGCGGACCCGGGTGAAGCCGGGCCGCTCGCAGGAACTGGTACGCAGCCGCACGGTCTCAGGGTCGCCGCCAGTCGTCGCCGGTCAGATGCGATCCGGCGTGCGGGCCCATGCGGAGCATGCCGCCGTCGACGGCCCAGGAGGCGCCGGTGACGTACGAGGCGTCGGGGCCGGCGAGGAAGGCGATGACGGCGGCGACCTCGCGGGCGTCGCCGGGCCGGCCGAGCGGGACGCCGGGGCGGCGCTCGGTGGTGACGTCGGTGTCCTCCTGGCCGGTCATCGGCGTGGCGATCTCGCCGGGTGCGACGGCGTTGACGGTGATGCCGTGCTCGGCCAGTTCGAGGGCCATGACCTGGGTGAGCAGCCCGAGTCCGCCCTTGGCCGCGCAGTACGGGGCGGCGCCCACCCGGGGCTGGTGCTCGTGCACCGAGGTGACGTTGACGATCCGGCCGCCGTCGCCCTGCCGGATCATGTGCCGGGCCGCCTTCTGCCCGCACAGGAAGGGCCCCACGAGGTCGACGTCGAGGACCTGGCGGACGTCGGAGAGGGCCAGGTCGAGGAACGGGGTGGCGGTGCCCGTACCGGCGTTGTTGACCAGCACGTCGAGGCGGCCGAGCCGGTCGGCCAGCTCGTCGACGGTGTCGGCGGCCTCGGGCAGCCGGGTGAGGTCCATCTGCGCCACCTCCGCCCGCTGCCCCTGGGCGCGGACCTCCTCGGCGGTCTCCTCGGCGCCCTCCAGGTCGCGGTGCCAGGTGATGCCGACGTCCATGCCGGCCCGGGCCAGTCGTACGGCGGTGGCCCGGCCGATGCCGGAGTCGGCGCCGGTGACGACGGCGGCCCTGGGGTGCTGTGCGGTGGGGACGGACATCGCGGCCTCCTCGGGTTCGGGGACGTCGGCGCCCTGCGGGACTCGCCAGTACCCGGGGCGGGGGCGGGCAAACCGCGCGGTCCGTCGTGCGGGGCCCCTGGTGCTGGGGAACCCTGGAGGCCTGGACGAGGAGGTGGCGATGGATCCCGTCGAGGCCCTGGACCGGATCGCGTTCCTGCTGGAGCGGTCCCTGGCGCCGACGTACCGCGTCCGCGCCTTCCGTACGGCGGCCCGGGTGCTGACGGAGCTGCCCGAGGAGGAGGTGCGGCAGCGGGCGGAGTCCGGGTCGCTGGAGTCGCTGAAGGGCGTCGGGCCGAAGACCGCCCAGGTGGTGCGGGAGGCGCTGGCCGGGCAGGTGCCGGGCTACCTGGAGAAGCTGGAGAGCGAGGCCATGGCCCCGGCGCCGCAGCGGGGCGGTGAGGAGCTGCGGGCACTGCTGCGCGGGGACTGCCATGTGCACTCGGACTGGTCGGACGGCGGCAGCCCGATCGAGGAGATGGGGCGGGCCGCGATCCGGCTGGGCCACGAGTGGGCGGCCCTGACCGACCACTCGCCGCGGCTGACGGTGGCCCGCGGCCTGTCCGCCGACCGGTTGCGCGAGCAGCTGGACGTGGTGGCCGCGCTCAACGCGAGCTGGGCGCCCTTCCGGCTGCTCACCGGCATCGAGTGCGACATCCTCGAGGACGGCTCGCTGGACCAGGAGCCGGAGCTGCTGGAGCGGCTGGACGTGGTGGTGGTGTCGGTGCACTCCAAGCTGCGCATGGACGCCCGCTCGATGACCCGCCGCATGGTGGCCGCGGTGCGCAACCCGCACGCGGACATCCTCGGGCACTGCACCGGGCGGCTGGTGACCGGGCGGGGACGGCCCGAGTCGGAGTTCGACGCGGAGGCGGTGTTCACGGCATGCGCCGAGGCGGGCACGGCCGTGGAGATCAACAGCCGCCCGGAGCGCCTGGACCCGCCCCGCCGGCTGCTGCGCCGGGCCGTCGAGGCGGGCGTGCTGTTCTCGATCGACACCGACGCCCACGCGCCGGGCCAGCTGGACTGGCAGATCAACGGATGTGCCCGCGCGGAGGAGTGCGGGGTGCCGCCGGAGCGGGTGGTGACCACCTGGTCGGCGGATGAGCTGCTGGCGTGGACGCACGACGGGCGGGTACCGGCGGGCGTGACGGCGCCCTGACGGGCGGGCCGCCTGGCGGGCGGGCGGCTGGCCGGGGCCGCATGACCGGATGCCGCAGGACCTGGAGCCGCCCGACGGGAGTCGGCCGGAGGGGGTCGGCTGACGGGGGTCGCCTGTCGGCTGAGCGGCCCGGGGGATGGGCGGCCCCAGGACCGGTCGGCCTGACGGGCAGGCGCCCCGACTGGCAAGCGACCGGGCGTGGTACTCGTGCGCCGACGCGGAAGGGATGTGACTCATGGAACGTGCGGCGGTGTTCGATGTCGACGGCACGCTCGTCGACACCAACCACCTTCATGTGACGGCGTGGTGGGAGGCGTTCCGGCAAGCCGGACACCGGGTGCCGATGCACGCCGTGCACCGGTCGGTCGGACTGCCCTCCGGCGACCTCATCGCCCGGCTGCTGGGCGAGGACCGCGACAAGGAGCGGGACGCCGAGCTGAGCGCCGCGCACAAGGCGCTGTACGGGCAGTTCTTCGACCGGCTGCCCGCGCTGCCGGACGCCGGGAACCTGCTGCGGCGGCTGCACGAGGACGGCTGGAAGGTCGTCCTCGCCACCTCGGCGAGCGGCACGGAGCTGTCCGCGCTGCGGCGCGCCCTGGACGCCGACGAGGCGATCACCGCCACCGCGAGCGCGGAGGACGTCGAGGCGGGCAAGCCCTCCCCCGAGCCGGTCCGGCACGCGCTGGAGCTCGCCGGGGTGCCCGCCGAGCGGGCGGTGTTCGTCGGGGACACCGTGTGGGACATGCGGGCGGGCAGCAGAGCCGGGGTGCGTTGTGTGGGCCTGCTGTGCGGTGGCATCCCGCGCGCCGACCTGGAGAAGGCGGGCGCGGACGCCGTGTACGACGATCCCGCCGGGCTGCTGGCGTCGCTGGCGGACAGCCCGTTGTCACCGCGGGCGTGATTCCCCCGTCCGGCCGGGCTTCCTCCGGCCCGGGTGGGGGTACTCGGCCCGCCCGCGAGCGTACGGCGGAGAGGAGCCGACAGTGAGCAGCACAGCGGGCAGCAGGGTCGTGGTGACGGGCGCCACCGGCAACGTCGGCACCAGCGTGGTGCGCCTGTTGTCGGAGGATCCGCAGACCGGCTCCGTGCTGGGGCTGGCCCGCCGGATCCCCGACTGGGCGCCGCCGAAGACACAGTGGTCCGCGGTCGACCTGGCGTCGGACCGGGCGGACCTGGTGAGCGAGTTCCGGGGCGCGGACGCGGTGATCCATCTGGCGTGGGCGTTCCAGCCGACACACGATCCGGCTCGCACCTGGCGGACGAACGTGCTCGGCGGCATCCGGGTGTTCGACGCGGTGGCCGCGGCCGGCGTGCGGACCCTGGTGCACGCCTCCTCCGTCGGGGCCTACTCGCCCGGGCCGAAGGACCGCATGGTGGACGAGTCCTGGCCGACGCACGGCTGGCCGGACGCCGCCTACTGCCGGGAGAAAGCCTATCTGGAACGCACCCTGGACACCTTCGAGCGGGAGCACCCCGAGATCCGCGTGGTGCGGATGCGGCCGGCGTTCCTGTTCAAGCGGGAGTCGGCGAGCGAGCAGCGGCGGATCTTCGGCGGCCGGTTCCTGCCGGGGCCGCTGGCGCGCCCCGAGCTGCTGCCCTTCCTGCCGGACATCCCGGGGCTGCGGGTGCAGGCGCTGCACACCGACGACGCGGCCGAGGCGTACCGGCTGGCGCTGCACACGGACGTACGGGGCGCCTTCAACCTGGCGGCCGATCCGCCGGTGGACGCACAGCTGCTGGGCGGGATGCTGAACACGCGGCCGGTCAGGATGCCGCGCACGGCGGCGCGGTCGGCGATCGCCGCGGCGTGGGGGCTGCGGCTGCTGCCCGCCTCCCCGCATCTGTTCGACGCGGTCCTCCGGCTGCCGCTGATGGACTGCTCCCGCGCCCACGACCAGCTGAACTGGCAGCCAAGCCGGACGGCCACCGAGGTGCTGGAGGAGTTCCTGGAGGGCCTTCAGCAGGGGGCGGGGGCGGACACGGCGCCCATGCGGGGGCGCAAGGTCGGCTGAGCAGCACACCAGCGAACCGAGAGAGGGAGTCACATCGTGGACGAGCACCGGGACGAGGAACCCGGCCGCAGCGCCGACCCCGTACCGCGCGACCTGCCGGACCAGCAGACCCGCGAGGGCGAGGACCCGTGGGACGTGCCCACAAGCCCCTCGGGGCCGCAGGAGACGGAGGACGCCTCGCGGGGCGAGGGCGCAGACGAGAACGCCGACGTCCCGGACACCGACGAGGCGGGCACCGGACGGCGGGACACGCCCCGGCCCGACGACTCGGGTACGGGTGCGGGCACGGGCACTGGTACGGCGGACGAGGGCGCGGCACCGGACGAGTCGACGGGCTGAGCCCGCGCCGCAACGCCCCCGCCCGGGCGCCCCTCAGCGCGTCGCCCGCTCCTCCAGCACCGTCCGCCAGGCCGGTGCGGGGCCCTCGGGCGGGACTTCGGGGCGGCGTCCGCCGCGGGCGAAGAAGTCGGCCAGCGGCAGGATCGCCGCGCCGACGGTCACCGCGTCGGGCCCGAGCCGCCCGAGGTCGATGGTGACCTGCTCGGCCGGGTGCCGCAGGGCGTATGCCGCCGCGTGCCGGCGGACGGCGGGCAGGAACCCGGCGCCGAGCTGGAGACCCGCCCAGCCGCCGATCAGGATCCGCTCCGGCTGGAAGAGGTTGATCAGGTCGGACAGGCCCGCACCCAGATACTCGGCGGTCTCCTCCAGGACGGCCAGCGCGGCGGGGTCGGCGGTCCCGCCGTCGGCCGGGTAGGCGGCGGCGAGCATCGCGGTCAGCGCGGTCTCCTCGTCGGCGTCCTCGGGCGGCCGGCCGCCCTCCTCGCGCCAGCGCTCCAGCAGCGACTCGGCGCCCGCGTACGCCTCGAGGCAGCCGAGCGCGCCGCAGCGGCAGCGGCGTCCCCGCACCCGTACGGTCAGATGCCCCCACTCGACGGCCCGCCCGTGTTCGACCTCGGGGGTGACCAGGCAGGCGCCGACGCCGGAGCCGAAGAGGACGACGACCGCGTTGCGGGCGCCCCGGCCGCCGCCGAACCACATCTCGGCCTGGCCGAGGGTGCGGGCGCCGTTGTCGATGAAGTACCGCACGGTGTCGGGGAGCGGGGAGCCGGCCCGGAGCAGTTCCTCCAGCGGCACGGCGTCCCAGCCGATCGTCTGGCCGTGCACCACGGCGCCGCGCTCCGGGGTGTGCTCGACGATGCCGGGGACGCCGATGCCGACGCCGAGCAGCCGCCCGGGGTCGACGCCGGCGCTCTCGGTGACCTCGGCGACGCCGTCCCGGATGTGGCCGGCGATGACGTCGACGTCGTAGCGCCGCTGCCCGAGGGGGCGTTCGGCGCGGGCGAGTTCGGTGAGGGTGAGGTCGAACAGCTCGATCCGCACCCGGGTCTCGCCGACGTCGACGCCGATCATGTGGCCGCTGCCGGGCGCCACCCGCAGCAGGGTGCGGGGCCGGCCGCCGTCGGAGTCGACGCTGCCGGCCTCCTCGACCAGTCCGTCGGCGACCAGATCGGCGACCACGTTGCTGACGGAGCCGGAGCTGAGCCCGGTGGCGGGGCCCAGCTCGAACCGGCTGAGCGGCCCGTCGAAGTACAGCCGTTGCAGCACGGCCGTCCGGTTGGCCCGCCTCAGGTCGCGTACCGTGCGCCCGTTCCGCTCCGCCATGTGACTCCTTCCCGACCGTCCGTGCACCCGATATTACTCAACCACTTAATTAATGGGATGAGCTAAGCGGAGTCATCCTGCGGGAAGAGTCAGTTCGCCGCGTACACGTCCTCCACATAGCGGCCCTCGGCGATCAGCGCGTCGAGCCACGCGGCGGCGGCCGTCTCGCCGGCGTCCGCGGTGCGCTTGCGGTACAGCGTACGGAACGCCTCCCGGACGCCCGGCGCCATCCGGGCTCCGTCGCCGCAGACGTACACCCTGGCTCCGGCGTCGAGCAGCGCGCCCACCTCGTCGGCCTCGGCGGCGACGCGGTGCTGGACGAACGTCATCCCGCGCTCGGGCGCCGCGCTGAACACCGGGCGCAGCCGGACGGCTCCGGCGGCCTCGGCGGCGCGCAGCTCCTCCGCGTGCAGGAAGTCGGCGTCGGGGGCGTCGCAGCCGAAGTAGAGGAGGGCGGGCGGGAGTTGGGCGTCCCGGGCGAGGGCGGCCACGCGGTCGGCGACGGCGCCGCGGAAGGGGGCGAGTCCGGTGCCCGCGGCGATCATCACCACGGGTGCGGAGCCGTCGATCCGGAACGCCTCCCGGCAGGGCTGGACCCGGACGTGGACGGTGTCGCCGGGGCGGACGGAGGCGAGGTGGCCCGAGCCGGTGCCGCGGTACACGCCCTTGCCGGACCGGGCGGGCGCCTCCAGCAGGGAAACCATCAGGTCGGCCTGGCGGGGGTCGCCGGCGGGTGAGGAGGAGCTGGAGTAGTGGCGGGGGCGCAGGGGGGTGAGCAGGTCGAGCAGGCGCGGCCAGTCGAGGGCGCCGCGCAGGGCCGGGAAGTCCTCGAACAGCTCGACGAGGGTGCGCGGATCATCGGTGAGGGCGGCCAGGGCGGTGCGCTCCGGCGGGCAGGGGTTGGCGGCGGCGAGAGCGGCGAGCCGGTCGGCGCCAAGGCGGTCCTGGAGCTCCACGTGGTGGGTCAGCAGTTGACGGACCGTCAGCGGGCGGTCGACGGCGAGACCGTCGCGGCGGGGCCGGGCGGAGCGGATGTCGAGGACGGTGTCGAGGTCGACTCCGAACGCGGCGGCGGCGCGGGCGACGAGGCCGGGCGCGTTGGCGGGCAGCACCGTGAGGTGGTCGGCGGTGCGGTAGGTGACGCCGTCGGGCAGGGCGATGCGGACGAACCGCTTGCGGCGCGGGTGGCCGGGGGCGGTGAGGTCGTACGCCTCGGTGACGGTCGCCGGGAGGAGTCCGTGCCGTTCGGCGAGGGCGTCGAGCGGGCCGCCGGTGAGGACGCGGACCTGATAGCCGGTGTCCGGCTCGCCCCCGTCGGCGGCGGCCTCGGGATCGCCGTACCGCTCCAGCAGCGCGGTTCGTATCCGGGCGGTGAACTCCCGGACGGTGCCGCCGAGATCGCCGGAGGCGTCGGCGGCGGCGCGACCGGTGAGCCGGGTGGCGCCGAGTTCGGCGAGGCGGGTGTCGATCCGGGCGGGGACGTGCTGGTAGGTGGCGGCCCAGTTGCGGTCGCCGACGCCGAGTACGGCGTACTGGACGCCGGTCAGGTCGGGGGCGCCCTCCAGCCAGGCGGCGAAGGCGGTGGCGTCGTCGGTGGGGCGGCCGTTGTAGGAGGCGGCGGTGATGATCACGGGCCGGTCGGTGGGCAGCGCTCCGGCGTGGGCGTCGAGGGCGGCGACCTCGGTGGCGCAGCCGAGCGCGGCGGCCTCGTCGGCGAGCTGTGCGGCGAAGTCGCGGCAGGTGCCGTAGTTGCTGCCGTGCAGGAAGAGGGCGCGGGTGCCGGGGCGGACCCGGGCGGGGAGGGCGGCCGTCTCGGTCGCCCGACGCGAGGTGTCCGCGGGAGACGTTCCCGGCAACGGGGGGTGGACCCGGTCGGCGGGGGTGCGCGGGGTGAGGGTCAGGGTGAACCCGTCGGGCTTGAGGGTCAGGGTCTCCTTGACGGTCAGGCGGTAGTCCGCGTGGTCGTGGAGCCGGTAGCGGTGGACGAGCATGGCCAGCAGCATGGTCGCCTCGTGCAGCGCGAACTGCCGTCCGATGCAGGCGCGTTCCCCGGTGCCGAACGGCTTGAAGGCGTGCACCGGCCGGGCCGCCTCCGCCTCGGGGGTGAACCGGGAGGGGTCGAACAGCTCGGGGTTGTCGCCCCAGACGGGCTGCCGGTGCAGCATCGGCGCGACGACGGTGACGGCCTGCCCTGCGCGCAGCGGGATCCGCCCGCCAAGCAGGGTGTCCTCGAGGGCGTGCCGGCTGAAGGCGGCGGCGGTGGGCCACAGCCGCAGCGCCTCGTTGAGGACCTGTCGGGTGTAGGTGAGGCGGCCGATCTCGTCGTACGTCGGCTCCGGGTCGGCCCGGTCGCCCCACAGCGCGTCCGCCTCGCGCCGCACCAGCTGGAGCGCGGTGGGGTGCTTGGCCAGGTAGTGGAGCGCGAAGGACATCGCGCCGGAGGTGGTCTCGTGGCCCGCGATCAGGAAGGTGATGACCTGGTTGCGGATGTTGGCGGGGTCGAGGATCGTGCCGTCGGCGGGGTGTGCGGCGGTGAGCATCAGGCCGAGGAGGTCGTCGGCGCCGGTCTGGTCGGTACCGGTGCGGGCGGCGATGACGTCGTCGACGACGCCGGCGAGGTAGTCGGCGTCGGCGCGGAACGCCGCGTCGGCCGCCGCGTGGTCCTCGCCCGGGACGCGGGCGAGGCGGGTCATGCTCCACTCCAGGCAGCGGACCATGGCCTCGACGAAGGGGTGGGGTTCGGCGCGCTCGAAGGAGCCGAAGTCGTAGCCGAATCCGGCGAGGCCGATGGTGTCGAGGGTCATCCGGGTCATGTCGTCCGGCACGTTCACCGGGCGGCCCTCGGCGGCGGCGCTGTCCCACGACTCGATCAGCCTGTGGGCCACCCTCAGCATCACGGGGTGGTAGGTACGCATCGAACCGAGCGCGAAGGCGGGCATGAGGATGTCGTGCGCCTTGGCCCAGTTGGGTTCGTCGTTGTACGCGGTGAACAGGCCGTCGGCGGCGAACTCCCGTACGTTCTCCAGCGCGGGCCCGATGTGCTTGGCGAACCGCCGCTCGTCGGCGAGGTCGGTGACGAGGTCGAGGTCGCTCACGAAGAGCGTGTCCCGCCCGTGCAGCCGCCGCACCAGCACCGGCCCGTGCTCCCGCATCAGACCCATGACCTGCTGAAGGGGCGTACGGCCGGGGCCGGTCGCGGAGATGTCGACGAGGGGCACGCCGGGGAGCCCGGGGAGCCCGGCCGGGGTGTGTGGGTGCGGCGCGGCCTGGGGGTGCGGCGCGGTCGAGGGATGCGGCGCGGTCGAGGGATGCGGCGCGGTGGGGGGCATGACGCGACAACTGCCTTTCGCGGTGCGGAAGTCCTGCTCCCCCAGCCTGCGCGCCCGCCCTCCCGCGCCCGGCCCGTGGGACTACACGATCCTGCAGTGGAAAGGGCGCGTCCGTCCTTGCGCGACGCCGCTCCCCCGGCCCTGACCCGCGGTTACGGCCGTCGACCTGCCTCTTTATCGTGAGACGCAGCGAAGCTGTGCGGGAGGTGCCGGTGGATCCGGAGCGGCGGGAGGCCGTGCTGTGGCGCAATCGCGCGCTGACGCTCTTCGACCGGGTCTCGCTCCCGGTCGCGGTGTGCGATGTGTACGGCGCGGTGCTGCTGGCGAATCCGGCGATGGCCGCGGAGTGCGGGACGACACCGGGGCGGCTGCGCGGCCGGGACGTACTGGAGCTGTTCCGGCCACAGGAGGCGACCCAGGTGGAGCGGATCGCCCAGGCGCTGCGGCTGCGGCACCGGTCGCGCTACCAGGTGTCGGTGTGCTGGCGGTCGCCCGGCGGTGCGGAGCGGTACGGGGAGCTGACCGCCGACCCGGTCAGTGACACCATCGAGGACACGCCGACGCTGCTGGTGATGCTGCGGGTCCTGGGTGAGCGGGAGCCCGCGCGGGCGACGCCCGAGGCACGGGTGACCCCGGTCGAGGCCCGGATCCTGGCGCTGCTGGCGGGCGGCGCCACCACGGCCCGCGCCGCCCGCGAGACCGGCCTCACCACCGACGGGGTCACCTATCACCTGCGGCGCCTGTCGGCCCGCTGGGGCGCGGCGAACCGTACGGAGCTGGTGGCGCGCGCGTACGCCCTGGGGGTGCTGGCGGCAGGGGTGTGGCCGCCCGCGCCGGTGTGAGGAAATGCGAGCGGAGACGGCCCCGCGATAAATCGATGGCATCTCCATCCATCGGCTGTCTACCCTGGGACGACCGAAACCTAGACCTCCTAGGTTTCATGGTCACCGGCTTTCGGACACCTCAGGAGGCACCCCGTGCGCCCGCTCACCGAGAAGGACATCCGCGGCTCCTTCGTCAACTGCTCCAAGGGTGAGGCGGGGCGCCTCCCGATCCCCCGGGACCTCGCCGAACGTCCCTGGGACGACCTCGATTTCCTGGGCTGGCGCGATGCGGGGGCGCCCGACCGCAGCTATCTGGTCGTCGAGCGCGACGGCCGCCCGGTCGGCGTCAGCCTGCGGTTCCCGCCCCCGCAGCGCGGCTTCCTCCAGCGCAGCATGTGCGCGCTGTGCCTGACCGGCCATCCGCGCGGCGGTGTCTCCCTGATGACCGCCCGCAAGGCCGGCGCCGCGGGCCGGGAGGGCAACTCGGTCGGCCTGTACATGTGCACCGACCTCGCCTGCTCCCTCTATCTCCGCGGCAAGAAGGTGCCCGAGTCCGGCGCCCGCTTCGAGGAGAGCCTGACCCTGGAGGAGCAGATCGCCCGCACGACGGTCAACCTTTTCGCCTTTCTGGACAAGCTGTACGCCTGAACGGACACCCCTAACACGTTCGACGTCCACAGTGACGGGGAACAGCGCAAGGGATGCGAGTTGCACGTGAGAAGTGGCCGGAACCTGTCGCACGATGGGTCAAGCGGTATCGCGAACCTGTGGTCGTCCAGGCCCTGCGGTCGACGTTCGCCGCGACCGTCGCGTACGTCATCGCCCTGCGCCTGAGCCCGGAGGCGGCCCCGCTCACAGCGCCGCTGACCGCCCTGCTGGTCGTCCAGGTCACCCTGTACGCCACCCTCACCAACGGCATCCGCCGGGTGAACTCGGTGGTGGCCGGGGTGCTGGTGGCCATCGCCTTCAGCCTGCTGGTGGGTCTGACCTGGTGGAGCCTGGCGCTGGTGATCATGGTGTCGCTGGCGGTGGGCCATCTGGTCCGGGTCGACGAGTACGTGGCCGAGGTCGCGATCAGCGCCATGCTGGTCCTCGGTGTCACTGCCGTCGGGGAGTACGCCTGGGCGCGGGTCCTGGAGACGCTGATCGGCGCGGTCGTCGGGCTCGGCTGCAATCTGCTGCTGCCACCGCCCGTGTGGGTGGGCGAGGCGGGCGAGTCCATCGAGGGGCTGGCCCGCCGGATGCGGCAGCTGATGCTGCGGGTCGGCGAGGAGGCGGCGGGGCGCACCCCGGTGGAGCGCGCCGCCGAGCGGCTGCACGAGGCCCGCCGGCTGGACCACGACATCGTGCAGGTGGACGCGGCGCTGCGGCAGGCCGAGGACAGCCTGCGGCTCAATCCGCGGGTGCGGGAGGGCCTGCTGCACCGGATCGTGCTGCGCACCGGCCTGGACACCCTGGAGATCTGCACGGTCGTGCTGCGGGTGATCGCGCGCTCCCTGACCGACCTGGCGAAGGAGCGCCAGTCCGAGCCGCTGTTCGAGCCGCGGACCGGTGCCCTGGTGGAGCAGTTGCTGTCCCAGATCGCGGACGCGATCGTCAGCTTCGCGGTGCTGGTCACCACCCATGTCAGCAGCAACGCCGAGTCGGCCGAGGAGCGGCTCGCCGCCGAGCTCCAGGCTGCCGCGGCCACCCGCGACAAGCTGGCCGAGCTGATGCTGGAGGAGGTGCGCCGCGACCCCCGCCAGTGGCAGCTGCACGGAGCGGTGCTGACCGAGGTCAACCGCATCCTCGACGAGCTGGACATCGAGCACCGCTCGCGCCGGCTGCTGGAGGAGCTGGACCGCAGCACCCGCGAGGAGCGCGAGCGCCGGCCGTGGCTGACCCGGATGCGGGACCGGGCGCGCATCACCCGCCGCCGGCTGCGCGACCGGCTGGCCGCCATCCGCCGTACGGCATGAGAGCCTCGGACGACGAGACGGCCGGGCGAGGGCCGGCCGGCCGAGCGACGACCGGGCCGGACACGAGCGACGAACCGAGGTGGGGATCGATGGGCTGGAGCAGGCGCCGCTTCCTGGGCACGCTGGCCGCGCTGCCCGCGGCGTCCGCGTGCGACGCCCCCTCCGGAACCGGAAACGGAACCGGAGACGGGACCGGGACCGGGACGGGGACCGCGACGGGCGGCGGCAGCGGCAGCGGGACAGAGCCCGCCGAACGACGGCCGGGCACCCCGGGAAGGCCCTCGCCCGAGGCGTCCGGCCCCCGCCCCCTCTACCTCGGCACGTACACCTCCGCCGAGGGCGGCGGCACCGGCATCGGTCTCGCCTCGTACGACCCGGCGACGGGCCGGATCACCGGCGCGGGCACCCTCAGGGGCGTGCCCGACCCGTCGTATCTCGCGGTCCATCCGGACGGGCGGACGCTGTACGCGGTGAGCGAGCGGGACGACGGCGCGGTGAGCGCCGTACGGCTCGCCGACCGGAGGGTCCTGGGCAGCCGGAGCACCGGAGGGGCGGGGCCCTGCCATCTGTCCGTGCACCCGGGCGGACGCTGGCTGCTGAGCGCGAACTACACCTCCGGCAGTGTGGCCGTGCACCCGATCGACGCGTCCGGTGCGCTCGGCGAGCGCACCGACCTGGTCACGCACCCGGGCCGGGAACCCCACGCCCACCAGATCGTCACCGCCCCGGACGGGCGCCACGTCCTCGCCGTGGACCTCGGCACGGACACCGTCCGCACCTACCGCCTCGACGAGCAAAAGGGCACGCTCACGGAGGTCGCCCGAGCACGGACGCGGCCGGGCGCGGGGCCGCGGCACCTGACGTTCCACCCCGGCGGCCGGTACGCCTACCTGGCGAACGAGGTCGACGACACGGTCGCGGTGTGCGCCTACGACCCGGACAGCGGACGCCTCGACATCGGCGAGGGCCCGGCCACGGGCTCGGACGGCGACGAGACCAACTACCCGGCGCAGATCCTGGTGACCGCAAACGGGCGGTACGCCTTCCTCGCCAACCGGGGGCACGACAGTCTCGCCCGCTACGCGGTGGAGGACGACGGCGCCCGGCTGCGGCTGCTGGGCACGGTGCCGGTGGCGGGGGACTTCCCGCGGCACATCGCCTTCTCGCCGGACGGGCGGCTGCTGTTCGCGGCGAACCAGCGGTCCGGCACCGTCAGCGTCTTCCGCGTGGACCGGGCGACGGGCGCGCTGCGTCTCGCGGGCGAGCCGTTCGCCTCACCCGTCGCCGTCTGTGCGCTGCCGCTGTAGGGCGCGCGGGCAGTGCGCGGCGCTCGCCTGGGAGAGCAGCACGTGCATCCGCTCGGTGAGCTGCGCGACGTCGTCGGCGGGCCGGTGGAAGGCCAGGCGTACGTCGCCGTGGGCGCGGCGGCGTTCGATGCGCAGGGTCAGCCCGTGGCGGTCGACCGCGAGGGGCTGGACACGCAGGGCACCGTACAGGCTGCCCGGCTCGACCAGGCGGGTGAGCCGTTCGACGGCGTCGGGGTGGGCGTCGGCGAGGTGGGTGAGCAGCCGGGCCTCGGCGGCGGCCAGCGGGTCGGGAGCGGCGGCGGCGAACTCGGCGAGGTCGATCACCTCGGCGCCGGCCGGTTTGTGCAGCACCACGCGGGTGGCCTGGAAGGCCAGACCGCCGCCCTCCTGGACGGTGAGCCGGCCGGCGAGCCAGAGCCGGGCGCGGATCCGGTTGCGCAGCGGGACGGGCGCGACGTCGGCGAACTCCAGGACGGCGGACGGCTCCCCGCGCGGCGCGCAGATCGCGGCGGCGAGCAGGGCGCTGTCGTCGGGCACGTGCAGGATCACCCTGCCGTCCTCGGCCACGGTGTGCGCGCCGACGAGCTCCTCGCGGACGCCCTCCGTGGTCACCGAGCACGACCAGGCGGCGGCCAGCACCGACCGGGCCCGTTCCGCCGCCGCGGGCGTGGCCGCCCAGATCTGGCCGTCACGCATCCCGTCACCCATCCGAATCCTCCCTTAGGTAAGCCTCACCTAACCTATCGAAGATCGGGGTGCACGCCAACCACGCCGGCGAAACTTTCGGATCACCGGCGCGTCCACGGGGCGGTTTCGGTCAGCTCGCTCCGGTCCAGTGCGCCGGGCGGGTCACCGTCTCCGGCAGCAGGGTGCCCGGTCCGCCGCGGGCGGCGTCGACCTGCGGCTGGGTGAGGAAGAACGCGCCGGTCAGATCGGCGTCGGTGAGGTCGGCGTCCCGCAGGTCGGCGCCGATCAGGTCCGCGCCGCGCAGATCGGCGCCGGTCAGGTCGGCCGCGATGAGCCAGGCACCGCGCAGATCGGCGCCGCGCAGATCGGCTCCTTTGAGCCGGGCACCCATCAGGTCGGCGCCCCGGCGGTCCTTCCTCCGCCCGCGGACGCCCGCCCGCGCCAGCTCGCTGGTCTTCAGCAGCAGCACGTTGACCTCCTGCCGGTGGGCGGCGACGTCCAGCGCCGCGATCTCCTCCGGGGTCCGCCGGGTCAGCGCCTCGGTGCGCTCCCGGGCGCGGCGCAGCTCCGCCTGGAGGGGGCGCGCGGCGGGCAGGGTCAGGGCCTCGGTGAGATACCAGAGCAGTTCGTGCACCTGGCGGACGACCGGGAAGACGTCGAACATCCGGCGGGCGTGCTCGGGTGGCGCGCCCCGCCAGTCCACCCCGCCGAAGACGACCTGGGAGACCTTCTGCCCCGCGCCGAAGCAGTCGTAGACCGTGCAGCCGGTGAACCCCTTGTCGCGCAGCCGGTCGTGGATGCCGCACCGGTGGTCGCCCCCGAGGTTCGGGCAGGGCTTGCCGGCCGGCTTGTCCAGGGCGAAGTCCGCCGAGGCGGCGAAGGGCAGCGCGACACAGCACAGCCCGAAACAACTGCCGCAGTCGCCGCGCAGTTCGGCCGGGTCGCCTTGGTGATCACGCATGTGCTCCACCCTACGGGGCGTACGGTCAGCGGCCGAACAGTTCGAACGCCACCGCCGGACCGCCGCCGAACCGCTCCCCCGCGGCGCCCATGACCGTGGTCAGGAACTCCCGGACGTACGTCTCGGGGTCCTGGTCGGTCAGCGCCTCGATGTACGCGCGGTGCTCGAGCAGCGAGCGGACCGCCGCCTCCCGGGCCGCCTCCGTCGCCGCCACGGCGTGGGTGGGGGTCGCGGAACCGGCGACGGCGACCCAGCGCACCCCGTTCCACGGCTCCAGGCCCTGCTCCACCAGCTCCGGGAAGATCCAGCGGTTCCCGGCGTCGGCGGCGGCGTCGAGGGTGGCGCGGCCCACGGCGACGTGGTCCGGGGTGTTCCAGGCGACGCCGTCCCAGGTGTCCCGGTGGTTGAGGGTGATCACCAGCTCGGGGCGGTGCCGGCGGATCGCGGCGGCGATGTCGCGGCGCAGCGCGGTGCCGTACTCGATGACGCCGTCGCGGTGGTCCAGGAACTCCACCACCGACACCCCGACGACCGCGGCACTGGCCCGCTGCTCCCGCTCGCGCAGCGGGGCGGCCTCGGCGGGCGCCAGCGTGTCGATGCCGGCCTCGCCGCGGGTGGCGAGGACGTAGGCGACCTCGCGGCCCGCCTCCGTCCATTGCGCGATGGCGGCGGAGCAGCCGTATTCGAGGTCGTCGGGGTGGGCGACGACGGCCAGGGCGCGGGTCCAGTCCTCGGGCATCGGCTGGAGCCGGGTGATCTCTGTCATGGGTCGCAGGGTAGCGCCGTGGGGCAACTGCCGCGTGCCGGCCGCCGCTTGCGGGTTTCTACGCCTCGTCCCGGACGAGAGCCAGCAGGCGGTCCAGGACGCGCGGTCCGCCCGCGCGGACCCCGTCGTGCTCGAACTCGTCCGTCACCCAGGTGCGCAGTCCCCTGATCGCGCGGGCCGTCTCCAGGGAGTGGGCGGTGTCCACGTACATGTCGTCGTGGTAGACCGCGGCGGCGACGGGGACCTCGTTGGCGGCGAGGCGGGCGGGGTCGTACAGGCGGGGCCAGTCGGTGCGGGCGGCGAGGAGTTCGGCGGTCTCGCGCAGCGGGCGCAGCGCCGGGTCCGTCTCGAACATCCACGGGTAGACGCATTCTCCGGTGAACAGCAGCGGCCCGTCGCCCGCGAGCGCCTTGGCGGCGTCGAACTGCGGGAACTCGGCGCGCACCCGCTCGGCGGCCCAGGCGGTGGGGCGCGCGCCCTGGCCGTAGATCGCCTCGTGGACGAGGGCGTACAGGGGGTGGGCGGCGTACGACAGCAGGCCCTGCACCTGCTCCTGGAAGGCGTCGGAGAGGGCCGGGCCGTGCGGGGTGCGGACGAAGGCGTCCTCGAGGAGGTGGTGCAGGCGGTGGCTGCCCTCGCTGCCGCCGAGGAGGATGCCGAGGGACTGGAAGGCCTCGACGGTGAGCCGGTAGCCGTTCGGCAGGACCACGTCGTGGCTCAGCAGGTGGTCGGCGATCCGGCGGGCCCGTTCGACGTCCTGCGGGTAGCGGGCGTAGTGGGCGGTGACCTTGCGTTCGATGCGCGGGTAGGCGGCGCGGTAGACGTCGTCGGCGTGGGCGTCCAGGGAGGGCAGGCCGCCGGTGACGAGGGCGGCGGCAAGCCCCTCGGGGGCGGTGGAGAGGTAGGTGACCGTGCAGAAGCCGCCGAAGCTCTGGCCGAGGACGGTCCAGGGGGCGCCGCCGGTGACCTGGCGGCGGATCAGCTCGCAGTCCTCGACGATCGCGTCCGCGCGGAAGTGGGCCAGGTAGTCGGCCTGCCGGGCGGGGCCGCCGCGCAGCGGGAGGGTCTGGCGGTTGGCGGGCGTGGAGTGGCCGGTGCCGCGCTGGTCGAGCAGCAGGACGCGGAACTCCTTCAGGGCGCGGCCGAGCCAGGCCTGCCTGCCGACGAACCGGTTGGCGCCGAAGCCGGGGCCGCCCTGGAGGTAGACCAGCCAGGGCAGCTCCTGGTGTGCCTTGTCCCCGGCGACGACCTCGCGCGCGTACAGCTCGATCGTCTCCCCCGCCGGGTCGGCGTGGTCGAGGGGCACGGTGAAGCGGCGGTCGGTGAGGACGACGCCGGGCTGGCGGTAGCTGACGCTCAACGGGTCTCCCGGTGCGGACGGCGGGTGCGGATCGCGTCCCAGTTCAGCACATGTCCGGCGGCCCGGCGGGGCCGGGGATCATGAACGGTTGCCGGACGGCGGTTCAGCGCCCCGCCAGGCTGGACCGCCGTACCACCAGCTCCGGCTGGAGGACGACCCGGCGGTGCTCGTGGGGGCGGCGGCCGGTGTCCGACTCGGTCTCCTCCAGCAGCAACTCGGCGGCGAGCGCGCCCATGGTGACGGCGGGCTGCCGCACCGAGGTGAGCGGGACGGCCGCGGCGGCGGCGAACTCGATGTCGTCGTAGCCGACGATGGCGAGGTCGTCGGGGACGCTGACCCCGGCCGCGTACATCGCCTGGAGCACGCCGAGGGCGAGCAGGTCGTTGGCGCAGAAGACGGCGGTCGGCCGGTCGGCGAGGCCCAGCAGCCGGGCCCCCGCGTCGCGGCCGGCGGCGACGTCGAGCCGTTCGGTGGGCAGCTCCCGCAGCGCCTCCGGGCCGAGACCGGCCTCGGCGAGCGCGTTGAGGGCGCCGGTGCGGCGGTCGCGCACCTGGTTCAGGCCGGGCGGCCCGCTGACGTACGCGATGGCCCGGTGCCCGGCGTCGACGAGATGGCGTACGGCCAGCGCCCCACCCGCCACGTCGTCGACGGACACCGAGCACTCGGTGGCGCCCTCCGCGACCCGGTCGACCAGCACGAACGGGATGCCGTGGCGGCGGAACGTCTCGATGTTCCGGCCGGTGGCGTCGGCCGGGGTCAGCAGCACGCCGCGCACCCGCTGTTCGGCGAAGAGCGACAGGTACTCGGCCTCCTCGCCCGGGCTCTGGGCGCTGTTGCAGACCATCACGCCGAGCCCGGCCTCACGCGCGGCGCGTTCGGCGCCGCGCGCCACGTCGACGAAGAAGGGGTTGCCCATGTCGAGCACGAGCAGCCCCATGATCCGGCTGCGGCCCGCGCGCAGCTGGCGCGCGGACTCGCTGCGGACGTAGCCGAGCCGGTCGATCGCGGACAGCACGCGCGCCCGGGTCTCGGTGGCGACCGTGTCCGGACGGTTGATGACGTTCGACACCGTACCCACGGAGACTCCGGCGGCGCGGGCGACGTCCTTGATACCCACCGACTGGGCCATCAGGCAGGGACCTCCAGGGAGACGAGGGGCGGCGGGAAGGCCTTCACACTACCGCCACGCCGCCGGGCTGCGACCGTACTCACGAGGGCAGACGGAAGTCGACGACGCGCAGCGCCGACGGGGCAGTACCGGTGGACTTCTCCTGGTACATCACGGACAGCACACCGTCCTGCGCCACCCGGGTCTCGTCGACCACCACCTCGCCGAAGGCGTTCAGCCCCGCGCCGTCGTACAGCAGCTTCCAGTCGGTGTGTCCGGAGGCCGCGGAGGCGGCGGCGATCCGGCCGTACGGGAGGACGGCGTACGCGTTGTCGTACCGGTCCAGGACCAGCTTGGTGCGCTGGCTGGAGTTCAGCGGGACCGGGATCTCGGTCTTCCGCCAGGTGCCGGAGGCGGTGCGGCGGACGTGGAAGGCGCGGCCGTTCGCGGTGCGGTCGGCGACGTAGTCCGTGGTGCACTGGCCGAAGCGGCCGGGGACGTAGGAGATGATCGCGTGCGGCCGGCCCGCGGAGTCGGTGAACTGGCTCTCCTGGTTCATCAGGGAATGGTCGGGGTTCAGCGGGTCCACGACCAGACCGGCGTCGGTCACGGAGACCCGGTCGGAGCCGCCGGTGACGCCGACGACGGCGCCCGCGCCGTTGCGCCAGGTGCGGCCGCGGTCGTCGGAGTACACATAGCCGGTGTCGTGGTTGGTGATGCCGCCGCTCGCGCACATCACCGCGCCGTTCTGCTCCCGCCAGGTGAAGAAGGCGTGCAGCCGGCCGCCGCGGTCGTAGTCGATGCCGTGCAGGTACATGTTGCGGGCGGTGGAGGAGCCGTGCTCGCTGGTGTACGTGCCGGTGGAACTGGTCCACTCCCCCAGCGCCGTCCACTTGGTGCCGTCGTACTCGGCGAGGGCGTTGCGCCCGTTGCCGGAGACACCGGCACGGTAGCTGAGCTGGAGCCTGCCCTCGGGGGTGGCGATGAACTGCGGGTACGTGAACTGGGAGGTGAGGGCGAGCCCGTCGAGCGTCGACTGGGGCGCCCCGAAGCGGCTCGCGCTCCAGCCGAGCCCCGCAGGATCGTCCATGAGTCCGGCGACGGACTTGACGTAGGTGAAGCCGTCGCTGTGGGAGTCCATGTTGAGGTGGAGCCGGCCGTCGGCCCTGGAGACGCCCATGGAGATGACGTTGTGGGAGTCGTTGTACCGCAGCGTGTGGCCGACCTTCACGGTCTGCCAGGTGCTCGCGCCCAGGGCGCGGCGGCCGACGACGGCGTTGCGGTCGGCGGTGTACCAGGCGGCGTACTGGTGGCCCTTGTAGGTCAGCAGGCCGTTCTTCTGGAAGGAGTTGTTGTTGACCAGGCCGTCGTAGGACACGAAGTAGATCGCCTGGTGGTCGAGGGTGGTGGTGCCCACGCGGGTGACCGAGGGGCCGGGGGCGGCGGCCCGCGCGACGCCGGGGGCGCCGGCCGCGGCGACCGCGAGGGCGGTGGTGAGCACGGTACGTCTTCTCATGGGGACGCTCCTGGTCAGGCGAGGTGGAAGACCTCGGTGAGCGGCTTCATCGCCTCGTCGGGCCGGGCACCGTCGAGGGACTCGAAGAAGGGGGCCATCTCGGCCTGCCAGCGGGCGTTGACGTCGGTGGCCTCCATGCCGGCGAGGGCGGCCTCGAAGTCCTCGGTCTCGAGGTAGCCGACGAGCAGGCCGTCGTCGCGCAGGAAGAGCGAGTAGTTGTGCCAGCCGGTGGCCGAGAGCGCGTCGAGCATCTCCGGCCACACGGCGGCGTGGCGTTCGCGGTACTCGGCGATCTTGTCCTGGCGGACCTTGAGCAGGAAACAGACGCGCTGCATGAAGTACCGCTCCTCTGTCAGAAGTTGTAGTCGTCGATGTTCTTCGCGTCGAAGACGGTCGGCTTGCCGAGGCTGATCACGCCGTCCTCGCCGATGGTGTACTCGCCCATGTCACCGGCGGTGAAGGTCTCGCCCTCCTTGCCGGTGATCTGCCCGGAGGCCAGCGCGACGGCGGTGCGCGCGGCCAGCTCGCCGAGCTTGGCCGGGTCCCACAGCTCGAATGCCTCGACGGTGCCGTTCTTGACGTACTTGCGCATGTCGTTGGGCGTGCCGAGGCCGGTCAGCTTGACCTTGCCCTTGTACTTCGAGCCGGACAGGTACTGGGCGGCGGCCTTGATGCCCACGGTGGTCGGGGAGATGATCCCCTTCAGGTTCGGGTGCTCCTGGAGCAGCCCCTGGGTCTGCTGGAAGGACTGCTGGGCGTCGTCGTTGCCGTAGGCGATCTCGACGAGCTTCATGTCCTTGTACTCGGGCTTCTCGAGTTCGTCCTTCATGAACTCGATCCAGGTGTTCTGGTTGGTCGCGGTCTGCGCGGCGGAGAGGATCGCGATCTCGCCCTTGTAGTCGATCTGCTCGGCCAGCAGTTGCACCTCGGTACGGCCCAGGTCCTCGGCGGACGCCTGGGAGACGAAGGCGTTGCGGCAGTCGGGCTTGGTGTCCGAGTCGTACGTCACGACCTTGATGTCGTTCCTCATGGCCTGCTTCAGCGCGGTGCACAGGGCGCCCGGGTCCTGCGCGGACACGGCCATCGCGTCGACCTGCTGCTGCGTGAGGGTGTTGACGTACGACACCTGCCCCGAGGTGTCGGTGGCGCTGGACGGCCCGACCTCCTTGTAGCTGGACCCCAGCTCCTTCAGCGCCTTCTCACCGCCCTTGTCGGCGGTGGTGAAGTACGGGTTGTTGACCTGCTTGGGCAGGAAGCCGACGGTGAGGCCCTTCTTCAGCTCGGCGTCGGGGTCCGCCTTGCCGGCGGCGGCAGCCGAACCTCCCTCGTTGGCCACGTCCTCCTTGGTGGTACCGCCGCAGGCGGTGAGCGCGAGGGCGAGGGAGGTGACGGCGGCGAGGGCGGCGGAGGTGCGGCGGAGGGATGACTTACGCATGAGGGGTCCTTCTGACAGGGGGAGTGGAGGCGCCCTGAAGGGGCGCGGGGAACTGCGCGACCAGCCGCAGACAGCCGGTCAGCCGGTCAGCCGGTCAGCCGGTCAGCCTGACGATTGGGCACGTACTACGGCGATCTGCCGCGCGACCCGAGGCCCAAGCACGGACAGAACCAGCAACACACCGGTCACGACGATCTGCGACTGCGCGGAAACATCCTGAAGACTCATCACGTTCTGCAACGCCCCGAGCAGGAAAACCCCGGCGATCGCCCCACCGAGCGTCCCCTTGCCCCCGTCGAAGTCGATGCCACCGAGCAACACGGCGGCGACGACGGACAGTTCCAGCCCGGTCGCGTTGTCGTACCGCGCGCTCGCGTAGTGCAGAGCCCAGAACACACCGGTGAGCGAAGCCATCAGCCCGGTCACAGTGAACAGAATCAGTTTCTGCCGCTTGACCCGGATCCCCGCGAACCGCGCCGCCTCCTCACTCGCCCCGATCGCGAACAGCGACCGCCCGAACGGCGTGGCGTGCAGCGCGACGACGGCGATGGCGAGCAGCACCAGGAACGGCAGGAACGCGTACGGAACGAACGTGTCACCGATGCGTCCCGCCGCGAAGTCCAGGTACTGCTCCGGAAAATCGGTCACCGCGTCGGACCCGAGCACGATCTGCGCGATCCCCCGGTAGGCGGCGAGGGTGCCGATGGTGACGGCGAGGGACGGCAGCCCCAGCCTGGTCACGAGCAGGCCGTTGATCAACCCGCACACCACCCCGAGCAGCAGACACAGCGGAATGATCGTCTCGATCGCCATCCCCTGGTTCCACAGCGCACCCATCACCGCACCGGACAACCCGGCGGTGGACGCGACGGACAGATCGATCTCACCGGAGACGACCAGCAGCGTCATCGGCAGCGCGATCAGCGCGATGGGCAGCGTGTTCCCGATCAGGAACGACAGGTTCAGCGCGTTCCCGAACCCGTCCACGAGCGTGAAGGAGAACAGCAGCAGGACGACCAGCAGCGCACCGACGACCGTGTCCCAGCGGACCGCGCGCGTCAGAGACTCAGGCATGGCGGGCGTTCCTCTTCTTCAGGGCGTTGGCCACGCGCAGTGCGACGATCCGGTCGACCGCGATGGCGAGGATGAGCAGGATGCCGTTGATGGCGAGCACCCACACCGAGCTGACGCCGAGCGCGGGGAGCACGCTGTTGACGGAGGTCAGCAGCAGCGCGCCGAGGGCCGCGCCGTAGACGCTGCCGGAGCCGCCGGTGAAGACGACGCCACCGACCACGACCGCGCTGACGACGGTGAGTTCGTAGCCGTTGCCGGTGCCGGAGTCGACGTTGCCGAAGCGGGCCAGGTACATCGCTCCGGCGACTCCGGCGAGCGCCCCGCAGAAGGTGTAGGCGGCGAGGATCCGCTTGCGGACGGGGATGCCGGCGAGCCGCGCGGCCTCCGGGTTGGAGCCGAGCGCGTACAGCTCACGGCCGCTGCCGTAGTGCTTGAGGTAGTACGCGGTGGCGACCAGGACGGCGAGGGCGATGAGCGCGAGGTACGGCACCGCGGAGATGCCGCCGGAGCCGAAGTCGACGAAGGAGCCGGGCAGGTCGGCGGCGGTGATCTGCCGGGAGCCGACCCAGATGGAGTCGATGCCGCGGATGATGTAGAGCGTGCCGAGGGTGACGACGAGCGCGGGCACTTGGCCGAGACTGACGAGCAGCCCGTTGAGGAGGCCGAAGCCGACGCCCATCAGCACCGCCAGCAGCACGGCCACCACCGGGTTGCCGCCGCCCTGGAGATACGTCCCGGCGGCGAAGGCGCTGATGCCGAGCGTGGAGCCGACGGACAGGTCGACGTTCCGGGTGATCACGACCAGGGACTGGCCGGTGGCGACCAGGACCAGGATGGTGGCGTTCAGCAGCAGGTCCTTGATGCCCTGCTCGGAGAGGAACTCGCTGTTGCCGGCCTGGGTGACGGCGATCATCACGAGGAAGACGACCAGGATGGCGAGTTCGCGCATCTTGAAGACGCGGTCGACGAGGCGGGTGCCGCTCGACTTGGTCACGTCGGACACGGGGGCTTGCTGAGGAGCGGTCACGGTCACGCTGCCGCCCTCCCGGTGGCTGCGGCCATCACGGTTTCCTCGGTGGCGTCGGAGCGCGGGATCTCGGCGGTCAGCCGGCCCTCGTGCATCACCAGCACGCGGTCGGCCATGCCGAGGATCTCGGGCAGGTCGGAGGAGATCATCAGGACGGCCACGCCGTCGGCGGCGAGCTGGGACAGCAGGCGGTGCACCTCGGCCTTGGTGCCGACGTCGATGCCGCGGGTCGGCTCGTCGACGATCAGCACCTTGGGGCGGGTGGCGAGCCACTTGGCGAGCACGACCTTCTGCTGGTTGCCGCCGGAGAGCGTGGAGACGGCGTCGGCGATCCGGGCGTACTTCACCTGGAGTCTCACCGCCCAGTCGAGGGAGCGGCTGCGTTCGGCGCCGCGGTTCACGAGGCCCGCCCGCACGGTCGTCCGCAGGCCCGTGAGGCCGATGTTGCGCTCGATGGACATGTCCATCACCAGGCCCTGGGCGCGGCGGTCCTCGGGGACGAGGGCGAGTCCGGCGGCCATGGCGGCGGAGGGGGCGCCGTTGACGAGCGGCTTGCCGTCCACGGTGACTTCTCCGGCGTCCCAGCGGTCGACGCCGAAGACGGCGCGGGCGACCTCGGTGCGGCCGGCGCCGACCAGTCCGGCGAGGCCGACGATCTCGCCGCGCCGCACCTCGAAGGAGACGTCGGTGAAGACGCCCTCGCGGGTGAGCCGGCGGACGCTCAGCGCGACCTCGCCGGGCCGCACGTCCTGCTTGGGGTACAGCTCGTCGAGGTCGCGGCCGACCATCCGGCGGACCAGGTCGTCCTCGGTCATCCCGGCGAGGGGCTCGCTCGCGATCCAGGCGCCGTCGCGCAGGGTGGTCACCTTCTGGCAGATTTCGAAGATCTCCTCCAGCCGGTGGGAGATGAAGAGGACGGCGGCGCCCTGTTCCCTGAGGGTGCGGACCACGCCGAAGAGGCGGGCGACCTCGCTGCCGGTGAGCGCGGCGGTCGGCTCGTCCATGATCAGGACGCGGGCGTCGAAGGAGAGCGCCTTGGCGATCTCGACGATCTGCTGGTCGGCGATGGAGAGCCCGCGCGCGGGGCGGTCCGGGTCGAGGTCGACGCCGAGGCGCCGCATCAGGGCGGCGGTCGCGGCGCGGGTGGCCTTGTGGTCGATGCGGCCGAGGGCGCGCTTGGGGCTGCGGCCCGTGAAGATGTTCTCGGCGATCGACAGGTCGGGGAAGAGCGTGGGCTCCTGGTAGATGACGGCGATTCCGGCGTCGCGGGCGTCGCCCGGGCCGTGGAAGACGACGGGCGCGCCGTCGAGCAGCACCTGGCCGGCGTCCGGCCGGTGCACTCCGGCGAGCGTCTTGATGAGGGTCGACTTGCCCGCGCCGTTCTCCCCGGCGAGGGCGTGGACCTCGCCGGGGAACAGCTCCAGGGACACGTCCCGCAGGGCGCGGACGGCGCCGAAGGACTTGGAGATGCCCTGGAGCGCCAGCACCGGGGGCGGCCCCGGGTCGGACGGGTGGGTCATGGGGGCTCCTCGACGACGCGGTCCGGGAGCGGTCCCGGCGCAGACCGGGCGACCCCGCACGACGTCGTGAAAGGTTTCAACTGGGTTGCCGGGACGTTAGGCGGGTCGACCATGTCACGTCAATGGGTCCGTGTCGAAAAATTTTCGATAGACAAAGGTCACGGAGGGGTCACGGAGAGCGGGGTTCGTCAGAGTGCTTGACACCCCTTCGGGTGGCTCATAGCTTGCCGTTCTGAATCGTTTCATTGAATCGGTAGGAGCCCAGCAGTGACCGATGTCGTCGCGGTGAAGGCCGCGCTGAAGACCCAGGCCGTCGAGACGCCGTCGTGGGCGTACGGGAACTCCGGGACCCGCTTCAAGGTGTTCGCGCAGCAGGGTGTGCCGCGCACCCCGCAGGAGAAACTCGAGGACGCCGCCAAGGTGCACGAGTTCACCGGGGTCGCCCCGACCGTCGCACTGCACATCCCGTGGGACAGGGTCGACGACTACGCGGCGCTGGCGAAGTTCGCCGAGGAGCACGGGGTGCGGCTCGGCGCCATCAACTCCAACACCTTCCAGGACGACGACTACAAGCTGGGCAGCATCTGCCACCCGGACGCGGCGGTGCGCCGCAAGGCCGTCGACCATCTGCTGGAGTGCGTCGACATCATGGACGCGACCGGCTCCACCGATCTGAAGCTGTGGTTCGCCGACGGGACGAACTATCCCGGCCAGGACGACATCCGGGCCCGCCAGGACCGGCTCGCCGAAGGGCTCGCGGAGGTCTACGAACGGCTCGGCGAGGGGCAGCGGATGCTGCTGGAGTACAAGTTCTTCGAGCCGGCGTTCTACACGACGGACGTCCCGGACTGGGGGACGGCGTACGCGCACTGCCTGAAGCTCGGTCCGAAGGCGCAGGTCGTGGTGGACACCGGGCATCACGCGCCGGGCACCAACATCGAGTTCATCGTGGCGACGCTGCTGCGGGAGGGGAAGCTCGGCGGGTTCGACTTCAACTCGCGCTTCTACGCGGACGACGACCTGATGGTGGGGGCGGCCGATCCGTTCCAGCTGTTCCGGATCATGTACGAGGTGATCCGCGGGGGCGGGTTCACGCCGGACGTGGCGTTCATGCTCGACCAGTGCCACAACATCGAGGCGAAGATCCCGGCGATCATCCGGTCGGTGATGAATGTGCAGGAGGCCACGGCCAAGGCGCTTCTCGTGGACCGGGACGCTCTTGCCGCCGCGCAGCGGGACGGTGATGTGCTCGGTGCGAACGCCGTGCTGATGGACGCGTTCAACACCGATGTGCGGCCGTTGCTGCGTGAGGTGCGGGAAGAGATGGGGCTGGACCCCGAGCCCCTTGCCGCGTACGCGCGGTGCGGGTGGGCCGAGAAGATCGTCGCTGAGCGGGTCGGTGGACAGCAGGCCGGTTGGGGGGCGTGAGCGTCTGCCGGGTTCTGTCGTACGCGGGCTGCGGGCCCGTCGTGGCTGGTCGCGCCCGCGCGGCGGAGCCGCATATCGATACCGCCCGCGCCCCCTTTCTGTAGGCACCCTCTCTGCTAAGGAACCGATGGTCATGGCTACTCATCCGGAAGCTGCCGCTCTGCTCGCCCGTTCGCATCGGCTGGGATCCGATCCCCGCAACACCAACTACGCCGGCGGGAACGCGTCCGCCAAGGGCCTCGACACCGACCCCGTCACGGGGGGTGAGGTGGAGCTGATGTGGGTGAAGGGGTCCGGGGGCGATCTCGGGACGTTGACCGAGGCGGGGCTGGCCGTGCTGCGGCTGGACCGGCTGCGGGCGCTCGTCGACGTGTATCCGGGGGTGGAGCGCGAGGACGAGATGGTCGCCGCGTTCGACTACTGCCTGCACGGCAAGGGCGGGGCGGCGCCCTCGATCGACACCGCGATGCACGGGCTCGTCGACGCCCGGCACGTCGATCATCTGCATCCGGACTCCGGGATCGCGCTGGCGTGCGCGGCGGACGGGGAGAAACTGACCGCGGAGTGCTTCGGGGACAGCGTGGTGTGGGTGCCGTGGCGGCGGCCCGGGTTCCAGCTCGGGCTGGACATCGCCGCGGTGAAGGAGGCGAACCCGCAGGCCATCGGGTGCGTACTCGGCGGGCACGGGATCACCGCGTGGGGGGACACCGCGGAGGAGTGCGAGCGCAACTCGCTGCACATCATCCGGACCGCGGAGAAGTTCCTGGCGGAACGGGGGAAGGCCGAGCCGTTCGGGCCCGCGATCGAGGGCTACGGCGCGCTGCCCGAGGACGAGCGGCGGAAGCGGGCGGCGGCACTGGCGCCGTATGTGCGGGCCATCGCCTCGCAGGACAGGCCGCAGGTCGGGCACTTCACCGACACGGACGTGGTGCTGGACTTCCTGGCCCGCGCCGAGCACCCGCGGCTCGCCGCGCTCGGCACCTCCTGCCCCGACCACTTCCTGCGCACGAAGGTCCGGCCGCTGGTCCTCGACCTGCCGCCGACGGCTCCGCTGGAGGAGGCGGTCGCGCGGCTGAGGGAGCTGCACGCCGCGTACCGCGAGGAGTACGCCGCCTACTACGACCGGCACGCCGAGCCGGACTCCCCCGCGATGCGCGGCGCCGACCCGGCGATCGTGCTGGTGCCCGGCGTCGGCATGTTCAGCTTCGGCAAGGACAAGCAGACCGCGCGGGTGGCGGGCGAGTTCTACGTCAACGCGATCAACGTGATGCGGGGCGCCGAGGCGGTGTCGACGTACGCGCCGATCGAGGAGTCGGAGAAGTTCCGTATCGAGTACTGGGCGCTGGAGGAGGCCAAGCTCCGGCGGATGCCGAAGCCGAAGCCGCTCGCCACGCGGGTGGCGCTGGTGACCGGCGCGGGCAGCGGGATCGGCAAGGCCATCGCGCACCGGCTGGTCGCCGAGGGCGCGTGTGTCGTCGTCGCCGATCTGAACGCGGAGAACGCGGCGGCGGTGGCCGAGGAGCTGGGCGGGCCGGACAAGGCGGTCGCCGTGGCCGTGGACGTGACCTCCGAGGAGCAGATCACCGAGGCGTTCAAGGCGGCGGTGCTGGCCTTCGGCGGGGTGGACCTGGTGGTGAACAACGCGGGGATCTCCATCTCCAAGCCGCTGCTGGAGACCTCCGCGAAGGACTGGGACCTCCAGCACGACATCATGGCCCGCGGCTCGTTCCTCGTGTCGCGCGAGGCGGCCCGGGTGATGATCGCTCAGGGGCTCGGCGGTGACATCGTCTACATCGCCAGCAAGAACGCCGTGTTCGCCGGCCCGAACAACATCGCGTACTCCGCGACCAAGGCCGACCAGGCCCACCAGGTGCGCCTGCTGGCGGCCGAGCTGGGTGAGCACGGCATCCGCGTCAACGGCGTCAACCCGGACGGAGTGGTGCGCGGCTCGGGCATCTTCGCGGGCGGCTGGGGCGCGCAGCGCGCGGCCGTGTACGGGGTCCCGGAGGAGAAGCTGGGCGAGTTCTACGCCCAGCGGACGCTGCTGAAGCGTGAGGTGCTGCCGGAGCACGTGGCGAACGCGGTGTTCGCGCTGACCGGCGGGGACCTCACCCACACCACCGGTCTGCACGTCCCGGTCGACGCGGGCGTCGCCGCCGCCTTCCTGCGGTGAGCGCGCTCGTGAAGTCGTACGCCGCGGTCGACCTCGGCGCGTCCAGCGGGCGCGTCATGGTCGGCCGCGTCGGCCGGCACGAACTGGAACTCACCGAGGCGCACCGCTTCCCGAACCGGCCCGTGCGGCTGCCCGAGGGGCTGCGCTGGGATGTGCTCGGGCTGTACGCGGGGGTGCTGGAGGGGCTGCGGGCGGCCGGTCAGGTGGACTCCGTCGGCATCGACAGCTGGGCCGTGGACTACGGCCTGCTGGACGCGGACGGCGCGCTTCTCGGCAACCCGGTGCACTACCGGGACGCGCGCACCGAGGGGGTCGCGGAGTCGGTGTGGGCGACGGTGCCCGCCGCGGAGCTGTACGCGGCGACCGGTCTGCAGTACGCCCCGTTCAACACCCTGTACCAGCTGACCGCCGCCCGCTCCTCCGCCCAGTTCGCCCACGCCAAGCGGCTGTTGCTGATCCCGGATCTGATCGCCTACTGGCTGACCGGCGAGCAGGGCACCGAGCTGACCAACGCGTCCACGACCCAGCTCGTCGACCCGCGCACCGGGGACTGGTCGTACGACGTGGCGGCGCGGCTGGGGATCGACCTGAGCCTGTTCGCGCCGCTGCGCCGGCCCGGCGATCCGGCGGGCGTGCTGCGCGCCGAGGTGCTGGAGGAGACGGGGCTGACCGGCCCGGTTCCGGTGACGGCGGTCGGCTCGCACGACACCGCGTCCGCGGTGGCGGCCGTACCGGCGACCGGGGAGCGGTTCGCTTACATCTGCACCGGCACCTGGTCGCTGGCCGGGCTGGAGCTGGGCGCCCCCGTGCTGACGGAGGAGAGCCGGGCCGCCAACTTCACCAACGAGCTGGGGCTGGACGGCACGGTCCGCTATCTGCGGAACATCATGGGGCTGTGGCTGCTCCAGGAGTGCGTCCGGGCCTGGGGCGAGCCGGATCTGGGCGAGCTGCTGCGGGCGGCGGCCGTGGCGCCGGCGCTGCGGTCCGTGGTGGACGCGGGGGACGCGGCGTTCCTCGCGCCCGGCCGGATGCCGGAGCGGATCGCCGAGGCATGCCGGGCGTCGGGGCAGCCGGTGCCCGAGACGCCGGCCGAGGTCACCCGGTGCATTCTCGACTCGCTGGCGCTCGCCCACCGGCGGGCCGTCGAGGACGCCCAGCGGCTCGCCGGGACGTCCGTGGACGTGGTACACGTGGTCGGCGGCGGGGTGCGCAACGCGCTGCTGTGCCAGCTGACCGCCGACGCCTGCGGGCTGCCGGTGGTGGCGGGGCCGACCGAGGCGGCGGCCCTCGGCAACGTCCTGGTGCAGGCGCGCGCCCACGGGCTGGTCGGCGACCGCGCCGACATGCGCCGGCTGCTCACCCGCACCCAGCCGCTGACCCGTTACGAACCGCGGGGCGACACGGCGCGCTGGCGGGCGGCGCAGGAACGGCTCGGCGCGCGCTGAGCGCCGTCGCCGATCGCGCTCCGGCCCGCCCGCCGGACTGGCCCGGCCCGCCCGCCGGGCTGCTCCGGCCCGCCCGCCGGGCTGCTCCGGCCCGTCCGGGCTGCCGCACAGGCCCGTCCGCTCGGCTGCTCCAGCCCGTCCGCTCGGCTGCTCCGGCCCGTCCGGGCTGCCGCACAGGCCCGTCCGCTCGGACGGTCCGGTCCGTCCGCGCGGCTGCTCTGCCCGTCCGCCCGGCTGCTCCGGCCCGTCCGCCCGGCGGGTCGGGCCTCCTGCCCTCCCCGTCACCCCCCGCACTACCCTGCCCTCATCCGATGATCGACCCCGAGGAGCCGCGATGCGTGTCGCTCTGTTCCTGACCTGTGTCAACGACACGCTCTATCCGGACACCGGGCGTGCCGTGGTGAGGCTGCTGACCAGGCTGGGCGTGGAGGTCGACTTCCCGATGGCGCAGACCTGCTGCGGTCAGGCGCACTACAACACCGGCTACCGGCACGAGGCGGAGCCGCTGGCTCGGCACTTCGCCGAGGTCTTCGGCCCGTACGAGGCGATCGTGACGCCGTCCGGGTCGTGCGGGGCGATGGTGCGGGAGCTGTATCCGCGGATGGGCGAGCGGGCGCGGGCGGAGGGCCGCGGGGACGCGCTGGCCGCGACGCTGGCGCCGGTGGTGCCGAAGACGTACGAGCTGACCGAGTTCCTGGTGGACGTGCTGGGGGTGACGGACGTCGGCGCGTACTACCCGCACACGGTGACGTACCACCCGACCTGTCACGGGCTGCGCGGCCTGGGCCTCGGCGACCGGCCGCGGCGGCTGCTGGAGGCGGTGAAGGGTCTGGAGCTGGTGGAGCTGCCGGGCGCGGAGGAGTGCTGCGGTTTCGGCGGCACGTTCGCGCTGAAGAACGCCGACGTCTCCGCGGCGATGGGCGCGGACAAGGTGCGCAACGCCGAGTCGACCGGCGCCGAGGTGCTGTGCGCGGCGGACAACTCGTGTCTGATGCACATCGGCGGGACGATGACGCGGCTGCGGTCGGGCATGCGCCCGGTGCACATCGCGGAGATCCTGGCCAGCACGGAAGAGGAGCCCCTGGCATGAGCGGTACGTATCTCGGCATGCCGGCCTTCCCGGCCGCCGCGCACGAGGCGGTGCGCAATCCGACGCTGCGCGGGAATCTGCGGCACGCCACGCACACGATCCGCGCCAAGCGCGCCAAGGCGGTCGCCGAGGTGGAGGACTGGGCGGCGCTGCGCGAGGCGGGCAAGCGGATCAAGGACCATACGCTGCGTCACCTGGACACTTACCTGGTCCAGTTGGAGGAGTCGGTCACGGCGGCCGGTGGGGTCGTCCACTGGGCCGCGGACGCCGAGGAGGCCAACCGGATCGTCGCCGAACTGGTGAAGGCGACCGGGGAGTCGGAGGTCGTCAAGGTCAAGTCGATGGCCACGCAGGAGATCGGGCTGAACGAGGCCCTGGAAGCGGAGGGCATCCGCGCCTACGAGACCGATCTCGCCGAGCTGATCGTGCAGTTGGGCAAGGACCGCCCGTCGCACATCCTGGTTCCGGCGATCCACCGCAACCGCGGCGAGATCCGCGACATCTTCCGCGACGAGATGGCCGCGTGGGGCCGCCCGGCTCCCGAGGGCCTGACCGACACGCCCGCCGAACTCGCCGAGGCCGCCCGCCTCCACCTGCGGGAGAAGTTCCTGCGGGCCAAGGTCGGCATCTCGGGCGCCAACTTCATGGTCGCCGAGACCGGCACGCTGGTGGTCGTGGAATCCGAGGGCAACGGCCGGATGTGCCTGACCCTGCCGGAAACGCTGATCTCGGTCGTCGGCATCGAGAAGATCGTGCCGACCTGGCGGGACCTGGAGGTGTTCCTCCAGACCCTCCCCCGCTCCTCGACGGCCGAGCGCATGAACCCGTACACGTCGATGTGGACCGGCACGACGGACGAGGACGGGCCGAGCACCTTCCACCTGGTCCTGCTCGACAACGGCCGCACCGACACCCTCGCCGACGAGGTCGGCCGCCAGGCCCTGCGCTGCATCCGCTGCTCGGCCTGCCTGAACGTGTGCCCGGTGTACGAGCGAGCGGGCGGCCACGCCTACGGCTCGGTCTACCCGGGCCCGATCGGCGCGATCCTCAGCCCCCAACTGCGCGGCACGGGCAGCGAGATCGACGCGTCCCTGCCGTACGCGTCGTCGCTCTGCGGTGCCTGCTACGACGTGTGCCCGGTCGCCATCGACATCCCCGAGGTGCTGGTGCATCTGCGGGAGCGGGTGGCCCAGGGCGGCCCGGCCGTCCGCGAGGGCAACAAGGTGCTGCTGCGGCCCGCCAAGGGGCACGCGGCCGAGCGGGCGGCGATGCGGGCGGCCCGCTGGGCGCTGAGCCGCCCGGGCGCCCTGCGCACCGGGCAGCGGCTCGCCTCCCGCACCCGCCGGCTCCACCCGCGCACCCTGCCGGGGCCCGGCCGGGCGTGGAGCGGGACCCGGGACCTTCCGCCGGTGCCGGCGGAACCGTTCCGGGACTGGTGGCAGCGGACGCGTGGCGGAAAGGACGGCGCGAAGTGAACAGCAGGGACCGGATCCTGGGCCGGGTACGGCGCGCACTCGCCGACGTGCCGCGCGAGGACACGCCGTACGAGCAGGCGGTCACCCGCGACTATCTGCGGGAGCACGGTGAGCGGACGGCCGCCGAGACGGTGGACCTCCTCGCCGTGAACCTGGCGGACTACCGCGCACTGGTCCACCGCTGCACGGCCGCCGAACTGCCCTCCGTGGTGGCGGGCTTGCTGTCCGCGCGCGGCTCGCGGACCGTCCTGGTGCCACCGGGCCTCGATCCGGACTGGCTCGCGCTGTCCACGGCGCGGCGGGTCCCGGACCGGCCCGAGACGACCCCCGATGAACTCGACCGCGTGGACAGCGTCGTCACGGCCTGCGCGGTGGCGATCGCCGAGACCGGGACCATCGTCCTCGACGGCTCCCCCGACCAGGGCCGCCGCCGCGTCACCCTGATCCCGGACCACCACGTCTGCGTCGTCCGCGTCCCCGCCCAGGTCGTCGCCTCCGTCCCCCAGGCCCTCGACCGGCTCACCCCCACCCGCCCGTCGACCTGGATCTCCGGCCCGTCCGCGACCAGCGACATCGAACTGGACCGGGTGGAGGGGGTGCACGGCCCGCGCACGCTGGAGGTGGTGCTGGTGACCGGTGAGCCGAGCGGTGGGGGCGCCACCACCTAGCGACCGGTCACTGCGGGGTGCCTCGCGCGAGGTCGCCCCGCCACGGGGTGGCCAGGGCAGCGTCTCCGCTATGCGGGTGCCCCGCACGCCGAGGCCGGCGCGGGCCAGCCGGAGGAACTGGTGGCGTGCCTGCCGGAACTCCTCGTAGGCGTGGTCCCAGCCGCCCTGCCCGGTTGTCGGGAGCTCGCGGGCCGGCCACTCCAGATGCCACAGGCAGTGATTCAGCCGGACGGCGGCGGTGTTCGTCCCGACGTCCCCCAGGAGCCACACCGTCTCGGCGAGCGCCGAGCGCCGCACCTCGGCCTCCGCCATTTCGGCGAGGACCTCTTCCGTGGGTTCCAGCGGCGCGGCCCCGCTGGCGGTGATGCCCCGGGCGACGGCTGTGCGCCGGGAGCAGGCCGTCCGCTGGGACGAGCGCCGCCCGAACGCCTGACCAGTCAGACCCATGAGTGCTTCACAACCCGGGCGTTGGAGCGTCAAGCGCGCGTGGGCGGCGTCATGGGGAGAGTCCGGGCCGGTGGGTAACCGCACCGCATGGGTGACATTCTCGTGGGCACGTGTTCGTGGACCGATCGAGAGCTGGTCGGCAGTGGCTGGTATCCGCGGGGGCGGCGGGACGCCGAGGGGCGGTTGCGGCACTACGCCGAGCGGTTCCCGGTCGTGGAGGTCGACGCCTCCTACTACGCGCTGCCCGGTGAGCGGAACAGCCGGCTGTGGGTGGAGCGGACGCCGAACGGGTTCGTGTTCGACGTGAAGGCGTTCTCGTTGCTGACGGGGCATCCGACGCGGAGTGCCGTGATGCCGGACGGGCTGCCTGCCGACAGCCGGGATCCGGGTGTGCTGGACGAGGTGTGGGCGCGGTTTCGGGCGGGGATCGCGCCGTTGCGGCAGGCGGGGCGGCTGGGGAGTGTGCTGTTCCAGTTTCCGCCGTGGTTTCGGCCGGGGGCGCGGGCGGAGGCGTTCCTGGCGGAGTGCGCCGAGCGGACGGGCGGGTGGCCCGTCGCGGTCGAGTTCCGGCACCCCGACTGGTGGCTCGAGGAGCGGGCCGAGCGGACGCGCGCGTTGCTCGCGGGGTACGGCATGGCGGCCGTCGCCGTCGACATGAACCGGTCGCTGCCATCGTCGATACCGCCCGTCACCCCGGTGACGTCGCCGCGGTTGTCCGTCGTACGGTTCCACGGCCGCAGCGCCGCCTGGGGTACCGGCGGGAAGGAGGACCGGTTCCGCCACGCGTACGACGACGAGGAACTCGCCGAGTGGGTGCCGCGGCTGCGGTCCCTCGCCGAGCGGGTCGAGGAGCTGCACGTGCTGTTCAACAACTGCTGCGGCGACGCGGCCGTCCGGGCCGCCGAGGCCATGCAGCGGCTGCTGGGGCAGTCCCCCTCGCTCGTCGAGGGCGTGACACAGTCGGTGAACAAGCGCTTAGATAGGTGACCGGTTACCGACGCCGATCTGGAGGCCCTGGTGTTCACTTCCGTCGACGACGTCTCCGCCCGCCTCGCCGAGACCGGCTATCTGGCCTCGCCGGCGGTCGCCACGACCGTCTTCCTCGCCGACCGGCTGGGCAAGCCGCTCCTGGTGGAGGGCCCCGCCGGGGTCGGCAAGACGGAGCTGGCCAAGGCCGTGGCGCGGGTCGCGGACGCGCGGCTGGTGCGGCTGCAGTGCTACGAGGGCGTCGACGAGTCACGGGCCCTGTACGAGTGGAACCACGCCAAGCAGCTGCTGCGGATCAGCGCCGGACGCGACGAGACCTGGGACGAGACCCGCACGGACATCTTCAGCGAGGAGTTCCTGCTGCCGCGCCCGCTGCTCACCGCGATCCGCGGCGACGACCCGAAGGTCCTGCTGATCGACGAGACCGACAAGGCGGACGTCGAGGTGGAGGGCCTGCTGCTGGAGGTGCTCAGCGACTTCCAGGTGACCGTGCCGGAGCTGGGCACCGTCACCGCCACCCGGCGGCCCTTCGTGGTGCTCACCTCGAACGCCACCCGCGAGCTGTCCGAGGCGCTGCGCCGGCGCTGTCTGTTCCTGCACATCGGCTTCCCCGAGGAGGAGCTGGAGCGGCGGATCGTCCGGCTGAAGGTGCCGGGGCTCGGCGAGGCGCTGGCCGCGTCCGTGGTGCGGGTGGTCGGGGCGCTGCGCGCGATGGACCTGCGCAAGTCCCCGTCGGTGGCCGAGACGATCGACTGGGCGCGCACGCTGCTCGCACTGGGCGCCGACACGCTCGACGAGGGTGTCGTACGGGACACCCTGGGCGTCCTGCTCAAGCACCAGGACGACGTGCTGAAGGCGGCGGCCAAGCTGGACCTGGACGCCGTATGACGGCCGCCGGGTCGGACGTCGCGGCGCGGCTGACCGCCCTGGTCGCCGCGCTGCGCTCGCACGGCGTGCGCGTGGGCACGGGTGAGACGGTGGACGCGGCGCGGGCGATGCGGGCGCTGGGGCTCGCCGACCGTGAGCTGCTGCGCGAGGGCCTGGCCGCGACACTGCTGCACACCACCGGGCAGCGGCAGCTGTTCGACCAGGTCTTCGACCTGTACTTCCCGCGCGGTCTCGGCGCGCCGGGCGGCGAGCCGGCCGGGCGCGAGGAGCTGCGCGAGCGGCTGGCGCCGGCGCTCGCCGCGAACGACGTCGCCCTGATGGGCCGGCTGGCGATCGAGGCCGTCGACGGCCTGGGCGGATACGGCGGTTCACCCGGATCGGACGGCTGGTCGGCGTACCAGACCCTGGAGCGGCTGCGCCCGCAGACCCTGCTCGCCCGGGTGCGGGACGACGTCCTGGCGCGGGGCGGCGGCGAGGGGTTCGCCGGCCGGCTGCTCGACGACGAGATCCGGCGGCGCATCGAGGTGTTCCGCGGGCAGGTGGCCGCGGAGGCACGGCGCCGGGTGGCGGAGCGGCGCGGGCGCGACGAGATCGCCCGGCGGGCGGTGGCGCCGACAGCGGACCGGGTGGACTTCCTGTACGCCGGGCGGGACCGGCTGGCCGAGCTGCGCCGGACGGTGCGACCGCTCGCCCGCACGCTGGCCACCCGGCTGGCGGCCCGGCGCCGGCGCGCCGCGCGGGGCTCGATCGATCCACGGCGCACCGTGCGCGGCTCCCTGTCGACGGGCGGCGTGCCCATGCGGCCGGTTAAGCGCCGGCGGCGGCCCGCGCGGCCCGAACTGGTGCTGCTCTGCGATGTGTCGGGATCGGTCGCCGGTTTCTCCGACTTCACGATGCTGCTGGTGCAGGCGCTGCACGACCAGTTCAGCAAGGTGCGGGTGTTCGCCTTCGTCAACCGGATCGACGAGGTGACCGGGCTGCTGACGCACGGCGCGGCCGGCGCCGAGCGGCTGAGCGGACGCATCCGTGAGCACGCCCGGCTGACGGGCTGGCACGACAGCAGCGACTACGGCGCCGCGCTGGGCGAGTTCGCCGAGCGCTACGGTGCCGCCGTGGGACCGCGGACGACGGTCTTCGTCCTGGGGGACGCGCGGACGAACATGGCCGACCCGAATCTTCCGGCGCTCCGGCAGATCGCCGGGCAGGCCCGCCGCGTGTACTGGCTCAACCCGGAGCCGCGCGCCCAGTGGGGCACGGGGGACTCGGCAGCCCCCGACTACGCCGAGCTGGTGGCGATGTACGAGTGCCGCACCGCCCGCCAACTCGGCGCCCTTGTCAGCCGGTTGCTACCGGTCTGAGGAGACCGTCGGTTCAGCCCTCCTTCGGCTTGGCGTACTCCTTGGCGGTCTGCCCTTCGAAGTCGAAGGCGACGCACGGCTCGTCGCCGACGACCCACGCGTCGTGTCCGGGCGAGCAGACGAAGACCTCGCCCGGGCCGACCTCGGCCTCGGTGCCGTCGTCCATACGGATGTGCAGATGGCCCTTGACGACATAGCCGTTGTGGTTCATCTGACAGCTCTCCGTGCCCGCGATCGGCCCCACGTCCTGGGACCAGCGCCAGCCCGGCTCGAAGGTCGCCACAGCGAAGTCGCACCCGCTCAGGTGGACGGCTTCCATGTGTCCGTGCGGGAACTCCCGCCGCTCGTCCGGCTTGTCGAGCAGCTTCATCTCGAGCATGATGCTTCTCCCTTCCGGCCGCGTCCGCCGCGGCCGGGGGGCCGGTCCCCGTCTCCCCTGCGGCGCAGGCGGCACCGGCGGCGGCCGGGCCCCTCACGTCCATCGTCCGCCCCGGGATCGGGGGCCGCCATTCGACGGCGGGCCCTTACTCCTCCCCTCCCGCGCACAGCCGCGCGAAGCGTTCGGTGTCGATGTTGCCGCCGGAGATGATCACGCCGACGCGGCGCGGGAGGCCGGTGACCCGGCCGGCGAGCAGCGCGGCCAGCGGTGTGGCGCCGCTGGGCTCGATGACGATCTTCAGCCGCTCGAAGGCGAACCGCATCGCCGCTCTGATCTCGTCGTCGCTGACCAGGGCGATCTCGTCGACCAGGCGCCGGTTGACGGAGAAGGTCAGCTCGCCGGGCGTGTGCAGGGCCTGCCCGTCGGCGATGGTGCGCGGCACCGGGATACTGATCCGCCGGCCCGCCTCCAGGGACCGCTTGGTGTCGTCCCCGGCCTCCGGCTCGACGCCGATGACACGGACCCCGGCCCGCAGCCCCTTGGCGACGGTCGCGCTGCCCGCGATCAGCCCGCCGCCCCCGACCGGGGCGATCAGGGCGTCCAGCTCACCCACCTCCTCGATCAGTTCCAGGGCCGCGGTGCCCTGGCCGGCGATGATGTGCGGATGCTCATACGGCGGGATCACGGTGAGACCGCGGTCGGCGGCTAGCGCCTCGGCGATGGCGACGCGGTCGCCGGTGTAGCGGTCGTAGGTGACGATCTCGGCGCCGTACGCGGCGGTCGCCGCCTGCTTGGAGGCGGGGGCGTCCTCCGGCATGACGATCACCGCGCTGGTGCCCAGCTCCCGGGCGGCGAGGGCGACGGCCTGCGCGTGGTTCCCCGACGAGTACGCGGCGACACCCTGGGCCAGCTGCTCGGGCGTCAGCCGGGAGATCGCGTTGTAGGCGCCGCGGAACTTGAACGCGCCCATCCGCTGGAAGTTCTCGCACTTCAGCAGGGTCTCGGCGCCGACCAGCGCGTCGAGGGTGCGGGAGCGCAGCACGGGGGTGCGGTGGGCGACGCCCTTGAGCCGCGCGGCTGCGGCGCGGACGTCGTCGAGCGTGACCGGTGAGGGGGCGGTCGTCACGGGTGTCCTCCCTGGGACGTCGGGTCGGCCTTGGCTCTGGCCTGGGAGAGATAGCTGTAGGCGGAGGCGCGGGAGATGCCGAGCCGGGCGGCGACCTGCTCGACCGCGCGGCGCACCGCGAAGACGCCGTGCTCGTCCAGGCTGCGGAACAGCTCCAGGCGGTCCTCACGGTCGAGGCCGGCCCAGTTGTGGTGCCGGTGCAGCCGGTGGGTGTCGAGGATGGCGTCGACGACGGAGTCGATGTCGTTGCCGAAGGTGGTGACCGGTGTCCGCGCGGGGTCCGTGCCCAGGCCGGCGAGGCCGCCGAGCAGGGTGTGGGCGTGGTGGACGGCGGTGACGTCGAGGTTGACGCAGAGGGCGCCGAAGACGGCTCCCGTGGAGTCGCGCAGCACCATCGTGGACGACTTGACCAGGTCGCCGGAGCGGGTCCGGGTGAGGTAGTTCAGCTCGTCGGCCGCCTCGTCGCCCCGGGCGAGGACGCGCATGCCGATCTCGCTCATCGCTCCGCCCACCGCGCGTCCGGTCACCGAACCGGCCACGGCGACCACCGACTTCTCCGGGTGCCGGTAGTCGTGCAGCACCACCTCGCACACCGGGCCGAAGGTCGCCACGAGTCCGTCGACGACCGGGGTGAGCGCGCCGATGATCGCGTCCCGCTCGGCCTCCAGGTCCTGCCCGGCCATACCGCCCCCTTGGACTGTCCATCCAATCACTGGACTTTTAGTCTAAGCCCAGGGAAGCGGGAAGCACAGGAGGGTTTTCCCTGACTCTTCCCCTAGGGATCCCCCAGGAGACCTTGGGGAGACCTTGGGGAGACCTCAGGCGCCCCCGGTGCCCGGACCTCGCGGTCGACGCTCAGTCCAGCCGACGGTCGATGGCCGACGGCCGACGGCAGCCGACCGCCGTCGGCGTCAGGCCGGGTCGTCGACGAGCCCGAAGTCCTCCGGGAAGTCCTCGAGGAATTCCCGCCGTTCGGGGTCCGTCTCCTCCGCCGCCATCGCGTCGATCAGGTCGAGCAGCTCGCCGCGCTGGTCGGGGGAGAGCCGGCCCATGAGGTGGGCAGCGTCTTCCAGGACCCTGACGGCGTCGTCCGGGTCCATCTGCTCGTCCTCGCAACTCTCGACGAACCACAGCACGTCGACCAGCCCCTCGGCCAGCGCATGGGTCAGCGACGGAAACTCGCTCATCAGGATGCCCCCGTGTTCGATCAGTGCTTTTCGGTTCCGACATCCCACCACACGCCTCTGACATCCCTTTTCACGGGTGTCACCCAGCGGTCGGAGAACGGCTGTTGGAGAACCGCTGTTGGAGAACGGCTGTTGGAGGACCGCGGTCAGAGGACGGCGGTCAGAGGACGGCGAGCAGGCCGTCGAGCGGGGCGGGGACGCGGTCGGGGTCGAGGGCCTCGACGAGGACACGGCCGTACCGGATCTTGCGCCCCTTCTTCGTACCGAGGAAGCGCCGCAGCTGCTGCTGTGCGGTACGGCCCCGCTGGGCGGGCTGGCGCAGGAAGGTCTCCAGGGCGCGCAGATCGCCCTCCGCACGGACGAGTTCCGTCACCCGTGCCACGCCCAGCGCGCGGATCAGTTCGTCCTCCAGGTCCGCCGCGCAGACGAAGAACGCCTCCTCCCCCACGCCGGCCCGCTGCCAGCCCCGGGCGTAATAGGGGCGCTCACGCTCGTCGCACAGTCCCGTGAGGCGCAGGCCGAGACCGGGTGGCCCGAGGAGGCGGGTGAAGCGCCCGACGTTCATCGCACCGCCCATCGGCAGCACGCAGACTCCCTCGGCCTCCAGGTTCCGGCCGCGTCGCCCGGCCGCCGCGTCGACCGCCGCGGCGTCGCTCGGCCCTTCGAGCAGGACGACCACCTGGACGGGCAGCCGTACGGCCAGCTCCCGCGCGGTGTCCGAGGGCCCACCGGCCGCCCACGCGGTGACCTCGTCCCGGAACGCCGCCATGTCACCCATGCCACGAGTCTCCGCCCGTCCCCGCGCCCACGCCAGGGAATAACCACCGGCACGCATCGGGGACGGTCGCTCCGTCGGCGCGGTGCAGGTCGCCGCGGGTCGGCATGTAGGGGTCCACCAGGTGCGGGACGAGGGCCAGTTGACGCCCGGACTTCCCCAACGGCGGCTCGTGGATCCTCCGTTGGCACGCGGGCCTGACCGGCGACACCGTCACTCCGGACCGCCCCGGAGGCCCCGGACGTCCCCGGACGGCGTCGTACGAGGCGGAGGCGGCGGCCGTCACCTCAGCATCGCTGCGGCTACCTGGTCGCGGGCAGCCTGGAGCTGGGCCCCGGGTGGCGGGAGACCGAGGCCGACCCGCCCGACCTGCGGTGGGAGCCGTCGGCGGGCGATTGTCAGTGGTGGGTGTCACGCTGGGTGCAAACAGGATCCACGGAAAGGCGTCATCGGCATGATCACCACGGACTTCGCTCCCGGCTCCCCCTGCTGGCTCGACCTCGGTGCCCCCGACGTCCGAGCCGCCGCCGCGTTCTACGGGACCGTGCTCGGCTGGGACTACGAGTCCATGGGCGAGGGCGGGGAAGTGGAAGGCGGCATGTTCCGCAAGGACGGCAAGATCGTGGCCGGGCTCGGCAAACTCACCGAGGAGGGCGCGCGCTCCGCCTGGATGATCTACTTCTCGGTCGCCGACGCGGACGCCACCACGCGGGCGGTGCGCGACGCGGGCGGCACGGTGCGGGTGGAGCCGAGGGACCTCGACGAGTGGGGTCGCATGGCGCACTACAGCGACCCGCTGGGCGGCCAGTTCGCCGTCTGGCAGCCGGGCACCAGCAAGGGCGTGGAGCTGGTGGACCAGCCGGGCTCGCTGTCGTGGACCGAGCTGTACACGAGCGACGCCGCCGCGGCGAAGGAGTTCTACGGCGGGATCCTCGGCTGGCGGTTCAGCGACATGGAGCTGCCGGGCGGCGGAGGCACCTACTCGCTCATCACGCCGGAGGGGCTGCCCGACGAGCGGATGCACGGCGGCGTGATGCAGCTTCCCCAGGAGGCCCTCGCCCTGGCGAACGGGCGGCCCTACTGGCACCCGGTGTTCCACGTCGAGGACTGCGACGCGGCGGTCACCAGAGTCCGGGAGAACGGCGGCAGCGTGCAGATGGGGCCGGAGGACGCGGAGGGCGTGGGCCGGCTGGCGGTCTGCCTGGACCCGTCGAACGCGGACTTCGTGGTCCTGACGCCGGCCGAGAGCTGACCCCCGGCGGACCGGGACGGCCACGAGACGCGTCCGGCTCCCGACGGGGGGTGGTCCGGGCCGCACACGGCTGGGGAAATGCCCGGCGACCCCGCGTCCGGCTTCCAACCGGGGCGGACCGGGCCTCACGCAGCCAGGGAGGCGCCCGGCAGCCCGCGGGTCTGTTCCCCGTCCGACCGGACGGCCACGAGACGCGTCGGGCCACCCAGGAGGCCGGCCCGGGCCGCACGCGGCTGGGGAGGTGTCCGGCAACGCGCGGGTGTATGCAGGTTTCATGGGCCCAGGACGACCGCGTGGCGGTCTTCGCGGACCGAGGGAGCAGCCTCGGGTCCTGCTGATGGTTCCCCTCGGGCTCATCGCGATCGTCACGGTGGGCGACATCCTGGCGCCCCCCGAGGTCCATCTCGGCCCGTTCCTGGCCGCCGCCCCCGCGGTCACCGCCTCCTTCGCGGGCCCGCGCACCACCGCGTGCGTCGGCGCGCTCGCCGTGCTGGCCCAGGCGGTGGTCGCGATCGTACGCACCAGCCTCACGGACCTGAACCACAGCCTGCAGATCACCGCGCTGATCATGATTTCGGTGTGCGTGACGTTCTTCGCGTACCTCCGGGAGAGGCACGAGAAGCAGCTGACGCAGCTGCGCGCGGTGGCGGAAGCCGCGCAGCAGGTCGTGCTGCGCCCGCTGCCGCGGCGGATCGGCCCGTTGCGGATCGCCTCGGTCTACATGGCGGCCGAGGCGGAGGCGCAGATCGGCGGTGATCTGTTCGCCGCCGTGCGGACCGCGCACGGCACGCGTTTCATCGTGGGGGACGTCCGGGGCAAGGGCCTGGAGGCGGTCGGGGACGCCGCGCTCCTGCTGGGGGCGTTCCGCGCCGCCGCGCACCGGCAGGCCGATCTGCCCTCCCTGGTCGCCTCCCTGGAGGGCACGGTGTCCTCGAACCTGGACGATCCCCGGGCAGCCGTGTCCGCCACCGCGGCTCCCAGCGAGGGGTTCATCACGGCCGCCGTGCTGGACATCCCCGACACCGCGTCCGTCCTCCACCTGATCAACTGCGGTCACCCGCCGCCCCTGCTGCTGCGCGAGGGCCTGGTCACCTCGCTGGAGGTGTGCGAACCGGCGCCGCCCCTGGGGCTCAACGAGTTCGCCGACTCCCCCTTCGCCGCGCAGCGCTTCCCGTTCCGGCCCGGCGACACCCTCCTGCTCTACACCGACGGCGTCATCGAGGCCCGCGACGACTCCGGGGCCTTCTACCCCCTGGCCCAGCGCATGGCCGCCCTCGGCACCGGCGGCCCTCAACGCCTCCTGCGCCGGCTCCGCGAGGATCTCCTCTCGCACACGCTGGGCGGCCACCTCGGTGACGACGCGGCCATGGTGGCGATCCAGCGGGTGCGGTGGGAGTGACTCGCCCGCCCTGGCGTCACGCCGGGAGGCGACGGCTTCAGCCGACGGTGTCGCCGACTGCCACGGGGTGAGCCTCCAGCTCCGGCGTGGCCAGCAGGTCACAGATCAGTTCCCGCGATCCGCCGACGTAGGTGCTGACCAGGTCCACGTCGCCGCCCACGCACCAGGCGCGGTCCTCGGGCCACCACAGGTCGGGCAGCTCCGCGAACTCGTCGAGCAGGAGGGGCGATACGGCGTCGGCCAGGGTTCCGGCGAGGAGGACCTCGTCGCGGCCAGGGGTGGGGAAGGAGGGGACGTGGTCGAAGTCCCACCGGCCGTAGCCGCTCCACAGGCCGAACCAGCAGTGCTCGGGGGTCGCGGTGTGGCGGGCCAGGACGGGCATCAGGGCGCGGGCGACGCCGGGCGGGGTCGGCCCTTCGGACGCGTGCTCGTCCCAGACGCCGGGCAGGCCGTACTCGGACGCGTTGTGGTAGTCGCGGTCCATGCCGATCAGCTCGTGCCAGCGCGTGTGCCCCGTGACCTCGCGCCCGTGGGCGGCACCCACCGTCTCCCAGCGCACCGGCCGCTCGTCGAGGGAGGCGGGATGCAGGATCCGGGCGTAGGCGGGGAAACCGGGCGCGGCGACACTTCCGACCGTGCCGAAGACGGCCTCCCGGGCTCGCTCGACGAGCCAGCGGGCCGGGCCCAGGTCGGCGGCCTGCACGCGCAGGCGTCCGTACGACGTCGGAGCGGGATCGCGGTGAACCGGGCGGTAGGAGTCCATTCCGCAGAGTCTGCCCGATGAGCATGAGCCCGGCGGGCCCGGCCGGGGGCAGCCCGGAACAGCCAGGGGCGGGACGGGCCGGGGCCGGCCAGGGGCGGCCGGGAAGACGGGCCGGGGCGGCCGGGAGACGGGCCGGGGCGGCCGGGGAGACGGGCCGGGCCGGCCGGGAAGACGGGCCGGGGCGGGCCGCTGGACGGGCAAGGCGGGCCGCGAGGACAGCCAAGGCCGGGCCACGAGGACGGGCCAGGGACGGGAACAGCCCGGAGGAAAATCCCCGAGCGAGGTGCCCGGCCTCTCCCCCACGATGGCCACCTCCCCCGCCACCACCACCCCTCACTCAACCGGTAAAGTGGCCCGCTTCACATGGCAGTACCGGGCCCGCGCCTCCACCATGGTCCTCACTCAACGGCAGGCCGAAGGGATCCAGGATGTTCCGCAAGGTGCTGGTCGCCAACCGAGGCGAGATCGCGATCCGGGCGTTCCGCGCCGGCTATGAGCTGGGCGCGCGCACGGTCGCCGTCTTCCCGTACGAGGACCGCAACTCGCTGCACCGGCTCAAGGCCGACGAGGCATACCAGATCGGCGAGCCGGGGCACCCGGTGCGCGCCTACCTGTCCGTCGAGGAGATCGTGCGGGCCGCGCGGCGGGCGGGCGCGGACGCCGTGTACCCGGGCTACGGGTTCCTGTCGGAGAACCCGGAGCTGGCGCGGGCGTGCGCCGAGGCGGGCATCACGTTCGTCGGGCCGGACGCCGACACGCTGGAGCTGACGGGGAACAAGGCGCGCGCGGTGGCCGCCGCGCGGGCGGCCGGGGTACCGGTGCTCGGCTCCTCGGCGCCCTCGACGGACGTGGACGAGCTGGTCCGGGCCGCGGAGGAGATCGGGTTCCCGGTGTTCGTGAAGGCGGTCGCGGGCGGTGGCGGGCGCGGGATGCGGCGGGTGGAGGACCCGGCCGCGCTGCGCGAGTCCATCGAGGCGGCGTCCCGGGAGGCGGCGTCGGCGTTCGGCGATCCGACCGTGTTCCTGGAGAAGGCGGTCGTCGATCCCCGCCACATCGAGGTGCAGATCCTCGCCGACGGCGAGGGCAACGTCATGCACCTGTTCGAGCGGGACTGCTCGCTGCAGCGCCGCCACCAGAAGGTGATCGAGCTGGCGCCCGCGCCGAACCTGGACCCGGAGCTGCGGGAGCGGATCTGCGCGGACGCGGTGCGGTTCGCGCGCGAGATCGGCTACCGCAACGCGGGCACGGTGGAGTTCCTGCTCGACCGGGACGGCAACCACGTCTTCATCGAGATGAACCCGCGGATCCAGGTCGAGCACACGGTCACCGAGGAGGTCACCGACGTCGACCTGGTGCAGGCGCAGCTGCGTATCGCGGCGGGCGAGACGCTGGCGGACCTGGGCCTGTCCCAGGAGACGCTGACGCTGCGCGGCGCGGCCCTGCAGTGCCGTATCACCACCGAGGACCCGGCGAACGGGTTCCGCCCGGACACCGGACGGATCAGCGCGTACCGCTCCCCCGGCGGCTCCGGCATCCGGCTGGACGGCGGCACCACGCACGCCGGTACGGAGATCAGCGCGCACTTCGACTCGATGCTGGTGAAGCTGACCTGCCGGGGCCGGGACTTCCCGGCGGCGATCGGCCGGGCCCGGCGGGCGGTGGCCGAGTTCCGCATCCGCGGTGTCGCCACGAACATCCCGTTCCTCCAGGCCGTCCTGGACGACCCGGACTTCCAGGCGGGCCGGGTCACCACCTCCTTCATCGAGGAGCGCCCGCATCTGCTGACCGCGCGGCACTCCGCCGACCGCGGCACCAAGCTGCTGACGTATCTCGCCGACGTGACGGTGAACAAGCCGCACGGCGAGCGTCCGGAACTGGTCGACCCGGTCACCAAGCTGCCGCCGCTGCCCGCCGGTTCGCCGCCCGCGGGCTCCCGGCAGCGGCTTACCGAACTCGGCCCCGAGGGCTTCGCCCGCGCCCTGCGGGAGGCGCCCACGCTCGGCGTCACCGACACCACCTTCCGCGACGCCCACCAGTCGCTGCTGGCCACCCGGGTGCGCACCAAGGACCTGCTGGCCGTCGCCCCGCACGTCGCGCACACCCTGCCGGGGCTGCTGTCCCTGGAGTGCTGGGGCGGCGCGACGTACGACGTGGCGCTGCGCTTCCTCGCCGAGGACCCGTGGGAGCGGCTGGCGGCGCTGCGCGAGGCGGTGCCCAACATCTGTCTGCAGATGCTGCTGCGCGGGCGCAACACGGTGGGCTACACGCCGTACCCGACGGAGGTGACCGACGCGTTCGTGCAGGAGGCCGCGGCCACCGGCATCGACATCTTCCGCATCTTCGACGCGCTCAACGACGTGGACCAGATGCGGCCGGCCATCGACGCCGTACGCGAGACGGGCACGGCCGTCGCGGAGGTCGCCCTCTGCTACACCGCGGACCTGTCGGACCCGAACGAGCGGCTGTACACCCTCGACTACTACCTGCGGCTGGCCGAGCGGATCGTCGAGGCCGGCGCGCATGTGCTGGCCGTGAAGGACATGGCCGGTCTGCTGCGCGCCCCGGCCGCCGCCAAGCTGGTCTCCGCGCTGCGCCGCGAGTTCGACCTGCCGGTCCATCTGCACACCCACGACACCGCGGGCGGCCAGCTGGCCACCTATCTCGCGGCGGCGCAGGCGGGTGTGGACGCCGTCGACGGGGCCGTGGCGTCGATGGCGGGCACCACGTCCCAGCCGTCGCTGTCGGCGATCGTGGCCGCCACGGACCACTCCGACCGGCCGACGGGCCTGGACCTCCAGGCGGTCGGGGACCTGGAGCCGTACTGGGAGGGTGTCCGCAAGGTCTACGCCCCCTTCGAGTCCGGGCTCGCCTCCCCGACCGGGCGGGTCTACCACCACGAGATCCCCGGCGGTCAGCTGTCCAACCTGCGCACCCAGGCGGTCGCGCTGGGCCTCGGCGACCGCTTCGAGGAGATCGAGGCGATGTACGCCGCCGCGGACCGCATCCTGGGCCGCCTGGTGAAGGTCACGCCGTCGTCGAAGGTGGTCGGCGACCTGGCGCTGCACCTGGTGGGCGCCGGGGTGACGCCGGAGGACTTCGAGGCGACGCCGGACCGGTTCGACATCCCCGACTCCGTCATCGGGTTCCTGCGCGGTGAGCTGGGCACCCCGCCGGGCGGCTGGCCGGAGCCGTTCCGCACGAAGGCGCTCCAGGGGCGCGGCGCGGCCAAGCCGGTGAAGGAGCTGACGGACGAGGACCGCGCGGGGCTGGAGAAGTCCCGGCGGGCGACCCTCAACCGGCTGCTGTTCCCGGGCCCGACGCGTGACTTCGAGGCCCACCGTCAGGCGTACGGCGACACCAGCGTGCTGGACAGCAAGGACTTCTTCTACGGCCTGCGCCCCGCGAAGGAGTACGCCGTCGACCTGGAGCCCGGCGTGCGGCTGCTGATCGAGCTGCAGGCCATCGGCGAGCCCGACGAGCGCGGGATGCGCACGGTGATGGCCGACCTCAACGGCCAGCTGCGGCCGATCCAGGTGCGGGACGCGGCGGCCGCCTCGGACGCGCCCGTGACCGAGAAGGCGGACCGCGCCAACCCCGGCCATGTGGCGGCCCCGTTCGCGGGTGTGGTGACGCTGGCGGTCGCCGAGGGCGACGAGGTCGCGGCCGGGGCGACGGTGGCCACCATCGAGGCGATGAAGATGGAGGCCGCCATCACCGCCCCGCGCGCGGGCCGGGTGGGCAGGCTCGCCATCAACCGGGTCCAGCAGGTGGAGGGCGGTGACCTGCTCGTCGAGATCGCCTGACAGGCGACCGCCTGACCACGTAGTCGCCTGACCTCGTGGTCGCCTGACGGCACACGCCCGGGGCGCCCTGCCCGCCGTTATTCCTTTGACGGCGGGCAGGGCGCCCTTGTTAGCCTGGCAAGGTGATCAGGGCTTTCTACTTCATCTGACGCCGCCCCGGGAGGCCGGGCGCCGGCGTCCTCCGCCGTGTCCGGGTGACCTCCCGTTTCCGCACCGGTCACTGATCACGACTCCCGATACGGCGGCTCACCCATGCTCGGCCCCACCTCCTCCGCTTCATCCGCGCCCTCTTCCTTCCAGGTCGTCCTGGACGACGTCGTCCGCTCCCCCGGCGGCCGGCCGCTGCTGGACGGCGTACGCCAGACCGTGGCGCTCGGCGAGCGCATCGGCGTCGTAGGCGAGAACGGCGGCGGCAAGTCCACCCTCCTGCGCCTGATCGCCGGTCTCGACCGGCCGGACGCAGGAGAGCTGCGCGTCCACGCCCCTGGCGGCACCGGGTATCTCCCGCAGACCCCCGACCTGCCCCCGGACGACACCGTCCAGGACGCCGTCGACCATGCCCTCGCCGAGATCCGCGCGCTGGAACGCGCTCTGCGGACCACCGAACAGGCCCTCGCCGAGGCCGCACCCGCCGAACTGGACGGGCTGCTCGCCTCGTACGGCGAACTGCTGGCGGCGTTCGAGGCGCGCGACGGCTACGCGGCCGACGCCCGCGTCCAAGCCGCCCTGCACGGTCTCGGCATCGCGCACCTGGCGCCCGACCGGCTCCTCGGCAGTCTCTCGGGCGGTGAACAGGCCCGTCTCGGTCTGGCCTGCGTCCTGGCCGCCGCCCCACAGCTGCTGCTCCTGGACGAGCCGACCAACCATCTGGACATCACCGCCGTGGAGTGGCTGGAAAAGCATCTGTGCTCCCACCGCGGGAGTGTGCTCGTCGTCTCCCACGACCGGGTCTTCCTGGAGCGGGTCGCCACCGCCCTGTGGGAGGTGGACCCCGAACGCCGGACCGTCCACCGGCACGGCGGCGGTTACCCGGGCTATCTGCGGGCCAGGGCCGCGATCCGGCGCCGCTGGGAGCGGGAGTACGCCGACTGGGAGCGGGAGCTGGCCGAGCAGCGCGAGCTGGTGCGGCTTGCCGCCGACGGCGTGGCTTCGGGTGCCCGGCGGGCGGCGAACGCCGACCGCGTGGGCGGGCGGCACCAGCGCTCCGTGGAGAGGCAACTGTCCTCGCGGGTCCGGCAGGCCAAGGAGCGCGTACGGCGGCTGGAGGAGTCCCCGGTGCCCCGGCCGCCGGAGCCGTTGCGGTTCACCGCGCGGGTCGCCGGAGGCGACGGGGACGGGGCCGGTGCCGGGCATGCGGCCGGCTCCGGCTCCGGCTCCGGCTCCGGCTCCGGCTCCGGCTCCGGCTCCGGCGGGAACGACGGCGCCGGCCACGACGAACCGCTCGCCGCGCTCCACGACGTGGCGGTCGCGCCCCGCCTCGACATACCCCAGTTCACCGTCGCACCGGGCGAGCGGGTCCTGGTCACCGGGCCCAACGGGGCGGGCAAGAGCACGCTGCTGCGGGTCCTCGCCGGTGACCTGCGCCCGGACCGGGGCCGGTGCCGGCGGCCGGCGCGGATCGGCTGGCTGCCGCAGGAGTCCCGGGTCACCGATCCGGGGCGGACCCTGCTGGACGCCTTCGCCGCCGGGCGGCCCGGTGACCCGGAGGAGCACCGCGCGGCCCTGCTCGGCTTCGGTCTGTTCCGTCCCGCGGACCTGGCGGTGCGGGTCGGCGCGCTGTCGACGGGTCAGCTGCGCCGGCTCGCGCTGGCCCGCCTGCTGTGCGGGCCGGTCGACCTGCTCCTGCTCGACGAGCCGACGAACCACTTCTCGCCCGCGCTGGTGGAGGACGTGGAAGCGGCTCTGGACGGCTACCGGGGCGCGCTGGTGATGGTCACTCACGACCGCATGCTCTCCGAGCGGTTCACCGGTCGCCGGGTGCGGTTGCGGGACGGCCGCCAGGTGCCGTAGGCGAGATTGAGCCACCCCCGCGTGCTCGTTTCTGCTCACAACAGCTTCTTTTCGAGCACCTATTGACACACGGGGGCGGCGTGGACAGAGTCATGCGGCAGCAAGAGCAGCCGGCCACGCATAAGGGAGCGATCCGCGCCATGCCTGAAATCCCTGCTGTCTCACGCCGCACTCTCATGGGCGGGGCCCTGGCCTCCGGGGCCGTCGTCGCCGGACTCGGCACCGGGGCCTCCGCCACACCGGCCACCACCACCGACGCCCCGTCCGCCGCCCCCGACGCCCCGCTCGCCGACGGCGCTCCGCCCCGGCGCCGGGGTCAGAAGTCCATGGTCGACGTCCCGTTCGAGGAGCACCGCACGGTCCGCGTCGGCCTGATCGGCCTGGGCAACCGGGGTCACGGCATGTCCTCGGGCTGGGCCGCCGTCCCCGGCTGCACCGTGACGGCCGTATGCGACATACGCGCCGAACGCACCAGACGCACCGCCGACCGACTGGTCGCCGAGGGCCGCCCCCGGCCGGCCGAGTACGGCGGCTCGGCCGACGCCTACGAGCGCATGCTGCGCCGTGACGACATCGACCTCGTCTACATCGCCACCCCGTGGGAGTTCCACTACGAGCAGGGCCGCGCGGCGCTGCTGGCCGGCAAGCACGCGCTGGTCGAACTGCCCGTCGCGACGGAGCTGGACGAGCTGTGGGACCTGGTCGACACCAGCGAGCGCACCCGCCGGCACCTCATCCTCTCCGAGAACTGCAACTACGGCCGCAACGAGCTGGCGATGCTGAAGATGGCCCACGACGGCCTGTTCGGCGAGATCACCAACGGGCACGGCGGCTATCTGCACGACCTGCGGGCACTGCTGTTCTCCGACACGTACTACACGGACTCCTGGCGGCGGCTGTGGCACACCCGCTCCACCGCCTCCTTCTACGCGATGCACGGCCTGGGCCCGATCGCGGCGGCCATGGACATCAATCGCGGCGACCGGATGACCGTCCTGCGGGCCACCTCCACCGAGCCCAGGGGGCTCGCCGACTACCGCGCGCGGTTCGTGCCGAAGTCCCACCCGAGCTGGCAGGAGACGTACATCAACGGCGACCTCGTCACCTGCCTGATCGACACCGCGCGGGGCCGGGTGATCCGGGCCGAGCACGACGTCAGCTCGCCGCGCCCCTACAGCCGTATCAACTCCCTCGCCGGCAGCCGTGGCATCTTCGAGGACTACGCGGGCGTGACCTCCGCGAGCGGTGGCCGGATCTATCTGGAGCCGGACCACAGCGGCCACACCTGGCGAGCGTTCGACGCCTACCGCAAGGAGTTCGACCACTGGCTGTGGCAGAAGATCGGCGACGACGCCGCCAACAACGGCGGGCACGGCGGGATGGACTACGTCCTGCAGTGGCGCACCGTCCAGCAGATGCGTGCCGGGCTGGCCCCGGACATGGACGTCTACGACGCCGCCGTCTGGTGCTCCCCGGTGCCGCTGAGCGTCAAGTCCCTCGCGGCGGGCGGCCGTCCGGTGGCGGTGCCTGATTTCACCCGAGGCTCGTGGGTGAACCACCGTACGGGCCTGGACTCCCGCCCCAGTGAGATGCCTCCCGTCGCCTGAGCGACCCCTTGTCCGGGTGGCCGCCGTGACGCATGCTGCTCGGCGGCCACCGCCTCGGGGCGCGGTGACCGCCGGACAGGCCGAAGAGCGGAGGCACACGGTGGGCGACGTACTGGCACGGGCGTTGTGGGAGCGGTACGAACCGGTGCACGACCTCGTCTACTTCGCGCCGGAGGCCCACAGCGCCGCGGACGACCTGGGCCTGCGCGGCTTCTGGATGGGCTACTTCGCCCTGCGCGCGGCCCCGCTCGGCCCCGTCACCGCGCCCGTCGTCACCGGCTGCTTCTACGTCTTCCACCCCGACCGCGTGGCGCGGGCGCTGCCGGACGCCTGGCGGTACACGACCCCGGCCGACGCGCTCGCCGCCCGGCTGGCGGCGGTCGATGCCGCGATGCGGCGACTGTACGGCCCGGACGGCGTCGCCTCCGGCGCGATGACCGAGGCGGCGGACCTGGCCTGGGAGGCGGCCCTGGCGGCGGACACGGCGGGCCGGGTGCTCGGCGCCGCCAACCAGGCCCTCGACCGCCCGCACCAGCCGCACCTCAGGCTGTGGCAGGCGCTGACGACGCTGCGCGAGCACCGCGGGGACGGTCATGTCGCGGTGCTCGTCGCCCACGGCCTGGGACCGGTCGAGGCGATGGTGCTGAAGGCCGCCGCCGGCGAGTCGGACGCCACGCTGCTGCGGGAGACCCGCAAGTGGGACCTGACGGCGTGGCAGGCGGCCGAGGAGGCGCTGCGCGAGCGCGGATGGCTCGCCGGGGACGGCTCGCTGACCGGTGCCGGAGCGGCCGTGCACGAGGAGGTCGAGGCGCGGACCGACGCCGCCGCGGCCCGCCCCTGGAAGGTCCTGGGCGAGGCCGCCGCCGCACGCCTGGCCGATCTGCTCGACCCCCTGGCCAGGACGGTGCTGGACGCGGGACTGGTCCCGCCCGGCAACCCGGCGGGACTCACCGGCGGACCGTGGGAGTCGTCCCGCCCCGCCGGCGGCTGACCGGATTCCGGCCGTCTCCCGGCACCCAGGCAACCCAGGGATCGCTCTGTGCCTCCTCCTCCACGAGAGGCGCCCCCGTGACGGCGCCTCCCGGACCAGGAGTTGAGGAGAGGATCATTGAAACGTGCCCGAATAGCGTGGGCGGCCACGCTCGCCGCGGTCACGCTGATCGGCGTGTCACCCGCCGTGGCCCAGGCCCGGCCGCAGCCACCCGGCGCCGCCGTGCCCGCCCGGGACCACGGCGTGGACGAGCTGCCGCCCGGCTGGCGGATCACCGCCACGGACGAGGGGAACACCCTGGAGTGGCGCGCGCCGCGGCGGATCCCGCCGGGTGACGCCCGCGTGGAGTTCCGCACCGGTGACGGCCCGCTGGGCGTGCCGGAGCCGGACGAGGACGGCCGCACCTTCCGGCTGCCGCTCGACGAGGCAGCCGGGGCAGGCCGGTTGACGGACCTTCAGGTGTGGTCCGGCGGACGCCGGCTGGACGAGCGCCGGGGCGCGGACGAGGGACCGGACGCCGCCGCCCCGCGCACCCCGAAGCTCCCGCCCCGGCCGCCCGCGGGCGCCGTCGACCCGGGCAAGCCGGGGCCGTACGACACGGTCTCCGGCGAGTACGCGCTCGACTCCGTGCGGCTGCCCGGCTTCCCGGCGCCGGTCGAGATGCGCGGCCTGGTCGTCGCCCCCGAGGGGGCCACCGGCAAGCGTCCCCTCGCGCTGTTCCTGCACGGCCGGCACGCCACCTGCTACGTGCCGGGAGGCGGCGAGGACGCCGTCACGATCGACTGGCCGTGCGCCGCGGGCGCGCAGCCGATCCCCAGCCACCGCGGCTATCTGAAGGACCAGAAACTGCTGGCCTCCCAGGGCTATGTGACGGTGTCGATCTCCGCCAACGGCGTCAACGGCCAGGACGCCGACGTCGAGGACGCCGGCGCGCAGGCCCGCTCGTCGCTGGTGCGTACGCATCTGGCGCGCTGGGCGGACTGGTCGGCCGAGCCGTCCACCGCGCCCGCGGCCGTGCGCAAGGCGCCCCGGGCCGATCTGTCCCGCGTCCTGCTGGTGGGTCACTCGCGTGGCGGTGAGGGCGTCGACCGGGCCGCGCTGGACAGCCTCTATCCGCCGCCCGCCGACCAGGACGGCCCGGCGGGACGGACCCGCTGGAAGGTCCGCGGCACGGTGCTCATCGGCCCCACGATCTTCGGCCAGAACCCGGTGCCCGACGTGCCGTCGCTGACCATCCTGCCGGGCTGCGACGGGGACGTCTCGGACCTCCAGGGCCAGGTGTACGTCGACGGCACCCGGGGCGTGAGCCGCGGCAAGGCTCTGCACAGCGCGGTGTACATGACCGGCGCCAACCACAACTTCTTCAACAGCGAGTGGACACCGGGCCAGGCCCAGGCACCCGCGAACGACGACTTCTGGGACGACCCCGACCAGCGGGACCCGGTCTGCTCCCCCGGCAGCCCCACCCGGCTGACCGCCGACCAGCAGCACCGCGCGGGCGCCACCTACATCGCCGCCGCCGCGCGGCTGTTCGTCGCCGGTGACGACCGGGTGCGGGAGCTGATCGACGGCACCGGCCGCCGGGCGCCCTCGGCGGACCCCGCGCGCGTCCTCACGCACGCGGTGGGCGCGGGCCGCGGCGCCGGCTTCCTGCCCGACGGCGCGGTGAAGGTGACCGGCGGACGGCTGTGCTCCGCGGTCGACCCGGACCCGCGCAAGGCCTGCCTCGGCGAGAACGTGTCCGGCTCGTCCCCGCACTTCGCGCGCTGGTGGCCGGAGCGCGAGGAGGGGCGGCGCGCCGTCGCGCTGAAGTGGTCCGCGGCGGGCACGCCGACGCGGATCCGCCCCGACGAGCCCGTCTCCCTCCGGGGCGCGAAGAGCCTGGCGCTGCGGGTCATCGTGCCGCCGGGCAGCACCGGCACGAAGCTCGACGTCGCCGTCACCGACGCGGCCGGCAAGCGGGTCACCCTGGGCGCGGTCCGCGTGGACGGCCTGCCGGGTAGCGACCGTACGGCCTCGTACTGGGCGCAGGAGGTGCGCGTACCGCTGAGCGCCGCCGGCCGCGCCGGAGTCGACCTGAAGCGGGTGGCCGCGCTGGAGCTGACCCCGCGGTCGCGCGCGGGCCGGGCGTGGCTGATGGACGCCCACGCCTGGCGGCCCGGCACGCCCGCGGTGCGGACGCCGGCGCTGCCCCGCGTGGACATCGGGCGGCTGACGGTCGACGAGGGCGACGCGGGCGCGCGCACCTACGAGGTGCCCATCCGCGTCTCCGGCCAGGGCAGCGGAACGGTGCGGGTGTACGTGATGGACCCGGAGACCGGGGCGACCACGCACCGCCTGGTCACGATGCGTCCCGGCGACCCGGGCACCACGGTGACGATGAAGGTGGAGGGCAACGAGCGCTACGCCTGGGACGAGTCCAAGCACGTCCTCGTGAAGGCGGTCCACGGCTCGGTCGTCGGCTCGTACGTCGGTGGCGTCACCGCCCGGAACGACGACCCGATGCCCGAGACCGTTCTGACGCCGGTCGCGGACGAGGTCACCGAGGGGCAGCCGCTGCGCTGGCGTGTCTCGCTGTCCGAGCCCGCCGACGTGCCGCTCGGGGCGGCGCTGACCGTGGTGCCGGCCGGCGACCGGCCGGAGCTGTCCACGCGGGACGTCGACCCGGAGTGGCTGCGGGAGATGTACGGCGAGGTCCCCGACCAGGAGGTGCCGCTGTCGCGGCTGGAGTACTTCTCCGTGTGGGCGTCGGTCCCGGCCGGTGAACTGACCGCCGAGCCGGCCGTGCCCACGGTGGCCGACCGGATCGCCGAGCCGACCGAGTACGTGGTGCTCCAGCCCACCGACATGGAGGGCGCGCCCGACGGCCCGCCCGTCACCGGTGCGGTGCGCGACGCGTCGTAGCGGTCGACGGCCCCTGCCCCGTCCCCTCACGCCTCTCACGAGCCGGTATCGTATTCCGGAAACACAATGCCGCGATGCGGAAAGCTTGGGCTCGTCTGAGGGGGCGGGGCATGCGACGGTCGGTCCTGACTGGCTGGTGGTCTTCGGAACGTGGTCCGGGCTTCGCGGGGCAGGTGCTGCGCGGTCTGGCCCAGGTGATGTTCCTGGCCCGCCCGTGGGCGGGCGCCGTCGTCTGCCTGGCCCTGTGCGCGGCCGACTGGCGGCTCGCGGTGTACGCGGCCGGGGGCGCCGCCCTCGGCACCGGCACCGCGCGGCTGCTGGGCGTCACCCGGGACCGGCTGGCTCCCGGGCTTGAGGGCTTCAACCCGGCCCTGACGGCCCTGTGCTGCGCGGTGCTCCTCGGCCCGGACAGACCCGCCACGGCGCTGCTCGCCGCCGCGGGCAGCGTCGTGGCCACGGTGCTCACCGCGGCGGCGCTCCGGCTGCTGCGCGTCTGGAGCCTGCCGCCGCTGACCCTGCCGTACTGCGTCCTGGCGGTCGCGATGAGCGTCGCCGCGCCCGCCTTCCGGCGCGTCTGGCCCTACGGCGACGGTCTCGCCGCACTGCCCGGCGCCGCGTCCGGACCGACCGCGCTGCGCCCGGAGGAGCTGGCGCGGGCCTTCCTCCACAACGTCTCCCAGGTCTTCTTCCTGGAACGCTGGCATGTGGGGGCGCTCCTGCTCGCGGCCCTCTTCCTGGCGAGCCGTACGGCGGGGCTCGCGGCCTGCGCCGGCAGCGCGACGGGCATCGCCGCCGCCTGGGCCCTCGGAGCGCCGGCCGAGCGGATCGCCGACGGCACCCTGGGCTACAACGCGGTACTGGTCGCGCTCGCGCTGTGCGGGGTGTTCCTGCCGGCGACACCGGCCACGCTGCTGTACGCGCTGCTCGGCGCGGCGACCGCGACCGCCCTGACGCCGGCCGTCGCGGCGCTGCTCGCCCCCTCCGGCGGTCACGCCTTCACCTGGCCGTTCGTGCTGACGACACTCGGTTTCCTGGCCGCCGCCCGCTCCTTCCCACGGCTCACCACCACCCCGTTCCCGGCCCCGCAGCGGAGCTGACCACGCGCCGGGACCGCCGCACATGTCGGGAATCATCCGTCCAGGCCGGACGTTGATCGATCGGACGGCGAGTCGGGCACCGGAGCGGAACGGAGTCGGTCGAGTGCACGGTGAGTACAAGATCCCCGGCGGCAAGCTGGTCGTGGTCGACGTGGACGCTGAGGACGGCGTGCTGTGCCGGGCGCGGGTCGCGGGCGACTTCTTCCTGGAGCCCGACGAGGCACTCGACGCGGTGAACCACGCCCTGAACGGGGCCCCGGTGGACACGGACGCGGCCGGCCTGGCCGCCCGCATCGACGCGGCCCTCCCCGAGGGGACCGTGATGTACGGGCTGACCTCGGAGGGCATCGCGATCGCCGTCCGCCGCGCGCTCGCCCACGCCACCGACTGGACCGACTACGACTGGCAGCTGATCCACGAGGGCCCGCAGTCCCCGGCCCTGCACATGGCGCTGGACGAGGTGCTGACCGCCGAGGTGGCGGCGGGCCGGCGCGCCCCGACGCTGCGCGTGTGGGAGTGGGGCGCCCCGGCGGTGATCATCGGCAGCTTCCAGTCCCTGCGCAACGAGGTCGACGCGGCCGGCGCCGCCCGGCACCGCGTGGAGGTCGTCCGGCGGATCTCCGGCGGCGGCGCGATGTTCGTGGAGCCGGGAAACACCATCACCTACTCGCTGTCCGTCCCCGAGGCGCTGGTCCAGGGCCTGTCCTTCCAGGACAGCTACGCCTACCTGGACGACTGGGTCCTCGGCGCGCTCGGCGACATGGGGATCAGCGCCTGGTACCAGCCGCTGAACGACATCGCCACCGACCAGGGCAAGATCGCGGGTGCCGCCCAGAAGCGGATCGTGGGCCCCGACGGACGCCCCGGCGCCGTACTGCACCACGTGACCATGTCGTACGACATCGACGGGGACAAGATGCTCGAGGTGCTGCGCATCGGCCGGGAGAAGCTGTCCGACAAGGGCATCAAGAGCGCGAAGAAGCGGGTGGATCCGCTGCGCCGGCAGACCGGGCTGCCCCGGGAGGCCGTGATCGAGCGGATGATCGAGTCGTTCCGCGGCCGGTACGGGCTGTCGCAGGGCAAGGTGACCGACGCGGAGCTGGCCCGCGCGGAGGAGCTGGCGCGCACCAAGTTCTCCTCCCCCGAGTGGACCGCCCGGGTGCCGTGAGCCGGACCGGCCGGTCAGTCCACCGGGTGGCCGGGGCTGATGTCGAGGGCGTCGCGCAGCCGCAGCAGCGGGCGGCCGTCCTCGCGCCCTCCGGCGTGCTCGGGTTCCACGACGAAGCCGACGTGGTCGCCGCCGTCGACCCGGGTGCGTACGGTGCCGACGAACCAGGCCGCCGCGTCCTCCAGCACGATCTCCCCGCCGGGCCCCGGCCGCCAGCGCGCCCGCGTGAACTTGTCGACCTCGTCGCCCGTCTCCCCACCGAACAGCCGGGCCAGCTCGTGCTGGTCGCGGGTGAGCAGATGGACGGCGAGACGGTCCGCGTCGCGGGCCACCCGGTAGGTGCGGTTGACCTTGGACAGCCACACCACGTACCGCAGAGGCCGCATGGAGCACTGCGCGGAGAAGCCGACCAGACAACCGGCCCGCTCCTCCCCCACCGCGGCCGTGACCACGCACATCTCGGGATCGAGCCGGTCGAAGAAGGAATCCGTGTCCGCCACACCCTACGCATGCCCCGCCGGGCCCGGATCGCACCGCGCGGCCGGCAGGAGCACCCGCTCCTGCGGCGGGGAACCCGGACGGGGTGCGAGGCGTCATCTCAGGTGACCCGGGTGGCCCACCGGCCTCCCGCCGACGAGACGAGGACGACGACGTGGTGAGTGACAAGGCCCGGAAGCTGTTCGAGGCACTCGACCTCGACCGGAACGGGACCCTGACCCGCGAAGAGGTGATCGTCGCCCTGCGGACGAAGGGACCCTCCCTGGCCGCCTCCGGGATCCTCCCGTTCTGGGGACTCCAGGACGCGGACGCCTCCTCCGCGCTGTTCGACGCGGCCGACCAGAACGGGGACGCCGTCCTGACCCTGGAGGAGTTCGCCGCGGTCGTGGACCGCCGCTTCGGCTGGAGCTAGGGGGTGTCTCGTCGATCAGGCCGGATCAGCGAGCGGCGTCTGGTGCCGTGCATCGCAAGGCGGAGGAGGGAGTCAACGCGATGGGGGTCCCCCCGCGCGAGCGCAGCCGAGCGTGGGGGAGTCGGCGACCGACGACAACGCGGCGAGGCGCGGTGCCAGGCGCCGGGAGCCCGGCATGATCGACGAGACACCCCCTAGGCCGGGGCAGAGCCGTGCGGGGGCTCGTCCGGGCTCGGGTCGGGGCGCGGCGGCTCGCCCTCGTCCGAGTTCAGGCTGATCCGGAGCTCGCCCTCGTCCGAGTTCGGGCCGGTCCGGGGCTCGCGCTCGTCCGCGCCGGAGCCGGGCGGGGCTCCGCGCCGGTCCGCGGCGGGGCGTACCTCGAAACCGCCGCGGTCGTCGAACCGTACCTCCCGGACGGCGTCGAAACCGTCCGCACGCGATGGACGGCGCAGCCGCCTCACCGTGGCGTGGATGCCGGTGTCGGGAACCCGGTCACGGCCCTCACGTGCGGCGTTGCGCGCCAGGGACCCGGCGAGGTCGGGCGGGAACCAGTAGGCGGTGACCTTCGCCCCGTGCGCGTGCCCGGCCTCGATGAGCGGCGCCCACTCCTCCGGTGACGGATTGGTGTTGTCGACCGCCACGGACCGGCCCGCCTCCAGGGCCTCGGCCACCAGCCGCATCTGCCGGTCCTGCTTGCGCCGGGCGCCGCGCGGGAACAGATCCTTGCTGACCAGCTCATGATCAGCGGAGAGCCGCTGCCGGTAGAACGCCGACTTGCCGGAGGCCTGAAGCCCCACGAGCACGGCCACCTCCAGCGGGGTCCCGGTCGCCACCAACCCTCCCGGTCGCTCCAGTCGCGCTTCTCCGTGAAGCCGCAGCCGAACCGGGTACCCGAGGGCACGCGGCGCAATCACCGCTTTCCGCAGGGGGCGACATGAGAGTCGAACTGATCGAGCTGGCCGCGAACGTGCTGTTCGACGTCCCGGACGACATGCACCAGGAGATCATCGCTCTGATCACGGCCGTGGCCGAGGACCCCGCCGCCCAGGCCCCGGGCATGTCCGCGGCGTTCGGCGAGTGGTGCTGGCTCGTCTACACCACGCATCCGGACGTGATCGAAGTGCTGGACGCCGGCTGCGCCCGCTGAGCCGGCCGGAGGTACGACCGGTGACAGGGCGGGTGATCTTGCCGGAACCGATGTATCAGCCCGCGTGTCCCGGAAACCCGGTGGGTTAAGGAAGGGGGCACCACGCTCCGGGAGAAGGCTCCGGGAGACGCGAAGCCCGAGAGAGAGGAAGAGGGTCCTGCCATGGCCGATGACCTCATCACCCTGGTCACCACCGACCACCGCGAGTTGCAGCGCCTGTTCGAGATGATGAAGACCGACAGGAGTTCCCGGCCGCTGGCCCTCCCCCTGGCCGTGGCCATGCTGGAGGCTCACAGTGAGGCCGAGGAGGACCGGGTGTACCCGGCCGTGGCCCGCGAGGCCGGCGAGAAGGAGGAGGCCGAGCACGCCGCCGAGGAGCACCACGAGGCCGAGAGCCTCGGCAAGCACCTGCTGGAGATGGACTGGGAGAGCGAGGAGTTCGACCAGGCCCTCCAGGAGTGGATCGGCGCCGTCGAGCACCACATGGAGGAGGAGGAGAACGAGATCCTCCCCGCCCTGAGCCGGGCCGTCGGCCCCGAGCGGCTGCGGGAACTGGGCATGGAGTTCGCCACCCGGCGGGCGAAGAAGCTGGCGGGTCAGCCCCTGAAGGCCGCGGGCACCGGCGGCAGCGGAGGCGGAGGCGGAGGTCAGCGGGGAGCGGAGGGCGAGACCCGCGCCGAGCTGTACGAGAAGGCCCGGGACCTCGGCGTCGAGGGCCGGTCCACCATGAACAAGGAGGAGCTGGCGGAGCAGGTCCACAAGGCCGAGGACGCCGGGAACGGCTGACGCGGCCACCGAGCGGTCCGCGCGGGACCGGGCCCGTTCACACAAGGCGACTGACAGATCATCATCGTGCTGGTTATGATGCCCGTGATGATGACCTTCTCCTCGTGTGGATTGGGGGAATCTTTCGCGAACGGTGAGTGCTGATGGCACATCACTTCGCGAACGAGATTCCGCCCCGCCTGTCGATGTGGCAGCGCGTGCGTGAGTACGCCGTGCCACCGTCCATGATCGAGACCGCGACCGCACGCCGTGCGGTCGGCGACTGGGCGGGGGCCTGCGCCGCCGCCCGGATCGACGTCGATCTCGGTCTGCGCGCCGTGCGCGACCGCCACGGCACCGATCCAGCCACCCGCCTCCGCGCGGACCTGCGCCGACTGGTGCCGGATCTGCTGCGCTGGCACATGCCCCGTATCGCCCCCGACGGGCGGCTCCGGCCCGGCCTGACCCTCTCTCTCGCCCGCTACCGCGGTTCCGGCCCCACCCCGCTGCACCTGGTGGTGCGGACACCGCCCGCCTGGGCGGACGCCGGGCAGCGAATGTCCCTGGCCCTGTGGGAGGGGCCCGGGACCGGCTCGCCCGGGCCCCATCCGCATCCGCATCCCGACCGGCGTTTCCGGCTCGACCTGCACCGGCATCTCTGGGACGCCGAACGGAGCGGCGAGCTGCGGCGGCGCTGCGGATACGGCCCGGAAGGCACGCCGTACGTCCCTCCCCCCGACCTGGGGGAAGACCTCACCGATGGCCTCGTCGAGCACGGCTCCCCGTGGGCGGTGACGCGGTGGGCCGCGGAGGCGGAGCTGCTGCTGCGGGCCGAAGGACGCCCTCGTGGGGCGTTCGCTGTGCGGCTCGACGCGCGAAGGCGCGCCGTCTTCGAGCTCGTCGCCCCCGACGACAGCCACGTCCCGACGCTCCGGCCGCTGCGCGAGGCGCTGTCACCGCAAGAGGTCGCGGCGCTCCCACTGCTGCCGGAGGCGGCGGCCCGGCTCCTTCCGGACCTGGAGCTGCTGCGGGCCGGGCTGATCACGGCGGAGCGACTGCATCCACTCGTCGCCGCGGCGCTGCCCGTGCCCGCCCGCGCACCGACGGCCGGTCCGGCCGCCGAGGCCCCCCGGACCATCCAGGCTGCTCAGACCGTCCAGGCTGCTCAGACCGTCCAAGCCGTCCAGGCGGCCGACCCGCACCGGGTGCACTGCCGGGGCGAGGTCCACCGGATCGCGCTGCGCGACGGGGTGCTGACAGCCGTCGACCACGACCCTGCCGAGCTGCGCCGCGAGGAACTGCTCGTGGCGCTCGGCGGGCCGGCGCTGCCCTGCCTGCGGGCGATCGACTCCGTACACCGCAATCCGGAGGCGCTGCCCGCGGTCCGGGAGCGGCTGCGCCACGGTGATGTCGCCGGGGCGCTGGCCGTGGTCGAGGGCTTGCTCGGCCCCGCCGCGGTCCTGCGCGACGGGCCGCTCCGGAAGGAACTCGAGTCCGCCGCGGCGCGCCGCGTCGATCACGGTCTCTTCCGCTCGGGGCTGGTCGCCGTACACCCCGCCTCGGGTACGGGGGGTGGCGCCACGGTCCGGAAGCACGCGGAGACGGACCACCGCCCCCGGCTCGACCGCCACGCACCTCCCGCGATGCGCCACAAGCGCACCGGCCGCAGCAGGCCCCGCACCGGCCTGCTCCGCTGACCACCACGGAAGTCCCTTACCCGCACCGCGTTGGGCGCCGTGCGCTGCATTTCCTCCGGGACGGCCGCCCCGTTCCGTCGCCTCCCCTCTGCCTCTCCCTTTCCTTCTCTCGCACCCAGGTGATGCCCATGACCTCCAGCACCCTTCTGCCCACGTCCGGAACCGACACGCAACTCGCCGTCGCCGACGACCTCTTGTCCCTGCTGCGGACGACCACCACCGAGCCGCGCCCCGACGAGCAGCTCGAAGCGCTGACGCTGGCCGTCGCGGCAGACCTGCCCGTGCTGCTGTGGGGTGAGCCGGGCATCGGCAAGACCGCGGCGCTGACCCAGCTCGCCGCCTCCCTCGACCTGCCGCTGACCACCGTGATCGCCAGCGTCCACGAGCCGTCCGACTTCTCCGGGCTGCCCATCCTGGGCGACGACCCCGCGGTGCGTGGTGTGCCGATGGCGCCGCCGCAGTGGGCCGTGGAGCTGGTGCGGGCCGGGCGCGGACTGCTCTTCCTGGACGAACTGTCCACCGCCACGCCGGCCGTGCAGGCGGCGCTGCTCCGGGTCGTGCTGGAGCGGAAGGTCGGCACGCTGCAACTGCCGCCGGGGGTGCGGATCGTGGCCGCCGCCAATCCGCGCGCGTCGGCGGCGGACGGGTGGGAGCTGAGCCCGCCGCTGGCCAACCGGTTCGTCCATCTGCACTGGGTGCACGACCGGGAGGTGGTGGTGCGCGGCCTCGGCGGGGTCTGGCCCCGGGCGCGCCTGCCCCGCCTGGTACCGGAGCGGCTGCCGGAGGCGGTGGCCTTCGCGCGGCGCGCGGTCTGCGGCTTCCTGGAGGCCCGGCCGACGCTGATCCACCGGCTGCCGAGCACCGAGGGACGGCGCGGCGCCGCCTGGCCGTCGCCGCGGAGCTGGGAGGCCGCGTTGACGCTGCTGGCGTTCGGCACGGCGGCCTCCGTCTCCCGCGAGGTGCTGGCCCTGCTGGTGCGGGGCGCGGTCGGGGACGGACCCGGGCTCGAACTCCTCGCCCACATCGACCGGATGGACCTGCCGGACCCCGAGTCGCTGCTGGCCGATCCCGCCGCCGCCGAACTGCCGGTGCGCGGCGACCTGCGGCAGGCCGCGCTGGAGGCGGTGGTGGCCGCGGTCGGGGCGCGGCCGGAGCGGGAGCGGTGGGAGGCGGGCTGGGCCGTGCTGACCCGGGCGTTGGAGACGGGGGCGCCGGACCTGCTGGTCGCCCCGGCGAAGGCCCTGGCCGCGCTGCGGCGCGACGAATGGGAGGTCCCGGAGGCGGTGGAGCGGCTGGCCGGTGTGATCGGCCTGGCCCGGCGGGCGGAGCACTCGGTCCAGCGCGTGGCGTCGACGGCCGGTGCGGGGCGGGCGACGGGGGCGGGCCGATGACGGCGTCCGCGCACGGCCGGCGCGGGGCGGGTGTCGGGGGTACGCCGATGCCGGAAGCCGTGAAGCACCCGGTGCCCCACCCGCCGGCACCCCGGAAGCCGAAGCCGCACCCCCTCCCCCGCCCCGAGCCACACACGCCACCCCACCCCGAGCCGGCAGCACAGCCCCGCCCGGAGACGCGCCCCCTCCCCCACCCCAGGCTCCCCCTGGACATGGACAAGCTCCTGGCCGCCCGCCTGCACGCGGTCAAGGTCCGCCCCTACCTGGCCGCCGCGCTCTTCGCGCTGCACGTGGTGGAGGACCGCTCGGTGCCGACGATGGCGGTGGACGCGTACTGGCGCTGCTACGTCTCCCCCGGCTTCGTGGCGCGCACCCCGGTGGAGGAGCTGGCGGGCGTCTGGGTGCACGAGGTCTCCCATCTGCTCAGGGATCACCACGGGCGGGGCGAGCGGTACGCGCGGGAACACGAGGATGACGGGCCGGGCGCGCGGCTGCGGCGGAACATCGCCGCCGACTTCGAGATCAACGACGACATCTACGGGGACGGTCTGCCGTGCCCCACCGGGGCGGTGCTGCCGTCGCTGCTGCGACTGCCCACGGGCCTGCTGATGGAGGAGTACCTGCGGACGGCGTCGATGTCGGGCCTCACCGCGGACCTGGCCTGGCTGGACTGCGGCAGCGGCGCGGACGGGCAGCGGCGGCCGTGGGAGCTGGGGCCCGACGGGGCGCACGGCCTGAGCCGGCAGCAGCGGGACGCGGTCCGCTTCCGGGTCGCCGAGGGGATCAAGGGCCGGCCGGGGGACGCGCCGGACGGCTGGCGCCGGTGGGCGGACGAGGCGTTCCATCCGCCGCAGCCGTGGCGGCAGTTGCTGGGCGACGCGGTCCGCTCCGCGGCGAGCGCGCCCGGGGTGGGCCAGAACCACAGCTACCGGCGTCCGTCCCGGCGCTCGGCCGGGGTGCCCGGGGTGGTGCTGCCGAGTCTGCGCCGTACGCCGCCCCGGGTGTGCGTCGTGATCGACACGTCCGGCTCGGTGAGCGACGCCGAGCTGGGCGGCGCGCTGCTGGAGGTGGCGGCGATCTCACGGGCGGTGGGCGGGCGCCGCGACCTGGTGTCGGTGATCTCCTGCGACGCCGCGGCCGGGATCGCCGTACCGCTGTGCCGGGCGGAGAACATCGAGCTGATCGGCGGCGGGGGAACGGATCTGCGCTCCGGTTTCGCCCGGGCGCTGCGCTCGCGGCCCCGCCCGGACGTGATCGTGGCGCTGACGGACGGTCAGACGCCGTGGCCCTCGGCGCAGCCGCCGTGCCGTACCGTCGTCGGTCTCTTCCCTCGTCCCGCCCGCGCGGTGAACGAGCGGAACCCCGACTACGTCCCGGAGACCCCGCCGGCCTGGGCGCGGGTGGTCACCATCGGCTGAAGCGGCCGGTGACGTTCCGCCGTCTTTTCGAAATCGCTGCCCTTTTTCTCGCCCGTTTGTCATACGGGTCCGCCCTGCGTGTTTCGTAGCGACGCGGTCCGCGGTGCGCGACCATACGGACGCCGACTCGGCAGCCATCAGCAGAAAAACCGAGACAGGAAGAAGGACGGGCATGTCCGGCAGCGAAAGCGAGAACCCAGCGATCCCTTCCCCGACCCCCGCCCCGACTCGGCCCAGGACGAATCGGGACTGGTGGCCGAATCAGCTGGATCTCCAGGTCCTCCATCAGCACTCGCCCCGCGCGAATCCGATGGACGAGGACTACGACTACGCGAAGGAATTCGCCGCGCTCGACGTCGAGGCGCTGAAGCGGGACGTCTTCGAGGTGATGACGACGTCCCAGGACTGGTGGCCCGCCGACTACGGCCACTACGGCCCGCTCTTCATCCGGATGAGCTGGCACGCGGCGGGAACGTACCGCATCGCCGACGGCCGCGGCGGTGGCGGCAGCGGCGCCCAGCGTTTCGCGCCGCTGAACAGCTGGCCGGACAACGCGAGCCTCGACAAGGCGCGCCGTCTGCTCTGGCCGGTCAAGCAGAAGTACGGCCGGAAAATCTCCTGGGCCGATCTTCTGGTGTTCGCCGGGAACTGCGCCATGGAATCCATGGGATTCAAGACCTTCGGGTTCGGCTTCGGGCGAGAGGACATCTGGGAGCCGGAGGAGATTTTCTGGGGGCCGGAGGACACCTGGCTCGGGGACGAGCGTTACAGCGGTGACCGGGAACTCACCGGTCCTTTCGCCGCCGTACAGATGGGCCTGATCTACGTCAATCCCGAGGGCCCCAACGGAAATCCGGATCCGATGGCCGCCGCGCGGGACATTCGCGAGACCTTCGGGCGGATGGCGATGAACGACGAGGAGACGGTGGCGCTCATCGTCGGCGGTCACACGTTCGGCAAGTGCCACGGCGCGGTCGATCCCTCGTACATCGGTCCGGAGCCCGAGGCCGCGCCCATCGAGCAGCAGGGTCTCGGCTGGCGGAACACGTACGGCAGCGGCAAGGGCCCCGACGCCCTCACCAGCGGCCTCGAGGGCGCGTGGACCACCCAGCCGACCCGCTGGGACAACGGGTACCTGGAGAACCTGTTCGGGTACGAGTGGGAGCTGACGACGAGTCCCGCCGGCGCGAAGCAGTGGAAGGCCACGGACCCCGCGGCGAGTGACACGGTGCCGGACGCCCACGATCCGTCCAAGAGGCACGCACCGATGATGCTGACGACGGATCTGGCGCTGAAGGTGGATCCGGTCTACGCGCCGATCGCCAAGCGCTTCCACGAGAACCCGGACCTGCTCGCGGACGCGTTCGCCAGGGCGTGGTACAAGCTGCTGCACCGTGACATGGGCCCGGTGTCGCGGTACCTGGGGCCGTGGGTTCCCGAGCCGCAGCTGTGGCAGGACCCCGTGCCCCCGGTCGATCACGAGCTGATCGCGGACGCGGACATCGCCGACCTCAAGGCCAGGATCCTCTCCTCGGGGCTGTCCGTCTCCCAGCTCGTCACCACCGCGTGGGCGTCGGCGGCGAGCTTCCGCGGCACCGACAAGCGCGGCGGCGCGAACGGGGCGCGGATCCGGCTGGCGCCGCAGAAGGACTGGGAGGTCAACGACCTGCCCGAGGTGTGGCAGACGCTGGAGGCCCTGGAGCGGATCCAGCGGGACTTCGACCTGGCGCAGACCGGCGGGAAGAAGGTCTCCCTCGCCGATCTGATCGTGCTCGGCGGGTGCGCGGCCGTGGAGCAGGCGGCGCGGAACGCGGGGTACGACATCACCGTGCCGTTCGCGCCGGGCCGTACCGACGCCTCGCAGGAGCAGACCGACGCGGACACGTTCGCCGTGCTCGAACCGAAGGCGGACGGGTTCCGCAACTACCTGCGGCGGGGGGAGAAGCTGTCGCCGGAGACCCTGCTGCTGGACCGCGCCAACATGCTGAACCTGACCGCCCCCGAGATGACGGTGCTCATCGGTGGCATGCGGGCGCTGAACACCAACTTCGGGCGGACCTCCCACGGTGTCCTCACGCACCGGCCGGAGACCCTGACGAACGACTTCTTCGTCAACCTGCTCGACATGGGCACGGAGTGGCAGGTGTCGCGGTCGGACGAGAACGTCTACGAGGGCCGGGACCGTGCCACGGGCGAGACCAAGTGGACCGCGACCGCCGTCGACCTGGTCTTCGGCGCGCACTCCCAGCTCCGGGCCGTCTCGGAGGTCTACGCGGCCCAGGACGCGGCGGAGAAGTTCGTCCGTGACTTCGTGGCCGCCTGGGACAAGGTGATGAACCTGGACCGGTTCGACCTGCGCTGAGCACCGCGCCGGCCCGGCCGACCGCTCCCCGGCCGGCCGGGCCGTGCCGTGTCACTCCACAACGGGAGCCGGCTCCGCGACGATCATGGCGGCGGCCTCCTCCACCACGGCGCGCGCCCGCCGCTCCGGCACACCGGCCGCGATGAGCAGGGCCACGGCGGCCCGGGTGCCGTCGTCCTCCAGCGCCCCGGTGTTGACCTGTTCCAGCAGTGCCACCGTCATCGCCTCCAGGCCCGCGCTCAGCACCGCCGGCGGCAGATGGGCGGGGAAGACTCCCTCGCGCCGGCCGCGCTCCAGGATGGCCGTCACCTCGTCACGCGCGGGCCTGAGGATCTCGGCGACGCGTTCCGCGCCCAGGTCGCGCTGGGCCAGCGCCAGGAGCATCCGGTAGCGGTCGCCCACGGGCCACATCGAGAGCGTGAAGTAGGCGAGTGCCCGCTCGGCGGGCTCCTCCGGCCGCACCCCCACCGCCACCGCGTCCCGCAGTGTCTCGGAGGCCTCCTCGGCCAGCGCCTCCAGCAGCGCGCCCCGTCCGGGGAAGTGCCCGAAGAGGGTGCGGCGTACGACACCGGCGGCGCGCGCCAGCTCCTCCAGCGTGATGTCCGGGTTGCGGCCCAGCTCGTGGCGGGCCGTGGCCAGGATGCGCGCCCGGTTCGAGCGCGCGTTGCGGCGCTGCGGTACGCGGGCGACGGGCTTGGTCACGGACAACCTCGGTCGGGTCGGCACGGCGGACAGGGAGGGTGCCGCCCATTCTGGCACGCGTGTCCCGGGAGACGACCCCCGTTTTTTGCACATGGACGGGCAACAAACTAACCTGCACATCGATGGGCAATTAACGATGCCGCCGCTGTCTCCCCCAGGAGCCTTTCGATGCCGTTCCTCGCGAACACACCCGTGGAGAAGTCGACCGAGCCGTATCCCCGGCGCTGGTGGGCGCTGCTCGTGCTGTGCCTGAGCCTGCTGATCGTGGTCATGGCCAACACGTCCCTGATCGTGGCCGCCCCGGACATGACCCGGGACCTGCGGCTGAGCAGCAGTGATCTGCAGTGGGTGATCGACGGCTACACGGTGCCGTACGCCGCGCTGATGCTGGTGCTGGGCGCGATCGGCGACAAGTACAGCCGCCGCGGCGCCCTCATAGCCGGGCTGCTGGTCTTCGCCGGCGGTTCCGTGATGGGCAGCCTGGTGGACGAGACCGGCCTGGTCATCGCCGCCCGCGCGATCATGGGTGTGGGCGCCGCCGTGGTCATGCCGGCCACGCTCTCGCTGCTGGTGGCCATATTCCCGAGGCGGGAGCGGGCGCGCGCCATCACGGCCTGGACCGCCACCTCCGGCCTCGCCATCGCCGTCGGCCCCGTCGTCGCCGGCCGGCTGCTGGAGGACCACGCCTGGGGCTCGACCTTCCTGATCAACGTGCCCATCGCGGTCCTCGCCGTGCTCGGCGCGTTCGTGCTGGTGCCGCCGTCGAAGGCGGAGGGCATGGGCCGTATCGACTACGTCGGGGGCCTGCTGTCGATCGTCTCCGTCGGCTCGCTCGTCTACGCGATCATCGAGGGCCCGCACTTCGGCTGGGGCACCGGTCCGATCACCGCGGCCGTGGTCGCCGGCGCCGGGTTCGCGGCCTTTGCCCTCTGGGAGCTGAAGCACCCTCAGCCCATGCTGGACGTCCGCAAGTTCGGCGAGCGCGCCTTCACCGGCTCGATGCTCGCGGTGCTGTTCTTCTTCTTCGGCACCTTCGGCGCGATCTACTACGCCACGCAGTTCCTGCAGTTCGTCCTCGGCTACGACGCCCTGGAGACCGGTGTCCGTCTGCTCCCGCTGGCCGGTGCCGTCTTCATCGGCGCGGCCGTGACCGGGAAGCTGACGCCGAAGCTCGGCGTGAAGGCCACGATCGTGCCCGGGATGGTCCTCGGCACCGCGGGCGTGCTGCTGCTGACCCTGATCGAGAAGGGGGCGACGTACACCGACTTCCTGCCGTCGCTGCTGCTGCTCGGGTTCGCGATCGGGCTGAGCGTGTCCCCGGCCACCGACACGATCATGGGCTCCTTCCCCGAGTCCGAACTGGGCGTCGGCGGCGGCGCCAACGACACCTCCCTGGAACTCGGCGGCTCGCTCGGCATCGCCGTCCTGGGCTCGCTGCTGGCCACCGCCTACCAGGACGAACTGACCGACCTGGTGGGCGGCCGGCTGCCGCACGACGCCCTGGACGCCGCCACGGAGTCGGTGGGCGGCGGTCTCGCGGTCGCCGAGCGGATCGCGCAGACCGCGGGCGCCGACCCTCGGCAGGCCCAGGCCCTGGTGGACGCCGTCCACGAGTCCTTCGCCCACGGTGTCGCGCACACCAGCCTCATCGGCGGCCTCATCATGGCCGCCGGCGCCCTGATCGTCCTCGCCGTGCTGCCCGGCCGCAAGGCCGCCGCCCGGGCGCAGGACACGGAAGGCGCCGAAAGGGAGGGCGCGCAGGCCGGCAAGGAGCACGCGCGGGTCGGCTGACCCCACGGACGGGCCGTGCCTGAGCGGCGCACGGCCCCGGACGGTGCCGGGCGGGAACGCCCGGCACCGTTCACTCGGTTTTCGCCGACTCGTCGAAGAACCTGGCGATCCGGGGCAGGGCCTGCCGCACCGATCCGTTGTGGTCGTGGTCGCCGACGTCGGTCAGCCGGCGTGCGGCGCCGTTGCTCAGCGACCCCTCGGACCGCCCAGGGGCCCCCTCAGGACAGGTCGGGAACGGGCCGTCGGCGGGCCGCGCACAGCAGTGGTGCCCATACGGCCGTACCGGTGAACGCTCCGCCGCCCGCCGGGACGGTGCTCAGCACGACCCGGTCGGGCCGCAGCAGCACGGTGTCCGCCCGGCCGGCGTGCAGCCAGGCGCGCAGCGTGCCGTCGTCGGTGACGGCGGTGTCGTCGTGGGCGCCCCCGGTCCCGACGAGGCGCAGGACCGGGGCGCCGAGGGCCCGTGCGACGGCGCGGGCGGACGGGGCGGGGGGCACGGCGGACAGGACCGCGAAGGAGTCGCCTAGCACATCGTCGAGGCGGACCCGCCCGCGGTCCGTCGTGACCCACGGCTGGGGGACGAGGGCGCCCGCCAGGCCGCGGCCGGTGACGCGGGGGCCGTGGCCGTGACCGTGGCGCGTCAAGGGTCCCCGGGGCAGGGCCGGGCTGAGGCCGTGCGCGGTGAGGTACGAGGTCAGCGCGGGGATACGGCAGGCCATCCCGAGCGCGGTGCGCCGTACGGCGGCGGCCCGGTCCTGTCCCCCGGTCATCGCCCAGCCCGTCGTGATCGCGAGACGGATCATGCGCCGGGCGTGCGGCTTGCGCTCGCCCTGGTAGGAGTCGAGCAGCCGGTCGTCCGCCCCCTGTTCCAGCACCCGGGCCAGCTTCCAGGCGAGGTTGTGGGCGTCGCGCAGTCCCGAGCACAGGCCCTGTCCGACGAACGGCGGGGTCAGGTGCGCGGCGTCCCCGAGCAGGAAGACCCGGCCCCGGCGCCAGCGGTCGGCGATGCGGGCCTGGAAGGTGTACCGCGCCTGCCGTATCACCTCGAAGCCGTCACCGCCGGCCGGGACGTCCACCCAGGGTGCCACCAGCTCGCGCAGGTTCCCGCGGTCCGCGCCCAGCCGGAACTCCCAGCGGTAGCGGTCCTCGCCGATCCGCATAAACGTGCCGGGCCGGGCGGGGTCGCAGACCTGGTCGACTCCCTCCCAGGTCCGCACCGGCAGTGCGGTGCGCACGTCGAGGACCGTCCATGTCTCCTCGAACCGCAGGTCCTCCCATACGGCGCCGATCGCGTCCCGGGTGAGACTGCGGGCGCCGTCGCAGCCCAGGACGGCGTCGGCCCAAAGGTGGTCCACCGCCCCGCCCCGGGTCCCGTCGCGCAGGGTGACCCGCACCGGGGCAGGGCCGCCTCCGGGCAGGTCCTGCTCCACGGCGACGGCCTCCGCTCCGCCGCGCAGCTCGCACTCCGGGTGCCGGGCCAGCGCGCGCCGCAGCAGCCGCTCCAGTTCCGGCTGGTCGAAGAGGGTGGTCTGCGGGAAGCCGTGGTGGCCGTGCGGGGCGTCCCGCCGGAACTCCCCCATCACCCGGTGCCGGGCGTCCAGCAGCCGCAGGCCCTTGGCCGGGCGGGCGATGGCGGCGAATTCCTCGTGCACGCCGACGGCTTGGAGGATGCGGCGGGCCTCGTCGTCCACCGCGACGGCGCGGGGCAGCGGGTACACGTCCCGGTGCCGCTCCAGCAGCACGCTGCGCACCCCGCGGCGGGCGAGCAGGATCGCGGCGGTGACGCCGACGGGGCCCGCCCCGACGATGACGACCTGTGTGGTCTGCGATTGCGTGTCCATGTGCTCTTCTCGGGCGTCCGGCGCTCTACCCGGCTACCCGGCTACCCGGCTACCCGGCGCGTCCGCGACCGCGGTGCGCTGCTCACCGAGGTCGATCCGGCCGTCCGGGGTGGCGATGGTGGCGGTGATCAGGTCACCGGCGCGCAGGTAACGCGGGTTGCGGGCCTGGCTCTTGAAGAACGCCTTCCACTTCACGGCCGGCGGCAGCAGCGCGCCGATCTTCTCCACCGGCTTGGGCGGTGCCTTCAGCGCCGTACCGCCCGGAGTGCCCGTCAGCAGCAGGTCACCGGGGGCGAGGGTCTGGAAGCGGGCCAGCAGCGTCAGCGCCTCGGCGGGACGGACGATCATGTCGGCCAGGGTGCGGTCCTGGCGCGGCTCCCCGTTGACGCTCAGCCGCAGCCGCAGATTCGTCAGGTGCGGGAAGTCCTCCGGCTCCAGCAGGGCGAGGTGGGGCCCGGTGGGGGTGAAGGTCGGATAGGACTTGCTCTCGTAGAACTGCGTCTTGGTGAGCTGGACGTCGCGGGCGCTGACGTCGTTGGTGAGGACGAGCCCGGCGACGTACGCGGGCAGGTCCCGCTCCGTGACGACGGTGCCGACCGGCAGCGGCGCGCCCATGACGAGGCCCAGTTCGATCTCGTAGTCCAGGAACCGCACGTGCGGGGGCCGGACGATGGTGTCCCGGGGGCCGCTGACCGACCCGGAGGCTTTGCGGAAGAAGGTGGGCGGGATCTCGCCGGTGAAGCCCGAATCGCGGGCGTGGCTGCGGTAGTTGACCATCTGGGCGACCACGCGGCAGGGGGTGGTGACCGGGGACAGCGCCGCGAGGTCGGCGAGGGGCGTACCCGGCGCGTCGGAGGCGACGGCCCCCCGGACGGCCTCGCGGACGGCGGCCCGGTCGGCGAGCAGTTCGGCGGTGGTGGCCGCGGCGGTGTCGATCCGGACGGCTCGGCCGGCCGGGGGCTCCCCTGTCCGGGCGGGGTTTCCGGCAGGGCTTCCGGCAGGGTGCCGGGCCGGGTCGAGGGCGCGGGGAAGGACGGCCCACCAGCCGTCGGCGGTGCGCAGGACGTTCGTGGTCATGTCAGTGCCTTCGGGTCGGTGCTCAGGGGGCGGCGCTCAGGGGGGCGCTCAGGAGGGGGTGCTGGAGGGGGCGCCCAGGAGTTCGTCCTCAGGAGTTGACGGCCTTCAGCAGGCCCAGCAGCCGGGCGGGGTCGAGCTCGTTGTCGCCGCGCAGGGCCTCCACGACCTCGCGCAGCCGCTTGGGCGACGGGCCGGCGCCGAGGAAGTCACGGGTGGCCGGCGGGCCCCACTGCGCCAGGCCGCTCGTCGACATCGGCGCCCAACCGGGCTCGACGTCGCAGGAGAAGAGGTCGCCGTCGGCGAAGTGCTCCAGCATGAGGCGGTCCGGGTCGCGCCAGTAGTCGAAGAGCTGGCTGCCCTGGATGTGCCGGCCGATGCCCCAGCTGCGCCGGTAGCCGCGCTCCCTCAGGTACTCGCCGCCCGCGGCGAGCGCGTCGAGGTCGGTGACCTGGTAGGCGGAGTGGACGTAGCCGGTGCCGGGCCCGAGGTGCATCGCCAGGGTGTGGTGGTCGGCCGGCTCGCTCCCCCGGTCGCAGCGGACGAACGCCATCGTCGGCCCCCGGTCGCGCTGACCGTCCAGGAAGAGGAAGTCGGACACGATCATGCCGAGGGTGTCCAGATACCAGTCGAGGGCGCGGCTGAACACACGGGTCTCCAGCACCACGTGTCCCAGCCGCTGGATGCGGGACGGCTCGCGCGGCGGGCGCTGGGTGGCGTTCGTACGCCGGTGCTCGGTGCCGAAGTTGAGGAGCTGCGGCTGCTGTCCGGGCAGCGCGGGCAGGGGCTCGGCGCAGTGCACGACCCGTACCGGGAAGCCCGAGGGGTCCAGCAGGTCGACGGCCTTCCCGCCGCCCGGCACGTCCGCGTCCCGCACGGCGGAGCCGGTGGCGCGGGCCAGCCGGTCGAGATCGGGCCGCTCGGCCGCCCGGAAGGCCGGGCCGATGAACCGGGACGTACGGCCCTCGCGGATCACCGCGCAGGGCGGGCCGGCGAAGGTGCCGCGCAGCCACAGCTCCCGTTCGGTGCGGGCGGCGACGGTGAAGCCGAAGTCGCGGGCGAACACCTCGGCCCGGCGCAGATCGGGTTTCTCGAATTCCAGCCAGGCCAGATCGGCCACCTTGATCACCGGGTTGCGGGAGCGGCCGGGGGGCTCGCCGCGCAGGGCGCCGTGTTCGCTGTGCAGGTCCTGCTGGGCCGTCTTGAGGTCGGTGGCGGTGCTGCGGGGGTCAGGCATGGGCCCTCCGTGGCTGCTGTTTGAGGAAATCATCAGCTCTGACAACTTCGGCGTCAACGGTCTGCGCCGACCTTTCTGATGAAACCATCAATCTTGCCGACCATGGATAAACTCACCCCATGCCGACGTCAGCCCCGCCCGCGAACCGCTTCGAACGCCGCCGCGCCGCCACCCGGCAGGCACTCATCCGCGCGGCCCGGGAGATCCTGGCCGAGTCCGACGACACCAGCGTGAGCATCCAGGCCATCGCGGACCGGGCGGACGTGGGCTTCGGCTCCTTCTACAACCACTTCGACTCCAAGACCGCCCTCTTCGACCAGGCGGTGCTCGACGCCCTCGACGAGTACGGGCAGGAGATCGACGCGCGGCTGAGCGGCGTCGACGACCCGGCCGAGCGCGTCGCCTTCGGGGTGCGGCTCAGCGCCGCCCTGGCCGACTCCCACCCCGAGATGATGCGGATCCTGCGCCGCCGCGGCCTCGGCCACATCCACTCCGACCGCGGCCTGTCCCCCCGCGCGCTGGGCGACATCCGGACCGGCCAGGCCTCCGGCCGCTTCACCGTCACCGACCCCGAGATCGCCCTCTCCGCCCTCGGCGGCAGCCTGCTGGCCCTCCTCGACCTGCACCTCACGCGTCCCGGCGCCGACCGGGACGCGACCGCGCGCACCATGGCGGAGATGATGCTCCGGATGCTCGGCGTCCCCGCCGACGAGGCCCGCGACCTCGCCGGACGCCCGCTGCCCTCGGCCGGCTGACGCTCGGCGCCCGCGAGGCCCGGCTCGGCGTCGAGGGTCGCCCGTCGGGGTACTCGGCGCGGCATGATGAAGCGAGCGGCATGGCAGGGTCTGGTCGCCGGTACGGCCGGTGTGCTGGTGATGACGCTGGGCGAGAAGGCCGAGCAGCGGCTGACCGGACGCCCCGACTCCCACGTCCCCGCGCGCACCCTGGAGCGCCTCACCGGTCTGCCCGAGCGCCCGCGCCGCCAACCGGCGCCGCTCAACTGGGTCATGCACGCGGGCCAGGGCGCCCTGCTCGGCGTCGTGCGCTCGATCATGGCGCAGGCCGGTCTGCGCGGCCCCTGGGCATCGGCGCAGTTCGCGGTCGTACGGCTGACCAACGACCAGATCCTCGAGAACGCCACCGGCGTCGGCGCGCCGCCGCAGACCTGGCCGCGCGGGGAACTCGCGGTCGATCTGCTGCACAAGGCGGTCTACGCCTTCGTGACCGGGGCCGTGGCGGACGCGCTGGCCGCCCGCGACGGACTGGGCCCCGGACAGCGCCACGCGCGCCGCGCCCCGGGCCGCCACTCCGACGTGGGGCCACCGCCGCGCGGCCGGGCCACCGGCTGACCCGGCAGTCCGGGAGTCCCCGGGCACGGACACTCCACGACCTCCACGCTCGCACGCCCGCGGCGTCGGCGCGCGCGGGGCGGGCCATCCGGGCCGACTCGGGCCGCGCTCGTTTTCGGCGCGACGGGGGGCGGGTACTCGTCGGCGGCCCGTCCGCAGACCGGCCGCCGGCCCGCCCGCACACGGCCGCCGGCCCAGGAGACCCGGGAGACCCCATGGGCTTCACCCCTCTCGAACACCAAGGCATCCCCCTCGACCGCCAGCTGCGCAACTGGCGGGAGCTGAACGTGGAGCCCATCGATCCGGACCGCGGTGACCCGTACACCCGCTGCCGGATCATCACGATGAACGGCATCGAGGTGGAGGCGATCCTGTTCAGCCACCACCTCTCCCGCAACACCGTCGATCCGGACGTCAAGCGGCAGCTGGCGGAGGTCCGGTACATCGAGGCCCAGCAGCAGAAGGCGGTCAACTGGCTGCTGCCCGGCCTGGCCTCGGTGCTGGAGACGACCATCGCCTACGAGCAGGTGGCCGTCGACCTCACCGGCTGGGTCGCCCGCCACGAACCCGACCCGTATCTGCGGCAGGCGTACGAGTTCGGTGTGCTGGAGGACTTCGACCACCTGTACCGGTACGCCAACCTCTACGAGATGATCGAGCACCGCAAGGCGGAGTCGATCGTCGACGGGCTCACCGAGGTCATGCCGGGCCGCCCGACCAAGTTCCACCACCGCCACCCGGCCGACAACGTGCGCGACCCCTACGACCGCACGACCACGAACCCGCTGTCGAAGCTGCACGCGCTGACGATCATGTCGGCGGAGCAGCAGACCATGAACTTCTACATGAACGTCGGCCCCCAGTACATGGAGCCCATCGCGCGCCAGCTGTACCAGGAGATCGGGCTGATCGAGGAGGAGCACGTCACGCACTACGAGTCGCTGGTCGACCCGGGCGAGACGTGGTGGGAGCAGCTGGTCAACCACGAGTACAACGAGTGCTACCTCTACCACTCGTTCATGGAGCAGGAGTCGGACCCGCGGGTGAAGGCGATCTGGGAGCTCCACCTCAACATGGAGCTGGAGCACCTGCGCATCGCCTGTGATCTCATGCGCCACCACGACGGCCGGGAGCCGCAGGAGATCCTGGCACCGGAGCTGCCGAACGTGCTGACGTTCGAGGAGAACAAGCAGTTCGTACGGGGCCTGCTGGAGACCCAGATGGATCTGACCACCCTCGGCAGCGGGTACGTCCGGGAGGCGCACGAGCGGTTCGAGCAGCTCCAGGCGCAGATCCACGGCGGCGAGGAGCCGCCCAGCGAGCAGGTGATGGCGCAGCACCGGGAACTCCTCGGCGGCGAGTACCGGCTGGAGACCGAGGGCCCGCACCCGGACGCCGCGTCCCGGGAGAGGAGCTGACATGGCCGGTATCGCCGCGTCCGACGCCGACGTCGTCGCCCTGCTGATGCGTCAGCACGGCGACATCCGCAACCTGTTCGACGAGGTCGAGCAGGCCACCGGGGACGAACGCCGGGCGGCCTTCCGCCGTCTGGTCCGGCTGCTCGCCGTGCACGAGACGGCCGAGGAGGAGGTGATCCGGCCCTTCACCCGTAGGTCCGTCCCGGACGGGGAGAAGATCGTCGCCGACCGCCTCGCCGAGGAACGGGAAGCCGAGGAGGCCCTGGCCCGGCTGGACGACATGGACCCGGACGACCCGGAGTTCATGCCCCGGCTCCAGGCGCTCCGCCTGGACGTGATGGCGCACGCCCGTGCCGAGGAGCGCTACGAGTTCAACCACATCCGCCGCCACGCCGACAAGGCCCAGCTCGCCGCCATGGCCTCCGTCCTGCGCGCGGCCGAGGCGACGGCCCCGACCCACCCGCATCCCGGCACGGAGTCGGCGGCCAAGAACCTCACCATCGGCCCCGTCGCGGCCATCGTCGACCGCACCCGCGACGCCGTACGCAAGGCCATGGGCAAGGACGGCTGACCTCAGGGGCGGCTGACGACCGTCTGGCCCTGTCCCGCGGGGCGACGAACAACTCGCCCCGCGGGTCAGGCGGTTCGGGATGCGGCCTAGGGTGTGAGGGCACCGTGTGCCCTCCTCCCCTGGCAGCAAGGAGCATCAGGCCGTGAAGGTCGACATCCAGCCGGACGTACACGACATCGCCGCCCGTCTGGGGGCCGGCGCCACCTACGCGTTGAAGGCCCTGGCGGGCCGGCTGGCCGACGACCCCGACATGGGCCGTCCCTCGGGGCTGCCGGGCATTCTGAGCGTGAGGGTCGACCGGGACATGTTCGAGGACTGCCCCGACCTGGACTTCGGGTATATCCGCGAGCCGGACCGGGTCGAGCTCCGGTTCCTGATGGCGGTGTCCTCCGAAGACGCCTCCAGCGACGGGGAGGAGGCGGACGAGGACCCGTACGACGAGCAGGCGCGGCCTGCCGATCCTGCCGCCGACGCGGTCGCCGTACGGCAGGTCGCCGATGCCTGGCAGCGCATCACCGGCTGGCTCCGGCGCAACGCCCCCGACTCCTACGCCGCGCTCCGCCCCGGCGCGAGCCCCGCCGCCCTCGCCGCCCTGGAGGCCGACCTCGGCGTCCCGATACCCATCGGGCTACGCGTGCTGTGGCAGCTGACGGCGGGCGACGACGGGGCCGACGGCTGGGGCTGCCTTCCGGGGAACAGGGTGTTGATGCCCCTCGACGCCGTGGCCGACGTCCACCGGCGGTGGAGGGAGACGCAGGCCCGCGAGGACGTCCGTGACGCCGGCCGCCCGGAGGACGAGCGGATCACCGTGTGGAAGGCCACCTGGATACCGGTGGTCGCCTGGAGCCCGGCCGACACCACGTCGGGGCTCTACCTGGACGCCGCGACCGGCTACCTGGGCCGCTGGTCCCGCTACGGCGATTCCCCCGACGAGGAACTCGACACCCTGGTCACCTACCTCGAAGAGGCGGCCGACATGCTGGAAGCCCCGGCCCTCGCCACCCGGGACACGCCCGGCCTGATCGGTGGGACGCTGGTGTGGCGCAGCGGCCTCGGCCGCGCCGGGGAAGGCCGAGGGGAGGGCCAGTGGCGGCCCCTGCCCCTGACCGGCTGACGCCGCCGTCCTTCCGCCCCCTGCGCAGGGTTCGTTCACACCGACCCCCGCCGCGGCTGCTCGATGATCTGGAAGTGGAAGTCGCGGTCGCCCCGGTTGCCTCGGTCGTCTCCGGTGCAGATGTCGATCTCCTGCGGGGTGGCGCGGATGACGTGGGCGTTGTCCAGCAGTCGCCAGGCGCGGCCCGCGACGGTCGCGGTGACGGTGGGTGTCGTGGCGAAGGGCCGTCGTAGCCGGATGGTGTAGTACTCCAGGTCGGCGGTGACGACCCGGGCGATGATCTTGGTGATCGCGGTGGCCGGCCCCCTCTGTCTCTCCGGCGCCCCAGCGAGGGCACCAGGGAGCCTTCCGAGGAGAAACGGCCGCCATACCCGGTGGTGAGCGCTGTCATCCGGGGCGGGGTGGTACGCGGCCCCCGTTCGAGGCGCGTTCCGAGCGCGGGCGGGTGCCGGTGCACGACACGGCGTGCGAGGCACCGGTCCGCGCGACCGGCCGCCACCGTCGCAACGGGACGGGACAGGACGGCCGCCACCTTCGCAGCGGGAGGGGGCAGGACGGCCTCCGTCGTCACAGCGGGACGGGGCAGGACGGCCTCCCTCGTCGCAGCGGGACGGGGCAGGACGGCCGGAAGTTGCGGTACGGACCTGGTGTGACGGAGGGGAGAGCGGATACCGTCACGGGACAGCGCATCGCAGGGCAGGACCCGTTGGCTCGGTCCGGCCGGTTCGACTCGGCCGGTTCCCGCACCGCGTCCCTCCGCCCGAGGCCGCTCGTGACCGGCACCGACAAGGCCGGGGCAGCGGCCCGATCGCGCTGTGTTCCCAAGGAAGCGCCACCGCCATGCACGCGATCTCGCTCCTGGAGCCGACATGTCACGACGCCGACGGACGGGCCCCCTGCTGCTCGTCCTCCTCTTATCCCTACTGGCCGGGCCGTCCGTGCTCGCCCCGCTGACCGCCGCCGCACAGCCCCTCACGGCGACATCCGCCACCACCGCTCCGGCAACCGCCCCCCGGTCGGACGCGACGTCGACGGTCCCCCTTCCGTCCCTCCACGCCACCACCACCCAGGTCGCCTCCGGGCTGCGACGCCCCACCGCCCTGGCCGCCCCCGACGACGGCACCGGCCGCCTGTTCATCACGGAGAAGCCCGGCACCGTCCGCGCGTACCACCCCGACACCGGCCTCGCCCGCACCCCGCTGATCGACATCACCTCCGCCATCGACGAGTCGGGCAACGAGCGCGGCCTGCTCGGCATCGCCCTGCCGCCCGACTTCGCCGAGAGCCAGGACGTCTACCTGGCGTACACGGCTCTGCCCGACGGCGCGGTCACCCTCGCCCGCTACCGGCTCGACGAGTCGCGGCTGGAGGTCCTGCTCTCGCAGGAGCACGCCGAGTACAGCAACCACAACGGCGGTCAGCTCGCCTTCGGCCCCGACGGTCACCTGTACTGGAGCATCGGCGACGGCGGCGGCTCCGCCGACCCGTTGCGCGCCGGGCAGCGGCTGGACACCCTGCTGGGCAAGATCGTGCGCGTCGACGTCAGCCGCACCTGCGGCGCGCTCGCGTACTGCGTCCCGGCCGACAACCCCTTCGTCGGCACCGCCGGCGCGCGCCCGGAGATCTGGCTGTACGGGCTGCGCAACCCGTGGCGGTTCTCCTTCGACAGCGCCGACGGCTCGATGTGGATCGGCGACGTCGGACAGGGCCGCTGGGAGGAGGTCGACCATCTCCGGCCCGGGCAGGGCGGGTCGAACCTCGGCTGGTCCTGCTACGAGGGTCTGGAGAAGTTCGAGGGCGGCCACTGCCCGCCCGGCGAGGAGTACACGAAGCCGGTGTTCACGTACTCGCCGTACACCGGCGGCTGTTCGGTGATCGGCGGTCATGTCTACCGGGGCCGCGCCTACGCCGACCTGGTCGGCGGCACGTACATCGCGACCGACTACTGCTCGTCCACGGTCTGGGCGCTGCGGCCGGACGGCAGGGGTGGTTACGAGCAGGCCGAGATCGGTGAGATGCCCACGCAGGTGACGTCGATCGGCACCACGGCCGAGGGTGAGTTCTACGTGGTGAACGACCTGCCCGGCGGCCTGCACCGGGTGTCGTTCGAGCGGGAGGAACCCACCTGCCGCGTGGACCGCACCGTGAAGTCCTGGGGCACCGGCACGACGGTCGACCTCACCGTCACCAACACCGGCACCACGCCGGTGAACGGCTGGACGCTGAAGTTCCCGCTGGCGCTCGGGCAGACCGTCGTCTCCGACTGGAACACGGACCTCACCCAGGGCAGCAACACGATCACGGCGACCAACGCCTCGTACAACGGCACCATCGCGCCGGGCGCGAGCGTGACCCTCGGCTATCTCGCCCAGCACACCGGCGACGCCTCGCCGCCGCCCCGGTTCACGCTGAACGGCGACGCCTGCGCCGTCGGCCGCTGATCCCTCCCGGTCCTCCCCCGCACCGAAACGGAAAGCAGCAGCGCGCCCGCGTTATGGGAGCGCTCCCGCAGCCAGGGGTGCCCCGCACGCGTACGTGCGGGGCACCCCGTCGGTCCCGGCCGGGAGGGTCAGTCACCCTCGTTCTCGAAGGTGCGCAGCAGATCCGCGGCGACACTCACGGCGATGGTCGCCGGTTCCTTGCCGGTGATGTCGGCCAGCCCGATCGGGGTCTTGATCCGGTCGATGGTGGCCTCGTCGTGTCCGCCCTCGGTGGAGAGGAGCTTGCGGAACCGCGCCCACTTGGCCGCCGACCCGATCAGCCCGATGGACCCGAGGTGGGACGTGCGCAGAGCGGCGTCGCACAGGGCGGCGTCCTCGGCGTGGTCATGGGTCATGATCAGGATGTGCGTGCCGTGCGGCAGCTCGGCCAGCACCTCCTCGGGCAGCAGCGGTGTGTGGTGGGTGTGCACCTGCGCCACCGCGTCGGCCAGTACGCCGAGCCGTTCCGGGGTGAGGAGATCGGCCCGGGAGTCGATCAGATGCAGGTCGAGGTCCTGACGTGCGAGGATGCGCGCCAGTTCCAGGCCGACATGGCCGACCCCGAAGATCGCCACCGCCCTGACCACCGGCAGCGGTTCGAGCAGCACCGAGACGGTGCCGCCGCAGCACTGCACGCCGTGCTGGTTGGTCACCTTGTCGTTCAGGGCGAAATCGATCAGCTCCGGCTCCGGCTTGGACGCGGCGATCATCTCCCGGGCCCGGTCGATGGCGACGGCCTCGACGTTGCCGCCGCCGATCGAGCCCCACGTCTCGGTCCGCCCCACGACGAGCTTGGCGCCGGCGTCACGCGGAGCGTGGCCGCGCACGGTCGCGACGGTCACCAGCACACCGGGCTCCCGGCGTGCTCGCAGCCGCGCGACCGCGCCGACCCAGGTCATGTCAGGCACCGCTCAGCGCTTTGGCGTCGGTGCGGACCGCGCCGTCGACGTGAGCCACGCCTGCGGCCTGACCGCTGCCGGAGGCACCGCCCTGGCGGGCCGCCTGGATCGCCCAGTACACCGCTTCCGGCGTCGCGGGCGAGGCCAGCTCTACACTGACCCCGCTCGGCCCGAACGCGGCGGCTGCCTGCCGCAGCGCCTCGCGCACCGAGAACGCCAGCATCAGCGGAGGCTCGCCCACCGCCTTGGAGCCGTAGACCGCGCCCTCCTCGGTGGCGTTCTCCAGCAGCGTGACGTTGAACTCCTCGGGCATCTCCGAGAAGCTCGGCAGCTTGTAGGTGCTCGCGGCCTGGGTCAGCAGCCGGCCCCGGTTCGGGCCGTCGCTGACGTCCCAGCGCAGGTCCTCCAGGGTCAGCCAGCCCGCGCCCTGCACGAAGCCGCCCTCGACCTGACCGATGTCGATCATCGGGGAGAGGCTGTCGCCGACGTCGTGCACGATGTCGACCCGCCGGATGCGGTACGCCCCGGTGAATCCGTCGACCTCCACCTCGGTGGCGGCGGCGCCGTGCGCGAAGTACTTGAACGGCGAGCCCCGGAACGTCTTGGCGTCCCAGTGCAGCCCCTCGGTCCGGTAGAAGCCGGCCGCGGAGAGCTGGACCCGCTGGAAGTACGCGGTGCGCACCAGGTCGTCCCAGGCCAGCTCCTTGTCGCTGCCGAGGGCGCGCGCGACGCCCTCGACGATGCGCACGTCCGACGGGTTCGCGCCGAGCTGGGTCGCGGCCACCTGGAGCAGCCGCTCACGCAACTGCTCACAGGCGTTCTTGATCGCACCGCCGTTGAGGTCCGCACCCGAACTCGCGGCGGTCGCCGAGGTGTTGGGCACCTTGTCGGTACGGGTGGGGGCGAGGCGGACCTTGTGCAGCGGGATGCCCAGGGTGGTCGCGGCCACCTGCATCATCTTGGTGTGCAGGCCCTGGCCCATCTCGGTGCCGCCGTGGTTGATCAGGACGGAGCCGTCCTTGTAGATCAGCACCAGCGCGCCGCCCTGGTTGAAGGCGGTCAGGTTGAACGAGATGCCGAACTTGATGCCGGTGAGCGCGAGGGCCCGCTTGGTGTGCGGGTGCGCGGCGTTGAACGCGGCGATCTCCCGCTTGCGGTCGGCGATGCCGGCGCTGTCCTTGACCTGCTGCCAGACCGTGGAGATCCGCTCGGCCTGCGTGACCGGCTGTCCGTACGGCGTCGTCTGGCCCTGGCCCGGCCGGTAGAAGTTGCGCTCGCGCAGCTCCATGGGGTCCAGGCCCAGCTTCGGCGCGCAGCGGCCGAGGATGTCCTCGATCACCAGCATGCCCTGCGGTCCGCCGAAGCCGCGGAAGGCGGTGTTGGAGACCGTGTTGGTCTTGGCGATCCGGCCGGCGACGCGCGCGTTGGGGATCCAGTAGGTGTTGTCGATGTGGCACAGGGCGCGGGCCAGCACCGGCTCGGACAGGTCCAGGCTCCAGCCGCCGTCCGCGACGAGGGTGGCGTCCAGGGCCTGGATACGGCCGTCCGCGTCGAAGCCGATCTTCCACGTGGCGTGGAAGCCGTGGCGCTTGCCGGACATGGTGAGGTCCTGGGTCCGGTTGAGCCGGAACCGGACCGGGCGGCCGGTCAGCTTGGCGCCGAGCGCGGCGACGGCCGCGAACCCGTGCGGCTGCATCTCCTTGCCGCCGAAGCCGCCGCCCATGCGCAGGCACTGCACGGTGACCTCGTGGGCGGGCACGCCGAGCACGTGGGAGACGATCTCCTGGGTCTCCGAGGGGTGCTGGGTGCTGCTCTGGATGAACACCTGCCCGTTCTCGTCGACCTGGGCGAGCGCGGCGTGCGTCTCGAGGTAGAAGTGCTCCTGGCCGGCGAACTGGAACTCGCCGGTGAACACGTGCGCGGACTCGGCGAAGCCGGCGTCGACGTCGCCGGTCTCCATCACGGGCCGGGCACCGTGGTAGCTGCCGGCCGCCATCGCGTCCTGGAGGGTGATCAGGGAGGGCAGTTCCTCGAGCTCCACCTTGACGGCCGCCGCGCCGAGCCGGGCCGCCTCCAGGGTCTCACCGAGCACCCAGGCGACGGCGTGGCCGTGGAACATGACCTCGTCGGGGAAGAGCGGCTCGTCGTGCTTCATGCCGGCGTCGTTGACGCCGGGCACGTCGGCCCCGGTCAGGACGCGGACCACGCCGGGCACGGCGAGCGCGGGCTCGGTGCGCAGCGCGGTGATCCGACCGTGGGCCTTCATGACCTGGACCGGGTAGGCGTGCAGCACGTCCTTGGTGCGGTACACGAGGTCGTCGGTGTAGAGCGCGGTGCCGGTGACGTGCAGGGTCGCGCTCTCGTGCGGCATGGAGACGCCGACGACGGGCTTCTCGGGACGCTGGGACAAGTGGCTCATGACGGCACCGCCTCGGTGGTTTGCGCGTGCAGCTTCAGCAGGCTCTGGCCGAGCATCGCGGAGCGGTAGAGGGCGCTGGCGCGATGATCGTTCATCGGTGTGCCCTCGCCCCGCAGCACCGCCGCCGCGGCCTCGACGGTCTCCGCCGACCAGGGCTTGCCCTCCAGGGCGGCCTCGGTGCTGAGCGCGCGGATCGGGGTGGCGGCGACGCCGCCCAGGCCGATGCGCGCCTTGCGGACGATTCCGTCCTCGATGTCGAGCGCGAAGGCGACGGCCACGCTCGAGATGTCGTCGAACCGCCGCTTGGCGATCTTGTGGAAGGCCGTGACCGGGGACAGCGGCAGCGGGATACGCACCGCGCGGATCAGTTCGCCGGGGCGGCGCACACTCTGCCGGTAGCCGGTGAAGTAGTCCGCCAGCGGGACCTCGCGCTCACCGTCGGCGTCGGCGAGGACCAGCGACGCCTCCAGCGCGAGCAGCACCGGCGGGCTGTCGCCGATCGGGGAGCCGGTACCCAGGTTGCCGCCGAGGGTCGCGCTGTTGCGGATGAGCCGGGAGGCGAACTGCGGGAACAGCTCCGCGAGCAGCGGGACACTGCCGTCGAGGCGGCGTTCGATCTCGGTGAGCGTGAGCGCCGCCCCGATCTCGATGCGGTCGTCCTCGACGCGCAGCTCGCGCAGTTCGGGCAGCCGGTCGACGGCGACCACGCAACTGGCCCTGCGGGCGCGGATGTTGACCTCGACGCCCCAGTCGGTGGAACCGGCGACGACCACCGCGTCGGGCCGCTCGCGCAGCACCCGCAGCGTCTCGGCCAGAGTGCTCTTGCGTACGAACGCGCTGTCGTCCTGGACGTACTCGGTGGCGACCGGTGCGGGCGGGGACTGCTCGCGCCGCTGGGCCAGCGGGTCGTCGTCGGTGGGCTCCCCGACGGCGAAGGCGGCGTCGCGGATCGGGCGGTAGCCGGTGCAGCGGCACAGGTTTCCGCTCAGCGCGTGCAGGTCGAATCCGTTCGGACCGTGCTCGGCGTCGGTGCTGTCGGCGGAGTCCGCGTGCGCGCAGCGGTCGGGCCGGTAGTACTCGGCGGCCATGCTGCAGATGAAGCCCGGCGTGCAGTATCCGCACTGGGAGCCGCCGCGGACCGCCATCTCCTCCTGCACCGGGTGCAGGGTGGGCGGAGTGCCCGGTTCGCCGGCGGTGGCGAGACCTTCCGAGGTGACGATCTCCTGGCCGTCGAGCGCGGCGACCGGGACCAGGCAGGCGTTGACCGCCACCCAGTCGGTGGGCTTGTTCACTCCGGGACGGGCCACGAGCACCGAACAGGCGCCGCACTCACCCTCGGCACAGCCCTCCTTGGTGCCGGTGAGGCCGCGCTCGCGCAGAAAGTCCAGCACTGTGGTGTGGGGCGCAGCCGGTGAAATCGGTGCTTCTTTCCCGTTGACCGTGATCCGTGCGCCTACCATGACAGGCCTTCGTTTCGGTGCGTGATGGGTCGATACATCATGTTCGCCAATTCCAGGCAGCTTTCTGTGTTCAGACGCGCCACGTCAGAAAAGCGGGCGCGGAACGGCACGCGACAGCGACGTGCCGGGAGAGGATGGCGTAAAACCTGGAATGTGCCGCGACGGGCACATCAGAACGGCGTGCTCAGCAGCCGTGCGCGATACGACCCGGAACCCAGACGGTGCACTGGGCGAGGCGACCGAGATCAGAGCTGATGTTCATGAGCTGGTCGCCTCCTTTCGAAAGTCACGGGTCGACGTCTACCGCAAAATAGTGGGCCGCGTCCGCACGGGTCAAGAGGTCGGAGCGCCGTCGGACTCCACGATCACATTTCGTGACACCCCAGTCGCCCCCGGCCTCCGGCGGTGGATCAGCCGTCCCCTGTACCGCCATGACCACCGCGCTGTCCACGTCATGCGGGTTCGGCGGACAGAACGCCGCGCTCCTGTTCGCCGTCGGCTGAGGCCGCACGCGCAGCCGGTACGCGGGCGGTCGGCGCGTCGGTGGCCGGCAGGTCGACCGGGGCGGGGCGCGGGCAACCGGTCACCGGCAGTGTGCCGCCGGCGTGGGCCGAGTCCAGCAGGGTGAGCATCACGTCCAGGACGTGCGCGGCCAGTTCGGCGGAGGCGCGGTGCGGCCGTCCGGTGGCGAGGGCGTCCGCCAGGTCGGCGAGTCCTGTGCCGCGTCCGGCGCCCGGGTACCCGGCGGACACCGGCAGCGCTTCCCACTCCCTCCGGTCCGGGGCGTAGCGCTCGACCTCCCCGTCGAAGTGGTTGGGGTCGGGGACCGAGAGGGACCCCTGAGTGCCGTACACCTCGATCCTGGGCAGCCGGGCCGCGTGTACGTCGAAGCTCATCACGAGGGTGGACAGGGCGCCGCCCTCGTGGCGGAGGATTCCGGTGACGTGGGTGTCGACCTCGACGGGGAAGCGCTGTCCGGCGCGCGGGCCCGAGCCGATCTCCCGCTCGGTGCGCGGTGCGGAGGCGGCGCCGGTGACCGCGGTGACGGGGCCCAGCAGGTGGACCAGGGCGGACAGGTAGTACGGGCCCATGTCGAGCAGCGGCCCGCCGCCCGGCCGGTAGTAGAACTCCGGGTCGGGGTGCCAGCTTTCGTGTCCGGCGGTGGTCATGAACGCGGTCGCGGCGACCGGGGTGCCGATCAGGCCGTCGTCGACGGCGCGGCGGGCGGTCTGGATGCCGGTGCCGAGCACGGTGTCCGGCGCGCAGCCGACGCGGACGCCGGCGGCGCGCGCCGCGGCGAGCACGGCCGCGGCCTCCTCGCGGGTCGCGGCCAGCGGTTTCTCGCCGTAGACGTGCTTGCCCGCGGCGATCGCGGCCAGCGCGACCTCGGCGTGCGCGGCGGGCACGGTCAGGTTGAGTACGGCGTCGACGTCGTCGCGGGAGAGGAGTTCGGTCACGCTGCCGACCACCGCGGCGCCGGTGCCGGCCGCGGCCTGCGCGGCGCGCGCCGGGTCGAGGTCGGTGACGGCGGTCATCCGTAGGTTCGGTGTCCTGGCCAGGGTGTCGAGGTACTGGCCGCTGATGTTGCCGGCCCCCACGAGTCCGACGCGCAGCGCGTTCACCGGCTCGCCCACAGCAGCCCCCGCTCGGTCAGCGTGCGCACCTCTGGCACGTCGAAGTCGTCCGCCTTGTGGCCGATGGTGGAGACGAAGACGCGTCCGGCGCCGTGCCGGCGCGTCCACACCGCGGGCATCACGACGGGGGTCTCGCGGTCCTCGTCCGCCGCGAAGGTCGTGGTGGCGAGCACGTCGACGGCCGGGTCGGTGGCGACCCAGTACTGCTCGGTGTGCACGCGGAAGTCGGCGAGCCCCTGGACGACCGGGTGGTCGGACCGGTCGGGCACCAGGTTCACGGTGTGGTCGACGAAACCGGGCGGGTGCATGAGGAACTGACCGCCGGTCAGCAGGAAGTAGTCGAGGTCGCCGCGGAACGCGTCGACGATGCCGCCGTGCCAGCCGGCGAAGCCGGTACCGGCTCGCACGGCAGCCGACAGGCCGCGGCTCTGCTCGGCGGTGATCTCACCCATGGACCAGCACTGCACCACCAGGTCGGTGGCGGCGAGCCGTCCGGCGTCCTCGTAGACGGCGAGGTCGTCCGCGGTCTCCACGGTGTAGCCGTGGTCCTTCAGGAACGGCAGGAAGAGATCCGTGATGGTGACGGGGTCGTGGCCCTCCCAGCCGCCGCGGACCACCAGCGCACGGCGGCCGCGCGACGATTCCCGCCCTGGAGCCTGCATCTGCCCTGTCACCCTGCTCCCCGCCCCTCACCCGGTGGGCTTCAACCGACGTATCGACTAACCATCAGATGAAGTCTGCCGAGACGCTAACCAGCCCCCTGGGGAGCGTCAAGACCTCCGGCAGCGGGCTGGGTTGGCGACCGGTTCTTGCTTGGTCTTCACGGCTCACACCGGGCGTAACCTCTTCCTGTGCCAGCCTCCCGTCTGCGTCGTGTCGCCGTCCTGGTGCTGGAGGGTGCGAAGCCGCTCGACGTCGGCATTCCCGCGCAGGTGTTCACGACCCGCGCGAGCATGCCGTACGAGGTGCGGGTGTGCGGGGCGACGCCCGGTCTCGTGACCGGCGGCGACGGTCTCGCGTACCACGTCGCCCACGGCCTCGACGCGCTCGCGTGGGCCGACATCGTCTTCGTCCCCGGCTACCGGTTCCCGGACCGCGACGACCCGCCGCAAGCCGTCGTCGACGCGCTGATCGCCGCCCACGACCGGGGCGCGCGGCTCGCCGCCATCTCGACGGGTGCCTTCGCGCTCGCCGCGACGGGACTGCTCGACGGCAGGCGCGCCACGACGCACTGGCACTACACGCGGGCGCTCGCGGCCAGGCATCCGCTCGTCCGGGTCGACGAGAACGTGCTGTTCGTCGACGAGGGCAGCGTGCTCACCTCGGCCGGCGCCGCCTCCGGCATCGACCTGTGCCTGCACATCCTGCGCGGTGACCTCGGGGTGGCGGCGTCCAACCACGCGGCCCGGCGTCTGGTCGCCGCCCCCTACCGCAGCGGCGGCCAGGCGCAGTACGTGCCGCGCAGCGTGCCCGAGCCGCTCGGCGAGCGGTTCGCCGCCACCCGCGAGTGGGCGCTGCACCGTCTCGGCGAGCCCCTGACCCTCGACATACTGGCGCGGCAGGCAGGGGTCTCGCCGCGCACGTTCTCCCGGCGCTTCGTCGAGGAGACCGGCTACACGCCGATGCAGTGGGTGATGCGCGCCCGCATCGACCTGGCCCGTGAACTGCTCGAACGCTCGGAGCGCGGCGTCGAGCAGATCGCCGCCGACGTCGGGCTCGGCACCGGCGCGAACCTGCGTCTGCACTTCCAGCGCATTCTCGGCACGACACCGAGCGAGTACCGGCGCACCTTCACGCGGGGCGAGTGAGGAAAGCGAGTGACCGGAGCGAGTGACCCGCGCCGCTGACAGTGGCGAGATCCTTTTGAACCGTGGCGATGTCGCCACTGTCAGCGGCGGGAGCCACGGGCGAGCCTGGTGGCGAAGGGAAGGGACGTCACTCATGACTCGCATCGCCATCAACGGATTCGGCCGCATCGGACGCAATGTGCTGCGCGCGCTGCTGGAGCGCGACAGCGCCCTGGAGATCGTGGCGGTCAACGACCTCACCGAGCCCGCCGCTCTCGCCCGGCTGCTCGCCTACGACAGCACGGCCGGCCGGCTCGGGCGCCCGGTGACCGTCGACGGGAACGCCCTCGTCGTGGACGGCCGCCGGATCACGGTGCTGGCCGAGCGCCAACCGGCGCGGCTGCCGTGGGCCGGACTCGGCGTCGACATCGTCCTGGAAGCCACCGGCCGCTTCACCTCGGCCGAGGCCGCCCGCGCCCACCTCGACGCGGGCGCGAAGAAGGTGCTCGTCAGCGCGCCGTCGGACGGCGCCGACGTCACGCTCGCGTACGGGGTGAACACCGACGCCTACGACCCGGCGGTGCACACGATCGTCTCGAACGCCTCCTGCACCACCAACGCGCTCGCGCCGCTGGCCGCGGTCCTCGACGAACTCGCCGGTATCGAGCACGGGTTCATGACGACGGTGCACGCCTACACGCAGGAGCAGAACCTTCAGGACGGTCCGCACCGCGACGCCCGCCGCGCCCGGGCCGCGGCCGTCAACATCGTGCCGACCACGACCGGCGCCGCCAAGGCGATCGGCCTGGTGCTGCCGAACCTCGACGGCAAGCTGTCGGGCGACTCGATCCGCGTACCGGTGCCGGTGGGCTCGATCGTCGAACTCAACACGACCGTCGCCCGCGAGGTGACACGCGACGACGTGCTGGCGGCGTACCGCTCCGCGGCGCAGGGACGGCTCGCCGGCATCCTCGAATACTCGGAGGACCCGCTCGTCTCGTCCGACATCACCGGCAACCCCGCCTCGTCGATCTTCGACTCGGCCCTCACCCGCGTCGACGGCCGCCACGTCAAGGTGGTCGCCTGGTACGACAACGAGTGGGGCTTCTCCAACCGCGTGATCGACACCCTCGAACTCCTCGCGACCCGCTGACCGGAGTCACACAAGTTCCGCCGGCTCCCCAGGGTTGGGATGACCCCCCTCAGCTCTTCTCCGTGAGTTCCCTGAGCGCGATGTCGAGCTTCAGCACGTTGACGTGTGGCTCGCCCAGGAAGCGGGCGGTGCGGGGCTCGGTGTGGTCGTCGACCGGTTGCCGGACCTGGGTGACGTTCAGGCCGTTGTGTTCGGCCACCCGCTTGACCTGGATGGCCGCGTACTGCGGGGAGATGTGCGGGTCGATCGCGGAGGCGGAGCCGGTGACCGCGTCCCGGAGGCCTCCGAATGGTTCCGGCGCGGCTGGGAGAACGGCCGCAACCTGGACTGCGAGATCGAGCTCGGCAAGCTGCTCGTGGCCGAGCACTGGTATGAGATCGCGGCCGGCGCCGGGCACCCGGCCGCCCAGTGGAACCTCGCCCTCCTCTGCAAGCGGCAGCGGCGGTACGAGGAGGCCGAACGCTGGTTCCGTCAGGTCGGCGAGGACGACGAGGACGTCGTCGCGCAGCTCGACCGGATCGCCGCGATACGCGAGGCGGGCGGCGTCGCGCCCGGCAAGGACCTGCGCAGGCTGCCGGGACTCCGCGAGCGCGCGGAGGCGGGTGACGTCCACGCCTCGTACGCGTACGCGTACGGGAAGATCCTCCGCGACTGGGCCGGCGCGGCCGACCGCCACGTGCTCCGCTGGATCGAGCCCGCCGCCCAGGCCGGCGACCCGGAGGCCGCCTACGACCTCGCGGAGCTGTTCAACTCGCTAGGCAGGCCCGCGCTGCGCGACCACTGGTACCGGATGGCCGCCGAGCCGGGGCACCACGACGCGACGACGTACGCACCCGCTACAGCCAGGACGACCTGACCGTCCTGGCCCGGATGGCCGACCCGGCGAAGGAACTCGCCGAAGTGGAGGCCGCGTTGCGGCGGGACCGTCCTGACCGGCCGGTCGACAGGCATGAGCTTCCGCGCCTCGTGCGCCGTCGCGTGGCGGGGGGGGCGACAGCGCACGGACACCGCTCCCTCCGCCGTGCTGCTACGCGCCGCTGAGGATCTGCTCGCGGAGGATGTCGGCGTGGCCGCAGTGCTCGGCCAGTTCGCGCAGGGTGTGGAGGTAGACCCAGCGCAGCGGCAGTGGGCCCCGGCGGTTGCCTCGTACGAGGTCGTCCAGCGTCAGCTTCTCCGTGGCGCGGCGGGAGTCCGCGCAGGCCTGCCGGTAGGCGTCCTGGACCGAGGCGATGGTGTCGTCGTCGTGGAGGTCGAACGACTCGTCGGGCGTGTCGGGAATGCCGATCTCGGCACGGGGCCGACAGGTGATGGCCTCGTCGAACCAGACCTTCTCGACGAACGTGGCGTGCTTGACCAGACCGAGCAGCGTGGTCTTGGACGCCACCAGCGACCGGCGTGCCTGCTCTTCGGTGAGCCCGTTCAGGCTGTCGTGCAGGGCGGACCGATGCTCGTCGAGGAACACCTCGAACTGATCGCGGAGCGCGGCGTGGAAGACGGCGGGTTCCATCGAAGGCTGGGAGAGCATGAGCGCAACGATAAAGCGCTCGGTTCTTCCTGTGAGGTCCCACTTGGGCAGAGCGCACCCAAGCGGTGAAGGTTTCGGCGGCGTTGACGACTGTCTCGAGTGGTGATCGGTCGATGGCTGCCTGCGGCAAGAAGGCCGACGAGTCACTCCGAGGGCTGAAGCGGACGTGTCGGCCAGTCCAGAAGGCGGGCGCCGAGTGCGGCGGTCTGGAGGATGTACCGCTGGTCGGGATCGGTCGGGTCGTGTCCGGTGAGCTGCCGGATGCGGGCGAGCCGGTAGGTCACGGTACGGACGCTCACCCCGAGCCGGCGTGCCGTGGCGGAGTTGAGACAGCCACTGGCGAAGTACGCGGCCAGGGTGTCCAGGAGCGCCCTGGGCCCGCCGCGTGCGGCCCCCAGGCCGCCGAGAACGGTGGCCACCAGGTCGGTGATGGCGGCGCGGTCCCTCCCGAGCACCTGGAAGACGAGCAGTTCCGAGGCGTGGACACACGAGGTCGTCAGACCGAGCTGGGTGGCGAGGTCGAGGGTGCTGCGCGCCTCCTGGTACGAGCGGACGATGCCGCTGGGGCCCGGGCGGGGGCGGCTGACGGCGATCCGGCACTGCTCGGCGACAGCGTCGCGCACCGCGGTGGCGAAGAACTCCGGAACCTGGGGAAGGGCCCCCGGCGACACACACACGAGCAGGCTGTCCTTGGCGGTGATCAGGACATCCTCCGTGGTGAACCGGGAGGTCATCGCCTCTTCGACATAACGGGTGGTGTCGTCTCCCGCTCCGAAGGGCCTTCCGGCCCGGGCGACGGCCACGGTGTGCGGGCCGACCAGCCGCAGCCCGAAACGTTCTGCCCGCTCGGCGAGGCGGCCGAGGCCGGTTCGGCCGTCCAGGAGGTCGTCGACGAACTCCCGCCGCATCGCCTCCTCGCCCCGGATGGCCGAGCGGTGAGCGGTTTCGTACCCCTGGGTCAGCGCGACCGTGGCGTCACCGATCGCCCTGATCAGAGCGGCACCGACCTCCTTGAGGTCTTCCGTCTGTCCCACGCTCCGGGAGTCCGCCAGGTCCGCCCAGACCCGGCCTGCCGAGGCCAGGTACTCGGCGACCAGCGATCGCAAGGCCGTTCCTCTGCCGGCCGCTGTGGCGGCGAGCTGCCGGAGCCGTTCGAGATCTTCCTCGGACAGTCGTCGCTTGCCGAGAGAGGCCTTGGTGAGCTGTCGCAGGCAGGAGTCCAGGGCCACCGCCGGAGGTGAGTCTCCCGCGGTGAGGGAGGCATCCGGTGCTGCCGCCCTGGCACCTGGTGCCGCAGGGCGCCGGTCCTCGGGTCGCTTCACCGTCGGCATGCTCCCATTTTGCCGAAGTGCGGCAAAAGCGGAGAGGTCGAGACGTCCTTGTCTGTGCAGGTCCGGCAGGCGTCCGGCCGATGCCCGGGGGTAATCAGTGAGCACAGCGGAACTCCAGCCTGATCTTCCCCGAGCTGGTCGCTCTCATGGAGGCGCTGAACCACCGGTTCCCCCAGGATGAGGTCGACTCGGACGACCGAGCACCCGCACCCCGGTGACCTCGTCCGTACCCAGGGCCGAACCTGACGCGCGCAGGCGATCACTCACTCGGCTCCACGCCTCCCGGCGGAGAAAGGCCCGCCGCATGCCCGGACGCACCCGCAGAAAGCGCATCGTCCTCGGTCATCTCCCGCTGCCCGAGCGCAGGTTCGTCGCGGACGCCTTGCGCACGGAGACGGTGGGCGGTGTGGTGCTGCTCGCCGCGGCCGTCATCGCTCTGGTGTGGGCCAACACGCCGTGGAAGGGGACCTATGAGGCCGTACGTGACGTCCACTTCGGGGTCGCGGCCCTCGACCTGGACCTGTCCGTGGCCCACTGGACGTCCGACGGACTGCTGGCGATCTTCTTCTTCGTCGCGGGCGCGGAGCTGAAACGCGAGTTGGTGGTCGGCGAGCTGCGGCACCCGGGAACTGCCGCGCTCCCGGTGCTCGCGGCGATCAGCGGCATGGCGATACCCGCCCTGGTCTATGGGCTCGTTGCCACCGGCATGGGCGGAACATGGAACGGCTGGGCCGTTCCCATGGCCACCGACATCGCCTTCGCGCTGGGCGTGCTGGCGGTGATCGACACGCATCTGCCGTCCGCGCTGCGTGCCTTTCTGCTGACCCTCGCCGTCGTCGACGACCTGGGTGCCATCGTCGTCATCGCCGTCTTCTACACCTCGACGATCAACCTCGCGGCCCTCATCGGTGCCGTGCTCGGGCTGGGACTGTTCTTCCACCTGCACGACCGCAGGCAGGTACACGGCTGGTACTGGTACCTGCCGCTCGCCCTGGTGATCTGGGGTCTGACGCACGCCAGCGGTGTCCACGCCACCGTGGCCGGCGTCGCCATGGGACTCCTGCTGCGCGTGGCCGAGGACGGCGAGCAGGGCCGGCGCCCGGCCGAATGGATCTCACACCTGGTGCGACCCGTCTCCGCCGGAGTCGCCGTACCGCTGTTCGCGCTCTTCGCCGCCGGCGTGAGCGTCAGCGGCGACTCGTTGAGCAACGTGCTCACCGAACCGGAACCTCTGGGTGTGGCGCTGGGCCTGGCGGTCGGCAAGGTTCTGGGCGTCCTCGGCGGCTCCTACCTCGCCGTTCGCTTCACCAGGGCACGACTCGGCCGGGATCTCGCCTGGGCGGACCTGCTGGCCGTGTCCATGCTGGCCGGCATCGGCTTCACCGTCTCGTTGCTCATCGGTGAACTGGCCTATCCCGACCCTGCGGACCAGGAACAGATCAAAGCGGCCGTCCTCCTCGGATCCCTGGCCTCGGCGCTCCTGGCCTGTCTGATGCTGCGGCTCCGGAACAACAAGTACCGGCGGCTGTACGAGGAGGAGAACCGTGACGAGAACGCCGACGGCATCCCCGACATCTATCAGCGGCCCGACCCGGCCTCGTCCCGAGACCGCGGCAGGTCCCCGGACGGGAACCGGGACCGCCACGGCCGCGGGCGCGGCGGATCCGCCGGCCCCGGAGCATCCGGAAACTGACCGTCCATGTCCGGGAGCGCCGCGTTCTCCGGCTCCTACCCTGGTGGAAGGAGAAAGCGATGAACGGCTCAGTACGGATGGGGCGCCTTCTGGGGGTGCCGCTGCGCCTCCACTGGAGCGTGCCCCTGCTCCTGTTGCTCTTCGGATACAGCCTGGGCAGTCAGACCCTGCCGGCCAGGGTTCCCGGCCAGGCGAACGTCGGCTACACCCTTGCCGGACTGGCCGGAACCCTGCTGCTCCTGACCAGTCTGGTGGCTCATGAGGCCGCCCACGCGATCACGGCGCGCAGGAAGGGCAGCCAGGTTCACGGCATCACCTTGTGGGCGCTGGGCGGAATGACCGAGATGGGCAGGCCGCGCACGGCCGGTGCGGCCTTCCTGATCGCCGTCAACGGTCCGCTGGCCAGCCTCATCATCGGCGCGGTCGCGCTCGGGGGTGGTATCGGCCTGGAGGCGGTGTCCGGTCGGGGCCTGCCCGCAGCCGTCCTGCTGTGGCTGGGATGGGTGAACCTCTTCCTGGCCGTGTTCAATCTGCTGCCCGCCGCGCCGCTCGACGGCGGCCGAGTCGTCCAGGCGCTGTGGTGGTGGCGTACGGGAGACCGGGACCGGGCCGAACGAGCGGCCGCACGCGGGGGGCAGATCCTCGGCGTCCTGCTCATCGCGCTCGGCTGGATCGCCATCCTGCGCGGTGCCCTGTCCGGCCTGTGGCTCACGCTCATCGGCCTCTTCCTGATGTTCGTCGCCGGCGCGGAACGCCAGCACGCCACGATCGCCCCGGCCCTGCACGGGCTGCGGGCGGCCGATGCGATGTCCAGCCCCGTGGAGACATGCCAGGACTGGCTGACCGTCCAACGCTGCATCGATGAAGTGGCGGTGCGGTCCCACCACTCCACCCTGGTGCTCACCGACTTCGAAGGACGCCCCAGCGGTCTGCTCCGCCTCCCGCGCCTCGCGAGAGTTCCCCCGTCGCAGAGGGAGACAGTGCGCGTGCGCGACGTGGCCACCCCTGCCTCGCGGTGCGCTTCCTGTGCCCCGGACGACCTGCTGGCAGAAGTGTTCGAGGAGCTTTCCCCGGGGCGTGGCCTGCCGATCCTCGTCGTCGACGGGGAGCAGCGGCCGGTGGGCATCATCACCGGGGATGACTTCGCGCGCATCGTCCAGCGCCACACACTCCGCGGTACGGACGACCAGTGACCGGTTTCTCCCGGAGGGCGGTCCCTTGCCGCTTCGCGGATCTGCGGTGGGTAGAGTTGCCGGTGGTGAGGTTGCCGTGCCGGTGCCTCGCCGTTGCCGTGTCGGGGCCGATGGTGCCCCCGGCGAAGATCCGATTCTTGCAGGAGAGAAGCGTGCGCGAGCCCATGACGCCCGGCGCCGCCGCCTGCCCGCCGTGAGGCTTCGCCCCCGGACGTGAGGTAACGCCGCGCCCTTGCGCAGGCCGCGCCCCGTCCGTCCTCGACTTCCGGCTCCGTACACACGGGGCCGTCCGCGGGGTGCCGGCCCGGCCACTCCGCGTCCTCCCGCACACCCCGGTCTGCCGTAGGGGCGTGCCCGAGCACGACAGGTTCCGTCTCCCTTGTCCTCCGCTGCCACTGCTGTGTCCCCGGTCGCGCGCCTGCGTGGCCTGAAGCCCGACTGGATCTCCGACCCGAAGGTCTGGCGCACCGAGGTCCTCGCCGGACTGGTCGTCGCGCTCGCGCTGATCCCCGAGGCGATCTCGTTCTCGATCATTGCCGGTGTCGACCCGGCGATCGGCCTGTTCGCCTCCTTCACCATGGCGGTCGTCATCTCGATCGTCGGTGGCCGGCGGGCGATGATCTCCGCCGCCACCGGTGCCGTCGCGCTCGTCATCGCGCCCCTGAACCGTGAGCACGGCCTCGGCCATCTCGTCGCCGCCGTCATCCTCGCCGGGGTCTTCCAGGTCGTCCTGGGCGCGGTCGGGGTGGCGAAGCTGATGCGGTTCATCCCGCGCTCGGTGATGGTCGGCTTCGTCAACGCCCTGGCCATCCTGATCTTCATGGCCCAGATTCCGGAGATGCGCGACGTCCCGTGGGCCGTGTACCCGCTGATCATCGGCGGGCTGGCCCTCATGGTGTTCTTCCCGAAGATCACCACCGTGATCCCCGCCCCGCTCGTCTCCATCGTCATCCTGACCGTCATCACGCTCGCGGCCGGGATCGCGGTGCCGACCGTGGGTGACAAGGGCGAACTGCCGTCCTCCCTGCCCGTGCCGGGGCTGCCGGACGTGCCGTTCACGCTGGACACGCTGACGACGATCGCCCCGTACGCGTTCGCGATGGCCTTGGTCGGCCTGATGGAGTCGCTGATGACGGCCAAGCTGGTCGACGACATCACCGACACCCACTCCGACAAGACGCGCGAGTCGATCGGCCAGGGCGTCGCCAACATCGTCACCGGTTTCTTCGGTGGCATGGGCGGTTGCGCCATGATCGGCCAGACGATGATCAACGTGAAGGTGTCCGGGGCCCGCACCCGTCTGTCCACGTTCCTGGCCGGTGCCTTCCTGATGGTGCTGTGCATCGTCTTCGGCCCGCTCGTCTCCGACATCCCCATGGCGGCACTGGTCGCCGTCATGGTCATGGTGTCGTTCGCGACGTTCGACTGGCACTCCGTCGCCCCCAGGACCCTCAAGCGGATGCCCGCCGGGGAGATCGCCGTCATGGTGATCACCGTCGCCTGTGTGGTCGCCACCCACAACCTCGCCATCGGCGTCGTCGTCGGCTCGATCACCGCCATGGTCGTCTTCGCCAAGCGCGTCGCCCACCTCGCCGAGGTCACTTCCGTCACCGACCCCGACGGCAGCACGGTCGTCTACCGGGTCACCGGCGAACTGTTCTTCGCCTCCTCCAACGACCTCGTCGGCCGGTTCGACTACGCCACCGACCCGGACCAGGTGATCATCGACCTCAGCTCCGCGCACATCTGGGACGCTTCCTCCGTCGCCGCCCTGGACGCGATCGAGGCCAAGTACGCCCAGCGCGGCAAGACCGTCGAGATCACCGGTCTCAACCCCCCGAGTGCCGCTCTGCGCGCCAAGCTCAGCGGTGAGCTCGCCGCCGGCCACTGAGACTGATCGACCTGCCGGGGCCGGCCTCGGTCACCTCGATCACCTCAGCGGCCGGGCGCCGAGGAGTTCGGCGAGGCCCTGGCGGGTGGCGGCGAGGACGACGCGGTCCTGGGGGCGCAGGACGTATCCCGGGTGGAGGTCCCAGACGAGGCCGCTGAGGTGGTCGGTGCCGTCGTCGGAGGGGGACGCCGCGAGGTCGGGCAGACGCTCGTCGGGAGCGGCGGAGTCGATGGCGAGCACGCGCCGGGCGCCCGGGCGGAACGTCTCGGCGATCGTACGGCCCTCCAGTTCCGGGTGGCCCGCCACTTCCAGGGCCGCGAAGACGAGCACTCGCCGCTCGACGGGGATGGCACCGAGGACCCTGCGGCCCATCATCGCTCCGGCGAAGGCGGGGGCGGCGAGGGTGGAGACGCTCCGGCTGCGGGTCAGGGCCCGGGGGTGGGCGGCGCGCAGGGTGCGGTAGACCGCGGTGGCGAAGTCGTCGTCGTACAGCCGCAGCGACACGCGCAGGCGGGGTGCGACCGAGCGGGCGTGGAGGACGGCTTCCAGGTTGGTGGTGTCGCTGCTGGTGACGGCGAGCAGGGCGTGCGCGCGGTGGACGTGGGCGGCTTCCAGGACGCCTTCCTGGGTGACGTCGCCGAGCACGACCGGTACGCGCAGGCGGCGGGCGAGCGGGATGCCGCGCGCCTCGGGATCCTCCTCGACGCAGACCACGGGGATGCCCAGTTCGCGCAGGCGGGCCAGGACCCGGGTACCGACCTTGCCGAGGCCGAGGAGGACGACGTGGCCCGACAGGCCGCGGGGCGGGCGGCGCAGCGTGGAGGCGGTGCGGAAGGTGCCGAGCCCTTCCAGCACGGCCGCGAGCAGGACGGGCAGCAGGAGGAGTCCGGCAAGCCCGGACAGGAGTTGGAGTATCCGGCGAGCGGTGGGCTCTCCGGTGGCGGGGTCGCCGATGGCGAGGAGGTCGAGGAGGGTGAGGTACGCGGCGTGCAGGGGGTGGTCGCCGGTGGTCAGCCACGAGGCCACGGCCAGGCCCGCGACGCAGAGCACCAGCCCGGCCAGGGACCAGCGCAGCCGTCGCGAGAACAGCGAGCCCAACGGCAGGGCGCGCCGCGCCGGCCGGCCGGTCGGGCGCGTGGGCCCGGCGTGGGAGACGGTTTCCAGGACCACGGTGCCGCGTCCGGTGGCGGCGGCCACGGTGCGGTCGTCCGGCAGCAGCAGCGGTCCCTCCTGTCCGCTCCCCTCGGATCCCTCCGTGCCCGCCGGGTCGCCGGCGGTGGAGGACAGCAGGGCGAGCGTGCACAGGCCCGGGTCGGCGACCTCGCCGCGAGCGGGTGGCGTGCGTTCCACGGCGCGCAGCAGCAGGCCGTCGGCCTGGACCACCTTGCTGGTTCCGGCGACGGCCGAGGCCGCCAGGGCCGGTGCGGCGGTGTCGGCGTCCGACAGGACGGTGGTGGAGGTGTCCAGGGCCGTCGGGTCGAGGCCGGGGGAAGCCACCATGGCGGCCTGGTCCAGCAGGTCGGCGAGATGCCGGCCCAGTCTGCGGTCGTAGAGCCGTATGACCAGGCGGAGCCGGGGGTTCAGCCGACGGGCGGCGAGAGCGGCGCGGATGTTGGTCTCGTCGTCGTCGTGCACGAGCGCCAGGGCGTCGGCCTGCGCGACACCGGCCTCGGCCAGGGTCTCCTCGTCGAGGAGCGGTGCCTCGAGGACGCGTACGCCGGACGCGACGGGCGCGGCGGCGGTCCTGTTGACGAGCGTCTGCATCCGGGCGAGCAGCATGGCCGTGCGGGTCCGTCCCGCCGGGCCGACGCCGGCCCGGCGATCGCCCGGCAGGGACGGGACGACGACGGTGACGCGCTTGCGGTACAGCTCGCGCAGGTCGGCGGCCAGACGTTCGGCGAGGGCGTCGTCCCCGCACACCACCATGTGTCCGTGCAGTGCCCGGCGACGGGCCTGGTCGGGCAGCGCGGGCACATCTCTCATGACACGTTCCCCCCTTGCGTGTCCCGAGGCACCGGCAGGGCGGCGTGCCGTGCGTTCGGGTTGGTGAGCAGGGAACGGGGGTCGGCGGCCCGTGTGATGGCCGCCTCGACGGCCGCGATCCGGTCGGCGAGGAGTCCGAGGGCGGCGACGGCACGGGCGAGCGGCTCGTCCTCCGGGCCGCCCACGGCTCGGTCGCGGACGTACGCGGCCTTGACCTCGGCCCACCGCCGGGCCTGCTCGGGTGTGAGGGTCCCCCGCAGTTCGGCCAGTTTCAGCAGGTTGGCCTCGGCGCCGGTCGTGAGGGTGTGGGCCTCCGTCGTGTAGTGGTCGTCGATGAGCGCCTGGAGTTCGGCGTCGTTCATCACGGGCCGGATCCGCTGGACGATCTTGTTCATGTTGCGGTACGAGCCCTGGAGCAGGAACGGTGGCTCGGTGCGGGCGCGGGCGTCCTGCGCGGCGGACGCGATGTACGCCGCGTTGACGGCGAGGACGGTCTCGCGGGCCGCCAGCACCAGGCGCAGCACGGCCAGGATCTGCTCCAGTTCGGCGGGGGCGCAGGGGTGGGCGAGTTGGTCGGGGCGCACGGCGGGGTCGTCGCCGGCGAGGCGGATCAGGATGTCCAGGTCCTCGCGGGTGCGGCCGGCGAGCGGGGCGAGCACCGGGTTGGCGGTGAGGGCGTTCTCGACGAAGCTCAGCGCGAAGGTGTCCTCCCTGCCGGCCAGGGCGTCGCCCAGGTTCCACACGTCGGCGCGGTTGGCGAGCATGTCGGGCACGCGGAAGCGGCTGCCGGACTCGGTGTACGGGTTGCCCGCCATGCACACCGCGAACCGCTTGCCCCGCAGGTCGTAGGTGCGGGGTTCGCCGTCCCACACGCCCTCGATGCGGCGTGTGGCATCGCACAGCGGGATGAACTTCTGCAGCAGCTCGGGCGAGGTGTGCTGGATGTCGTCGAGGTGGAGGAGGGTGTTGTTGCCCGCCGCCAGCGCGAAGTTGATCTTTTCGATCTCCTGGCGGGCCGTCGCGTTCGGGGCCTCGGCCGGGTCCAGCGAGGTCACGGTGTGGCCGAGCGCGGGGCCGTTGACCTTGACCAGCATCAGGCCGAGCCGGTCGGCGACGTACTCCATGAGGGTCGTCTTGCCGTAGCCCGGCGGGGAGATGAGCAGGAGCAGGCCGCCGGTGTCGGTGCGCTTGGTGTCGCCGCTGGTGCCGAGTTGCTTGGCGAGGCTGTCGCCGATCAGCGGCAGGTACACCTCGTCGACGATCCTGCCGCGGACGAACGCCGACATGACGCGCGGCCGGTACTCGTCCAGGCGGAGGCGGGCGCGCTCAGCGGCCACGAGGGCGGTGCGGCGGCGCTGGTAGGCCCGGTGGGCGGGAACCTCTCGGAGGCGGAACTCCCGGGCGCGGGCGAGGATTTCGTCGACGCGGACGGTGAGTGTGCGGCCGTCGAGGCGCGGATGGGTGCCGAGCAGTCCCTCGACGGTCTCGGTCAGCGGAGCGTCCGACTCGTAGCGAGGCAGGTGCGGGCAGAGCTCGGCGGCCACCGCCTCCGCAAGGTCGCCCGGGGTGAGGTCCGTTCCGGTCGCGGTGGTGTACGACGTCAGCCACGCTTCGACGAGTTGTCTGCGGGCGGCCGGGTCGTTGAGGGCGGCGAGGTCGTCGTCGTAGGCCGGTGTGCCGACCGTGCGGCGGAACTTCTCCAGCAGGGTGCGGGTGCCGGCGCTGATGACGAAGCCGTCGGGACCGCTGGTCAGCTCCTCGAAGAGGTAGGCGGCCGCGGCCCGGTCGCCGATCGCCGCGGCGAGTTCGGCTTCCAGGTCGGCGATGGCGGGTGCCGGTCCGAAGGTGTCGCGGGCCCGGGCCAGGGAGACCGCGCGCCGGGTCCAGCCGTCCCGCTCCTCGGGCGTCGTGCCGTGTGCCCAGAAGAGCTGGGCGGCGGCGCGGGCGGCGGGCTCGTGGCGCAGCGGTCCGGCGCCCTCGTGCAGGCGCAGGAGCGCGGCCAGGACGAGTGCCGCGTCGTGGTCGTGTACGCCGCGTTCGTAACCCTCGTCGTAGGCCTCCTCGGCGGCCCGCCGGACCAGGGCGGGCAGGTCCTCGGCCGCCGTGAGGGCGGCCGGGCCGTACTCGTCGAGGAGACGGGCGGCCAGGTGTTCGGCGCGGTAGACCTCCGGTGACTCCGAGGGCAGCGGGCGGTCCCAGTAGGGGCGGGTCGCGGCGAGGTCGGGGTCGGTGACCGGGGCTCGGTAGTCGGTGCCGGTCAGGGCGAAGGCCAGGCCCTCGCCCTGCGGGACCAGAGTGAGGTCCAGCGGCTGGGTGTCGACGGCGAAGCGGTGGGCGCCGAGGCGGATGGTGCGGCCGTCGTCGGCGTAGAGGTCGGTGCGGTCGCGCAGGGCGCGCAGGGCCTGCTGGCGGGCCGCCTTCAGACGGCCGTCCAGTTCTTCCGCCCGCACCTGGTCGCCGAGTTCGCGCAGTTCGTCGGCGGTGCGGCGGACCTTCGCGGGCATCGGGTCGGAGGTGAAGTACGTGGTGACGGCGTCGGCGTCGGCGAGCGTGGACGCGCGGCGGGTGACCGTGTCCAGCACGCGGGCCGCCGAGTCGGCCAGGCGCTCGGCGCGGCGGGCGCGGGCGTCGGCGAGGGTCTGCTTGCGGGCCGAGAACGCCTCGTGGATCTCGTCGCGCTTGTCCGCCAGTTCCGTGAGGAAGTCGTCGAACTCGGCGAACCGCGACTCGAGGTTCTCGACCTGGACGAGCATGCGGGCCAGTTGTTCGTCGCAGGCCTCGGGGGTGCCGGCCGCCGCGAGCGCACCGGTGACGGCCTGGCCGAGCAGGGCGTACTCGGCGGCGAACTCGGCTCGTCCCTCCCGGTCGAGGAGTTCGCGGCGGCGGGCGTCGAGGGTGGCGCGGGCACGGTTGACGCCGCCGAGGACGTCGGCGATCCGCTCCAGGATGGAGGTGCGGACGGTGGCGTCACCGATGTCGAGTCCGGAGACGACCTCGGTCACCGTGCGCAGACTGTCGGCGTGTTCGTCGAGGCGTGCCGCGACGGGCGCGCTCTGGGCGACGGTGGTGATCGCTTCGGCGTCGGCGACGAGTTGCTCGATGTCGGCCTGGTGGGCGGCGAAGGCGTCCTCGTGGGCCAGGTGGGTGACGGCCCGCTGCCCGAAGCCGGCGAGGTCGGTGTCGATGTCGGCGGCCAGCTCGTCGATGCGGTCGGTGTCCGCGTACCGCATGTCCTTGAGGGTGAGCAGGTGGCCTTGGGCGTGCCGGAGTTCGGTGAGTCCGGACACCCAGGCGGCGGCGGTGCGCGGTGCCTCGCCGCGCAGGCGCCGTACGACGCCGGCGACGCGCGCCTCGGCCTGCGTGAGGGCTTCGGCGGCCTGCCGGGTGAGGGCCTGCACCGTCTCGAACTCGGTCAGCACCTGTTCGGCGGTGGACCGGACCTGAGTGAGCGGCTCGTGCAGGGCGCCGAGTTCCGGTTCTGCGAGCCAGTGGTGGGCGTCGGCGGCCCGGACGCACGCGGCGGCCAGTGCCTCGTAGACCTCCCTGGTCGGGGTGGTCCCGGCGACCGCGCGCGTGATGGACAGGCAGTCGGAGATGCCGCGGACGAGGTCGGCGTTGCCGACGCGGGCGAGCGGCCCGGTCCCGGCCGGCCGGCCGGCGGCGTGGGTGTCGGAGACATACGGGGAGTTCCACAGCTGGACGGGGTGCACGCGCTGCGGCTCGTCGCCGTCCGCGCGCAGGGCGAGCAGGGCGCCGTCGTCGAAGAGTGCCCAGCCGTGGCAGGTCAGCGGGGTGGGAATCTCCTTGCGGATCATGTTGTACGGCAACAGCAGGCTGCGGCCCGCGGCCCGCGTGTGGAAGGTGAAGAGGACGTCCTCGCCGTTAGGGGACCGGACCACCCGTTCGAACTCCAGTCCCGCGGTGTCGACGCCGTCGAACGTCCGGTGCGTGCCGGTGGCCAGGCAGTAGCCGCCGGGGAAGACGATGCCCTGGTCCTCGGGCAGCCGGCGGCAGGCCTGGCCGATGCCGTCGAGGCGGACGACCGTCTTGGTGAGGGTGTTGAAGACCAGGTAGCGGTGGACGTCCTCCTTGTAGGGGAGGATGTCCAGCAGGATCAGAGCGCCCACGCGCGCGTACGCGATGTGCGCGTCGGCGAGCGACTGCAACGGTTCGACGACCGGCTCGGCGTGGATGCCCTCGTCCGTCTCGGTGTCGTCCTCGCTCTTGACGGTCAGCAGCCCGCCGAGGGTCGCGACGAACACCTCACCCTCGATCGAGACGTGCGGGTGACGGCCCAGTACGTGGTCCTCGCGTGTCGTCACCGTCCACGGGAAGTCGTGGGCGGGCGGGAGGACGTGGTCGCGGTCACCGCGCGCGTCGAGGAAGGACACCTGGCCGTCGTCGGCTACGGCCCAGCGCAGGACACGGATGTCGTCGGCCTTCTCGCCGGTCTGGAAGACGGCCAGCAGCTTGTCCTCGACGCGTCGCAGCTGGAGCAGGCGGGCCTGGTGGAAGTAGCGGTGCAGGGCGGTGAACTCGCGGACGAAGGCGGGGTCGTCGAGCAGGCCGGGCACGGCGTCGTCGGGCAGCCGGTTCAGGGCGCGGTCGTGCAGCGTGAGCACGTTCCCGACGATGGTCCGCGGCCCGCGGCCGGGAACGGTGTTGTGGCCGAGGAGCAGCACGTCGCCGACGGACACGATGTCGCGCGGCACGCAGGCCGACTCGGTGCGCAGCCGTTCGGTGCCGGCCAGTTCCAGCCGCAGGGAGCCGAACTCCTCGACGCGGCGGCTGTTCAGCGCCTCGGCGCGGCGGGCGAGTTCCGCCGCCTGTGCGGTGAGGCGGTCGCGCAGCACCTCGTACGTGCCCGTGTCCAGGCCGGTGGTCATGAGGTCCCTCTCAGGAAGTCGGAACAGGAAGGGTTCCCGGAGCTGCCGCCCCCTGTGCCGGCAGCTCCGGGACCACGGCCCGGTCAGCCCTTGGCGTTGCCGTCGAGAGCCGCGAGCGAGGTGTCGGCGAGGCCCGGCTCGCCCGCCTTGCCGAGCAGTTCCCTCAGGGCGCCCGAGTCGGCGCCGCCCGTCTTCATGAGCTTCATCAGCAGGGCGGACACGGTCAGGTTCTGCACGTCGGCCGTGGTGACCGAGCCGAGGGCGCGGGTGAGGTCGTCGGTGAAGCTCGACGTGCCGTCCAGCCACGGCTTCGCGAGCGACTGCGCGGTCCGGGAGTGCTCCACGAACCCGTCGACGCCCTTGCCGAGCCCGATCGCACCGACCAGCCGGTCGAGGAAGACCGACTCGCCGCCGACGATGTCGATGTCGGCGTTCTCCAGTCCGGTGGCGAGCACGGTGGCCTGCGCCTCGGCGATCTGCCGCTGTACGTCCAGCCCCGCCAGCCGGATGTCCTTCTCGGCCTCCAGCCGCAGGCGGTACTCCTCGTGCGCCCGGGACGCCTCGTCCAGCGCGGCCATCGCGGCGGCCTTGTCGGTCAGACCGGCGGCCTCCGCCTTCAGTTTCTCCCCGATGGCCGCCGCTTCCGCAAGCGCCTTCGCCCGGGCGCCCTCGGCCTCGGCCCGCATCCGCGCCTCGGTCGCCTCGGCCTCCGCGCGGCCGGCCTTCTCGATGACCTCGGCCTCCTTGTCGCGGACCCGGACGGCGGCCAGCCCCTCGGCGGCGGACTCCGCCTGGATGCCCTCGGCGAGCCGCAGCTTCGCCCGCGCGTCCAGGTCCGCGCTCTTCAACCGGGCCTCGGCGAGGGTGAGTTCCTCGGCGGCGCGGTGCACGGCGGCCTGCTCGGCGGCCTCCGCGGCCTTGATGTCCTTGACCAGCTTCTCCTGCGCCTCGGCCTCGGCGGCGATGATCACCGCCTGCCGCTGCCGCTCCGCCTCCTCCACGGCGCGCAGCTTCTTGATGGACTCCTCCTGCTCGGCGACCGTACGGTCCACGGCGACCCGCTCCCGGACGACCTCGGCGATCTCCCGCTTCTCCGCCTCGACCTCCTTGGCGGCGGCGATCCGGGTCAGCTCGGTCTCCCGCTCCCGGGCGATGACTTCGAGCAGCCGGTCCTTCTCGATGCGCTCGTTCTCGATCGCGATGACCCGCTCGCGGTTCTTCGCGGCGACGGCGACCTCGCGGGCCTGGTTCTCGCGCTGGACGCCGAGTTGTTCCTCGGTGCGCAGGAACGCGGCCTGGGCGCGCAGCCGCTCCTCCTCCATCACCCGCGCGGTCTCGGCCTCCTCCCGGGCCCGGACGGTCTCGATCTCCCGGCGCTGCTTGATCTCGGCGTCGGCCTGGCGGCGCTCCAGCTCCAGGATGGCCTCGCGGGCGTCGACGTTCTGCCGGGTGATCTCCTTCTCCTCGGTGCGCTGGGCCTCGTTGGTGCGTACGTGCTCGGCGGCCGTCAGCTCGGTGATCTTGCGGATGCCCTGGGCGTCGAGGACGTTGGCCGGGTCGAGCTGGGTCAGCGGCGTCTGCTCCAGGTAGTCGATCGCCGCGTCCTCCAGGTGGTAGCCGTTGAGGTCGACGCCGATGACCTCGATGATCCGGTACCGCAGCTCCTCGCGCTTGGTGTACAGGTCGGTGAAGTCCATCTGCTTGCCGACGGTCTTCAGCGCCTCGGAGAACTTCGCGTGGAACAGTTCCTGGAGCGTGTCCCGGTCGCTCGCGCGCGCCGTGCCGACGGCCTGGGCCACCTTGATGACGTCGTCGACGGTCTTGTTGACCTTGACGAAGAAGGTGATCCGGATGTCCGCGCGGATGTTGTCCTGGCAGATCAGCCCGTCCTTGCCGGCTCTGGTGATCTCGATGGCCTTCACCGAGATGTCCATCACCTCGGCCTTGTGCAGCACGGGCAGCACGATCTGGCCGGTGAAGGTCACGTCGACCTTCCGCAGCTTGGAGACGATCAGGGCCTTGCCCTGCTCGACCTTGCGGAACAGACGTGAGAACACGAAGGCGGGCAGCAGCGCGAGCAGGCAGACGGCGACGAGCGCGCCGATGCCGAAGGTCAAGGCATCCATGGCATACGTCCTTGAGGCATAAGGGAGTTGAGAGGCGAGATTGGCGGGGCGTGAGCGCACGCGCGTACCGGGACCAGGGGTGGGGCTGGGGCTCCCGCGTACAGCGGGATCAGGCGGGACGGGAGCGCCCGCCCACACCGTGCTCAGACGGCGCGGTGGTGGACCTCGGACAGGTCGCCGCGGCCGGACTCCCGCAGTCGCCGCGGGAATCCCCCGGCGTCCGCGGGCCGTGGCAGGCCGGGTTCGTCGGGGCGGAGGCGGTGCAGCGGCCTGGCGAACAGACGCCGCACCGGCCGCAGCAGGAGGCTGGTGAGCGACCAGGCGACGAACAGTGCCCCGGCGTGCGCCGCCAGTCGCAGCAGCCAGCCGGCCAGCCCCGTGAGCTCGACGGCGTCCAGCAGGAGTGCCGCGCCGAGAGCGAGCGTCCAGGCGAGGGCCGACAGCAGCGACAGGGCCACCGCGACGGGTACCCCGCCCATGCCGAGCGGGTCGAGGTTCGCGTCCGCGTCGAAGCTGTCCACCGCGGCGGCCCGCACAGCGACCAGCACCCAGAAGCACGCCGCCACGAGCAGGGCCGCGGTGAACAGGAGCGTGGGGAGTCCGGTCGCGGCCGTGAACAGTGTCCGCATCGGTCCCCCCTCTCCGTCGCCGCCGCCGGTGTCCTGTGGGTGGGGCGCGCCTCCTCCGGTGCCGGGTGCCGGTGTCTGCCGGTCACCGGCACCGGATCGATCCGCTGGGCTCCCCGCGGGCATCGTGCATCAGTGCGACCGGGCCGCGCATTGCCGAATGTAGGCAGAGTTCACCACCGTCTGCGTGCCGGACACCCTTAAAAAGACGTCAACGGCCGGTCGGAGACCCTGTGAGCATCCTCGGTACGCGGGGTGCGCCGGCTGCCCCGGCAGGCCTTGTCCGCTCCGGTACCGCCGGGTCGGCGTGCCACCACCTGGGGGATGGGATTTCGCCCCATAGTTTGGTGGGCGAGGCCGTCACGGAACAGAGCGGGGCACGCCACCACCGCCTGCGCCGGGCGGCGCGGTCCCGGAAGACCGACGGGGAGGAATGACCGACACCGAACGCCCGCCGGAACCCCGTAAGCAACCGGACGGGCGAGGTGACGGCGCGCCCATGGCGGCGCCCACCCAGCCCCCGGAACGTCCGCTTACCGCCACCCGGCCGGGCAGCGCGAGGCAGTCGGTGGCGTATAGGTGTCCGATGAACGGATCAGACTCTCCGGATAACGGTCTGGTTTCGCTCGCTGGCATTTTCGAAGATTACTCATGGTTATGTGATCTGCATCACTAAAGATCTCGTAAAGGTCGTGGTAGAACAACGCAACTCCGCAGGTGGCACCACCCCTCGCCGCAGCGCGGAGCCGCCGACGCGCGTCGGCAGCACGACCAGGGTGATCACGCTTCGAGTCCGTGGAGCATGGCCCCAGGGTCGCCGATCGGACAACGGCGTTCGCTCAAAGACCGCACATCTCGCCGGCGCAGACTCCCATGCGCCGGTCCTGCGCCATCGAGGTAACCACCGTGTCACTCGACTCCTTCACCACATCCGTCGACGAAGCCGTCAGCGGATTCTTCGAGCCCATAGCCACCTGGCTCGGGGAAGTGGTCTTCTACTCCGTCCCGGTCGCCGGTACGGAGCTCCCGCTCATCGTCGCCTGGCTCGTCGTCGCCGGTCTGGTCTTCACGGCCTGGTTCGGGCTGGTCCAGATCCGCAAATTCAGGCTCGCCGTCGACGTGGTCCGCGGGAAGTACGACGAGAAGGGGTCGGCCGGTGAGGTCAACCACTTCCAGGCACTGACCGCCGCCGTCTCCGGCACGGTCGGCCTGGGCAACATCGCCGGTGTGGCCGTCGCCGTCTCCATCGGCGGCCCCGGCGCCACGTTCTGGATGATCCTGTGCGGCCTGCTCGGCATGGCCACCAAGTTCGTCGAGGTCACCCTCGGCGTGAAGTACCGCGAGGTCCACGCCGACGGCACCGTCTCCGGCGGCCCGATGCACTACCTGCCCAAGGGCCTCGCCGACCGCTTCGGCAAGAACGGCAAGACCCTCGGCAAGGTCCTCGCGATCCTCGCCTCCTTCTTCGTCCTGTTCTTCGGCCTCTTCGGCGGCAACCTCTTCCAGGTGAACCAGTCCTACGCGCAGCTGGTCTCCGTCACCGGCGGCGAGGACGGACTGATGGGCTCCTCGGCCGGCGCGCTGTTCTTCGGCATCCTCATCGCCGCGCTGGTGGGCATCGTGCTCCTGGGCGGCATCCGCTCCATCGCCAACGTCACCAGCAAGCTCGTGCCCGCCATGGCCGGCATCTACATCGCCGCCTGCCTGGTCGTCATCCTGGTCCACGTCACGGCCGTCCCGGCGGCCATCGCCACCATCGTCGAGGGCGCCTTCAGCCCCACGGGCGTAGCCGGCGGTGTGCTCGGCGCCCTGATCATCGGCTTCAAGCGGGCCGCGTTCTCCAACGAGGCCGGTCTCGGCTCGGCCCCGATCGCGCACTCCGCGGTCAAGACCAAGCACCCCGCCAGCGAGGGCCTGGTCGCCCTGCTGGAGCCGTTCATCGACACCGTCATCATCTGCACGATGACCGCGCTGACCATCGTCATCGCCAACCCTGCGAGCTATGCCCAGGCGCGCGAGGACGGGTCCGTCGCCGGTGTCACCCTCACCTCGGACGCCTTCGCCACGGTGCTGCCCTGGTTCCCGTACATCCTCACCGTCGCGGTGCTGCTGTTCGCCATCTCCACCGTGCTGACGTGGGGCTACTACGGCCTGAAGGCCTGGACGTACCTGTTCGGCCGCAGCAGGACCAGCGAGATCACGTACAAGGCCGTCTACACGCTGTTCGCCGTCGCCGGTTCCCTGCTGACGCTCCAGACGCTGATCGACATGGCCGACGCCGTGCTGTTCATGCTGGCCGTCATCAACATCATCGGCCTCTACCTCCTCGCCCCGGTCGTCAAGCGCGAGCTGAACTCCTTCCTGGAGTTCGTCCGCGCCCGCAACGCCGGTGAGATCACCGAGGACACAGACCAGGAGTCGGTGAAGACCACCGTCTGACCGTCCCCGCGGCCCGACTCCTGAACGGGCCCGCGCACACCTCGCGCCTTGGTGTGCACGGGCCCGCTCGGCGTGCCCCGATCCCCCGGAGGTTCCATCGATGGCTGCCGCCCCGCGCCGGCGCCCCACACTGCTCGGCCTGCTGCCCCTGCCCGAACGCCAGGCCGTGACCCAGGCGCTCAGGACCGAGACGGTCGGCGGACTGGTGCTCCTCGCGGCCGCTGTGATCGCGCTGATATGGGTGAACAGCCCATGGGGCGAGTCCTACGAGCGCATACGCGACTTCCACTTCGGCATACCGGCCGTCGGCCTGGATCTCTCGGTCGGCCACTGGACCGCCGACGGACTTCTGACGATCTTCTTCCTCGTCGCCGGCATCGAGCTCAAACGCGAACTCGTCGTCGGTGAACTGCGCACCCCCGCGACCGCGGCCCTGCCGGTCGTCGCGGCCCTGTCCGGCATGGCCGTCCCGGCCGCGTTCTACGCCCTCACCGCCTGGGCGGGCGGCGGCAGCCTCGACGGCTGGGCCGTCCCCATGGCCACGGACATCGCCTTCGCCCTCGCCGTCCTGGCCGTCCTCAGCTCCCATCTGCCCGCCGCCCTGAGGGCGTTCCTGCTCACCCTCGCCGTCGTCGACGACCTCGGCGGCATTCTCGTCATAGCGATCTTCTTCACCAGCGACCTGAACCTCGCCGCGCTCGGCGGCGCGTTCGCGGGTCTCGTCGTCTTCCACCTCATGCAGCGTTTCCGCGTGCGCGGCTGGTGGTGGTACGTCCCGCTCGGCATCGCCATCTGGGCGCTGATGTACAACGGCGGCGTCCACGCCACCGTCGCGGGGGTGGCCATGGGACTGATCCTGCGGACCACTCGCGACGAGGGAGAGGCCGACTCGCCCGGCGAGCGCACCTCCCACGTCCTGCACCCGGTCTCCGCCGGAGTGGCCGTGCCCCTCTTCGCGCTCTTCGCCTCGGGCGTCGCCGTCTCGGCCGGCTCACTCGGGCAGGTCTTCACCCAGCCCGAGCCCCTGGGTGTGGTCCTGGGCCTGGTGGCCGGCAAGGCCCTCGGCATCTTCGCCGGCACCTACCTCGCCGTCCGCTTCACCCGCGCGCGCCTCAACCCCGACCTCGCCTGGGCGGACGTCTTCGCTCTCGCCGTCCTGGCCGGGATCGGCTTCACCGTCGCCCTGCTCATCGGCGAACTCGCCTTCCCCGACCCGGCCGCCGCCGAGCAGATCAAGGCAGCGGTCCTCGTCGGCTCCCTCATCGCCGCCGCCCTGGCCGCCGTCCTCATCAAGCGCCGCAACGGGGTCTACCGACGGCTGTACGACGAGGAAAACGTGGACGCGGACCACGACGGCATCCCCGACATCTACCAGCGGGCCGGCACCGGCGAACACTGACGCACAGGGGAGCCCCCAGCCCTCCGAGGGAGCGTCCGGCTGACCTCGTCCGGCGCAGGGCTCGACCCGCTGCGCGCGGTCTCTCCGATCATGCGGTGCGCCGACCTGGGTACGCGGACGGGAACCGCCGGATCGGCTCGGGCTGCCGAGGGCGGGTGGCTGGTCTGATGAGCAGTGGCGGCTTTCCGCGGCGCGGGCGTATGGCCGCTGTGCGGTCGTACGGAGAGGAGAGGCCGACACGGTGACGATTGCCGATGCGGTGTTCGCGTGGCTGGGAGTGGGAGCGCTGCTCGCTGCGGTGCTGCCCCGGGTGGTGGCCGGACGGCCGCTGTCGCTGCCGTTGGTGTTCCTGGTGGGCGGCATCGGTGTGTATCTTCTGCCGTTGCCGCTGCCGGTGATCGACCCGGTGGAAGACCGGTTGCTCGCGGAGCACATCACGGAGATCTGCGTGATCGTCGCGCTGATGGGTGCCGGGCTGGCGCTGAACCGGCCTGTCGGTCGGCGTCGGTGGGCGACGACCTGGCGGCTGCTGGGCATCACGATGCCGTTGACCGTCGTACTCACCGCCCTCGCGGCGTGGTGGCTGCTGGACTGGCCGCCTGCGGTCGCGCTGCTGCTGGCCGCCGTGCTGGCGCCTACCGACCCGGTGCTCGCCTCCGAGGTGCGTGTCGGCGAGCCCACCGAGGACGAGCACGACGAGGACGAGGTGCGGTTCACCCTGACGAGCGAGGCCGGACTGAACGACGGGCTGGCTTTCCCCCTGACCTATGCGGCGGTCGCGCTGGCCGCGGCGGCGGGCAGCGGCTGGTCGGCCGACTGGGTCGGCGCTTGGGTGGCGGAGGACGTCGCCTTCAGATGCGCGGTCGGTGTGCTGAGCGGGTGGCTGGTCGGACGCCTCCTCGGCTGGCTGTTCTTCCGGGCCCGCTCACCGGTGCTCAGGCTGTCCGAGCACCGGGAGGGCTTCGTCGCCCTGGGCGCCACGTTCCTGTCGTACGGGCTGACGGAGTTGCTGGGCGGCTACGGCTTCCTCGCCGTGTTCACCACCGCGTGCTCGATCAGGGCGGCCGAGCGCGCTCACGGCTTCCACAACGTCCTGCACGACTTCGTCGAGCAGATCGAGCGGCTGTTCACGGCGGTGGTGCTGTTCCTGCTCGGCGCGTTCATCGCCCTCGGTGGCCTCGCCGCGCTGACCTGGCAGGGAGCCGTCACCGGTCTGGCCCTGCTGGTGGTGATCAGACCGTTGTCCGGCTGGGCCGGGCTGCTCGGGACGAGCCTCGGGAACAAGGAACGCTGGGTGATCGCGGGCTACGGCATCCGGGGCATCGGTTCGCTCTACTACCTGGCCTATGCCCTGGGCCAGCACGGCTTCCCGGTGTCGTCACGGGAGGTCTGGGCGGTGGTGACGTTCACCGTGCTGGCCTCCGTCGTGCTGCACGGCGTCACGGCCGGCCCGGTCGTCACCCGCCTCGACCGCCTTCGCAGCACCGCTCCCCCGCCTCGGTCCGGGTGAGCGGGCCGAGCCGCCACGGGAGTAAGACGGAGGCCGGCGCATGCCGAGCCGTTTCAGCGGGTTCATGAGTCTCCTCGCGGGGGTGGGGGGGGGCTGGGGTGGTGCCGCCCCGGACTGGTTCAGGGCGTGGACAGCTCGAACCGCGTGACGCGGACCGCGCCGCCGAGTGCCTGGGTGGCGTGGTTGAAGAGGGCGAATCGGTAGCCCATGAAGAACCGCCAGTCGTTGCCCATGGAGAAGGCGGGTCCGAGGCGGGTGAAGGTGGTGCCGTCGGTGCTGTAGGAGAAGGTGCCGGGGCGTGGTGCGCCGGGGCGGATGTCCGCGTTGGCGCGCAGCCAGACGCTGCTGCCCGAGAGGGGCGCGCTCGCGACCTCGTAGCCGGTGCCGGTGGTGTTCCAGTTGGTGTCCATGGTCAGCCCGGTGACCATCACCAGCCGCTTCACGCCGCCGTCGCGTTTGACGCCGATCCAGGCGGACGAGTCCCTCAGCAGCGCGAGTCCGGCCCGGTCGCCGTCCCGCATCGCCGAGTGGTCGAGCTGGACGGTGGCGGTGGAGGTGGGCCCCTGGATGCGATGTGTGAGGGTGTTGCGGGCCCAGTAGAGGTCGTGGGTGACGGTCGCGGTCCGCAGGGTCAGCCCGTTGCCCACGGACCACTTGGTGTTGTCCGGGTTGTGGTTCCACTCCCACCTCGGCCGGAGGGTCGTACCGTCGAAGGTGTCGACGCCGGTCATGGGAGTGACCGGCCGGGGCGGAGGGGGTACGGCCGGGCTGGGGTACGAGGTGCCCCATGCGCCGTCGACGAGCTGCACGACGGGCCAGCCGTCCGCGGTCCAGGTGACCGGAGCCAGCGCGGGCATCCGGCCGCCGGGGTACGCGTCGACGAAGGCCAGGTAGTACCAGGCACCGCTCTGCGTCCGCACCAGCCCGCCCTGGTGGGGGACACCGCCGCCGGGGATCGGCCCGCGCAGGTCGAGGAGGACCTGCCGCATCGTGTACGGCCCGAAGGGGCCGCTCGACGACTTCAGGATGTACTGGCCGTTCGCCGGGCGGGTCAGGAAGATGTAGTACTGCCCGTTGATCTTGTAGAAGCGGGCGCCCTCGAGGGTGCCGACGCTCGACGGTGTCCTGAAGACCTCCTGCGTACGGACCTGGCCGCGGCCGTCCGGCGAGAGCTGGGCCACGCTGATGGTGGTGTTCCCGTACGCCACGTACAGGGAGTCGTCGGTGTCGACGAGCAGCCCCGCGTCGTAGTAGGGCGTGCTGATCGTCGTCAGCCTGCTCCACGGTCCCTCCACCGCGGTGGCGGTGTAGATGTACGTCCGGGCGAAGTCGATCTGGCCGAGCCAGTAGAAGGTCCTGTTGCTCGGCCGGTAGGCCAGTGACGACGCCCAGATCCCTCTGACATAGCCGCGGGCACCGTTCAGGTCGTACTTGGCACCGAAGTCGAGGACGGGCACCGAGTGACCGGCGATCTCCCAGTTCACCAGGTCGTACGACCGCAGAACGGGCGCGCCCGGCGAGTAGTGCATCGTCGAGGCGGAGGCGTAGTAGGTGTCGCCGACACGGATGACGTCGATGTCGGCGAAGTCCTGCCAGATGACCGGGTTGGTGAAGGCCGCCGCCTCGGCGCCCGCCGCTTGGGCGGAGGCCTTGGCCGTGGGGAGGAGGGCGCCCGCGGCCAGGCCGGTGGCGGCGGCCAGCGTGCGACGGCGCGAGATGGATTGATGAGGCCATGACATCTCCACGTTGAGGGTCCTTTTCGATATCTCGAACATGGATCGACAAGTCGAGCAACCTGGATGATAGGGGGCCGGGAAACGCCGTCAACACTTCTCGCACGATTCGCCAGACTCTCGAAACATTCGAAGAGGATCGGACTCAATCCCCTTGCAGGCCGCGGGAGTTGTCGGACCGCAGGCTGTTGACACGCCCAGGCACAGCTCTAACATCCCTGACATCGCGCTTTTCCGAACGAGGATCGAAATTTCGAACCCTCCCCGAAGGAGCCTTTGGTGCTCAGACGTTCAAGCGGACGACTGCTCCGCCTGCTCGCAGCCGCCGCCCTCACGGTCACCGCGTCCGTGACGGCCTCCGCCCACTCCCCTGCCTCGGCCGCGCCGGGCAGCCCGGCCCTCACCCCGCCGCTGGGCTGGAACAGCTGGAACAGCTTCGGGTGCGGGATCACCGAGGCCCAGGTCCGCCAGGCCGCCGACGCGATGGTGTCCTCGGGCATGCGGGACGCCGGATACCGCTACGTGGTGGTCGACGACTGCTGGTTCGACCCGCAGCGTGACGCGCAGGGCAACCTGCGGGCCAACCCGACGAAGTTTCCGAGCGGGATGAAGGCGCTCGGGGACTACATCCACAGCAAGGGCCTGAAGTTCGGCATCTACCAGGCACCGAACGAGCGCACCTGCGCACAGGCCGTGGGCAGCTACCCGGGAGCCACGGGCAGCAAGGGACACGAGGCCCAGGACGCCGCCACGTTCGCCTCCTGGGGCGTCGACTACCTCAAGTACGACTGGTGCTCCCCCAGCGGCACCCGTGACGAGCAGGTCGCGCGCTTCACGCTCATGCGCGATGCCCTGCGCGCCACCGGACGGCCGATCGTCTACAGCATCAACCCCAACAGCCTGCACACCCCCACCGGCGCCACGTACGACTGGGGTGAGGTCGCCGACCTGTGGCGGACCACCGAGGACCTGCTCGACATCTGGCAGAACGGCAACACCAACAGCTACCCGATGGGCGTCGGCAACGTCCTGGACGTCACCGCGCCACTGGCGGCGCAGTCGGGCCCTGGCCACTGGAACGACCCCGACATGCTGGTCGTCGGCCGTCCCGGCCTGACCCTGACCGAGTCCCGCTCCCACTTCGCCCTGTGGGCGCTGATGGGCGCCCCGCTGATGGCCGGCAACGACATCCGCACCATGTCCGCCGACGTCAGCGCCGTCCTGCGCAACCCGCGTCTGCTGGCGGTGAACCAGGACCGGCTGGGCGCGGGCGGGCGCAGGGTGCGCGACGACGGCGCCACCGAGGTGTTCGCCAAGCCCCTGTCGGACGGTTCGGTCGCGGTGGGCCTGTTCAACCGCGGCGAGGGCACCGCGACGGTCACCACCACCGCTGCCCAAGTCGGCCTGTCCGGCGGGCCGTTCACCCTCACCGACCTGTGGACCGGCTCCACGTCGAGCACGTCCGGACAGATCTCGGCGAGCGTCCCCGCCCATGGTGTGGCCGTGTTCCGGGTGACCGGCGGCAGCCCGCTCGCCGCCACCACCTCGCGTCTGCGGGGCAACGGGTCCGGCCGCTGCGTGGACGTGGACAACGCCTCCACCGCCGCCGGCGCCACGGTTCTGCTGTGGGACTGCCACACCGCCGCCAACCAGCTGTGGACCACCTGGGCGGGCGGCGAGATCCGCGTCTACGGCGACAAGTGCCTGGACGCCTACGACCAGGGCACCACCAACGGCACCCGTGTCGTCACCTGGCCCTGCAACGGCCAGAACAACCAGAAGTGGACCGTCGGCGCCGACGGGTCGATCCGCAACGTCCACTCCGGCCTGTGCCTCGACGCCAGCGGGGCCGGCACCGCCAACGGGACCCCGCTGGTCCTGTGGACATGCAACGGCCAGGCCAACCAGAAGTGGTCCCGCGCGTGAGCGACCAGGCTCCGACCAGCGTTCGGCGATGGACACATCGCCGCTCCCCAGAACAGGGCTCCCGGTGACAGCGGCTCCAGGACCTGGCTGCCGGCGGAGGTGTGGAAGTTCTTCACCCGGTTCCAGGCCTCCGAGCCGCCACAGGGGACCGCCACCTGCCGGGTCGCGGGTACCGTCAGCGCCTGGAACACCGGGCTCACGGCAAACATCGTCGCACGGTCCCTGACCTTCGCCGGCGCCCCAGCGGGCGGACGTCACAGCAGCACTCCAGGGCACCGGGACCGGGCAGTGGGCTGTACCGGCCCGGCCCCTGACCACTCACGGATTGACGCTGGCTGCGGCGATTCCCAAGCTGGTGAGAGGGGGCTGCTGGAAGGGGCCGCGGCCGTGAGTGGTGGACAGAGCGCACTGCCCCGGTTGCTGACCGCGGCGGAAACGGCGGCGCCGGCGGACGCCGTCGGCGTGATCGCGGACGACCTGCGGCGGCGTTTCGACGCCACGAGGGTCTCCTTCCTGATCGTGGACCTGACGGGCAAGGCGGTGGCGCGGCTGTCCGCCACCGGTGCGGGCGGTGAGCGGGAGGCAGAGCGGATCCCCCTCTTCGGCAGCGTCTACGAGGAAGTGATCCGCACCCAGCGGCTGCACCGGGAGGCGACCGGCCGGGCACATCGGGTGATCGTGCCGGTCACCAACCGGGGAGACGCGATCGGGCTCCTGGAGCTGTTCCTGCCCGCCGATCCCGGCGAGGCGGTCCGTGCGGCGCTCGGGGAAGCCGCCCACATCCTGGCCTACATCGTGATCGCCAACGGCCGCTTCACCGACCTCTACACCTGGGGCAAACGCTCCCGACCGCCCACCTTGGCGGCCGAGATCCAGTACCAGTTGCTGCCCCCGTCGCTGTCGTGCGAGGCCGCGCAGTTCACCCTGTGCGGGAACCTGGAACCCTCCGAGGATCTCAGCGGTGACACCTTCGACTACATCGTCGACCGCGACGCCCTCCACGTGTCGGTGACCGACCCCATGGGCCACGACATCGATGCCGCCCTGACCGCCACCGTCCTGGTGGGCGCCCTGCGCGGCGCCCGCCGGGCCGGCGCCGACCTGGCCGAACAGGCCCACCGCGCCGACGAGGCACTCATCGACCACGGCCACGGACACGCCACCGGGCAGCTGGTGCGCATCGATCTCCACACCGGGCGCGCCCGGCTCGTCAACGCGGGCCATCCGTGGCCCCTGCGCCTGCGCGAGGGAGCAGCGGAGACGATCACCTGCGCCGTGGACCATCCCTTCGGACTGTCCGAGCTCACCCCCCACCCCTACCGCGTCCAGGACCTCGACCTGCGCCCCGGTGACCGTCTGCTCATGTTCACCGACGGCATGCTCGAACGCCACGGCGAGAAGGTCGACCTGCCCGCCCTGCTGGAGGAGACCCGGAACCTGCACCCGCGGGAGACCGCGCTGGCGCTGACGTCCGCCGTCCGGGACGCCGCCGACGGCCGGCTCGAAGACGACGCCACCGCCGTGTGCCTGGACTGGCACGGCACCCAGGAAACCCAGCGGCACGTCAGCTCCGGCGCGGACACCCAGCAGGCCTCAGCCCCACGCTGAGGCGGTCCTCGGCCCCGGACGACCAGCCGTCCTCGTCGCCGCACGAACTGACACGGCGGCCCCTGACCTGGATACCGGGTAACAAGGGCATCGCTCCGATGCCGCCGATCCACAGGCAAGCATCGGGCTGTTCCTCGGCCAAGCTGGTACGCCGGGTACGTGGAAGGGACGACCGGGCTGCCCGTCCTCGGAGCGGCCACGGGCCACGGAGCTGATCCCGGAGGAGGAAACGTGCAGCGGCCTGATGAGGAACTGCTGGATTTCGACACCGGCGAGCTGGAGGACTGGGACGAGGAGCGCGCACGTGCGGCGCTCGACGGCGATCACGGCACGCTCTACCGCAACCACCTCGACATCGCCCTGCACCTCGTCCAGTGGGCGGAGGCCGAAAGCGGGCGCACCGACACGGACGCGCGCTACAAGGCGGGCTACACCCAGGCCCTGCGGGACATGGCCGCGTTCCTGCGGCAGACCTACTACCTCCCCTGAGCCGGACGAGGCCTCTCACAGGCGCGGACGGCTCGGCTGGTCCACTCCCCCAGTGCGACGATGGCCAGGCCGCAGCCGTGATCATCGGGGTCAGTGGGAGGCATGGCCGTTTTGGGCTGCCGTGAACTTCTTCGCGACGTAGCCCTTGGAGACCAGGGCGCTCCACGGCCTTACCAACGCCGCCGAGGTGCTCTTCAGCCTGCGTAGGGGACTCGGCTGACGTGAGAGATGGTGATGGCGGGATCGGCAGGCACGGGCTTGCCGGGATCGGCGGCCGTCAACTCAGCGGGGTGGCTCGTGCCGGGATGGATGGGGACGCCGTCGGTGCCGACGTGCAGAACGGCCTCGAAGCCTTGCGGCCCGGTGATCCCTATCTCTGCCGTGTAGGCCGCGCGGTCCCGACCGGTGTTGGTGATGGTGACAGGGACGGTCAGGCCGTCGCCGGTCCGAGTGATGCGGTAGACGGTGACGTCACCGCGTGTGGCCACGGGGTCCTCGAAGTCCGGCTCCGTGGGGTCGTAGGGCTGCCCTGAGACCGGCACGCCACTGGGTGCGGCGGCGGCCCGCCTACGGGCCTCTTCCTCCTGAGCCGCGGTGTCCTCCCCGCCCGGGCCGACGGACGCTTTCGGTGTCGTCGGTGCCGGGGCGAACGTCCTCGAAGGTGACCGGGAAGCCGCTGCTGCCCGGTGGGCCGGCTCTTCACGCTCGGTGCCTGCTTGGGACGAGCCGCCGCACGCCGTCAGCACCGCCAACGACCCCGCCGCGCAGATCGTGGTGAACGCGAGTCTGTGTCGCACTGTATTCCGTCCTTCGCAACCGCGGCGTACGCGTCAGTTGCAGTTGGTGACATCGGTGGCAACTCGGTTGATGGGGTACGTCGTGGCGGTCGATGACGTCTTCATCAGAGCCGTCACCGTGCCACAGCCTCCAGGCCTTTGCCACACAGGGCCGACGTACTGGCTGAAAGTGCCCTGGTCCACGTCGCAAGGCGTGTCCGTGAAGTTGTCGCAGAGCTGCAGCTTCATCCACTTGGACGCGCAAGCGCTACCAGCCATCCCTCAGGGCTGACTGCGGCCGATGCGTCAGCGTCTTCACTCAGACAGCCGGGCGGTCGCGCTGCCCCAGCCGACAGCCTTCAAGTCCTCCGGCATGACCACCATTCCCTCGGCTCTTACGGGCAGCCCGCACATCCTCCATCTCGCTTCGACCTGTTGACGCAGTTCAGCTACGGCAGCCGCATTGAGGGGACATCGAGCAGGTGTCGTCCCCGCAGGCGCGGGGGTTGCTCCGTCGCCGACCTGGTCGGCTCCGCGATCGCTCTACGACCGCAGGAGGAGCCCGCTCCCCCCTGTGGTCGCAGAGCGGCCGTTCACCTGGCGGGCTCGATTGCGACTCTGGTCGCACGCGATGGCGACCCGGGGCCGATGTGGCATCGCGTGCCCCGCCCTGAGGATGGTCGGGTGACAGAGATCGCCGTGGGGCTGTACATGTCCCCTCTGGAATTCCTTGCCTTGCTGGGTGCCGTCGCGCTGGTGGTGGCGCGCTGGCTTCCGCCCGCGGCCCGCCCACGCGTCACGATCGCGGCGGTGGCGGTTCTCGCACTGTCCGCGATCGTGCTGAGTGTGGTGGGGATCCGCTGGCAGATGCTGCCGGTACTGGCAGGCTCTGCCGTCGCGTTGCCATTCACCCTCTCCCCCCTGCTGCGACGCCGTTCCGGCCGGCCGACGTGGCGGGCCCGATGGTGGCCGGCGTTGCCGGGATCGGTGGCCTGCCTCGGCTTGATGGCCACGGGCCCGGTGGCCGCCTGGGCCTTTCCCGTACCCGGGTTTCCCGAGCCGTCGGGCCGTTTCGCGGTCGGCACCCGGGTGGTGCAGTGGACCGATCCACGCCGCCCCGAGACCTTCACCGCCGATCCGTACGACCAGCGCACGGTGGTGATCCAGCTCTGGTATCCCGCCCGGAAGAGCCCTGCAGGCGCGCGGCGGGCCCAGTACCTCGGACGCACGGAGCACGAGGCGCGTACCGTTTCCGACGCTCTCGTCCGCCAGGTCGGCCTGCCTGGTTTCCTGGTCGACGGCGTCCCGCGTGCCCGCACCCATGCGGTATTCAACGCCCCGGTGACCGGTGGCGGCGAACGGTTCCCGGTCGTGCTGTTCTCTCCCGGGTCGGGCGGAGTGCGTACCCAGAACACCGCCTGGGCAGAGGAACTGGCCAGCCACGGCTATGTGGTCGTCGGCCTCGACCACCCGTACGACTCCGCCGCCGTCGTCCTCGCCGACGGACGAACGCTTCACACCAGGACCGACTCCACCGGAGACCGGGACAAGGACGACAGGTTGGCAGCTGACTGGACGGCTGTTCGGGCCGCCGACCTCAGCTTCGTCCTCACCCAGCTGGACCGTCTGGACCGAGGTGAGATCGCCGGCCCGCTGACCGGACGCCTGGACACCGGTCGGGCCGCGGTCACCGGTCACTCCATGGGTGGTGCCGCCGCCCTCCAGGCCGCCCGGCAGGACCGTCGGTTCGACGCCGTCATCGATCTGGACGGCTACCCCCACGGCCCCATCTCTCCCTCCCTCCGCCAGCCGACGCTCGCGCTCACCCAGGCCATCACCCCCGGAACCGACCCGCGCTACATACCCCGCCTCACCAAGGCCCTCAAGCTCAACACCGCGACGGGCTACCGGCTCACCATCCCCGGCGCCACACACCTCACCTTCATGGACGGCCCCCTGTACCTGCCGCCTGTGCCCTCGATAGTCGGCTCCCAGGGCCGCACCGACAGCCCGCGTGTCGTCGCCGCAACCACGCTCGCCTTTCTGGACACCACCCTGCGGCACAGACCCGGCGACCTGGCTGACGTTCTCTCGGTTTACGGCGTCCTCAGCGTCTACCCACCGGACAACAACAGCCGCTGACCGGCTTCGCGCCGCGGCAGCCGACGGCACAGCCGTATCCCCTCGCCGGCCGGAGTGCCGTCCGCGGCGCCGCCCCTGCCGCAGACGGTAGTTCACAGCGGCTTACCCTCCAGACGTCGCCTGTGGCTGAGCGTCCTTCCTGCAACCGCGTCATCCCCGCATACACGGCGGTTGTTCGCTGAATAACTTCCTCCGTCGCCCTGCGCAGGCCCGGCTTCGACCGGGTCAAGGTCATGGACCGCATCGGGCCGGCCGCGCACTGTTCACCGAGGGCGAGCCGGAACAGGGCGCTGCCGCGGCCCACCAGGCGCTGGACGAGGCCACCCGCGTCAACCAAGGCGTCCTGTGGGCGGTCACCGTACGCGCGATCTTGTCCGCGTTGATGGCGGCCTCAGGACGTGCACGCGAACATACGCCGCCACCGGACGATGCCGTGCCGCGGTGCCGGTGCCACGCCGCGGTCGGATGCCGGAGGCGTTCCCCGTCGGTGTGACAGGTCTCAGAGGCCCTCAGGAGCGCCGGGCGGTGGTGCGACCGACGAGCGTTCCACGAGGCGGGTGCGCAGGGTGTGCATCTCGCGGCGGGGTTCGGCTCCTTCGAGGATGTCGAGGAGTACCTCGGCGGCCTTCGAACCGAGTTGGTGCACCGGCTGTTCGATCATGGTGAGGGGCGGCACCATGACGGCGGCCCAGGCGCTGTCGTCGAACCCGATCAGGGACACGTCGCGGGGGCAGGAGAAGTCGCGCGCGCGGAGGGCGCGCAGAGCGCCGGTGACGCCGTCGGTCTCGGTGCAGAACAGGGCGGTGACACGGTCGGGAAGATCGAGCATGCGGGCGACCTCCTGAGTCGCCCGTTCCTCCACCTTCGGGCCGACCATCACCAGTTCGGGATCGAAGGGGATGCCCGCGTCGTCGAGGGCGTCGAGGTATCCGCACAGGCGCTCGCCGTCGGTCCACAGGTTCCGGGACGCTGCGGCGATCAGTTCCCGCCGGGTCGCCGGAGCCTTGTCCACCGGCGGCCCCCAGACGAACCCGATGCGCCGGTGACCGGCGGCGATGAGTTTCTCGACCGCCTCACGGGCCGCGTCCCGGTTGTCGATGACGACGGCGTCCAGTTCGAGCGAGGTCACCGCGCGGTCGACGAGGACGACCGGAATGCCGCGATCGAGGGCCGTGCGGATGTGGGCGACCGAGGAGCGGTCGACCGCCGCCGACGCGACGATCATGCCGTCGACGCGCTTGTCGATGAGGACGTTGGCCGCCGCGACCTCCTCGTCGAGTTTCTCGTACGTACTGACGACCAGTGTGTCGAATCCGCGGGCGCGGGAGGTGTCGCAGATGCCGCGCACGACACCCGCGAAGAACGGGTTGCCGATGTCCGCGACGATGACCCCGAGGGTGTGGGTGACACCGGTCGACATGCTGCGGGCCAGCGCGTTGGCGCGGTAGCCGAGCTTCTCGGCCGCGGCGAGCACCCGCTCCTTCAGCTCGGGGCTGACGTATCCGTACCCGCCGAGCGTGCGGGCGGCGGTCGCCCGGCCGACCCCGGCCTCCGCGGCCACCTCGGAGATCGTCGGGGGCGCCGACGGGCGGGGCCGCTCTCCTGACATCGCTCGGTACCTCACTTCTCGTGATCGACGGCTGTCCACATGCTAGACACGGCCGGTCGGCCGGCCGCGACCGAATGCCGCCTCGGTGAAGCACTGGTCGTGGGCGGCGTCAGCCCCGTCGTACAGCGCGCGCTCCAGCTGGTGGCGGTCCGGCGGGGTCGACCTGCGCCAGCCCGCGCGCAGCAGTGAGACCACGAAACCGGCAAGGAAGGCGTCTCCGCAGCCCATCGTGTCGACGAGGGGCGCGTCGGTGGTCATCAGCGGACGGGCCGGTGCCGCGACCGTCATGCGGCCGTCGTGGGCGACGGCACCCTTCGCGCCCCGCGTGGCGAGCGCGAGCCCTGCTCCGCGCCCCACCGCCTCGGCCAGCAGCTCCCGGGTGGCCGCCTCGTCCAGGTGGGAGCAGGACAGCAGTACGAGGTCGGCGTGCGGGCAGATCCGGTCCAGGTAGTCGGGCGTACGGTATTCGTCCTCGCTGGAGAGGTCGAAGGTCGTGAGCGTGTCGAGGCCGGCGAGCTTGGGCAGCTCGCCCTCGCTGCCCGAGTACACGCTGGAGTGCACCAGGTCGAAGGACGACACGTAGTCGAGCAGGCCGCTGTCGAGGACGAGCGGTTCTCGCACGGTGACGCCGCCGCCGTTCCAGCCGAGGAAGACACGGTCGCCCGAGTCGACCCGCAGGGTGGACACACCGCTCTCGCCGTCGCGCACGGCGCAGCGGTCGACGGCCACCCCGGTGTCCGCGATGGCCTCGCGCAGGAAGCGGCCGAGGGCGTCGTCGCCGAACACCCCGAGATACGCGGCGTCCATGCCGAGGCGTCTGGCGTAGACGGCCACGTTCACGCTGTTGCCGCCGGGGTAGTCGATGCCGCGGTCGACGAAGCGGTCGACGATGTTGTCGCCGAAGCCGAGGACTCTCATGGGTTCTCCTGTGCGCCGGCCCGTCACGCCACGGAGCAGGGTGGAGCGGGGCGGGACGGGGCGGGGGCACGGACGAGCGCCCGGCACCGGGATCGGCACCGGGCGCGTACGGACTGCGGACTGCGGACTGCGGACTGCGGACTGCGGAGTGCGGAGTGCGGACTGCGGACTGCGGACTGCGAGATCGAGACTGCGGTCGTACGCCGGGGCGCGAGGCGGCAGTCGTACGCCAGGGCGCGAGGCAGCAGTCGCACGCCGGAGGCGCGGGACTGCGGTCGTACGCCGAAGTCCTCGGGCGGGACGAGAGCGTCGCGCCGGCCGGTGCCGCCGGAGTGCTCCCCCGCGCGGCAGCGGCCCGCCCCGTGTCTCAGTAGTCCATGACGCGGTAGTAGCGGCGCAGGTCAAGCGAGTGGCCGCGCACCCGCTCCAGGTGCTTGCTGACCCGGCCCATGACGGTGTCGAGCACCAGCGGCGCGAGCAGGCCGCGGAATTCCGGGCTGATGCCGGCCAGCGGGTAGTCGCGGGTGTCGAAGACGGTCACGTCACGGGAGATGCGCTTGGCGAACGCCTCGACCCGGTCGGTGAGGGCGCGGGTCTCGTCCTCGCCCTGGAAGACGATCACGCTCGTGTCCTCTTCGAGGAGTTCCAGCGAGCCGTGGAAGAACTCGGCGCTGTGCACCCGGGTGGTGCGCAGCCACTGCATCTCCTCGAGGATGCACATGGAGTACAGGTAGGTGAACCCCCACAGGTTTCCGCCGCCCACCAGGAAGTGGTAGTCGGTGTCCTTGTGGGCCTCGGCGAAGGCGGCGGCCGTCGGCTCGGCCTGCCGCGCCACGTCGAGGAGGATGCCGGGCAGTCCGGCGAGTTCGCCGGCGAGCTTGTCGTAGCCCTCGAACTCGCCTCGGCGCGCGAGCAGCCGGCCCATGAGCAGCAGCATCTGCGGATCGAAGGGCCAGGCCTTCGGCTCGGACACGAGGGCCACGTCCACGCTGCGGGCGACCGGGGAGTCGGGGTAGCCCGTGAATCCGACGGTGCGAACGCCCTTCGCCTTGCAGTACTCGATGGCCCGCAGGCTGTCCTCGGTGGTGCCCGACACCGAGGTGAAGACGGCGACCGAGCGCTCGCCGAGCGTCGCCTCTCCCCCGGTGACCAGCTCCGCCGCGATGACGGCGTGGACGGGCAGCGTCGAGGTGCGGCGCGCGAGGCGCTCGTACGGCCACATCTGGGCGTAGGTGCCGCCGGCGCCGACGAGGAAGAGGTTGTCGAGGCCTTCGTCCGTGAGGCGGTCGGCGAGTTCCTCGATCCGGGGGCGCAGGGCCACCGTGCTCGCCAGCTGGGAGAGGAATTCCGGCTCGTCGAATCCGAGCATCTTCGCGTCCTTTCGGGAACGGGTGCGGCCGGCGGCGCTGAGCGACCTGATACCGGTATCACGCGGGCCACACGCTGACACAGCGCACCGACGGCGTCAACAGCGCGGAGGTGTCCGGTGGTTCGCGACGGGCTCGCTTGACGGCATTTGACCTCGATGTTTGCTGATTCGAAGAGAAGCGGGCGGGGAGCACGGCGAGACGGCGCCCACGTCCCCTCAGAGAAGATCTTCGTCCTCACCCTGGTACCGGTATCAGATTCTCTGTACAGTCGCCGCACGCCAGCGGCCGTTTCACGGACATCCGCAGCGGATCCGACGTGCCCGCGCCTTCGGCGGGCCCGCCCACTCGACGAAAGGACGCCCATGCGCGCACGTGCACTGACGCGGTCCGCGGCACTCCTCGGGGCCTCGGCACTCGTCCTCACCGGCTGCTTCGCCGGACCGGCGAAGGGTCCCGCGGCCGACGTGACCGCGAAGCCGGAGTACTCCGGCACCCTGAGCATCCTCACCAAGTTCGCGGGCGAGCCCCTGGAGCCGTACTTCGAGGACCTCGCCGCCGCGTACGAGCGCGAACACCCCGAGGTGGACGTCGAGCTGATCCAGGAGACCGACCAGAGCATCAAGGACAAGACCAAGACGCTCACCGCGTCCGACGCCCTGCCCGACATCTACTTCACCTGGACGGGCAACTGGGCGGAGAACTTCATCCGCGGCGGCCGCGCGGCCGACCTCACCAAGGTGATCGGCCCCGGCACCGAATGGGGCGGGACCTTCAGCGAGTCGTCCCTGTCGGCGTTCGCCCACGACGGCCGCTACTACGGCGTCCCGCTGTACAACAGCGGCAAGTTCATGGGCTACAACAAGTCCGCCTTCGACAAGGCCGGCGTCGACGTGCCGAAGACCTTCGAGGAGCTGATCGCCGTCTGCCCCGACCTGCGCGAGGCCGGTTACGAGCCCATCGCCTTCGGCAACAAGGACGGCTGGCCCGCCCTGCACTACCTCCAGCAACTCTTCGCCCACAATGTGCCGACCGACGTCCGAGAGGCCGACTACGACCCGAAGACCGCCGCCTGGGACGATCCGGGCTACGTGACCGCGCTGAAGCAGTTCAAGGCCCTGGTGTCCGGCTGCACCGACACCGGACGCGGCACCAACGGCGTCCTCTACACCTCGGCGCAGGAGGCGTTCGGGCAGGGCAAGGCCGCCATGTACTACCAGGAGATCCTGGAGTTCGACAGCACCACGTCCGGCGCCGCGCTGAGGCCCGAGGATCTCGGCATCTTCCCGCTGCCCGCCGGCGGCGACGCCAAGGGAGACCCGAAGGTCGTCGAAGGGGCACCCGAGGGGTACTTCGTCAACGCCCGGTCGCCGCGCGCCGCGCTCGCCGTGGACTTCATGAAGTTCGTGACGAACTCCGCCAATGCCAGGACGCTCTCCGCACCGCCGTACGGCCAGCCGAGCACCGTGGTCGGCGCGGTGACGCCCGAGACGTCCAGCAAGGCCGTCCAGGAGGGCGTCGACCTGGTCAACAAGGCGCCCCGGCTCGCCGGTTGGCTCGACATGGTCACCGCGCCGGAGGTCGCCGACGCGTGGCTGGCCGGCGGCGAGGCACTGATCAGCGGCAGCAAGTCCCCCGAGCAGGTCATGGACAGCGTCCGCCGGGCCTCCGACTCCGCCAAGTGACCGGCGCGGGCTGAAGGGAATCAATCCGGTGCGCACCCTGTACCGAAGAGCAGCCGGGCTCATGTGGGTCGTGCCGGCCCTCGTCCTGCTCGCGGTCTTCGTCTACCTCCCGCTCGTCCAGAACTTCGGGTACTCCACGCTGACGTGGGACATCTACAGCGGCAGCCAGGAGTTCGTCGGCCTGGACAACTACCGTGACCTGTTCGGTGACCCGGTCTTCTGGACCTCGTTCACCAACAACCTCTGGTACGCCCTGCTGTCGGTCGTCTTCCAGGTCTTCGGTGCCCTGCTGCTCGCCGCGCTCGTCGAGAGCGTCCGCAGTACGCGATGGCAGCGTGCCCTGCGGACGATCTATTTCATCCCCTCCGCGATCTCCCTGACCGTCGCGGGGCTCCTCTTCTACTTCATCTACGAGCCGAACCTGGGCCTGCTCAACCACGCCCTGGAGGCAGCCGGTCTCGGTACGTTCGACCACGCGTGGCTGGGCCAGGAGAGCACGGCGATGACGGCGGTCATCGCGATGAGCCAGTGGCAGGGCTTCGGGTACTCGACGCTGCTGTTCGCCGTCGCCATCCAGCGCATCCCCGCGGAGCTGTACGAGGCGGCCGCGCTCGACGGAGTCGGGCCGGTCCGCCGCTTCTTCCAGGTGACGCTCCCGCTCGTGAGGGAGATGACCGGCCTGATGTTCATGGTCACCGTGTCGGGCGCCTTCCAGGTGTTCAACGAGGTCATGGTGATGACCAGCGGCGGACCCGACAACTCGACCCACGTGCTCGGCACGTGGCTGTACCGCAACGGCTTCGTACGCAACGACTTCGGCTACGCCGCGGCCATCGGAACCGTGATCTTCGTGATCACCCTCACGATCGCGATGGCGCAGCTGTGGTTCACCCGGAGAAGAAGGGTGGAATGGTGAGCCGTCTCGGCTTCCTCGGCGTGATCGCGCGCCTGTTCATGTGGGCCTTCCTGCTGGGCCTCGCGGTGGTGGTGCTGTATCCGCTGCTGTGGATGGTGCTGAACGGGTTCAAGACCAACGCCGAACTCTTCGGCAACCCTTTCGCGCTCCCCACCGGCTTCAGCTTCGACAACTACCGCGACGCGTGGAACCGCGGCGTGAGCAACTATCTCGCGACCAGCCTCCTGGTCACGGTGACGTCCACTGTCGCGACCGTCTTCATCAGCGCCTGGGCGGCGTACGGACTGACGCGGGTGAACATCCCGCTCAACAAGGTGCTCACCGCCGTCATCCTCGGCGGCCTCATGCTCACGCCGACCGTCGCCCTCGTACCGCTGGTGCGGATGTTCCAGTCGATCGGCCTGTACAACAGCTTCTGGGCGCTGCTCATCCTCTACACGGCCTTCCGTGTCCCGTTCACGACCTTTCTCATCCGCGCCTACATGATCGACCTGCCGCGCGAGGTGGACGAGGCGGCGCAGATCGACGGCGCCGGGCGCTGGACCGCGTTCTGGCGGATCATCCTGCCGATGTGCAAGCCCATCATCACGTCCACCGTGCTTCTGCACGTGCTCTTCGCCTGGAACGAATACCTGTTCGCCATGGTGTTCACCAACGGCAGTGACGTGCAGACCCTGCCGGTCGGCCTGACGAGCCTGATGAGCAAGCACGGCACCGATTTTCCCGTCGTGTTCGCCGGCATGGTGATCGCCGCGGTCCCGGTCGTGCTGCTGTTCCTCTTCGGGCAGCGGTACATCGTCAAGGGGCTGGCCGACGGGATCGGCAAGTGAACGACGTCCCGCGAACGATCCTCGCGTACGAAAGGAAGACCTCGTGCCGATCGCGCCGATCGCCCGTCCGCCACGGCTGACCGGATCCAACTTCGCCTACCAGCACCTGCCGTTCGACACCTTCCTGGACGACGCGGTCGCGCTGGGCCGGGAGAGGCTCGAACTGTGGGGCATCGCCCCGCACCTGCACATTCCGCAGGTCGGCGACGCGGAGGCACGCGCCGTGCGCCGCCGCATCGAGGGGCGTGGCCTCTCGGCGTACTGTCTGACGCCCGAGCAGGTGATGTACCCGGTCAACGTGGCCTCCCCGGTCGACTGGCTGCGCTCGCAGAGCATCGCCTTGTTCCGCCGGGCGGCCGAGCTGTGCGTCGAACTGGGCGCCGAGAAGCTGCTCCTGACACCTGGGCGGGGCGGCGAGGACGAGCCGGTGGGTACCGCCTGGCGCCGGTCGGTCGACGCGATCGGTGAGATCGCCGCCTACGCGGACTCGCTGGGGGTGACCTGTGTCCTGGAACCGCTTCAGCGTGTCGAGTCCAACCTGGTCAACGACTCGCCCACGCTGGCGGCGATGCTCGACGAGATCGGCGCCGCCCGTCTCGGAGCGGTCCTCGACACGGTGACGATGGCCGTGGCCGGTGAATCCGTCGACGACGCCTTCGCCGCGCTCGGCGACCGTATCCGCCATGTCCACCTGGTCGACGGCCGCCCCATGGGCCACCTGGCCTGGGGCGACGGTGAGCTTCCCCTCCACGATTACCTGCACGCCCTCGAACGGCACGGCTACGACGGCTGGATGACGTTCGAACTCTTCGGCGACGGCACGTACGCGCTCGATCCCCGGGCGGCGGTGGAGCGGTGCGATGCGGCGGTACGCAGGTGCGTCGGCGCGGGTCCGGAGGAATGACCGGATCGCGGCGCGACAGCGCGGCGAGGCGATGTCGGCACGACCTCAAGGCATCGTTCGCGGGCTACCGGAAGGCCGCCCGCGCCCTGGCCGGCGCTTCACACGCCTTCACCGATGCCCACGGCGTCGCCGATCTCCTCACGGAAGAGGCGAGGAGGATACCTGGGCCCTGAGATGCGGGAAGTCGCCGACACGCTTCGAGCGGCGGGCCTCCCGACCGAGACGGCCGAGGCAGCGGCCTCTGTGATGGGGCGCTGGGAGAAGGACAAGGACCAGTACGAGCTGCCTCTCGCCGACGTTCTCGCGCATCTACGGCAAGCATCCTGAATCCGAAGGGAGGCAGGAGGTAAGCGCAGTCGTCGGTCCTGGGCCGGGGTGATTCTGCGGCTCCGGCGGCGGCACCCACGAGTTCGTCAACTGGCTGTCCGCGCGGGGCCGGCGGCTGCCCTACTCGGTCGGATGGTCATCACCGACGCCATCCACCAGGCCGTCTTGAAGGTTCCCGCCTCGGCCTGGACGGTAGCCGTCGAACCCTGCGGCCGGATCCGCGACGGCGCCTGCGTGGTCGAACTCGACGGAGACTGCCTGAAAGGCCGGCCCAAAGGAATGCGGCCGACCGTCCGCAAAGAACGCCCGCACCCTGGTGCCCGGCTGCGCTTCACCGACGCCGACGGCATCCGCTTGACCTGCATCGCCATCAACATCACCAACACCCCATCACCACGCTGGAAGTGCGTCACCGCCAGCGCCCGCGCCGAAGACCGTCATCCGCGCCGCCCGTACACCGGCCTACGCAACCTCCCGCTCCATGACCAACCGGTCACCACCGGCCACCGCATCCTCCGCCTCGCCCACCGACGCGACAGCCGGGCCCTCACGCTGCCCACCATCAGCCCAACACACCGAAACGGGACGCCAGTGGCACTGCCGAGCCGTCAGGGAATGGCGAGGTTAATGACCGCCGTCACCACGGCGACACAAACCCCCTCACCACCGGCTACGTAGACCAGATGTTCTCCGGGGGCATCAATTCCAGGCCATTTCCATCGACCCGTTCTGGCGCGATAAGGCGCAACAGGAAGGGCTCATTCCGATCTGTGGTCGAGAAGGTCGCCATGATTGAGTGAGACGCAGTGATCCACAACACGGGGAGTGACCTTCAATGAGCCTTTCGTCGGATTACCCTGACGTCCCCGAGTGGGAAGAAAATCCAAGCGGTTACCAGACCGGAGCCGTCGCCAAATACAAGGGCAATATCTTCCGTGCCGCTTTCTGGGCCTCGGAGCCGGGAGTGGGAGACCCCAACGAGAACGGCTGGCGATTCTTCGACGAGCTGTACGACCAGACCCCTCACAAGCCGACCGAGCGGGCGAACATCATCGCCTACATCCCTACCTGGCGAAAGAAGGAGGGATTCGACTACGGCAAGGGCGAGATGTATCAGTACATCACGCACGGCATCATCGCGTTCTTGACGTTCAGCGAGCAGGATCCCGGGGCGTTCGACCCCGCGGCGGTCAGGGAGATCAGCAGCATTCTCCCTGACGTGCTCATCGCCGCGAACCCGTACAACACCAAGATCATGGTCGCACTGGGCGGCGCGAACGATTACGCGTTCCTGGACCTGATGACGGCGATCGGGAACGACCCGGCCTCCCCGAAGCTCGACCAGACGGTCCGCAACGTCGTGGACTACGTCACCCACAACGGCCTGGACGGCGTCGATCTCGACCTGGAGTGCTGGTGGGGCCGACCCGGCGACCAGGACCAGGGCGGCCGGATGCGGAGTGACGGGCCGCATCCCGCGGGGCGGGGTCTGACCCTGTTCGCCAGGAAACTCAAGGAGGCCATGCCCGACAAGATCGTGTCGGCGGCCGTCTTCGGTACCTCGTGGTACGGGAACAACTACGACCCGGAAATGGCCGAACACCTCGACTGGCTCGGCGTGATGACCTACGACCTCACCGGGTCGTGGGACAAGTCCCCGGTCGGCCCGCATTCCGCCCTGCACAAGATCCGCGGGAAGGACACGGCGAAGATCCGTGAGGCGGATGTCTATCTGGAGTCGTACCTACGCGAGCAGCAGGGCGGCTGGCCGGGAGCCAGGGCGGGCACTCCGGCCGCCCCGGGTGACGACGTCCTGGAGAGCAATCCGATCCTGTCGGTCGAGGACTGCCTCTGGTACTGGACGAATCCACTCTTCATGAACTGGCAGGGCAAGGGGCACGGTGTGAACCGCGACAAGATCGCGGCCGGAGTGCCCATCTACGGCTACGACTTCGCCGCGGCCAAGGAGCCGGACGACCTGACCGGTGAAGTGCCCCCGGGGTACAAGGTGCTTCGGTACAAGGAGATCCTGGACGAGTTCCCGGACGCTCATGAGGCCGAGGACGCGAACATCAAGGTGGACGGGAGCACGCCCCGCCCCAACCTCGCCGAGCCCCTGCCTCCGGGTGAGTACCCGTACGCCCACAACATCTATTTCGAGACCCCGGACACCGCCGTCACCAAGCTGAAGTTCCTGAAGGAAGTCGGCGCCCAGGGCGTCATCATCTGGGAGCTCTCCAATGACGTCTGGGAAGACGGCAAGAGCATCATCAAGGCCCTTTACCTGGCCTCCGGCAACCCGGTTCCTGAGTCCTCGCCGATCACGGATCCGCCGGTCCCTGTGGCCTATCCGTACCTGTGGGACTCCATGGGCTTCCTGGGGCACGCGAGCGGTCCCCTTCAGTTCCAGGACGACGGCACCAAAGACAACGGCATGCGACAGTTCTCGGCGCGGCTGTGGAACATCCCCGACGACGCGGACTGGAAGAGCGTCGCCCACAACTGCCCGGCGGTGATCAAGAGGCAGTACTTCAACCGGCCGACTCGCATCGTGGACAAGGGAGCCCTCGGACTCTGGGGTGAGTTCGACGTCCTCGACAATGACGACGTCCCGGACTGGTTCTGGGGGCACGTGGAGAAGACGGACGGAGCGCCCGACGGGTACACGCGGTACTCCTCGCGTCTCTGGGGCCTCTCCCTCAGCGACGACTGGCAAGCGGCCGCGAAGCAGACCCCGGCGCTCATCGCGGGTCAGTACTTCGACGAGCCGACGGAGATCGAGGACAAGGGAGTCGGCGGGCTCTGGGGTCTTTTCGACGTCAGAAACGAACTGAGCCCCATTCCCGCGTTCACGGCGCAGGTCAGGGGCGAGAACGACTGCATGTACTGCCAGGTCGACACCCTTCCCGCCAAGGACCTGGACGGCCTGGGCAACGTGGAGCGGTTCAACCTGACGAACACGATGACCATCGGTGAGGACGCGCCCTTCCTCTATTCGGTCATCACCAAGGGCGACGGCTCGGTCGATTTCCCCGAGGGCGTCTTCATGACCATCAAGGACCCCGGCGGGAACACCTATGACGAGGACGTCGAAGAGGACGGCAAACTCGTCAAGATGTCCGGCGACTCGATCCGGTACCTGATCATCAAGGATCCGCAAGCCGGCGACTGGACCATGTCGATGAGCGTGACCCGTGGCGCCGAGTTCCGCTGCGAATGCAACACCGTGCCGAGCGCGGACGTCTACGACACGATGCTGGAGACCCGCCGGAAACTCGACGCGGCGCAAGGCCTCGCCCCTCGGGATCTCGGCAAGACAGGCGCGACGGCGCTCGTGGGCGTGGCCACGATCGCGTTCTTGGCTCCTGAGCTGCTCCCGCTCCTCGCCCTGGGCACGTTCATCTTCGGCGTCGGGCTTACCGCATCCAAGCTGATCGCCGACAACCTGGCGGACACGTCAGCGAACATGGCGGCATACTCGCGGGTTCTGTCGCAGTTGGAGAAGAGCCTGAAAGAAGAAGGCCCTGCCGCCTTGGATCATTACGTCTGGCTGATCGGCAAGAACGTTTCCGGCCCGGAGGTCTACGTCGCTCTCCAGCACCCCACGAAAATCATCAGGTGGGCCGGGGTGCACGTCGAGGTTCTCCAGCTGGTCCAGCACATGACGGACCCGGAAATGCAGAACTCCATTCGCCACGTGTACTGGCAGTGCCTGCTCAAGAAGAGGCTGGGCGAGGAATTCGCCATGGCCATGGGCGAGGCGCACGAGCGCGGCCGACCCGGATCCGACGCGGACAACAAGGCGGACGAGAAGAACAACGAAATCGGCCTCCGCCTCGCGGACGAAGTGAAAACCGACAAGGAATGCAAGACGCGCGTCTTCGAGATGTGGGAAGCGGGAGAGCTCGCCATCCGACCCGACTACGAGGGCGACCCGACCTGATGCCGGCGTAGGAGACCATCGACGGACGGCATCACCGAGCAGGTCCACGACCTGTTACGGGGCAGGACCCGTCGCGCCCACGGCCGCGGTGCCGAACCGACCGCGGCCGTGGTGGACGCGAAGACCGGCCTTGACCGGGCGATATCCGCGGCACTGTAGAGTCGGCAAAGGGTTGGCGAGTGTCCTGCTACGAGGCAGCGCAAACGACGGAACGTCGGACTGAAGGCCCTCTTGGCCGCAGTGCGCCCGGGCCGGACGACTGCTCGTGCCGGTGAGTGAACGGCAGCTTGCCGCCTTCGCCGACAAGCACGCCTGGCGCATCCCGTTCGACACCACCCCGCGCCACCTCGCCGGCCCCGGCGACGCCCGCCACGTCACCCATGGCCCGGCCGCCGCCGGATGGACCCATGCGTCCGATCCGCTGAGTCCCGAGATCGTCTGAGTCCCGAGATCGTCCTGCGGCTGTAACGCCAAGGCCCGAGAAACGGCGCGGGCTCTCCGACGTAGCGGCGAGTTCCTCCGCGGCACCGCGTGGCAGGCCGGCGACCACGTCTGGGGCAGTGTCGTCCTGACGGTCCGCCGCCGCGCGCCGAGCTCTGGCAGCCATGCACGAGAGGCCGGTGTTCTGCGAACCGGCACACCGGGTCATGCCGAAGGAATGCGGAACTCGAATTCGGGACGGTCCCATGGCACGGCGGGCGGGGATGCGAGCGCGGTCCCGGTCCGCACTGCACCGACGCGGTGGTAGAAGTCCGCGGCGGGTAGATGCGACACGACCTTGATACGGTCGAGCCCGGCGGCACGGGCCTCGGACTGCATGTGCGCGACGAGCCGTCGTCCAATACCCCGTCCTTGCGCTTCGTCGGCGACGAACAGCAGATCGAGCTCCGGTGGAGCGAGGACGAGCGAGTAGAACCCGAGGACCCGGCCTCCATGCTCGTCGGCGCCGACGGCTACGAAGGCGCGGTGGGCCTCGATGTAATCAGGACCGACCCGGTAGCCCTCGACTGCGGCTGCGTACTTACCCGCGTAGGCGCCTGAGCCGCGCACGAGCCGGGTGAGCCGTTTGGCATCCCGGGCGACGGCCCTCCGTATCGTGATCGGTTGGCTGATCGGGGAAGTGCGTGACCTCATCGGGAAAGTATGTCGCACCGAGGTCCCCTCATGATGTTCCTCGGCGGGGCCTCGCCGTCTCACCCGCTGTCGCAGAGAGATCACACAGGCAATGGATCATCTCGTTCCGTTCTGCGGGTAACGTCGAGCTATGAGTCATCCGCACCCCGAGCTGAAAGCCGCCCCGCCCCTGCCCGAGGGAGGGCTGCGGGTCGTCGCCCTGGGCGGCCTTGGTGAGATCGGCCGCAACATGACCGTCTTCGAGCATGCCGGAAAGCTGCTCATCGTCGACTGCGGGGTGCTGTTCCCCGAGGAGACCCAGCCCGGCGTGGACGTGATCCTGCCGGACTTCACCTCGATCCGGGACCGGCTGGACGACATCGTGGCCGTGGTACTCACCCACGGCCACGAGGACCACATCGGCGGCGTGCCCTACCTGCTGCGCGAGCGGTCCGACATTCCCCTCGTCGGCTCCAAGCTGACCCTGGCGTTCCTCGAGGCCAAGCTCAAGGAGCACGGCATCCGGCCGCGCACGGTACGGGTGCGGGAGGGCGACCGGCGCGGCTTCGGGCCCTTCGACTGCGAGTTCGTGGCGGTCAACCACTCCATCCCGGACAGCCTCGCGGTCGCGATCCGTACCGGCGCCGGAATGGTGCTGCACACGGGCGACTTCAAGATGGACCAGTTTCCCCTCGACGACCGCATCACCGATCTGCGCGCCTTCGCCCGCCTCGGCGAGGAGGGCGTCGACCTGTTCCTCACCGACTCCACCAACGCCGAAGTACCCGGCTTCACCACCTCCGAGCGTGAGCTGAACCCGGCGATCGAGCAGGTGATGCGCACCGCGCCGCGCCGCGTCATCGTCTCCAGCTTCGCCAGCCATGTGCACCGCATCCAGCAGGTCCTGGACGCCGCCCACCAGCACGGCCGTAAGGTCGCCTTCGTCGGCCGGTCCATGGTCCGCAACATGGGCATCGCCCGTGACCTGGGCTATCTGAAGGTTCCGTCCGGTCTGGTCGTGAGCACGAAGGAGCTGGAGAAGCTCCCGGACCACAAGATCGCTCTTGTGTGCACCGGCTCCCAGGGCGAACCGATGGCCGCGCTGTCGCGGATGGCCAACCGCGACCACATGATCCGTATCGGCAAGGGCGACACCGTCCTGCTCGCCAGCTCCCTCATCCCGGGCAACGAGAACGCCATCTACCGGGTGATCAACGGGCTCACCCGGTGGGGCGCCCACGTGGTCCACAAGGGCAACGCCAAGGTGCACGTCTCCGGGCACGCCAGCGCCGGCGAACTCGTCTACTGCTACAACATCGTCAAACCCCGCAACGTCATGCCCGTCCACGGCGAGTGGCGCCATCTGCGGGCCAACGGCGATCTCGCCATCCGTACCGGTGTAGATCCCGACCGGGTCGTCATCGCCGAGGACGGCGTTGTCGTCGACCTCGTCGACGGGCGCGCGTCCATCACCGGCAAGGTCCCCGCCGGCAACGTCTACGTGGACGGCATGGAAGTCGGCGGCGCCACCGAAGCGTCCCTCAAGGACCGCCTCACCCTCGCCGCCGAAGGTGTGGTCACCGTCGTGGCGATCGTCGACGCGGACACCGGCGCCCTCGCCGAGGCACCCGATTTCCTGGCCCGCGGCTTCGTCCACGACGACACCACCTTCGAGCCGGTCATCCCCATCATCGAGAAGACGCTGGCCACAGCAGCAGAGGAAGGCGTCGGGGACGCGCACCAGCTCGAACAGCTCATCGCCCGCGCCATGGCGAACTGGGCGTTTCGCACCTACCGCCGCAAGCCCCTGATCATCCCCGTCATCATCGACGCCTGAGCCACGGCCCGGCAGCCGGCCCCCGGTTCCGGTAGCGGCCCGGGGGCATCGAGGTCGCGCACGGGAGCCGGCAACCACAGTTCACCTTCTGGCCCCCGAGCAGCTCACGGAAGCCCTGCACGGCAATGTTCGAGTAGTGGGCGAACACATCGGCGCCGCCGTCCTGCTCGATGAAGCCGAAGCCCTTTTCCGCGTTGAACCACTTCACGGCACCAGCGGCCATGTCATATCTCCTTTGGGGCAGTGCATCGGCGTCCGCACCGCGCGGGCGCCATGTCGCCGCGATGATTACCCCGCCCGGAAATGACCGGAAATACAAAAGTGCTCCCGCCACTCCGCTTTTCGCGGCAAAAACTCCCGCTGCGCGGCCCGCCGAAAACTGATCCCTCGGGAACAGATATTGATTCACCCGGAGTTCAACGCCTCAGAAAGGGTGGCCAACCGGCACGCTGCGCGACGGCCGGGGAAAAGCCGCTGCCGCCCAGGAAACGCAACTGTGAGACTGTGGGATGACCACGCCGCGGCGGCTGCCGTTCCTGCTCCCGGATAAGCGAGCCCACCTCTTCGGTGTGGGTGAGGCGCCCGCACTACTCCGACAGAATGGCCAGGCAGGACGACGGTGCGACAGCGAGCCTGATCCTCGCGGATCAGATCTGGTGAGGGCGGATTCCCCCCCCTGGACGCACCAGTCGCCATAGCCCCCACGGCCGCCCGCGCCTCGTCAGTTCCCCACAAGGCTCCGGATAGACCACCAACTCCCCCACCGATGCGCGGCCCATCTGCCCTTGAGGTCAGCATTGGTCTGGCCGCCAGCAAAGTCAGCATTAGGTGAGCAAAAGCTCTGCCGCACCAAGCCCACAGACGGCCACACCGTGGAATCGCCCACTGCCGTGACACCGGCCCACGACCCACTGCGCCGGCTTCCCTTGAGCGACCAACGAGCGAGAGGCAGCACTCGTCCGCCTCTCACCCATCAACCAAGAGAACTCAGCCATTCCCGCAGGTCAACGCACCCGTCCGCGCGGTTTCAGCGGCGTCACCGGCAGTTCCGGAGCAGGCAGTGGAGCACCGTCGTACCCCTTCACCTCGCCGAAACGTGTCCCTTCCATCCAGTCCCGCCGCGCCTGTTCGATCTCCTCCTGGGTCCGGCCGATCCAGTTCCAGAACATGATCAGTTCTTCCTCGAAGGGCTCGCCGCCGAGGAGCATCAGGCCCGCGTCGGACTCGGCGCGCAGGGGGAGTTCGGTGCGGCCGCAGCCGAGGTAGAGCATGGAGCCGGGGAGGAGGGGGACGCCGTCGACGTGGGCCTCGCCGGACATGGAGAGGACGGCGTACTCGAAGTCCGGTTCCAGGGGGAGGCGTACGTCCGTGCCGCGGGTGAGGGCGAGGTCGGCGCCGACGATCGGGGTGTACGCGGTGCCGGGCGACGTCGCGCCGTCGAGGTCGCCGAGGATCAGGGTGGCCGTCAGGCCGGGTGCCGTGACGAGTGGCAGGTCCGCGTGGTGTTCGAAGTGCGGGTCGGTGTGGCGGTGGGCGTCCGGGAGGGCGACCCAGAGCTGGGCACCGTGCAGGAAGCGGGCGTGTGACCGGGGGCTCTCCTCGGAGTGGCTGATCGCCCGGCCGGAGGTCATCAGGCCGAGTTCGCGCGGGCGGATCAGCTGGAGGCTGCCGGTGGAGTCGCGGTGCAGGACCTCGCCCTCGTGCAGCCAGCTCACGGTCTGCAGGCCCATGTGCGGGTGCGGCGGCACCTGCATGCCGGGCTCGTCGGCGATGTCGTCCGGCCCGTAGTGGTCCACGAAGCACCACGCGCCCACCATCCGGCGGCCCAGGTTGGGCAGCAGCCGGCGGACCTCGGTGGACTCGCCGAGCGGGACGCGGCGCGGGCTGAGGAGTTCGCGTACCGGTTCCGCCACCACGAAACCACGGCCGCCGCACACGCTCGGCACCGCCTGACGGTCGAGATTGCTCATGCCGCTCAACCTAGCCGCCCGCGGCCACCGCCGACAGGCCGAACGCCCGCACCGGGCGCTCGATGGCGTTCGAGGGCCGGGGGCCGCCGCCGACTCACCGGCCGCGCATCCCGCGCCTGTCACCCGCCACCAGTCTGCGCAGCCGGTCCGGCGGGCTCACCCCCGTCTCCACCCACAGCCGCCGCGCGTACCGTTCGAACTCCCGGCGTGCCTGGGTGGCGTTGCCCTCGGCGAGATGGGCCCGGATCAGCGTGCCGCGGCTGCTCTCCCGCAGCGGATCCGCCTGTACGGCCGCGTGCGCGGCGATGACCGCCTCGGGATGGCGTCGGGCCGCCATGAAGTCGGCGGCCAGCTTCTCGAGGGCGTGCGTGCGCAGTTGACGCCAGGTCTCGGCCTCCTGGAGCACCCAGTCCTCGTACCACCCCGGCAGCAGGTCGGCGGAGAGATCCAGCACCGTGGTGGCGCCGAATCTCGGACGGCGGAGCGGGGATCCGTCCGGGTCGAGGACGAGTGCGGCGAGTGCCCTCGCCCGGTGGTAGTCGACGCTCCCCCCGGGAGCGAGGCGTACGGCGGAGGAGGTCACCTCCAGGGCGCTGCGGGCGGGGCCGCGCAGGCGGACCAGCGCCGAGCGGAGGTTGGCGTTGGCGCAGTGCTCGGGGGCCTCGGGCCACAGACTGCCGGCGACGAGCGCACGGGGCACGGCGCCCCGGCAGGACACCGCCACGAAGGCCAGCAGACGCGCCGAGGTGGGCGGAACGGCCACCGGTGCGTCCCCTACCGTGAGGGAGAAACCACCGAGGAGCGAGAGGTGCGCCCTGTAGGGCGCGATCTCGTTCACCCTGACCACAACGCCAGGTTATGCCGAGGTCGCCGCGTCGTCCCGTCGAGATACTAGCCATGGATATAGTAGCCATGTACTGTATCCAGCATGGGTACGGCACACGAGGGCGCTACGCCCGGTTTCCTGGTCTGGCGGCTGTCCATGAAGTGGCGCGTGGCCGTCGACCGCGCGGTGGCCCCGCTGGGGCTCACGCACGCGCAGTACTCCCTGGTCGCCTCGCTGCACGGCATGCAGCGCGCCGGTGAGCGTCCCAGCCAGCGCCGGCTGGCCGACCACACCGGACTGGAACCGCTCTACGTCTCGAAGCTGGCGCGTGCCCTGGAGGCCGCCGGGCTCGTCGAGCGCACCCGTGACCCCCGCGATCCGCGCGCCGTGCAGCTGGCGCTCACCGAGCGGGGGCGCGAGGTCACCCGGCAGGCCATCGACGTCGTCCAGGGGCTGCTGCGACAGCTCCTGGAGCCGCTCGGCGGCCTCGACAGCCCGCGCGCCCGGGACTTCAGCCGCGATCTCGTCGCCCTGCTCGACGCACCACTCGATCCATCACTGGGCGAACCGCCACTCGGCTCATCACTCGACGCACCACTCGACGCACCGCTTGATGCACCCACCGGCCACCACGCGAACAAGCAGGAGCAGCAGCCATGACCGCCACCACACCCACCGCCCCCAGCCTCAACAGCCGCGTCATAGCCCTGGCCCACTACGCCGCACGCACGGTCCTCGAAACCGTGCTCGTCCGGCACGGGCTGGTCTTCCAGGAGTCGGTCGCCCTCCGCGTCGTCGCCGTCGCCGAGGCGCCGGTCCGCCGGGACGCCCTGGCCGGGGAGGTCGTCGACGCGCTGAAGGTCCATCCGGCCGACGCGCACCGCACCGTCGTCGAGCTGGCCGCGAAGGGGCTGGTCGAGAGCGACGGGACGGACGTGCGGATCACCGACGCCGGACGGGAGCTGTACGCCGCGGTCTCCGCCGAGGTGCAGGAGATCTCCGCGCGGATCTACGGCGGGATCCCCGAGGAGGACCTGGCCACCGCCGGGCGGGTGCTCACCCTCGTCACCGAGCGCGAGAACGCAGAACTGGCGGCCCGCTCCCCGGCCCGGAACGGCTGACGTCGTTCCCGCGCCACCCAGGTAGTGGAATGTTTGACGATCCTTCGCGGTTGGAGCGCCCGAAGGAGGTCACCAGTGGACACGACGTACTACGACCACGGGACACCCGCGGAGCGCTGGGAGCGCGCGCGGATGTTCTTCGACGCCAAGGACTACGCCGCCGCGGCGCGGGTCCTGGACGGGCTGGTCGAGGAGGCGCCGGAGCAGACGGGTCCGCGTCTGCTGCTGGCCCGCGCCTACTACCACTCGGCCCAGCTGCGCCGTGCCGAGGCCGAGCTGCGGGTCATCGTCGAGCGCGACCCGGTGGAGCACTACGCCCGGCTGATGCTGGGCCGTACGCTGCAGCGCCAGGGGCGCCAGGAGGAGGCCGAGCCCCATCTGCGGCTCGCGTCCGCCCTCGCCGGTGACTTCGAACGGCTCTGAGGACGGATACGCGTCGGGCCCGGCTCCCCCCTGTGGAGCCGGGCCCGACGCGCGTCCGCAGCGGCCGCGGTTCCCGGGCGACCGCGATCCCGGGGCTATTTCGCCGCGTACGTCCGCCGCCCCCGCCGGTGGGCGATCTCGCCGAGGACGATGTCCACGGCCAGGAACGCGGCCAGCGGGATGCCGAGCAGCGGCACGAAGTAGCCGACGACCGCGACCGCGGCGAGCAGCGGGACGAGGATCTGCGGGGGCACCTCGGCCCAGGCTCCGCGCGGGATGGGGCGGCCGAAGGCGGAGCCCCGGCCGCGCTGCCACCACATGCGGTAGCCCCACAGGATCAGGACGATCAGGGAGAGGGCGAGCAGCATGAGGGCGATCTGGTTGGCCAGGCCGAACAGGACGCCGGAGTGCAGGTCGATGCCCCAGCGGGTCAGCTTGGCCAGGACCGGGTAGTCCGCGAACCGCACCACGTCCAGGACCTCGCCGGAGGCCGGGTCGATCGCCACCGCGTCCTGCTTCTCCGGCCAGCTGCGCTGTACCTGCTTGACGACGTACGCGGACGAGGCGTCGGCGGGCGGCTGGATCTCGACGGGGTCGGTCAGCCCCTCGGCGCGCGCCGCGGCCAGCACCTTGTCGAGGCCGACGCCGGGCGCGGCCTGCGCGCCGCCGGAGGGCGCCGCGCCGCCGTGCTCGGCGTGTTCCCCCACCGCCGAGGAGACGGTCGGCGTGGCGCCGCCCAGCGAGGTGCGCAGTTCGTCGATGTTCGCTCCGGCGTACGCCGACCAGGTCAGGCCGGTCGCCGAGAGGAAGAGGAAGCCGGCCGCGGCCCAGGCGCCGACGGTGCCGTGCAGGCCGAGCGTGCGGCGCCGGCCGCTGGTGCCGCGCACTTTGCGCAGGGCGCGGCGGCGGGAGAACCAGAGCACCGGTCCGCCGGCCGCGATCACCCACAGCCAGCTGGCGGCGAGTTCGCTGTAGAGGCGGCCGGTCTCGCCGAGGTGCAGATCGCGGTGGAGTTCGTCGATCCAGGTGCGCAGCGGCAGCGCGCCGGTCGCGCCGTACTGTTCGAGGGCGCCCTCCACCTTGGCGGTGTACGGGTCGACGAAGACGGCCAGCGTGTGGTCGGGGTCGACGCCGGGGACGCCGGAGAGCAGCACCCGGGTGGTGGCGTCGGCCGCCGGTGAGGGCCGTACGGCGGTGACCGTGCCCTCGGGGTGGGCCTCGCGGGCGGCGGCGACCTGCCGGGAGACGGGCAGCTTGGTGTCGCCGACGGAGACGGTCAGCTCGTCCGCGTAGACGATCTTCTCGGCCTGGAAGGATCCGGCGTACAGCAGGCCGGTGACCGCGGCGACGAGCAGGAACGGGGCGACGAGCACCCCGGCGTAGAAGTGCAGGCGCAGGATCAGCGGGCGCAGCGGGGCCCAGCCGCGGGGCGGCGCGGTCGGCGCGGCCGGCTGGGTGGCCTCGTCCGCGTGGGGCGAGGGAGCGGTGGTCATCGGTGGGTCTCTCCGGGACGAGTGGTGTGTTCGGCCGTGGTGCTCCAGTGGTCGGACGGCGGGGGCGACGAGTTCCCAGGGATTTGAGTGACCCGTGTCACAGGCTAGGGGGCATGGCATGCTGGCGGAATGTCTACTCCCAGCCATCGCGCGCCGGTTGCCGAGCAGGTCGAGGAACTTCTGGCCAGGGACGCGCCGTTGGCCATCGTGGCGGCGGGGGATCCGGTGCTGCGGCGGCCGGCCGAGCCGTTCGACGGGCAGCTGGACGCCGTCCTGCTGGCCCGTTTCGTCGAGGCGCTGCGCCGCACGATGCACGCGGCGCCGGGCGTGGGGCTGGCCGCGCCGCAGGTCGGGATCGGGCTGCGGATCGCGGTGGTGGAGGATCCGGCGCCGGTGCCGGAGGAGGTGCGGCGGGCGCGCGGGCGGGTGCCGCTGCCGTTCCGGGTGCTGGTCAATCCGTCGTACGAGCCGGTCGGCGCCGAGCGTGCCGCGTTCTTCGAGGGGTGTCTGAGCGTGCCGGGCTGGCAGGCCGTGGTGGCGCGGCCGGCGCGGGTGCGGTTGACGGGCGCGGACGAGCACGGCCGCGCCGTGGACGAGGTGGTCTCCGGCTGGCCCGCGCGGATCGTGCAGCACGAGACCGACCACCTCGACGGCGTGCTCTACCTCGACCGCGCCGAGCCGCGCTCGCTGTCGTCGCACCAGGCGGTGGCGGAGCGCTGGAACCAGCCGACGCCCCAGGATGCCGCGCGGGCCCTGGGGTTCGCCCTGCCGGAGTGAACGTCCGGCGCCCGCCCGGTAGGTGACGATACGTCAGCTGTCCCGGTAGGCCTCCAGCAGCCGCAGCCACACCTCGCTCACCGTCGGGTACGACGGGACGGCGTGCCACAGCCGGCTGACCGGGACCTGGCCGACGACGGCGATGGTGGCCGAGTGGATCAGCTCGCCGACGCCGGGACCGACGAAGGTGACCCCGCGCAGGATCTCGTCCTCGAGGTCGACGACCATGCGGGCCCGGCCGCGGTAGCCGTCCGCGTACAGCCCGGCCCCCGCGACCGAGGAGAGGTCGACGTCGACGGCGCGCACGCGGTGTCCGGCCTCTTCCGCCTCGGCGAGCGAGAGGCCGACGGCCGCCGCCTCCGGGTCGGTGAAGACGACCTGCGGTACGGCGGCGTGGTCGGCGGTGGCGGCGTGCGCGCCCCACGGCTCGGCCTCCGGCGCCGCCTTCCCGGCCGCGTCCCCGGATGCCGCCTCCCCGGAGGCGCGGGCGGCGATCGCGGCACCGGCGATCCGCGCCTGGTACTTGCCCTGGTGGGTGAGGAGCGCCCGCTCGTTGACGTCACCGACCGCGTAGAGCCAGTCGGTGCCGGGGACGCGCAGGCTGTCGTCGACCGGGAGCGGGCGGCCGGGCTGAAGGCCGACCGTGTCGAGGCCGATGTCGTCGGTGCGGGGGGCGCGGCCGGTGGCGAAGAGGATCTCGTCCGCCTCGACACGGTCACCGGCGTCGGTGACGGCGACCACCGTGCCGTTCTCGCGGCTGACCGCCGTCACGGACGTCCCGGTGCGGATCTCGGCGCCGGCCTCGGTCAGCGCCTCGGCGACCAGTTCCCCGGCGAACGGCTCCATACGAGGGAGCAGGCCCTTGCCACGGACCAGCATGGTCACCCGGGACCCGAGGGCCTGCCAGGCGGTGGCCATCTCGGTGGCGACCACGCCGCCGCCGACCACGATCAGCCGGCCGGGCACCGCCTTGGCGCTGGTGGCCTCGCGGCTGGTCCAGGGCCGGACGTCGGCGAGCCCGGGCAGGCCGGGCAGCCGGGCGCGGCTGCCGGTGCAGACGGCCACGGCGTGCCGGGCGGTCAGGGTGCGGCGGGTGCCGTCGGGGCCGGTGACCGTCACCGTGCGGGGGCCGGCGAGGCGGCCGTGGCCCCGGTACAGGTCGGCGCCGACGCCCTCCAGCCAGCCGACCTGCCCGTCGTCCCGCCAGTGCGCGGTGTACTCGTCCCGGTGGGCGAGCACGGCGGGCGCGTCGAGGGGGCCCTGGACGAGGTGGCGCAGGCCGGGGACGCGGCGGGCGTCCGCGCGGGCGATCACCGGGCGCAGCAGGGCCTTGCTGGGCATGCACGCCCAGTAGGAGCACTCGCCGCCGACCAGCTCGTTCTCCACGACCGCGGTGGTGAGGCCGGCCGCGCGGGTGCGGTCGGCGACGTTCTCCCCCACGGGCCCGGCTCCGAGGACCACGACGTCGTACGCGATGGAATCCGTTTCCGTCATGGAGTCAGTCTGGTGGGTGGTGTGCGGTGGGGCCACAGGGGTACGCGCGCGGATGCGTGACGTGCGCGCACGCGGTACGTGACGGGTGCGCGCACGGAATAGGCGACTGTCCGGCCGTGTTGTCCGGACGGCTCGCCCCGATACCGGGACCCCCACCAGGAAGCAGGGATACGCCATGAGCAGCACCGTGGAGCTGACCAAGGAGAACTTCGACCAGACGGTCACGGACAACGACTTCGTCCTGATCGACTTCTGGGCGGAGTGGTGCGGTCCCTGCCGGCAGTTCGCGCCGGTCTACGAGAAGGCGGCGCAGGACAACCCGGACCTGGTGTTCGGCAAGGTGGACACCGAGGCGCAGCCGGAGCTGGCGGCGGCCTTCGGTATCCAGTCCATTCCGACGCTGATGATCGTCCGTGACCAGGTGGCCGTGTTCGCGCAGCCCGGCGCGCTGCCGGAGGCGGCACTGGCGGATGTCATCGGGCAGGCCCGCAAGCTCGACATGGACGAGGTCCGCAAGGCGGTCGCCGAACAGCAGGCGCAGGCCGAGCGGCAGGCCCAGGCGGCCGAGCAGCAGGCGCAGGCCGGGCAGGGTGGCCAGGCCGGCGAGTGACCCGCCCGGTGATATGACGCGCGGTCAGCTGGAGTCGCGGTGCACCACCGCGGCGCCCAGCACCTCGCGGTGCTCCAGTGACGCGCCCGGGTCGCGGACCGCGCGGTCGACGAGTTCGGCGAGGTCGCGGCCCGACGGCAGCTCGATGTGGACGGTGCTGAGGCGGGGCCGCAGCAGCCGTCCGACCATGAGGTCGTCGGCGCCGATCAGGGCCGTGTCGCCGGGGAGGTCGACGTCCTCGTCCTGGAGCGCGCGCATGAGCAGCATGGCGTACTCGTCGTTGTACGCGAAGACCCCGTCGAGGCCGAGGTCGCGCCAGCGTGCGGCGAGCCGGGCCGCTGCCCGCTCCTCGTAGGCGAGCGGCAGCTCGGTCACGGTGGCGTCGGTGCCGCGCAGGGCCTGGCGTACGCCGTCCAGGCGGGGCAGTGAGAAGGTCTCCAGGCCGGGTTCCTCGGGGACGACGACACCGATACGGCGCCGCCCGCGCGCGTACAGATGCGCGCCGGCCACCCGGCCGACCGCCGCGTGGTCCATGAGCAGGGCGTGCGCGCCGTCGACGGGCTCGGGCCCGAGCGTGACCACGGCGCGGGCGCCGGAGCGCTTGAGCAGGGCCACGCCCTGCGGGCCGAGGCCGGAGCCCGGCACCAGGACGGCCACGGGGCGCAGCTCCGCCCAGGCGCGGGCCGCGTCGTCGCCGGTCAGGCCGAGGCTGCCGTACTGGACGACCGTGTAGTCGAGGCGGCCGAGGGCCGACTGGAGTTCGTTGATGAACTGGCTGTAGAGCGGTCCGACCGGGATGGTCGGGGCGGGCATCAGGACCATCCGGCTGTGCCCGGCGCGCAGGCTGCGGGCGGCGGCGTGCGGAACGTATCCGAGTTCCTTCGCGGCCTCGTGGACCCGGCGTCGGGTGGGCTCGCTGATCCGTACGGCGCTGGTGTTGTTCAGGACGTAGGAGACGGTCGCCCGGGAGACGCCGGCCAGACGGGCCACATCGGCACTCGTGGGCACGGAACGCTGCGCGGGCGCGGGCGTTTTCGGTATCTGCACCATGACGTACGGCATCTTGGCAGAAGCCCGGGGACCCGGGTCCGGCGCCCCCGACCGCCCCGCTTACCCGCCCCGGGCGCCCCGCTCATGCCAGTCGTACGTCAGGCCCCCTGGGACTCGTAGGTCACGACTCCTCGGGCGCGGCCGGTGTGACGCCGGTGACGCGGGTGACCAGGTCGGTCCAGCCCGCCTCCAGCCGGTTCAGGGGCATGCCGCACTGCCTGGTCAGGTGGTGGATCGCGACGGGGTCGAGGAAACCCATCAGCGCCGTCGTGAGCAGTTCGCAGTCCGCGTCGGGGAGCGCCTGTCGCAGCAGCAGGGCGACGTGGCCGCGCAGCAGGCGGCGGGCCGGGGCGGTGAAGCGGCGGGCGTGGTCCGGCTCGGCCGCGATCTGGAGTTCCAGCGACTCCGCGCAGTGGCGCAGCATGGCGTGCCCGAAGGCGTTCAGCCGGTCCACGGGCGGCGCGCCGGGGCCGAGCGGCGGGGGCCCGCTCAGGAACGCGGCCTGGAACTTGCGCTCGGAGTGGTCGAGCAGGGCGGTCAGCAGGCCGACGCGGTCGCCGAAGCGCCGGAAGACGGTGCCCTTGCCGACCTGGGCCGCCGCGGCCACCGCCTCCATGGTGACGCCGGCCGCGCCGTGCTCGGCGATCAGCTTCGCGGCGGCCTCCAGCAGCCGCGCCCGGTTGCGTGCGGCGTCGGCGCGCAGGCAGGGGTCCTGTCCCGAGACGCCGAGCTCCAGCAACTCGGGGGCGCCGACGGGCTCCTGGTGCGGCGGGAAGGGCGGGAGGGAGGCGGACATGAAGACAGCGTAAAGCATCGGGAATGAAACTGGACCGTGGTCCGGTTAGGTGCTACAACTTTAAACGGACCCCGGTCCGGATAGGGCCCCGGCCCACTCAACCGCCGTTTTCCTCAGTCATCGGGAGTTACCCCATGTCCGTTCGCATCCTCGCGCTCGTCGGCAGCCTCCGCGCCGGTTCGCACAACCGCCAGCTCGCCGAGGCCGCCGTGAAGCACGCCCCCGAGGGCGTCGACATCCAGGTGTTCGAGGGTCTGGCCGAGATCCCGTTCTACAACGAGGACATCGACGTCGAGGGCGCCGTGCCGGCCGCCGCCGTCCGGCTGCGCGAGGCCGTCGCCGCCGCCGACGCGCTGCTGCTGTTCACGCCCGAGTACAACGGCACCATGCCGGCGGTGCTGAAGAACGCCATCGACTGGCTGTCCCGCCCGTACGGCGCCGGCGCCATCGTCGGCAAGTCGGTCGCCGTGGTCGGCACCGCGTTCGGCCAGTACGGCGGCGTCTGGGCGCACGACGACACCCGCAAGTCGGTCGGCGTCGCGGGCGCCAAGGTACTGGAGGACGTCAAGCTCTCGATCCCCGGCTCGCTCCAGCGTTTCGCCGAGACCCACCCGGCCGACGACGCCGAGGTGGCCGCGCAGCTCACCGAGGTCGTGGCCCGACTGCACGGCGAGGCCGTGGCGGCCTGACCCGCACCGCAACACCGCACCCGCGCCGCACCGCCTCAAGGGGGCCGGAGCACACCGCTCCGGCCCCCTGGCCATGCCCGGCAGGCTCGTCGCGGCGGCGTCCGCCCGTCATATGTTCGTTGAAGCTTGTTCAAACCAGGGATCTTTTCACGCCAACTCTGCGAGGGTGGGCGCATGCAGACCCTCTACCGAAGACTGCTCACATTCCTGCCCCGTCTCGGACTGAAGGTGATCGACCTGGGGCCCGGGACCGCGGTGGTCTCCCGGCGCGGCGGACGCACCCGCATCCCGCTGGAGCCGGGGGCCGATGTGGTGGCCCGCGACAACGGCCAGTACACGGTGGCGGGCGCCGGCAAGGACACCTGGGTGGTGCTGCGCGACCGGTCGGCGCGGGCCGGCGAGCGGGTCCGGGAGTGGACCGGCGTCCGGCTCGGCGACACCGGCGCACGGCTGCTGCTGGACCGGCGCGCCCCGGCGGACGAGCGCCGGATCCAACTGGCCGCCGCCGAGTATCTGTGCACCCAGCACGTGGCCGCGATGCTCGAGCTGTACGGGGTGAACTGCGTCTTCGACGTCGGCGCCAACGCCGGGCAGTACGCCGGGCGGCTGCGCCGGCTCGGCTATCGCGGCCGGATCGTCTCCTTCGAACCGACCGCCGATGCCTTCGCCCGCCTGCGGGATGCCGCCCGCGACGACCCCGACTGGCAGGTGCGCCACTGCGGGCTGGGCCGCGAGGACACGGTGAGCACCATCCACACCGGCTGGAACACCATGAACTCGCTGCTCCCGCCCAGCGACTACGGCCGCGACCGCTACCGCCGGTTCGCCACCACCCGCACCGAGCAGATCGAGATCCGGCGGCTGGACACGCTGATGGACGAGGCGCTCGACGGCATCGCCGACCCGCGCCCCTTCCTGAAGATGGACACCCAGGGCTACGACCTGGAGGTGTTCGCCGGCGCCGGGGAGCGCGTCGCGGATTTCGTGGGCCTGCAGTCGGAGGTGGCCGTCCTGCGGCTGTACGAGGGCAGCCCGCGGATGGGCGAGGCCATCGCGACGTACGAGGCGGGCGGCTTCGAGATCACCGGGATGTACCCGGTGACCCGGGATGCGGCCACGGGCCGGGTGGTCGAGTTCGACTGCGTGATGATGCGCGCCAAGGCGGCACCCGAGCCCGCTAGCTGACGGGGCGCTTCTCTCCCGTCTCCGGCCGCTTGGCGGCCCGCAGACTGGTGACCGTGGTGACCGCGAGCACCAGCACGATGAAGCCGAGGGAGACCGGGATGCTGATCTCGGGCACGTGGACCCCGGACTCGTGCAGCGCGTGCAGCACCAGCTTCACGCCGATGAAGCCCAGGATGACCGACAGGCCGTACGACAGGTGGACCAGCTTCTTCAGCAGGCCACCGATGAGGAAGTACAGCTGCCGCAGACCCATCAGGGCGAAGGCGTTGGCGGTGAACACGATGTACGGGTCCTGGGTCAGTCCGTAGATCGCGGGGATGGAGTCCAGGGCGAACAGCACGTCCGTGGAGCCGATGGCGAGCATCACGACCAGCATCGGGGTCATGACCCGCTTGCCGTTCTGCTCGACCCACAGCCTCGTGCCGTGGTACCGGTCGGCGACACCGAAGCGGCGCTCGACGGACTTGAGCAGCTTGTTCTCCTCGTACTCCTCCTCGTGCTCCTCCTTCCGGGCGTCCTGGATCAGTTTCCACGCGGTCCAGATCAGGAAGGCGCCGAAGAGGTAGAACACCCACGAGAACGCGGAGATGATCGCGGCGCCGGCGGCGATGAAGCCGGCCCGCAGCACCAGGGCCATCAGCACGCCGACCATCAGCACGCGCTGCTGGTACTGCGGCGGCACCGCGAACTTCGCCATGATCAGAACGAAGACGAAGAGGTTGTCGACGCTCAGCGACTTCTCGGTGATGTATCCGGCGAAGAACTCCCCGGCCGGTCCCCAGCCGCCGGTCATGCCGAGCCCGACACCGAAGGCGCAGGCCAGGACGATCCACACCACCGTCCAGACGCCGGCCTCCCGCAGCGAGACCTCATGGGGCTTGCGGCCGATCAGGAAGTCGACGGCGACGAGGACACAGAGGACGGCGACGCTCAGCAGCCAGACGGTGAAGGAGACGTTCACGGCGGTGCTCCTGGGGCGACGTGGGGCCGGGGCCTCCCAGCATCGTCACAGAGCACCGCGTCAGGCGCCCGCCGCCGGCTCCGCCCGGAACCGCGCGGCCCACTCAGCGGTCGCCCGGAGCCCGCCGAAGGTGTAGAAGTGCACCTTCACCTCGCCGTGGACGTCCGGGTCGTAGCCCTCGGCGAGCGCCCGCAGAAAGCGGTCGGGGCCGGCCGTACCCATGAGGTTGGTCAGGGAGAACCCGTACTTGCGGGCGATGGAGGCGCTGGTGCCGACGCCGAAGCGGGTGGCGTACGACACCAGCCGCCGCACCCCGGCCGGGCCGGGCACGCCGATCCGGATCGGCAGGTCGATGCCGCGCTGGCGGGTCTCGGCGACCCAGGCGAGCACCGGGTCGACGTCGAAGCCGAACTGGGTGACGACCTGGCCGCCCAGCCCCTTCCCGGCGAGCGCCGCGCTCTTGTCGGCGAGCGCCGCCCACAGCACCCGGTCGGTGATCGCGGGGTGGCCCTCCGGGTAGCCGCTGATGCCGACGTGGCGGACGCCGTGACGCTCCAGGAGTCCGGTGCGGATCACGGCCAGCGCGTCCTCGTACGGCCCGTGCGGCCGGGCCGGGTCTCCCCCGACGACGAACACCCGCTCCCCGGTCCCGTCGGCCCGCAGCCCGGCCAGGAACTCCTCCAGCTCGGCCCGCGAGCCGATCCGGCGGGCCGCGAGGTGCGGCACCGGAAGAAAGCCGAGCCGCTTCACGGCCCGCGCCGCCGCCAGCCGCGTGCCCAGGTCCTCGTTGCCGAGGAAGGTCACGTTGATCCGGGTGCCCGGCGGGATGAGATGCCGCGCCTCCTCCAGCTGCGGCACGTCCTTGCCGGTCATCTCCAGGGAGAAGTCCTCCAGCAGCGCGGCACGCACGGCGCGGGGCGCGGCGGGGCCGGGGGCGGGGGCGGCGGGGCCGGGGGCGGTGGGGCCGGGGTTCATCGAGCTCCTTCGGCGTCGGGTACGACGGCTCGCCGAGCGGAGCGGTGCCTGGTGGGCGGCGCTCCGGCGTCGCGGCGCAACAGGGTACGCGGGCGGCGCAGGGCCGGTGCGGGCGGGACGGCGAGCGGCGCGGGGAGGGCCCAGGCGGGGAGCGGGAGCGGGGCGGGGGCGCCTCGTGGAATCCGCTACGGCGGGGAGCCGAGCCGATGGCCGAAGCCCGGGTTACGCTGCGGCGGTTCGAGGACTCGTCCGGATTTGGGAGGATTCATGCCCTCGCGCCTCAACCCGTACCTCAGCTTCGACGGCGACGCCCGGCAGGCCATGGAGTTCTACCGGGAGGTGTTCGGCGGCACGCTCAAGCTCAGCACCTTCGGCGAGTTCGGCCGGCCGGACGCCCCGGAGGCCGACAAGATCATGCACGGCATGCTGGAGACCCCGGCCGGCTTCACCCTGATGGGCGCCGACACCCCGCCCGGATCCACGTACACGCCCGGCAACGCCTTCGCCGTCAGCCTCAGTGGTGACGACGACGCCGAACTGCGCGGCTACTGGGAGAAGCTGTCCGCCGACGGCTCCGTGCCCGTGCCGCTGGAGCGGCAGATGTGGGGCGATGTGTTCGGCATGTGCACGGACCGGTTCGGCGTCACCTGGATGGTCGACATCACAGGGGAAGCGGCGAACGGCTGACGCGGATCTTCGACTGCCCGTGCGGCCGCTTCTCCCAGTCGTCCATGAAGCGGGCGTGCAGGCCGTGGCGGTGGGCCAGGGTCAGCAGGGTGTCGGTGCGGTAGTAGAAGTCCTCGCGCAGCACCTGGTGTTCGGTGCCCTCGGTGCGGTCGAAGGTGAAGTCGAAGAAGCCGGTGGGCTTCAGGACGCGGCCGACGTGGGCCAGGCATTCGTCGATCACTTCGATCGGGGAGTGGGAGAAGACGCTGTGCGCGTGGACGACGTCGAAGTGGTCGCCCGGCAGGAACTCCAGCTTCAGGTCGCCCGTGATGGTCAGGTGCGGGAGCTTGTCCTGCAGGCCGCGCTCGGCCAGCGTCTTCTTCGCGGCGATGAGGATGTCCGGGGAGATGTCGATGCCGTAGTAGTGGCCCGCGTCGAGGTAGTCGATGAAGCGCCAGCCGCCGCGCAGGTTGCCGCAGCCGATGTCCAGCATCCGGTGTTCGGGGCGCAGCCCGTGTTCCAGCAGGTACTCGAACTGCATGAGGCCCAGCGCCAGCCAGCGGTCGTGGCTGCGGCTGCCGACCGCCGCCTCCGGGCTGCGGCGGGTGTCGGAGGCCATCACCGCCCGGTAGTAGCCGATGTGGTCGGGATGCTTCAGGCGCAGCCAGGCGTCCCGGCCCGCCCGGCGGACGTACGGGGCTATGCGCGCCGGGTGGCGCAGGGCGTAGCCGACCTTGTGGGGCAGGGCGGCGCGGTTGCTGCGCAGCTTGCTCGGGGAGGTGGCGTCCTGGGTCATGGCGGTGTGGCCTCCGTCCGACGGGTTCGACACCATTCTGGGAGCAACCGGTCACACCGCGCCATCGCGCGTCCGGCTCGCGGCCGGCCCGCATCGCCGCCTCCGCCTGCCACGCCCGGTTTACGCGAGGCCGTTCCTTCAACCGGAAACGCCGTGGCCCGCGGTGAACGGCCGCTGCCGGCAGGGGCGTTCCCCGCCCGGCCACGAAACGTTACCGTTCGGTAGACAACGCGCCCCCGGAGGAGGCCCGTATGACGTTCACCCCTGCCGCCGGTCTGGCGGAGACCGCTCGCGCCCTGGCCGCCGGTGAGGTGACGTCCCAGGCCGTGGTCGCCGAGGCGCTGGCGCGCATCAAGGCGACCCAGGGTTCGGTCAACGCCTTCCGGCTCGTCCGTGCCGAGGCGGCGCTCGCCGAGGCGAAGGCGGCGGACCGGGAGCTGGCCGCGGGCGGACGCCGGCCGCTGCTCGGGGTGCCCGTCGCGGTCAAGGACGACATGGACGTGGCGGGCGAGCCGACCGCGTTCGGCTGCCGGGGAACGTTCCCGCCGGTCGCCGAGGACGGCGAGGCGGTACGGCGGCTGCGGGCGGCCGGTGCCGTGATCGTCGGCAAGACCAACACCTGTGAGCTGGGGCAGTGGCCGTTCACCGAGGGGCCCGCGTTCGGCGCCACCCACAACCCGTGGAGCCTGGAGCACACGCCGGGTGGCTCCTCCGGCGGCAGCGCCGCCGCCGTGGCGGCAGGGCTGGTCCCGGCCGCGCTCGGCTCCGACGGGGCCGGTTCGGTGCGCATCCCCGCCTCCTGGACCCATCTGATCGGCATCAAGCCGCAGCGCGGGCGCATCTCGACCTGGCCGCGCGGCGAGTCGTTCCAGGGCATCACGGTCAACGGCCCGCTGGCCCGCACGGTCGCGGACGCGGCCCTGCTGCTGGACGCGGCGAGCGGCAACCACCCGCGCGACCCGCACCGCCCGCCCGCCCTGAAGGTCTTCGAGGCGGTCGGCCGCGACCCCGGCCGGCTGCGTATCGCCCTCTCCCTCACTCCGCCGTTCACCGCGCTGCCGGCCCGGCTGGACCCGCGGGTCCGGGCCCGGGTGACCGAACTCGCCGAGAAGCTGAGCGCGTTGGGGCATGTCGTGGAGGAGGCCGACCCGCCGTACGGGCAGATCGGGCTGACCTTCGTGCCCCGGGCGACGGCCGGTATCGCCGAATGGGTGCGCGACGCGCCCGAGCCGGCGCTGCTCGACCCGCGCACCCGCGGCGCCGCCCGGCTGGGCCGGCTGCTCGGCGGGGTCCCGCTGAGGGCGGCGCGGCGGGCGGAGGCGGTGCTGCACCGTCGTATCGGCGCCTTCTTCACGTCGTACGACGTGGTGCTCGCGCCCACGACGGCGACTCCCCCGCCCCGGATCGGCGCCCTGTTCGGTCTGGGCCCGCTGGCCACCGACCGGGCGATGATCGCCGCGTGCCCGTACGCCTGGCCGTGGAACGTGCTGGGCTGGCCGGGGGTCGGCGTGCCCGCCGGTTTCGTGGACGGCGGGCTTCCCGTGGGCGCGCAGCTGCTCGGTCCGGCGCACAGCGAACCGCTGCTGGTGTCGCTCGCCGCCCAGCTGGAGGCGGAGCTGCGCTGGCATGAACTGCGGCCTCCGGAACGCTCGTTGACGGAGTTCCCCGCGGCATGAGCCGGCCGCTCCGGGCCTGAGCGTCCACCCTTCCCGGCGCGACGGCATGACCGCCACACCGACCTATTGACCGTGTCCAGTCATAGCGCTACGTTCCCGGTGATCGTGACCGTAAGGAAACCTTCCTAACAGTGCACCCCCCACCGGAGGATGTCATGCGCAGGCCTCTGCTCACTCTTCTCGCCGCCGCGACGCTCGCCGGACTCGGCGCGTCCCCCACCCCCGCCTCGGCGACCGGCTCTCCCACCGCACCCACAGCGAACAGCCCCACCGCCGCCACTCCGACAGCGGCCACCCCCGCCGCCGTCAACGGCCGCCTCAAGGTGTGCGGCCTCAAGCTCTGCAACCAGTACGGCAAGCCGGTCCAGTTGCGCGGCATGAGCAGCCACGGGCTGCAGTGGTACAGCCAGTGCCTGACCGACGGCTCACTGAACGCGCTGGCCGGCGACTGGAACGCCGACGTGCTGCGGATCTCGCTCTACGTCCAGGAGGGCGGCTACGAGACGAACCCGCGGAAGTTCACCGACCGGGTGCACCAGCTCATCGAGATGGCCACGGCCCGCGGCATGTACGCCCTCGTCGACTGGCACCAGCTCACCCCCGGCGACCCGCACCACAACCTGGAGCGCGCCAAGACGTTCTTCACGGAGATCGCCCGGCGCCACCGCGGCAAGACCAACCTGCTCTACGACATCGCCAACGAGCCCAACGGCGTCAGCTGGTCGCGCATCAAGTCGTACGCTGAGCAGCTGATCCCGGTGATCCGCGCCCAGGACCCGGACACGCCGATCCTGATCGGCACGCACGGCTGGGCCTCGCTCGGCATCTCGGACGGCCGCGACGAGCGGGATGTCGTCGACAACCCGGTCCGGGCGAGCAACATCATGTACACGTTCCACTTCTACGCGGCGTCGCACGGCCAGGAGTACCTGAGCGCGCTCGACCGGGCCTCGGACCGCATCCCCGTCTTCGTCACCGAGTTCGGCACCCAGGAGGCCAGCGGGGACGGCCCGAACAATTTCAGCCGCACCCAGCAGTACCTGGACCTGATGGCGCGCAAGAAGATCAGCTGGGTCAACTGGAACTTCTCCGACGACCACCGCTCGGGGGCGGTCTTCAAGAGCGGTACGTGCGACGCGGGCGGCCCCTGGGCGGGCACCGCCTCGCTCAAGCCCGCCGGGGTCTGGATCCGCGACCGGATCAGGACGCCGGACGACTTCCCGACGGGCTGAGCCGCCGCTCCGGGAACGCCCGGGCGAACGCCTCCCGGACGACCGCGCCGGGGGTGCGGTCCAGCACTCCGAACACCACGTGCTCGAACGCGCCCGCGAACCGGCCGCCGGGCCCCAGCAGCCCGCGGAACGCGCCCGCGACCCGCGCCGGGTCGTTCCGGAACACCCCGCAGCCCCAGGCGCCCAGCACCAGACGCCGGTGACCGTGGGCCGCGGCGGTCTCCAGGACCCGCTCGGCGCGGCGGGTCAGGGCGTGCGGCAGCTCGGCCGCGCGGTCGGGCGCGGTGCGCCGTACGACGCCCGCGTTGGGGGCCGCCGCGGTCAGGAACCCGGCGGTGAACGGCTCGTCGAGCAGCCGGCCCCGGTCGTCACGGAAGACCGGCACGGCCGGGCTGTGGATGACACGGTCCGTGTAGAACGGGTCGCGGTGGGTGCGGTGGTGGTCGTAGAACTCGGGGGCCCGCAGCAGACAGGTGTACAGCGCGGAGGCGCGGCACAGGGCCTCTTCCTGGGCCTGGGCGCCGTTGAGGTAGCCGCCGCCGGGGTTGCGGGCCGAGGCGAAGTTCAGGACCGCCGTCGCGGCGCCGAGGCGGCGGGCGGCCTCCAGGCTGCTCTCGCCGGTGACCTCGACCAGGGTGTCCGTGGTCGGCGCGGACGCCACCGGGACCGGCAGGGGCACCGGACCGGGGCCCAGCATCCTGGTGCCCGACCGGGCCGCCTCGATCGCGTCCGCGAGGGAGATCTCGTGGCCGCCGGGCGACCGGTAGCCCCCGGCCGCCACGATCTGTTCCGTCTCGCGTGCGATGCCGCGCAGGCGCGCGCTCACGGCGCCACCCCCGTCGGCGCCGTGGCCGCGCGCCGCGCGGCCTCCCCCGTCGTGCTCATGAACTGATCCTGAGCGATCCTGGTCCTGCGGTGCAACAGAGTTTCCCGGCCCCGGAAACGGCGGGCGTCCCGCCCGGAAACACAGGCCGTCAGCACCGGACGGTCCTGACATCCCGTTCCGATCGTCCCGATTTGCCCCCTTGTACGAACGCGCGTCAGGGTCTTGGGTGGGACAAGTGTGTGCCGGCGGGCCCCACGGGCCCCGACCGGCGGCATGGAGGAACCTCAGAAGGGATCCCGACATGTCCGATGCGGCAAGCGACTGTACGCAGACCCGCGCCGCCGTCACCGAAGCCGAGGTGGAGGCACTGGTCCGCGGTATCTGCTTCAAGACCGGACCGCCCCGCTCCGTCGGTGTCGAGCTGGAGTGGCTGGTCCACGAGCTGCGGCAACCGCAGCTCCCCGTGACACCCGAACGACTCGAAGCGGCCTACGCCGCCCTGCGCGCCACGCCCCTGGCGTCGGCGCTCACCGTGGAACCCGGCGGCCAGCTGGAGCTGAGCTCGCCGCCCGCCGCCTCCCTCATGGAGTGCGTGCGCACCGTCTCCGCCGATCTGGACGCCGTCCGCGCGGTCCTGCGCGAACGGGGACTCGGCCTCGTCGGCCTCGGCCACGACCCCTGGCACGCGCCGAGCCGGTTCCTGCGCGAGCCGCGCTACGACGCGATGGAGACCTTCCTCGACCGCACCGGACCGGCCGGCCGCGCCATGATGTGCGCCTCGGCGTCCGTGCAGGTCTGCCTGGACGCCGGATACGAGGAGCCCGGCCCGCTCGGTCATGTGCGGCGCTGGTGGCTGGCCCACCAGCTCGGCGCGGTCCTGGTGGCCGCGTTCGCCAACTCCCCGATGGCCGGGCGGCGGCCCACGGGCTGGGTGTCCACCCGCCAGCTGCGGTGGGCGCAGATCGGCGCCGGACGGGCGGGCGCGCCCATGCTGGACGCCGATCCGCGCGGCGCCTGGGCCCGGCGGGTGCTGGACGCGCCGGTGATGTGCGTCCGCCGCGAGGGCGGCCCCTGGGACGTACCCGACGGGCTGACGTTCCGCGAGTGGACCCGGTCGGGCGCGCCCCGGCCACCGACCGGCGACGACCTCGACTACCACCTGACGACGCTGTTCCCGCCGGTCAGACCGCGCGGCCATCTGGAGCTGCGGATGATCGACGCACAGCCCGGAGAGGACGGCTGGATCGTGCCGGTGGCCGTGACGACGGCGCTCTTCGACGATCCGGAGGCCGCGGAGACCGCCTACCGCACGGTCAAGCCGCTGGCCGAGCGCGCCCTCGGCCGGCCCGCGCCGCACAACCCGCTGTGGTACGCCGCGGCCCGGGACGGGCTCGCCGACCCGGAGCTGCGCGAGGCGGCCGAGGTCTGCTTCGCGGCGGCGCTGGACGCGCTGCCCCGGCTCGGCGCCTCGCCCGGGGTGACGGCCGCCGTCGCGGCCTACCGGGACCGCTATGTCGTCCACGGCCGCTGCCCCGCCGACGACCTGCTCGACCGGCTGCTCGGCGAAGACCTCCCCGGGTCCGGGCCGCGCCCGGCCGGACAGCCCACCGTCCCGCACGGGAAGGACCTGCGCTCATGACCGACACCGCCCCCGAGACCGTCTCCGAGACCACCCCTCACGCCGCTGCCGGGACCGACCCCGAGGCCTTCCGCGAGCGCGCCCTCGCCTCGCTGACCACCGCACGCGACCGCACCACCCTGCTGACCAGCTGCGTCGACGACCCGGACCTGACCGCCCAGCACTCCCCGCTGATGTCCCCGCTGGTGTGGGATCTCGCGCACATCGGCAACCAGGAGGAGCTGTGGCTGCTGCGGGCGGTCGCCGGGCAGGAGGCGATCCGGCCGGAGATCGACAGCCTCTACGACGCCTTCGAACATCCGCGCGCGGAGCGTCCGTCGCTGCCGCTGCTGCCGCCCGCCGAGGCCCGCGCGTACGCCGCGCAGGTGCGCCGCCGGGTGCTGGACGTGCTGGAGGGCACCGCCTTCCAGGGCACCCGGCTCACCGAGGCGGGGTTCGCCTTCGGGATGGTCGCGCAGCACGAACAGCAGCACGACGAGACCATGCTGATCACCCATCAGCTGCGCAAGGGCCCGCAGGCGCTCACCGCCCCCGATCCGGAGCCCGTCCCCCTGTACACCGGCCCGGCCGAAGTCCTCGTCCCCGGCGGCCCGTTCACCATGGGCACCTCCGCGGAGCCCTGGGCGCTGGACAACGAACGGCCCGCGCACCGCCGCGAGATACCGCCCTTCTTCATCGACACGACCCCGGTGACGAACGCCGCCTACCAGGCGTTCATCGAGGACGGCGGCTACGACGACCCGCGCTGGTGGACCGCCGAGGGATGGGCGCACATCCGCCGTCACTCCATCACCGCGCCGCTGTACTGGCGCCGCGACGGCGGGCAGTGGCTGCGCCGCCGGTTCGGGGTGACCGAGGTGGTGCCGCCGGACGAGCCGGTGCTGCACGTGTGCTGGTACGAGGCGGACGCGTACGCCCGCTGGGCCGGGCGGCGGCTGCCCACCGAGGCCGAGTGGGAGAAGGCGGCCCGCTTCGACCCGGCGACCGGCCGCTCCCGGCGCTATCCGTGGGGCGACGCCGACCCCGGACCCGAGCACGCCAACCTCGGCCAGCGGCATCTGCGCCCGGCGCCCGCCGGGAGCTACCCGGCCGGTGAGTCGCCGCTCGGCGTACGGCAGTTGATCGGTGACGTGTGGGAGTGGACGGCGAGCGACTTCCTGCCGTACCCGGGATTCCGGGCGTTCCCGTACAAGGAGTACTCGGAGGTGTTCTTCGGGCCGGACCACAAGGTGCTGCGCGGCGGTTCGTTCGCCGTGGACCCGGTGGCCTGCCGGGGCACCTTCCGCAACTGGGACTATCCGATCCGGCGGCAGATCTTCTCCGGCTTCCGCACGGCCCGCTCGCAGGACGTCTGATGTGCCGTCACCTCGCCTATGTCGGGCCCGCCGAGCCGCTCGGCGCGCTGCTGGTGGCGCCGCCGCACGCGCTGTACCGCCAGTCGTGGGCGCCGCGCCACCAGCGGTACGGCACGGTCAACGCCGACGGCTTCGGCGTCGGCTGGTACGCCGAGGGTGACCCGGTGCCCGCCCGCTACCGGCGCGCCGGGCCCATCTGGGCCGACCAGTCCTTCGCCGACCTGGCGCGGGTCGTGCGCACCGGGGCGCTGCTCGCCGCGGTGCGGGACGCGACGCTCGCGGGTGCGGACGCCGAGGCCGCCGCGGCGCCGTACGCCTCGGGCCGGTGGCTGTTCAGCCACAACGGCGCGGTCACGGGCTGGCCGGGCTCCCTGGCCGGGCTGTCCCGGAGCCTGCCGCCGGAGGACCTGCTGTCGCTGGAGGCCCGTAACGACTCGGCGCTGGTCTGGGCGCTGGTCCTGGCCCGGCTGCGCGCCGGGGACGATCCGGGCCGGGCGCTCGCCGACACCGTCCCGGAGGTCGCCGCGGCGGCCCCCGGCTCCCGGCTCAACCTGCTGCTCACCGACGGCGCCACCGTCACCGCCACCACCTGGGGCGACACCCTGTGGTACCTGGTCCGCCCCGGCGGCGGCACGGTCGTGGCGTCGGAGCCGTACGACGACGATCCGCGCTGGACCCAGGTCCCGGACCGCACGCTGGTCACCGCGGACCCCACCGAGGTGCGCCTCGCCCCGCTCAAGGAGCCGAGCCACGCCCCCGCCCCCGCACCACCGAAGGAGCCCCACACGTGAGCCCGTTCCTTCTCACCCGCACCCTCCCCGAGGACGCCACCGAGGCCGCCCTGCGCGCGGACGTCCTGCACGGCCTGACCGCCACGCCCAAGACGCTGCCGCCGAAGTGGTTCTACGACGCGCACGGCAGCGAGCTGTTCGAGAAGATCACCGAGCTGCCCGAGTACTACCCGACGCGCGCGGAACGGGAGATCCTGATCGACCGCGCCGCCGACATCGCCGCCGCGACCGGCGCCCGCACCCTGGTCGAGCTGGGCTCCGGCTCCTCCGACAAGACCCGGCATCTGCTCGACGCCTTCGGCGGCCTGCGGGTCTATGTGCCGGTCGACGTCAGCGAGAGCGCCCTCACCCAGGCCGGGCAGGCGCTCGTCGCGGAGCGGCCCGGTCTGTCCGTGCACGCGCTGATCGCCGACTTCACCGCCCGGCTGGAGCTGCCGGACACGCCGGGGCCGCGGCTGCTGGCGTTCCTCGGCGGCACCATCGGCAATCTGCTGCCCGCCGAGCGGGCCGTGTTCCTGGCCTCGGTGCGCGCCCTGCTCTCCCCCGGCGACGCGCTGCTGCTCGGCACCGACCTGGTCAAGGACGAGCGGGTGCTGGTGCGGGCGTACGACGACGCGGCGGGGGTGACGGCCGCGTTCAACCGGAACGTCCTGGCCGTCGTCAACCGTGAGCTGGGCGCCGACTTCGAGCCCGGTGCCTTCGACCATGTCGCGCTGTGGGACGCCGAGCGGGAGTGGATCGAGATGCGGCTGCGCTCCCGGCAGGCGCAGACCGTGAAGATCCCCGCGCTCGACCTCGCCGTGGACTTCGCGGCGGGCGAAGAGCTGCGCACCGAGGTGTCGGCGAAGTTCCGGAAGGAGGGGGTGCGCGCGGAACTGGCCGCCGCCGGGCTGGAGCTGTCCCACTGGTGGACGGACGGCGAGGGCCGTTTCGCGCTGTCGCTGAGCGTCGTGCCGTAGCAGCGGCAAGCGTCCTGCCGTAGCAGCGGCGGCGGGAGTCAGCTCGCCGGTGCCGCCAGTGCCTCCGTGATGCGGCGTGAGGCGCGGCGGGCCTCGGTCGCCGGGTCGGCGCCGGTGAGCACCTTCGTCATGTACTCCTTGATCGGGTTGTCCGCCTCGACGTTCGCCCACTCGGGGGTGCTGGGTGTCGCCCGGCCCCGGGCCGCGCCCGCGGCCATGGCGGCGACGCCCTCCTCGTCCGCGACCTCGTCGGCCAGGGTGGTCTTGTTGGGCACGTAGTTCATGGTGCGGGCGAGTTCGGTGTTCCACTCGGCGCCGGTGAGGGCCTCGACGACGGCGATCGCGCCGTCGCGGACGTCGGTGTTGCGCGGTACGACGAGGTCGGAGCCGCCGGTGAAGACGGCGCCGGGCCTGCCGGCGCTCTTGCCGGGCACGGGGAAGAAGCCCAGCTTGCCCTCCAGGTCCGGGTTCTGCCGTACGACTGCCCGGGCGAGGCCCGGCACGGCAACGATCTGCGCGACCCGGCCGCCGGCGAACACCCCGGCCTGCGGCGGGTGTTCCTCGTCGGCGTCGACGGGGCCGTCGCCGAGGGCCTGGAGGCGGCGGTAGAAGTCCATGCCGCGCAGGGCGGCCGGGGTGTCGAGGCTGCCGCGCCAGGTGCCGCCGTCCTCCTCGGCGAGGTCGCCGCCCTCGTCCCAGACGAACCCGGCGAGCGTGTACCAGTCCTGTCCGGCGAGGTAGATGCCCTGGGTGCCGCCGGAGTTCAGTTTCCCGGTGATCTCCAGCCACTCCTCGCGGGTCTTGGGCGGGGCGGTGATCCCGGCCTGCTCGAAGAGGTCCTTGCGGTAGATGACGACGCGGTTGGCGGCGTACCAGGGGATGCCGTACTGCGCGGAGAGCTGCCGCCCCGGTTCGGCGAGGCCGGGCAGCCAGTCGTCCATGCCCCAGTCCCGCATCGACTCCAGGGTCAGGTCGAGCAGCCCGCCGCCCTCGATGTACTGCGGGACCTGGGTGTTGCCGACCTCGATCACATCGGGGGCGTCGGCGGTGTCGGACTCCAGGGCGGCGTGCACCTTGTCGCCGATGCCGGTCCATTCCTGGATGCGGATGTCCAGGTCGAGGTCGCCGTGGGTGCGTTCGAACTCCTCGGTGAAGCGGTCCAGGAACTCCTTGGAGGCACTGTCCTTCATCAGCCAGACGGTGACGGTGCGCCGCTGCGGGCCGCCGTCGCCCGGGAGGACACCGCAGCCGGTGACGAGCGAGGCGGTCATGACGCAGGAGAGGGCGAGCATGCGGCGACGTCTCACGAGGGGTCCTGTTCTGTCTGCGGACAGGGAGAGGGAAGCCCGACGTGGGGGGACGAGCCCAGGGCTCGTACGGGTGTGCTGGATTTTGGTATGGACCAATGCGGAGGTCAAGGGATACGGCCCGGGAGGCCGACGTCTCGCGGACCGCCGCAGCTTGGGGCACGGTGGAGTGACGTGTGACACAGCCGTCACAGCGGAGAGGAGCACCCCATGTCGAACCACACCTACCGGGTCACCGAGATCGTCGGCACCTCCCCCGAGGGCGTGGACCAGGCCGTCCGCAACGGCATCACCCGCGCCTCGCAGACCCTGCGCAACCTCGACTGGTTCGAGGTCACCCAGGTCCGGGGCCAGATCGAGAACGGGCAGATCGCCCACTGGCAGGTCGGCCTGAAGGTGGGCTTCCGGCTGGAGGACGCGGACTGATCCGCCGGGGTTACGTCCGCCCTTACGTCCGCCCCTCCCGCTCCTGCGCGACCTTCAGCGCGGTGGAAGGAGTGGCCCAGCGGGCCCGCAGTACGGTGAAACCGGCTCGCTCCGCGTCGGCGCACACCAGTTCGTCGTCGTCCACCAGGACCCGGATCTCCCGGGTGCGGGCGAGGCGGCGCAGGATGGCCAGCTTGGTGAAGCGGGCGGGCCGGCGGTCGTCGTCGCGGCGCATGTACACCCGCCCCTCGGGCAGCCCGTGCCCGGCCAGCCAGTCGAGCGTGTCGCGGCGGCAGCGCTCGGGCCGCCCGGTCAGGTAGACGACCTCGCACTCGCGGGCGCTCTCCCGCGCCAGCGCGACACCCTCCGGCAGCGGCGGGTCCTGCGGCGCGGCGGCGAAGAAGCCGTCCCAGTCGCGGGGCTTGCGCTCCAGGAACCGCTGCCGGTGCGCGGTGTCGGCGAGGGTGTTGTCCAGGTCGAACACGGCCAGCGGGAGCTTGGTGCCGTCCGGGGCCTTGCTGTTGCTGTTCGTCACAGCCCCCACCCTAGGGGGCGTCTCGCCCCCTGAGGCGGGACGGAATGCGGTGCCCGAGGTCGGGGTGGCTACGCGCTGCCCCCGAAGGGCGACAGGACCAGGGGCGGTCCTGCATGGAGTCGAACCACGAAGAACGCGTGACCGGCGCACCGGGCACCTGCCTCTCACCGTAGGCCGGGGCGTCGCGCGCATGCCAACCATTTACGGCGGGGCGGTCCCGCCCCGGGGGCGCGCGGGGCGTCCGCCTCCCGGGAATGCGCGCGGGCCGCACGTGTTGAACCTGGTGTGAGTTCCGTGATCACCTCCACCCGTTTCTCCGTGCTCGACCGCTCCCGCACCCGGGAGGGACGCCCGGTCGGCGAGGCGCTGCGCGACACCGTGCGGTTCGCGCAGGAGGCGGAGCGGCTCGGCTACCACCGGTTCTGGGTGTCGGAGCACCACGGCGTGCCCGGCGTCGCCGGTTCCGCACCGACCGTGCTGGCCGCCGCCGTGGCGGGCGCCACCCGGACGATCCGGGTGGGCACCGGCGGCGTGATGCTGCCCAACCACCGGCCACTCGTCGTCGCCGAGCAGTTCGGCGTGCTGGAGTCGCTGTTCCCCGGCCGGATCGACATGGGTCTCGGCCGCTCGGTCGGCTTCACCGGCGCGGTGCGCAAGGCGCTGGGCCGGGACAAGGGGGACGCCGAGGACTTCGAGGCCCAACTGACCGAGCTGCTGGGCTGGTTCCGCGGCACCTCCCCGACGGGCGTGCACGCGCGTCCCGCCGAGGGCCTGACCGTGCCGCCGTTCGTGCTCGCGATGGGCGAGGGCGCGGCGATCGCGGCCCGCGCGGGCCTGCCGATGGTCATCGGCGACCTGCGCGACCGGGAGAAGATGCTGCGCGGCGTCGAGCACTACCGCGCGCACTTCCGTCCGTCGCCCTGGGCGAGCGAGCCGTACGTGGTGATCTCCGGCACGATCGCCGTGGCGGCGACCCGTGAGGAGGCCCGGCGGCTGCTGGTCCCGGAGGCGTGGTCGATGGCGTACTCACGCACCCACGGCACCTTCCCGCCGCTGCCGCCCGCCGAGCGGGTGGCGGCGCGGACGATGACCGAGAAGGAGCGCGGCTTCTACGAGTCCGGGCTCACCGGGCAGCTCGCGGGCACCGAGGAGGAGGTCGCCGGGGAGCTGGAGCGGGTGCTGAAGGAGACGGACGCGCAGGAGGTCCTGGTCACGACCAGCGGGTACGACCGTGACGCGCTGCTGGACTCATACCGGCGGCTGGCCCGGATCGCGGGACTGGCACCGGCGCACGGGGGCACCCCGGCGTTCGGGGACGCCCCGGCGTAGAATCGCGGGGTTTGTCCCCCTCCCCTCAGGCGCGCACGGAGTTCCCCCGCATGAGCAGCCCGCACGACCCGTACGTCCGCGTCCGCGGCGCCCGCGAGCACAACCTCAAGGGGGTCGACGTCGACATCCCCCGGGACGTGGTGGCGGTGTTCACGGGCGTCTCGGGCTCCGGGAAGTCGTCGCTGGCGTTCGGCACGATCTACGCGGAGGCGCAGCGGCGCTACTTCGAGTCGGTCGCCCCGTACGCCCGCCGGCTGATCCACCAGGTCGGCGCGCCCAAGGTCGGCGAGATCACGGGGCTGCCGCCGGCCGTGTCGCTGGAGCAGCGCCGCTCGGCGCCCACCTCGCGCTCCTCGGTCGGCACGGTCACCAACCTGTCGAACTCGCTGCGGATGCTGTTCTCCCGCGCGGGCGACCATCCGCCGGGCGCCGAGCGACTGGACTCGGACGCCTTCTCGCCGAACACGGCGGCCGGGGCGTGCCCGCAGTGCCACGGGCTCGGGCGGGTGCACCGTACGACCGAGGAGCTGCTGGTCCCCGACCCGTCGCTGTCGATCCGGGAGGGCGCGATCGCCGCCTGGCCGGGCGCCTGGCAGGGCAAGAACCTGCGCGACATCCTCGACACGCTCGGCTACGACGTGGACCGCCCGTGGCGTGAGCTGCCCGCCGAGCAGCGGGAGTGGATCCTGTTCACCGACGAGCAGCCGGTGGTGACCGTGCACCCGGTGCGGGACGCGGACCGGATCCAGCGGCCGTACCAGGGCGCGTACACGAGCGCCCGGCGGTACGTCATGAAGACCTTCGCGGACTCCAAGAGCCCTACCCTGCGGGCCAAGGCGGAGCGGTTCCTGACCAGCGCCCCCTGTCCCGGGTGCGGGGGCAGCCGGCTGCGGCCGGAGGCGCTGGCGGTGACCTTCGCGGGCCGTACCATCGCCGAGCTGGCGGCGCTGCCGCTCGCGGAGCTGGCGGACGTGCTGGAGGCGACCGACGAGCCCGCGCGGGTGCTCACCGAGGATCTGAAGGCGCGGATCGCCCCGGTCGTCGAGCTGGGCCTCGGCTATCTCAGCCTGGACCGGGCGACGCCCACCCTCTCGGCGGGCGAGTTGCAGCGGCTGCGGCTCGCCACCCAGCTGCGGTCGGGGCTGTTCGGGGTGGTGTACGTCCTCGACGAACCGTCCGCTGGCCTGCACCCGGCGGACACGGAGTCCCTGCGCACGGTGCTGGAGCGGCTGAAGGCGGCCGGGAACTCGGTGTTCGTGGTCGAGCACCATCTGGACGTGGTGCGGGGCGCCGACTGGATCGTGGACGTGGGGCCGCGCGCGGGCGAGCACGGCGGACGGGTGCTGTACAGCGGCCCGGTGGACGGGCTGGCCTCGGTCGCCGGGTCGGCGACGGCCCGCTTCCTCTTCGACGGCTCCCCCACGGCGGCGCGTGAGGTGCGCCGGCCGCGCGGGCAGGTGAAGGTCGGGCCCGTCACCCGGCACAACCTGCGCGGGGTGACGGCCGAGTTCCCGCTGGGGGTGTTCACGGCGGTCACCGGGGTGTCGGGGTCCGGCAAGTCCACGCTCATCGGGGAGATCACCCAGGAACTGCCGGGCGTGGGACGGCTGGTGACGGTGGATCAGAAACCGATCGGCCGGACCCCGCGGTCGAACCTGGCGACGTACACGGGACTGTTCGACGTGGTGCGCAAGGTGTTCGCGGCGACGGACGCGGCACGGGAGCGGGGGTACGGCGTCGGCCGGTTCTCGTTCAACGTCGCGGGAGGGCGCTGCGAGACCTGCCAGGGCGAGGGGTTCGTCAGCGTGGAACTGCTGTTCCTGCCGAGCACGTACACGCCGTGCCCGGACTGCGGCGGTGCCCGCTACAACGCCGAGACGCTCGAGGTGACGTACCGGGGCCGGAACATCGCCGAGGTGCTGGACCTGACCGTCGAGTCGGCGGCGGAGTTCTTCGCCGACACCCCGGCCGTGGCCCGCAGCCTGCGCACCCTGCTCGATGTCGGCCTCGGCTATCTGCGCCTCGGGCAGCCCGCGACCGAGCTGTCCGGCGGGGAGGCGCAGCGCATCAAGCTGGCGAGCGAGCTGCAGCGCGGGCGCCGGGCGCACACCCTGTACCTCCTGGACGAGCCGACGACCGGGCTCCACCCGGCCGACGTGGAGGTGCTGATGCGGCAGCTGCACGGGCTGGTGGACGCCGGGCACACCGTGATCGTCGTCGAGCACGACATGTCGGTGGTCGCGGGCGCGGACTGGGTGATCGACCTGGGTCCCGGCGGCGGCGCGGAGGGCGGCCGGATCGTGGCGGCGGGCCCGCCCGCCGAGGTGGCGCGGGCCGGGGAGAGCCGGACGGCGCCGTATCTGGCCCGCGCGCTGCCGTGAGGCGGGAGCCCCCTCAGGCCACCAGGGCGGCGTGGGTCCAGCCCGGCTCCGGGGTGCGGGTGGGCTGGGCGGCGCGGGCCAGGGAACGGCGGTCGGGATACGCGCCGGGCGGGATGAGGGGCCGTACGTCGACCTCGGCGACCAGGTGCCGGGCCGACGCGACCCGCCACAGCGACGCGAGGAGCGGATCGTCGCCGACGAAGGCGGCGGCGGTGCCGGGCGAGCCGTCGGCGAGGCGGTAGCGCAGCCGCACCGGCTGCACGGGCACGCCCGCGTCCAGCGCGGCCTGGAACACCGCCCGCCGGAACTCGCCCTGCGCGCGCCCGCACCAGGTGCTGCCCTCGGGGAACACCCCGACCGCCGCCCCGGCCCGCAGCGCCGCGGCGATCCGCGCGACCGTCTGCGGCAGGGCGCGCAGCCGGTCCCGCTCGATGAACAGCGCCCCGCCGCGCGCGGCGAGCGGTCCGGCGACCGGCCACCGCCGTATCTCGGTCTTGGCGAGCATCCGGGCCGGGCGGACGGCGGCCAGCAGCGGGATGTCCAGCCAGGAGATGTGGTTGGCGACCAGCAGCACCCCGCCGCCGGGCGGCGCGGCCCCGGTGATCCGGACCCGCACCCCCGCCGCCCGCACGATCGCCCGGCACCACCGGCGCACCAGGTGCGCCGGGATCCTCCTGCCGAGCGGCGACAGCGCGATCCCGGCGAGCAGCAGCACCGCGACCGCCGTGAGCCGCAGCACGGCGCGCGGTACGGCCCTGGCGCCGCCGGTCGCGGTGACACAGGCCCGCGGGGTGCAGGGGGCGGTGGGCAGCCAGGCGCTCATCAGGCCGGGACGAGGGAGAGGAAGTGCCGAAGATAGCGCGGGTCGACCCGGCGCATCGACAGCAGCACGTACAGGTCGGCGACGCCGAAGTCCGCGTCGAGGGCGGGTTCCCCGCACACCCAGGCGCCGAGGCGGACGTAGCCGCGCAGCAGCGGCGGCAGTTCGGTGCGGCCGGCGGGGCGGGCCACGCCCTCGGCCGACCACGGCAGCAGCGGCCGTACGCGGTACTCCTCGGGGGCGAGGTTGCGTTCCCGCACCCGGTCCCAGGTGGCCGCCGCGAGGGCGCCGCCGTCGGCCAGCGGGATCGAGCAGCAGCCCGCCAGCCACTCGTGGCCCCGGTCGGTCATGTAGCGGGCTATGCCGGCCCAGATCAGGCCGATCACCGCTCCGTCCCGGTGGTCCGGGTGGACACAGGAGCGGCCGACCTCGACCAGGCCGGGCCGGATCGCGGCGAGCGGGGTGAGGTCGAACTCGCCCTCCGAGTACAGCCGTCCCGCCACCGCGGCCCGTTCGGGCGGCAGCAGCCGGTAGGTGCCGACGACCTCGCCGGTGAACTCCTCGCGCACCAGCAGGTGATCGCAGTAGGCGTCGAAGGCGTCCATGTCGAGTCCCGGCTGCGGGCTGGTCAGCAGGGCGCCCATCTCCCCGGCGAAGACGTCGTGCCGCAGCCGCTGCGCGGCACGCACGTCGTCCTCGTCGCGGGCGAGGGTGACGGTGTAGCGGGTGGGCGCCGCGGGCTGCGGGGGACGGTCGAGCGTGGACACGCCGGTCATGGCTCACTCCTGGTACGGCCGGAAAGGGGGGCGGAGGCGGTACCCCCCGTTTCTTCCGACGCCGGTTGGCGTCCGAGTGACCGGTACCAGGAGTGAGAGTGTGGAGCTGTTGAAATGCCGGGCGCGGGCACTGTCTCCGGGGGCGCGGGGAGCCGGGTGAACCATCACGGCGCTCCCCGGGCCCGCCCGGCGGCGGAACCCCCTACGGCGCTACCGCTTCACCTTCCGCGCGGCCCGCAGCCACTCCTTGTTCATGTTGGTGATCGACATCAGCGGGATGCCCTTCGGGCAGGCGGTCGCGCACTCCCCCGTCAGCGTGCACCCGCCGAACCCCTCCTCGTCCATCTGCGCCACCATGTCCAGCACCCGCGTCTCCCGCTCGGGCGCCCCCTGCGGCAGCACGTTGAGGTGGTTGACCTTGGCGGAGGTGAACAGCATCGCCGCGCCGTTGGGGCAGGCGGCGACGCACGCGCCGCAGCCGATGCACTCGGCGTGCTCGAAGGCGTAGTCGGCGTCCGGCTTCGGCACCGGGGTGGCGTGCGCCTCCGGGGCGGAGCCGGTCGGCGCGGTGATGTACCCGCCGGCCTGGATGATCCGGTCGAAGGCCGAGCGGTCCACGACCAGGTCCTTGATGACCGGGAAGGCCGCTGCCCGCCAGGGCTCGATGTCGATGGTGTCGCCGTCCTTGAAGGACCGCATGTGCAGCTGGCAGGTGGTGGTGCGCTCGGGTCCGTGCGCGTCACCGTTGATCACCAGCGAGCACGCGCCGCAGATGCCCTCGCGGCAGTCGTGGTCGAAGGCGACGGGGTCCTCGCCCTTGAGGATGAGTTCCTCGTTGAGGGTGTCCAGCATCTCCAGGAACGACATGTCGGGCGAGATGCCGTCCACCTCGTACGTGGACATGGCGCCGTCGGCGTCGGCGTTCTTCTGCCGCCAGACGCGCAGGGTGAGCTTCATGCGTAGCTCCGCTGGGTGGGGTGGACGTACTCGAAGACCAGGTCTTCCTTGTGCAGGACGGGGGCCTCGCCGGTGCCGGTGAACTCCCAGGCGGCGGCGTAGGAGAACGCGTCGTCCTTGCGGGCGGCCTCGCCGTCCGGGGTCTGGGACTCCTCGCGGAAGTGGCCGCCGCAGGACTCGGTGCGGTGCAGCGCGTCGAGGCACATCAGCTCGGCGAGCTCGAGGTAGTCGACGATGCGGTTGGCCTTCTCCAGCGACTGGTTGAACTCCTCGCCGGTGCCGGGGACCTTGATGCGCCGCCAGAACTCGTCGCGGATCTGCGGGATCCGCTCCAGTGCCTTGCGCAGCCCGGCGTCGGTGCGGGCCATGCCGCAGAACTCCCACATGAGTTCGCCCAGTTCGCGGTGGAAGGAGTCGGGGGTGCGGTCGCCGTCGACGGAGAGCAGCAGGCTGATCCGGTCCTCGGTCTCGGCCAGCACCTCCTGGACCGCCGGGTGGTCCGGGGTGATCTGCTCGGTGCGCGGGTTGCGGGCCAGGTAGTCGTTGAGGGTGGCCGGCAGCACGAAGTAGCCGTCGGCGAGGCCCTGCATCAGCGCGGAGGCGCCGAGGCGGTTGGCGCCGTGGTCGGAGAAGTTGGCCTCGCCGATCGCGAACAGGCCGGGGATGGTGGTCTGGAGGTCGTAGTCCACCCACAGCCCGCCCATCGTGTAGTGCACGGCCGGGTAGATCCGCATCGGCACCTCGTACGGATCCTCGTCGGTGATCCGCTGGTACATGTCGAAGAGGTTGCCGTACTTGGCCTCGACGGCCTTGCGGCCCATGCGCCTGATGGCGTCGGCGAAGTCGAGGTAGACGCCCTGCCCGCCGGGGCCCACTCCCCTGCCCTCGTCGCAGACGTTCTTCGCGGCGCGGGAGGCGATGTCGCGCGGGACGAGGTTGCCGAAGGAGGGGTAGATGCGCTCCAGGTAGTAGTCGCGCTCGTCCTCGGGGATCTGGTGCGGCGGCCGGGTGTCGCCCTTGGCCTTGGGCACCCAGATGCGGCCGTCGTTGCGCAGCGACTCGCTCATCAGCGTGAGCTTGGACTGGTGGTCGCCGGTGCGCGGGATGCAGGTGGGGTGGATCTGGGTGAAGCAGGGGTTGGCGAAGTAGGCGCCGCGCCGGTGCGCCCGCCAGATGGCGGTCGCGTTGGAGTTCATGGCGTTCGTCGACAGGTAGAAGACGTTGCCGTAGCCGCCGGAGGCGAGGACGACCGCGTCCGCGAAGTACGTGTCGATCTTGCCGGTGATCAGGTCGCGGGCGACGATGCCGCGGGCCCGCCCGTCGACGACGATCAGATCGAGCATCTCGGTGCGCGGGTGCATCTCGACGTTGCCCGCGGCGATCTGCCGGCTGAGCGCCTGGTAGGCGCCGAGGAGGAGCTGCTGGCCCGTCTGGCCGCGGGCGTAGAAGGTCCGCGAGACCTGGACGCCGCCGAAGGAGCGGGTGTCGAGCAGGCCGCCGTACTCGCGGGCGAACGGCACGCCCTGGGCCACGCACTGGTCGATGATCTCGACGGAGATCTGCGCGAGCCGGTGGACGTTGGACTCGCGGGCGCGGAAGTCGCCGCCCTTGACGGTGTCGTAGAAGAGGCGGTGGATGGAGTCGCCGTCGTTGCGGTAGTTCTTCGCCGCGTTGATGCCGCCTTGCGCGGCGATGGAGTGGGCGCGGCGCGGGGAGTCCTGGTAGCAGAACTGGACGACGTGGTAGCCCTGTTCGGCGAGGGTGGCGCCGGCGGAGCCGCCCGCGAGGCCGGTGCCGACGACGATCACCGTGTGCTTGCGCCGGTTGGCGGGGTTGACCAGCTTGGCCTCGAAGCGGCGCTTGTCCCAGCGCTCGTGGATCGGCCCGGACGGGGCCTTGGTGTCGACGACGGGTGCGCCGGTCGTGTAGTCGGTGTAGTCGGTCATGTTCAGCTCACCACTCCGGTCATGACGCCCACGGGTACGGCGATGAAACCGGCCGTGAGCAGCAGCGCGAGGACGTTGGCGATGGTCTTCAGGGCGCGGTCGCGGGTGCGGCTGGAGACGCCCAGGGTCTGCGCGGCGCTCCAGAAGCCGTGCCGGATGTGCAGGCCGAGGGCGAGCATCGCGACGATGTAGATGACGTTGCCGTACCAGGTGGAGAAGGTGTCGACGACGTTCTCGTAGGGGTGGCCCTCCTGGAAGCCGCCCGGGTGGGTGTGGCCGGTGGTCAGGTCCAGGACGTGCCAGACGATGAACAGGCCGAGGATGATCCCGCCCCAGCGCATGGTGCGCGTCGCGTAGGAGGCGCGCGGCTTCTTGTGCACGTACTTGCTGGGGCGCGCCTTGATGTCGCGGCGGCTGAGCTGGTACGCGGAGACGGCGTGGGCGACGACCGCGGCGAGCAGGACGATACGGATCAGCCACAGCGTCCACTCGTAGTGCATGAACGGCTCACCGACCGTGCGCAGCCAGTGCCCGTAGCGGTTGAACTCCTCCGGGCCGAAGAAGATCTTCAGGTTGCCGATCACATGGGCGACCAGGTACAGCAGCATGATCACGCCGCTGACGGCCATCACTGTCTTCTTGCCGACGGTGCTGTCCCACATCGTGCGCGCCAAGGACGGCCGTCGGTCCGTCCGCGTTGCCAGAGCCATGTCACAGCACGCTAGGCGCCGGACACCTCATCGGTCCAAGACATGGTCCGGCTTGATTCGATAGGGCGACCCTATGATGGGTGGGTGCAGTTCCAGCAGCTTCAGTACTTCGTGGCCGTCGCCGAGACCCGGCACTTCACCCGGGCCGCCGAACTCGTGCACGTCGCCCAGCCGTCGCTGTCCCAGCAGATCAAGGCGCTGGAGCGGGAGCTGGGCGCGGATCTCTTCCTGCGGGCGCGCGGCAACATCACGCTCACCGACGCCGGGCAGGCCCTGCTGCCGCTGGCCCGGCGGATCCTCGCCGACGCGGACACCGCCCGGCACGAGGTGCAGGAACTGGTGCAGCTGCGGCGCGGGCGGGTCCGCCTGGGCGCGACTCCGAGCCTGTGCACGGGGCTGCTCCCGGACGTGCTGCGCGCCTTCCACGACCGCTACCCCGGCATCCGGCTACTGATCGAGGAGGGCGGCTCGCACGATCTCGTACGGCTTCTCGCCCGCGGCGCGCTCGACCTGGCCCTGGTCGTGCTGCCCCTGCCGACGCCCTCGCCGGCGCTGACCACCGTGGAGCTGCTGCGCGAGGACCTGGTCGTCGTCTCCTCGCCGGACGCGCCCCGGCCCGGCGACGGGCGGCGCACCGTGCGGATCGCCGACTTGGAGGGCGAACGCCTGGTGATGTTCCGGCACGGCTACGACCTGCGGGAACTGACCGTGGCCGCGTGCCGCGCCGAGGGCTTCGAGCCGGACTTCGCGGTGGAGGGCGGGGAGATGGACGCGGTGCTGGGGTTCGTGCGGGCGGGGCTGGGCGTGGCGGTCGTACCCCGGATGGTGGCGGCGCGGTCCGGGCGGGGTCTGCGGGTCACTCCGCTGGCGCGGCCGGGGCTGCACCGCACGATCGCGCTGGCCCACCGCAGCGATGTGGCTCCGCCGCGGGCCGCGCGGGAGTTGCAGCGGATGTTGCTGGAACGGTGAGCGTGGGGCGCGTGCCCGGGGTTCGCCGTTGCGGTGCGGCGCCGTGCCGGGGTGCGGCGGCGTTGTGGCTGGTCGCGCAGTTCCCCGCGCCCCCTGAGGGGCGCGCCCCTGGCGGGGGCGCGGTGCTTACGGTCGGCGGTGGGCTGCTGCCTTTCGGATCTCCGACAGGGGGATGTTCGCCTGGTCGCACAGGGTCGCCAGGTCGAAGTAGATCGCCTCGCCCGCCATCAGGCCGTCACGGAAGGGGACGATGTTGGCGAAGGGCACCGTGAAGGTGCCGCCGCCCGGTGGTACGCCCAGCCACTCGCCCCGGCTGGTGCCGCGCAGCGTGCCCCATACGGCGAGGACGTCGTCGCCGAAGGTGATGCCCTCGTCCTCGGGGGCGAGGTCGGGGAACGCGGTGAAGTACTGCGACTGATAGGCGGCGCGCACCGCGTCCCTGCCCTGGCTGCGCAGCCCGAGCGCCTTCGTCTCCAGGAAGCAGTCGGTGACGAAGGTGCCGAGGATGCCGTCGATGTCCCGGGCCGCCTCCGCCTCGCGATGGGCCTCGAAGAGGCGGCGCATCTCGGTGGTGTCCATACCCGTGCTCCCAGCCGGGCCCGCTCGGGTCCTCCCCCTCGATCGTAGGAAGCGGCCACCCGGGCGGCCACCGGGTATGGTCACCGCCCGGGTGCTCAGCCGGTCGCGTCCGCCATCGCCAGCTCGTGCAGGCGCTCCGGCGGGCCCGGACGGGCGTAGTACCAGCCCTGTGCCGTGTCGCAGCCGAGTATGCGGAGCTGATCGGCCTGGGCGCCCGTCTCGACGCCCTCGACCGTGACCGTGAGGTTCAGGCTGTGGGCGAGGGAGACGATGCCTTCGACGATCTTGAGGTCGACGGGGTCGGCCGGGAACTGCTGCATGCTCTGAGTGAAGGAGCGGTCCAGCTTGAGGATGCTCACCGGGAGGCGGCGCAGGTTGGCGAGGTTGGAGTAGCCCGTGCCGAAGTCGTCCAGGGCGATGTCGACGCCCATCTCGGCGAGCCGGCGCAGCGGCTTGAGCAGGTCGTCGTCGGCGCCGATCAGGGCGGACTCGGTGACCTCGAGGCAGAGCGCGTCGGGGGTGACGCCGGCCGCCTCCAGGATGTCCACGGTGTCCTGGACCAGGCCGGGGTGGGTGAGCTGGCAGGGGGAGAGGTTGACGTTGATCCGCAACGGGGCGGTGGTCGTGCCGGCGTAGCGCTCGCGCCACTCCTTCGCCTGCCGTACGGACTGCTCGAGGACCCAGCGGCCCAGCGGGACGATGAGGCCGGTGTGCTCGGCGAGCGGGATGAACCGGTCGGGGCCGAGGACGCCGTGCTGCGGGTGCAGCCAGCGAACCAGGGCCTCGGCGCCGCGTACGCTGCCGTCACCGAGGTGCACCAGCGGCTGGTACTCGATGAAGAACTCCCCGCGCTCCAGGGCGGCCGGCAGCGCGGTGGTGAGCCCGTGCCGGGTGATCGCGCGGGCGTCGGCCTCGGCGTCGGCCAGCTCGAAGCGGTTGCCGCCGGCCGACTTCGCCCGGTACATGGTGATGTCGGCGCTGCGCAGCACCTCCGCCGCGCTCCGCTCCCCCGCCGGGCCCTCGACGATGCCGATGGAGCCGCGCACGGTCAGCTCCCGGCCGTCGATCCGGACCGGTGCGACCAGCGCGTTCATGATCCGGGAGGCCAGCTCGTCGACCTCGCGCTGGGTGTCGCGCCCCGTGGTCAGCGCCACGAACTCGTCGCCGCCGAGCCGGGCGACCATCTCGCCGGGCGCCGTGGCGCAGGCCTGCAGCCGGTCGGCGACCTCGACGAGGAGCCGGTCGCCGGCCGCGTGACCGAGGCTGTCATTGATGGTCTTGAAGCCGTCGAGGTCGAGGTAGCACAGCCCGAAGCGCTGGCCGGGGCCCGCGTTGAGGGCCTTCTCCAGGCGTTCGAAGAACAGGGTGCGGTTGGGCAGCCCGGTGAGGGCGTCGTGGGTGGCCTCGTAGCGCAGCCGCAGATTGAGCAGCCGGCGCTCGGTGGTGTCCTCCATCAGCGCGAGCTGGTACTGCGGGTTGCCGTCGGGGTCGCGCAGCAGGGAGACGGTGAGGTTGGTCCACAGGACCGTTCCGTCGGGCCGGTAGAAGGCCTTCTCCACGTGGTAGTGCTCGCGTTCGCCGCGCACCAGTTCCTCGTAGAGCCGCCAGACCTGGGGCGCGTCCTCGGCGTGCGTCCAGTCGCGGACGTTGCGGCCACGCACGTTCTGCTCGCCGCCGCCGAACATCCGCAGCAGGGCGCCGTTGACCTCCAGGATGTTGCCGTCCAGGTCGGCGATGCCGATCCCTATCGCGGCCCCCTCGAACACCGCGCGGAAGCGGGCCTCGCTGGCGTGCAGCGCCTGGGCGACCACCCCTTGGGCGCGCAGCGCGGCCTGGGCGATGGACTCCTGCTCGGCCAGCGTCCGTTCGCGCAGCGCCTGGGCGAACCCGGCGGCCATGGCGTGCTGGAGGCGGGACGAACGGGCCCGCAGATCCTCCTGGTTGCCGCCCTCTCCGCAGTAGAGCACCAGGTAGGCGTCCACGCAGTCCAGGGTGCGGCTGAGCGCCTCCGGGTCGGTGCAGTGCGCGTCGACGAGCGCGGCGCCCACGGCCCGTCCCTCGGCGGCGTCGAAGGCGCGGGCCCGCAGCGCCTCGCTCAGCCGCCGGGCGAGCGGCAGCAGCCGCGCCTCGAACTCCGGCCGGGTCAGCGACGTGACGGTCACCGGGAAGACCGCCCGGCTCCAGATCGTCGCGAACCGGCGCAGTCTGTCCTCCGGCCCGTCCGGCTCCGCGCTCACGCCGTACGCCCCACGCCGGCGAAACCGGAGAAGGCATACGGATCCTCGTCCTCCGGTGCGGTGTCCGGCCGCCAGTGCGGCATCGGCACCAGTCCGGGTTCCACCATGTCGTACCCCTCGAAGAACCGCGCGATCTCCTCGCGCGAGCGCATGATCAGCGGGTTGCGAATGTCCTTGTATACGTCCACCGCACCCCCGGCCCGCTCCGCCGGCAGGGGGATTCCCTCGTACGAGGCATGCGTGAGTACCAGCAGGCTGCCGGGCGCCAGTGCGTCGCTCAACTGCGCCACCGCGCCGTACGGGTCGTCCGCGTCCTCCACGAAGTGCAGTATGGCAACGAGGAGAAGGGCGACCGGGCGGTCCAGGTCCAGCAGCCGGGCGACCTGGGGGCTGGACAGGATGTCCTGCGGCTTGCGCAGGTCCGCGGCGACCACGTCCGCGTGCTCGTTGCCCTCCAGGACCGCCTGGCTGTGCGCGACCGCCACCGGGTCGTGGTCGACGTAGACGACGCGGGCGCCGGGGCTGGCCGCCTGGGCGACCTCGTGGACGTTGCCGAAGGTCGGGATGCCGGAGCCGATGTCCAGGAACTGGGTGATGCCCTGGTCCACGGCGTAGCGGACCGCGCGGCGCATGAAGGCGCGGTTCGCCTGCATGATCTTGGGGAGTCCCGGCATGAACTCCATGGCCTTGCGGGCCGCTTCCCGGTCCACCTCGAAGTTGTGCGAACCGCCCAGGTAGTAGTCGTAGATGCGCGAAACGCTCGGCACCGAGATGTCGATGCTCCGTGGGGCCCAGGCGGGACGCTCCATCTATCTCTCCAGGCATAGGCGATCCGGTGTTCGAGCTGAGGCTACTGATCGCCCGCCAAAGGAGCGAGCCGAAACGGAAATTCACCATCCGTTCCCGGTCACTGCCTGCGGCACGTGCCGAATGGGATGCGGCAATCCGCGACGCCGAGTACCGGTGGCATTCCGGAGAGTTCCGGAGCGAGGGAAGAAGGCGGGAAGAAGGAGCGGAAGGGAGCGGATGGAGGAGAAGGAGAAGAACGAGGGGATTGCCGAAGAGTCGCGGCAAGGGCGGCAAACCGGTCCGCCCCCTGCCGCGGAGAGCGGCAGGGGGCGGAGGGGAGGAGGGTGGCGGAGCAAGGAGGGTGGACGAGCGAGGAGGGTGGACGAGCGAGGAGGAGCGAGGAGTTACTCCTTCTCCGGCGCGCCGACCGGCTTTCCGTCCGGCGCCACGGCGAACCAGGTGCCGCCCACGCCTTGGCCGTTGGTGTCACCCGGGGCGTTGTCACCGCTGAAGGTGTAGATGGGCCAGCAGTTGACGGTCTGCTGCTTGGTCCCGTCCGGGCGGGTGAAGCTCATCAGGCCCTTCTTCTGCACCCCTTCGGTGTCGTTGGTCTCGACCGGGGCGACGACGGGCCAGTTCTGGAGGCAGGCGCCGGTGCACGCGGAGACGGGCTTCGGCCAGGCCTCGTCCTTCATGAAGCGGTAGACCGTCATGCCGTTCTTGTCGACGACGATCTCGCCGAGCTTGGGGTCCTTGCGGGTGGACAGTCCGGGCAGATCGGCGAGGGTGGCCTTCTTGCCGTCCGGGGCGAGGGCGTACCAAGTGCCGCCGACACCCTGGCCCTTGGTGTCACCGGCCTTGGCGTCCTTGGCGTAGCGGTAGGCGGGCCAGCCGCCGATCGTGAGCTGCTTGGTGCCGTCGGTGCGGGTGACCTCGCCGAGCAGCGCCTTGTCGATGCCCGCGCCGGCCGAGGCGTCGTCCGCGGGGACCGGGGGCCAGGCGGTGGCGCAGTCGCCGTCGCAGTTGGACTTGGGCGGTTCGGCGGTGTCCTCGTCGAAGCGGTACAGGGTACGGCCGTCGGCGTCGGTGAGGACGCGGCCGAGTTCCGCGTCGACGGTGACACCGAGCTTGCCGGCGGGGGCGGCCTGAGCGGCGGCGTCCTGCTGTCCCTCCGCCCCCGCCCCGGCTTCGGCGCCCGCCGTGCCGTTCCCGATCCCGGTACTGGTGCCGGTGCCGCCGTAGCCGCCGGCCGCTGCCGTCGCGCCGACGTTCTGACTGGCCGGCTGGGTACCGCCGCCGTCCTGGCCGCACGCCGTCGTCAACGCCAGCACGACCACGGCACCCGCCGCGAGTGAGGCGCTCCGCCAGGAGGTCTTCATCGTCAACTCCCCAAATATACAAGGCTGTTGCAGTCGCAGCGCCCTGCTGCGCCGCCGCTCGACAGGGGGTACGGGCGGGCGACGCAGTGTGTTCAACGGGCGTGCGGAATTTCTTGCCGGCACCACCCCGGTTCCCCGGCTTCCTCGCGGGCGCCGCCCCCGGCTTCCCCCGCTTCCCCTGGCTTCCTCTCGGGCGCCGCCCCCCCGACTGCCCCCACTTCCCCCGGCCTCCTCTCGGCCCGCCCGTCCCGGCGTTCGGGAAGTCGAACGTGCGGGGGAGGCGGGGTTCAAACCCGCGCGTCGGCGTTTCCCCCCTTCGAGGCATTCCCCCGGCGGCCGGGCGTGTCGGTGTGATGGAAGGCTCATGATCTCCGGCGTGCATGGATCCGAACCGACGCATTTCCCCATGGCCGCAAGGGTGTTGACCCTGACGGCGCTGACGTGGGCCCTCGTCGGCGCGCCGGCCGGCGTGGCGGTCGCCGATGCCTGCGCCTGGGCCTCGACCGGGCCGGGCGGCACGGAGGCGGTGTCGGTCGCGGGAAGTCTCACGTGCCCGACCCCGACACCGACCCCCACACCGTCCCCGACCCCCACACCGTCCCCGACCCCCACCCCGAAGCCACCCCCGCCGAAGCCGGCCCCCACACCGACGCCCACCCCCACCCCGCCTCCGAAGCCCACCCCGAAGCCGCCTCCGAAGCCGGCCCCCACACCCCGGCCGCCCGAGCCCCCGCCGCCCCCGCCTCCCCCTCCGCCACCACCCCCGCCGGCTCCCCGGCCCGCACCCGCGCGCCCCGCGCCGACGCCCCCTCCCCCACCCGCCCCGGCTCCGAAACCCACGCCGACCCCGCGTCCCTCCGCGACCCCGGTGAGCTATCCGGAGTACCGCACTCCGCCGCGCCCGCGGCCGATCCGGAACACCACCTCTCCGCTCACCCACGTCCTGCTCATCACCGTCCCCGCGGTGGTCGCGGTCGCCGCGCTGCGCCCGCGCTGATCCCTGGAGGAATCCGTTGCCGGAATGGCTTGTTCTCACCCTCGCGATGGTGGCCGCCTGTGTGGTGGTGGTCCTCATCACCGTGCTGCGCGACCGCACCGCGAGCGACGACGAGGACCCCACCGAGACTCCGGACGTCATCGAGTACATGACGATGTGGATCGGTGTCGTCTACGCCATCGTCCTGGGCCTGGCCATCGCGGGCGTCTGGGAGGCGCGCGGCGCCGCGCAGGACCACGTCCGCGCCGAGGCCCAGGCGCTGCACGAGATCTCGGAACGGGTACGGGTCTACCCGCCGGAGATCCGCGACCGCATCCGGGAGGACGTCAACACCTACGTCGGACACGTCGTCACCACCGAGTGGAAGTCGATGACCGACCACAACAAGGTCACCGAGCGCGGCGACGAGCTGCTGAACCGCATCCGCATGGATGTCACCGACTACGAGCCGCGCACCGATTTCGAGGCCCAGGCCTACCAGCCGCTCATGGACCAGGTCACCGCCGCCGACCAGGCGCGCAACGCCCGCGCTGACTCGGCCGCGCCGACCATGCCGGGCGTGGTGTGGTTCGGCCTGATCATCGGGGCGGTGATCACCATCGGGATGATCCTCGCCCTGCAGATCCGGCGCACTCCGCGCGAGCTGATCCTGGCCGTGCTGTTCTCCGCGCTGATCGCCTTCCTGCTCTTCCTCATCTGGGACTTCGACGCGCCGTACAGCCGGGGCATCTCCGCGACGGCGGATCCGTTCCTCGACCTCTTCCCCGAAGCCACACGCTGACGTGCCCTCAAGGGCCGGACGGGGCCCCGGGCAGCGGGGGACGGCGGGCGCCACGCCATCGCCGTCCCCCGGCCGCGGGACCGCCCCCGCCTGAGCGGCCCACACGGTTGCCCCATTCGTGCGACTCCGATCGCGTGCACGTACAGGCGTTCCTGGCGTTTCGGTCACCGAGGTGCATTTCCGGCGTACGCGGAAACGGTCCGCAGCCTGCTCCTCGGGAACCCGAGGATCATCATGCGCGCGATACGCGTCGCTTCGGCCGCACTGCTGGGCCTCACCACCCTCTCCCTCACCGCCCCCGCCGCCCACGCGCGCGGCGCGGAGACCGGTTTCCGGGTCGCCGTACTGCCGCACGCCGGTGAGGGCGGCGCCGGTGGGTTCGACCTCCACGAGATCGGCCTGGGCGCGGCGCTCATCGCGGGCTCGCTCGGCGCGGCGTACCGCTTCTCCCGCCGGCGCGCCGGCGGGGACGACGCCTGACCGCTCCGCCGAGCACAGCGGCACATGTGCGCACAGGCCTTCGCCCCGGTCTCCCAGGGAGGGAGCCGGGGCGAAGGCCTGTGTACGTGCGCGATGTCCCGACGGATCCGCCCGGCCGCCGGGGGAAAGGCGGCCGGTCCGTCTCGTTCCGGATCAGATCCGCTTCTCGGAGCGGCGCCGCATCCAGAACACCCCGCCGCCGATGACGGCCGCCGCGACCAGTCCACCGCCGATGGCGATGTCGGTGGGCGTGGCGCCGGTGGAACTGCTGCCGCCGATACCGCCACGCACGCCGCCGAGGACGGTGAAGGCGGCCGGGCGGGTGAGGGTACGGCCGGAGCAGTTGACCGTGATGTCGTACTGGCCCGGGCGGGCGTTCGCGTGGATCGTGGCGGTGCCCCGGGCGGTGTGGTTGGCGCCGCTGATCGGGGTGAGCCGGGTGGTCGGGAACGCCTGGGAGGAGGCGGTGCCTCCGTGGGGGCAGCCGTCGACGGTGATCGTCATCTGTCCGCCGGGGGCGATGACGCTGGGCATCGCGACGATGTTGCTCGGGCTGCCGAAGTGGCCGTTGCCGCCCTGGTTCCCGCGCCCGCCCTGGTTGCCGTTGCCTCCCTGACCCCCGTTCCCGCCCTGGTTGCCGTGCCCGCCGTTCCCACCCTGGTTGCCGTTGCCGCCCTGTCCTCCGTTGCCGCCCTGGTTGCCGTTGCCTCCCTGGCCCCCGTTGCCGCCCTGATTGCCGTGCCCGCCGTTCCCACCCTGGTTGCCGTTCCCGCCGTTCCCACCCTGGTTGCCGTTGCCGCCCTGCCCCCCGTTGCCACCCTGGTTCCCGTGCCCGCCCTGACCCCCGTTCCCACCCTGGTTGCCGTCCCCGCCGTTCCCGCCCTGGTTGCCGTCCCCGCCCTGGTTGCCGTTGCCCCCCTGGCCGCCGTCGCCGCCTTGGTCGAAGCCCTGCCAGCCGTTGTCTCCCTGGTTGAAGCTCTGGTCGCCGTTGCCGCCCACGATTCCGCCCGAGCCGTCCCACGCGACCGCGGCGGGGGCGGCGAGGCCGAAGGCGGCGACCGCGGCGGCGGAGACCGCCAGGGCACGAGAGTTACGCATGTGATCCTCCGCGGAAGACGCCCCGGGGCCCGTCCCCGGTGGATCGGCGAGAAAGCGTCTCCCGGAAAAGACCCTCAGTCGCCCCGCCGGGACCCGCATTTCGGCGATGGTCCGTCCTGGTGAGGCAACACGCCGAACGAAAACCGCACAATCGGATATTGCCGCAGGTCACGGACCGTCAGAAAATTCCTGTTCACGGCAACTCGGATGGCGCACCGGGCCTTCTCGCGGGCCACCCGTTCGCCTCTGCCCCGTCGCCGGTTTCCCGGACGGCATTTAGCGTTCTCGTATGCGCGAAATGACACGGCGACGGCCGCGTCGAGAGGGGATGGCGAATGTCTGCATCCGAGCTGCCCGCCGAGCTGGCCGAAGCGGAGGAGCGGCGGAGGAAACGCGCCCCGTGGGGCGTGATAGCGCTTGTTCTGCTGACCGGTCTCGCGCTCATTCGGAATGGTTCTGGGGAGTTCGACGTGGGTCCGCCGCAGCCCGCGTCGGCGGCGGCCGCGGACAGCGCCGTCTCCACCGGCACCTTCGGGCAGGCCGCGCAGCCACTGCCGTACGCCGTGCCGAACCGGGTGCGGATTCCCGCGATCCAGGTGGACGCGCCGATGATTCCGGTCGGTCTGGACGCCGAGGGCTGGGTGGACGCACCGCCGGCGGAGGATCCGAATCTCGCGGGCTGGTTCACCGGCGCGGTCTCGCCCGGCGAGAAGGGCACCGCCGTCGTCGTCGGCCATGTCGACAACAAGCAGGGCCCCGCCGTGTTCTACGGGCTCGGCGCGCTGAAGAAGGGAAATCGCGTCGAGATCGCGCGGGGGGACGGAAAGACGGCCGTATTCGAGATCTACGGCATCGAGGTGTTCGAGAAGAACAACTTCCCCGGCGACCGGGTGTACGCCTCCAAGGGCGCTCCGGAACTCCGGGTCATCACCTGCGGTGGGGGTTTCTCCCAGCAGAACGGCTACGACGGGAACGTCGTGGCCTTCGCCCGCCTGGTCGAGGTCCGCTGAGCGGGCCCCGACCCGGCGGGGCGGCGGGCGCCGGCCGTCACACCTGGTGTCTGCGGGGCACCGTGATGTGGTAGCCGGCGTCCAGCAGCCGCGGCAGATAGCGGCGCAGCGCCCGCACGCTCTGCGACCGGTCGCCCCCGGCGTCGTGGGAGAGCACCACGACGCCGGGGGCGGCGCCGTCCGCGACCCGGTCGACGATGGTGCGGGTGCCCGGTTCGGTCCAGTCGAGGGTGTCGACGGTCCAGGCGAGGGGTTCCATGCCGAGTTCGGCGCCGATCTGGAAGGCGGCCCGGTTCCAGGCGCCGTAGGGGGCGCGGAACCAGCGGGGCCACTCGCCGTAGGTCTGCTCGACGATCGCGGAGGTGCGTTCCATCTCGCTGCGGATCCGGGCATGGGTGAGCCGGGTGAGCAGCGGGTGCGACCAGGTGTGGTTGCCGACGATGTGGCCCTCGTCGGCCATCCGCTCGAGCAGGCCGGGGTGGGCGGCGGCCATCTGGCCGCAGACGAAGAACATCGCGGGGACGTCGTAGGCGCGCAGGGTGTCCAGGATGTCCGGGGTGTAGCGGGGGTCGGGGCCGTCGTCGAAGGTCAGCACCATGGTGCGGCCGAGGCCGGAGACGCTGAGCAGCGGTCTGCGCCGGACCGGGGTGCGGCCGGGCGCGGCCCGGGGCGGGCCGTAGCCGGTCAGGGGCTGGAGGCGGTATGCGGAGGGCTTCAGCGGGCGGCGGGCCGCGGGGCCGGCGGCCGGCGCGGCGGAGCGGGCGGCCTTCTCGCCCGGGCCGAGGGCGAACACCCCGGCGGTGCCGGCCGCGCCCACGGCGGCGGCACCGGCGAGCAACACCCGTCGGCGGGTGGGCAACTGATCCTTCTTCATGACTCATCAGTCGCCCGCCGCGCCCTCGACGCACCACGGTGACACCGGTGCGGCGGCACCAATCCACTCGTGCGGCCGATGCCGGGCCGTCGCGCCGTACGCCCCGCCCCCGGCGGCGGGAATCGCCGGTTCCGGTAGCCTCGGGCCGTGACGGAACAGCACTCACACCGGTTCGAGCGCGGCACGGACGGGCCGAAGGTGATCCTGGTCGGGGTCGACGGCTCCGACTCCTCGTTGCGGGCGGCGGCCTACGCGGGTGGTCTGGCCCGGCGGCAGCACGCACTGCTGGCCGTGGTGTACGTGCAGCCGGTACTGGGGGCGGGCGCGGTGCTCGGGGCACCGGTGGCCGGCACGACCGAGGAGATCGCCGAGGATCTGGTGGCGCAGATCCGGGACGCCGCCGAGCGGGTCAAGGGGATATTCGACGTCCGCTGGGAGTTCCACACGTTCCGCGGTGATCCGTACAGCGGTCTGGTGAAGGCCGCCGACGAGCTGAAGGCCGACGCCGTCGTGGTGGGCGCGTCGGAGCAGGCCGGCCACCGGATCGTGGGCTCCGTCGCGATCCGGTTGGTGAAGGCCGGACGGTGGCCGGTGACGGTGGTGCCGTAACGGGCGCACCCCGTGCGTGGCGTCTTCCCTCGCCCCTGCCGCTGGGCCATGATGATCCGCCGTCAGCCGATTGCCGATCGTGAAGAGGTGAGGCGTGTGGCCGGGCTCCGGGCGGGCGAGGGGATTCTCCGCCGCAAACCCATCGAACACATCGAGGAGACGGAGGTGGGTGAGGGCACCCGCCTCGACCGCTCTCTCGGGCTGGGCCAGCTGACCGCCATCGGGGTCGGCGGCATCATCGGCGCGGGGATCTTCACCCTCGCCGGCACGGTGGCCAACGGGACGGCGGGCCCGGCGGTTCTCGTCTCGTTCCTCGTCGCCGGTGTGGCGAGCGCCGCGGCGGCGCTGTCGTACGCGGAGTTCGCGGGTCTGATCCCGAAGGCGGGCTCCGCCTACACCTACGGTTACGCGGTCCTCGGTGAACTGGCGGGCTGGTTCATCGGCTGGGACCTGCTGCTGGAGTACACGGCGATCGTGGCGGTGGTCGCGATCGGTATCTCCGGCTATTTCAGCTTCCTGGTGGGCGAGATGGGCGCCGATCTGCCGGACTGGATGCTGGGGGCGCCCGGCACCGGTGAGGGCCATCGGATCGACCTGTTCGCGGCGCTGCTGTGTCTGCTGATCGCGTATCTGCTCAACCTCGGCATCAAGAACGCGGCCCGGTTCGAGACGGTGGTCGTGGTACTGAAGGTGCTGGTGGTGCTGCTGGTCATCGGCGTCGGCGTGTTCCACATCAACACCGCGAACTACAACCCCTTCTTCCCGTACGGGGTGGGCGGCGCGTTCACCGGTGCGGCGACCGTGTTCTTCGCGGTGTTCGGCTACGACGCGATGTCGACCGCGGCCGAGGAGTCGAAGGACGCCCAGCGGCACATGCCGAAGGCGATCATCTACTCGCTGGCGATCTCGATGGTGCTGTACGTGGCGGCCTGTCTGGTGCTGACCGGGATGCAGCACTACTCGGAGATCGACAAGGAGAGCGGCTTCTCCACCGCGTTCAAGTCGGTGGGGCTGAGCGGGCTGGCGGACGTGATCGCGGTGGGCGCGATCATCGGCATTCTGACCGTCATGTTCACGTTCATGCTGGGAGTCACCCGGGTCTGGTTCGCCATGTCCCGGGACGGACTGCTGCCGCCGTGGTTCGCCAAGACGCACCCGACCCGGCATGTGCCGACGCGGGTGACCTGGATCGTCGGTGTGGCGTCGGCCGCCATCGCCGGGTTCCTGCCGATCGGTGAGGCGGCCGAGTTGACCAACATCGGCATTCTGCTGGCCTTCGTCGTGGTGTGCGTCGCGGTGATCGTGCTGCGCTACCGGCAGCCCGAACTGCCGCGCACCTTCCGTACGCCCTGGATGCCGTTCGTGCCGGCCGTGGGTGTGGTCTTCTCCATCTGGCTGATCACGTTCCTGCATTGGCAGACGTGGGCGCGGTTCGCCGTGTGGTTCGCGCTCGGGCTCGTGATCTATTTCGCCTACTCCTACCGGCACTCCAAGCTGGCCCGCTGACACGGTTCTTCCCCGGTGCTCCCTCGGTTCTCCGGATGCAGGACGGCGGGAACCGGAGGAGCATCGAAGGGAGAGGAGCCGGCCCGACCGGGAGTCGCCGGCTGTGATCTCCCGTCGAACCGCTCCACCATCAGATGCCGGGCCGGGACGGCCTTTCAACGGTCAATCACCCACTTTCCCCGGGCACGCGTGCCCCGGACGGTTCCGGACATACCGGCATCAGCACCGAGCGATGGGGTGTTTCGCCATGTCCAACAATCAACCGTCCGGCTCCCCGGCGCCCCTGCAGAACTTCGAGCCCGCTGTCGAACTGCTCCAGGAGGCACCGGAGGAGGACGCCCGCAGCGGGCTCGACCCGACGGTCCACGAGGACGACGTCCGGGAGGACGAGGCCCAGGCGGCCGGTGGCGCGCAGGGCACGGCGGTGCGGAGGCCTCCGGTCGTGCCGGAGGACGAGGTGCCGCGGAACACGCTGGCGGAACGGTGGCGCGAGCACATAGCGGCGTCACGGCAGCAAGGAGCGTGATCATGCCATACTTCCGCAACAGTCATTCGTCGACGATCCAGGTGGTCGGCATGTACTGGGACCCGCAGGCGTGCGGGCAGTACGGGAAGTACCGGACGATGGGCTGGTGGCGCATCAAGCCCTACGAGCGCATCCTCCTCGCGCCCAACAACCAGCGGTACTTCTACTGGTACGCCGAGTCCGACGACGGGCGGAAGTGGGAGGGCCGCTACGGGCCCGTCTACACCTATACGTACAGGTTCGACTCCTGCCTGAACATCGGCTCGACCGCCGCGTGGAAGACGGTGACGATGCGTCAGCACGACACGGAGGCCTTCCCGGGCGGAGTGAACGTGGACGTGTGACCCTCCGCCCCGCCCCGTTCGTCGCCCTACAGGGTGCCATAGAGGGTACGCAGGAGGTCGAGCAGGATGCGGTTGTACTCCTCCGGCTTCTCCAGGTTCGGGTAGTGGCCGGTGCCGTCGATCGTCACGGAGCGGCCGCCGGGGGTGGCGGCGGAGAGGCGTTCGGCGGCGGCGAGCAGGTCGGCGGGTTCCAGGCTGCCGTTGACGGTGTGCACGGGGACGCGGATCCCGGCCACGCGGGACCAGTTGTCGGTCGAGTGGACGAGCCAGTCCTTCTCGTCGGGCGTGTGCTTGGAGATCGTGTGCAGGGCCATCTCCCGCAGTCGGCGCGGGATGGCCGGGTCGAGGTCGTCGGCGGTACGGTGCTCTCCCGGGGCGACGCGCAGGAAGGCGTCCAGCCAGCCCTCGATGTCGCCGGCGGCCATCGTGCGGGCGTACTCGGCCTGGATCCCGCGGTGCCAGTCGTCCGTGTACTGCCAGTCGCCGGTCGCGGAGCCGCCGACGACCGCCGCGCGCACCAGGTCCGGGTGGTCCAGCAGGGTGTCGGTGGCGATCACGCCGCCCATCGACACACCGACCAGGACCGCGGGCCCGGTGCCGAGGTGGCGCAGCAGGCCGGTGAGGTCGTCGGCCCAGCGGAACGGCTGCGTGGCGTTGGCGGACCAGCCGTGGCCGCGTACGTCGGGGACGATCACCCGGTATCCGGCGGCGAGGGCCGGGATCTGGGCGGCCCAGAACCGGTGGTCGACGAATCCGCAGTGGAGCAGGACCACGGGGTCCCCGGAGCCCGTGTCGAGGTAGGCGAGGTCGCCGTCGGCAGAGGGGAAGAAGCGGAGGTCCGCGGGAGCAGTCATGACAACCAAGGTGTCATCTTCGCCGGATTTTGACAACTGGGATGTCATGATGGCCGGGTGAACGACAGCGATCGCAGTGGCAAGCTTCCGCCCGACGAACTCGGCCGTCGCCTCGCCGAGGTGTTCGATCTGGTCGGTCCGCTCTACCGGCGCGTGCAGCGCAAAGTGGAGGAGGGCGAGGCCATCGAGGGCCTGTCCGTCGGCGTCCGGGCCGTACTGGACCTGCTCCACAAGCACGGGCCGATGACCGTGCCCCAGATGGGCCGCGCACAGGCGATCAGCCGCCAGTTCGTCCAGCGGATGGTCAACGACGCGGCGGCGCGCGGCCTGGTGGAGAGCATCCCCAACCCCGCGCACCGGCGCTCCTCGCTGATCCGGCTCACGGACGAGGGCCGGGCGGCGATCACCGCCGTCCTCGCCCGCGAGCACATGGTGCTGCGGGAGGTCGGCGGCGATCTGACCGAGGCCGAGGTGGCGGCGTGTCTGCGGGTGCTCGGCGAGATGCTGAAGGTCTTCGACCACGTCGACGTGAACTGACCGGCCCCGGCCCTGCCCCGGCCCTACGGCGGCTACTGCCCCATCACCAGCCCGTCCTGTGCCGCGCCCCGGCTGAGCACCACGCCACGGATGCGGTCGCGGACCCAGCGCACGTCGGCGCCCTGGGCGAGGGCCTGGTTGAGGTTGACCGCCCGGCCGGCGTCGATGTCGAAGAGCTGCGGGACGAACTCGGCGCGGGTCACCTCCCAGCGCCCGCCGGGCCGGGCGGGCGGGGCGAAGGTGAAGCGGCCGAGGGTGGACTGGTTGCCGCGCGGGTCGGGGGCGCCCGAGTGGTTGTACATCTGGCCCGCGACCTGGTCGCCCATGCCGTAGACCACCCAGGTGCCGTTGACCTTCTCGTAGGCCTGCGGGACATGGGCGTGGGTGCCGAGGACCAGGTCGATGTCGGGGCGGCCCCGGGTGGTGGAGGCGGTGAGCGCGTCGGCCAGGGCGAGCTGTTGGCGGTCGGGCTCGTCCTGCCATTCGGTGCCCCAGTGCAGGGAGACGACGACCACGTCGGCGCCCGCCTGCCGAGCGGCCCGCGCGTCGGCGATGATCCGGGTCTCGTCGATCAGGTTCACCGCCCAGGGCTGCCCGGCGGGCAGCGACCGGTCGTTGGTGCCGTAGGTGTAGGCGAGGTGGGCGACCCGCGCCGCACCGGCGTGCAGGAGCGTGACGGCCCGCGCCTCCTCCTCGGCGCGCGCCGACCCGGCGTGCCGTACGCCCGCCCGGTCGAGGGCGTCCAGGGTGCGGCGGATGCCCTCGGCGCCGTCGTCGAGGCTGTGGTTGGAGGCGGTGGAGCAGCCGTCGTAGCCGGTGGCGGCGAGGCTTTCGGCGATCTCGGGCGGGGACTTGAAGGCGGGGTAGCCGGTGTAGTCGCCGTTCGCGCCGTAGACGGTCTCCATGTGACACAGCGCCAGGTCGGCGCGGGCGACGACGGGGCGGATGCCGGAGAGCATCGGCCGGAAGTCGTAGCCCCGGCCGCCCGCGTCGAACCGCGCCCGGTCGATGATCGAGCGGTGCGGCAGGATGTCGCCGGAGGCGACGAGGGTGAATCCGCGGGGGTCGGCGGCGGTGGGCGCGGCGCGGCCGGGCTCGGCCTGCTGTTCCTGGTGCTGGGCCTGGCAGGCGGCGGCCGCGGCGAGAAGCGCCGTCAGGGCCAGGGCCACCTGCCGTCTGCGTGCGATGCGAACGATCATCAGCTTCCCCAGTGCGGTCGTATTTACCCACAAATAGGTACGAAGCTGTACAAGGCGGCAAACAGTCCCAGGGGCCTCTTAACCCGTCCGGTGTGCGCGGTCGGCGGCGCCTCGCGGCGCCGGGGACCGTTCGTCGTACCGTTCGCCGACGGGTTCGACCGTCCGTCGCAGATCCGTGTGCGTGCCCTGTCCCGCGGCGACGCCCTGCGATGCCATACGGCCATGACGGCCGGAACCACTCTCACCCACGGGACGACGACCGCCGAGCACGAGCTCGCCGCACTGCAGCGGGAGCACGGCCGGCCCCTCTTCGCGCTGCTGCTCCGGCTCTGCGACGGCGACCGGCAGCGCGCCGAGGACCTGGTCCAGGAGACGCTGGTGCGTGCCTGGCAGCATCCCGAGGCGCTGCGCGCCGCGGACTTCGACTCCGTACGGCCCTGGCTGCTGACCGTGGCCCGGCGGCTCGCGATCGACGCCCGGCGGGCCCGGCAGGCGCGCCCGGCGGAGGTCGGGGACGCGGTCCTGGAGAACGCCCGCGTGATGTCCGACCACGCCGAGCGGGCCGCGGCGATGCTGGACGTCCGCGAGGCTGTGAAGACACTCACTCCGGAACACCGTGAAGTCCTGGTGCTCGTGTACTTCCAGGGGGCCAGTGTGGCGGAAGCCGCGGAAACGCTGGGGATTCCGCCCGGTACCGTGAAGTCCCGCGCGTTCTACGCGCTGCGCGCCCTGCGTCGGGTGCTTCCGGGATACGCACCCGACCTGCGGTGAAACCGAAGGCCGAGTCAAACCTCCGTAAAGCGCCTTGCCGATGCCCCCCGTTGAGTAATCGGCTGTCCTCATCCGTGCTTCCGGACGGGGACAGCTCCCCCGGGCCCGGGGTCGGGCGACGCGCACGCACCGGAGGAAGGCAGGAAGGGATGCAGCACAGAGGTCATCAGAGCACGGACGGCGCCGACGGCGGAGAACTGACCGTCCCCATGGCGTGGTTGTACGCCGAGTACATCGCCGACGAACTGCTGCGTCACGGCGATCTGATGCCGCCGACGTCGTTCGAGTTCCGGGCGGGCCGGGACGCGCTGGCGCTCACCGTCTTCCTCGCCGACACCGACGGCGAGCTGTCCGGCATCCGGGTCGTCTCCCAGCTCGACACCTGGCTGTCCCTCACGGCGTACGACCAGCCCTGGCAGGACTGGGTGCGCGAGCGCATGGCGCAGCTCACCGCGCAGGCCGCGGAGCAGGGCGGGCCCGCCCCGGACCTGGAACTCGCGGCGGCGGCCTGGCGCTGGCTGGAGGAGACGGAGCTGCTCGCGCCCGACCTGAACGCCGTGCCGGGCGGCGGGCCGGTGATCGGCGAGGAGGACGGGCCCAAGGTGTGGACACCGGCGTGGCAGCTGGGGCTGCCGCTGGGGCATCTCGCCATCCATCTTTTCTAGGGTTCGCCCGCTTACCTTCGCGGCTCCGGCGCACCTTTGCGGCTCCGGCGCCTGGCTTCGTCGGCGTCCGGGGATCGGTCCGGCTCCCTGGCTCCCGCCCGGGTCCGGGGGTTCGGTCCGGCTCCTGGCTGCGGTCCGGTGCCTGACTCCGGTCTGGTTCCTGGCTCCGGTCCGGTTCCTGGCTGACGCCCGGGTCCCGGGCAGCCGCGCTCCCCGCTCCGGCTCCGGCTCCGGCTCCGGCTCCGGCTCCGGCTCCGGCTCCCGGAAAATATTGCCGTCCGACCAATCCTCGGGGCCGGCGGCTCCGAATCACTCGGCCGCTATTGTGTCCGCGGCTTGAGTGATTCGTGCGTGCCGTGCGTACCGGTGGGTGCACAGACCGACCCCACCCCCACCCACGGCACGAGGATGCGGCATGTCCCTGGAAAGGCATCGCGACGTCGGCGCCTACGCGCTCGGCGTGCTGGACGAGGCGGAGGCCTTCCACTTCGAGGACCACCTCATGGAATGCCCCCGCTGTACGTCACATGTCGCCGAATTCGGGCCGGTGACACGGCAGTTGATGCTCTACCGGCGGGCCACCCCGCGGCTGGTGCACCCGGCGGTCCGGCCCGGGCCGCGGCTGCTGGACCGGCTGCTCGGGGACGTGCGGGCCCACCGCCGCGCCCGGCGCCGGCGCACGCTCTTCGCGGTCGCCGCGACGGTCGTGGCCGCCGTGGCCGGGCCGTGGCTCACGCTCGCCGCCCAGGGCGGCAGCCCTGAACCGCCGGCCCGGATCGAGGCGACCGACGCGCGTTCCGGGGTGTGGGCGCAGGTCACCGCCGAGGACGCGGCGTCGGGCAGCCGGGTGGAGCTGAAGGTCAGGGACGGGGCGGGGCCCCGCACCTGCCGGCTGGTCGCCGTGGGCCACGACGGCTCGGAGCAGACCGTGACCACCTGGGCCGTGCACCGGCACGAGGCCGGTGAGACCACCGTGGAGGGCTCGGCGGCCCTGCACCCCGACCAGATCGACCGCTACGAGGTGCGTGCGGAGAGCGGGGAGCGGCTGGTGGTGCTCGACCCGCCGTGAACCGGCCGTCCCCCACCGTCTACCGACCTGACCCGACTGTCAACCGACCGGACCCCGCCGTCAACCGATCCGCCTCCGCCGCTGACCGATCAACCCCGGCCGACAGCCGATCACCCCCGCCGCTGACCGATCCACCCCGGCCGGTCTCCCACTCCCCCGGGTGCAGCGTCTCGCGGCGCAGGCGGGCGCAGGTCTGGCTGAGCAGCCGGGAGACGTGCATCTGGGAGATGCCGAGGCGTTCGGCGATCCGCGCCTGCGGCCAGTCCTCGAAGAAGCGCAGGTAGAGGAGGGCCCGCTCACGGGACGGCAGCCGGCCTACCGCCTCCTTGACGCTCTCGCGGTCCACCACGAGCTGGAAGCCGTGGTCCGGTGCGCCGAGGATGGCCGCGAGGCTGGTGCCGTCGGCGCCGGGCTCGGCGTTCGGCGCGTACAGGGACAGGGCACTGTAGCTCTGGCCGAGCGCGGCCACCTGCCGCAGATCCTCCAGGCTCTCGCCCTTCTCACGGAAGCTCCCGGCGATCCGGTACGCCATGGGCAGCCACGCCCGCAGCACCTCGTCCCGCACCCGCTCGCGCTGCGGGCCGTCCGGCAGGGTGACCAGGAGGCGGAAGCCGGTGCGGGTGTCGGGGGCGTTCGGGACTTTGGTCCCCTTCCGGTGGGACCTCTCACCCGTACGGCGGTGCCGGCCGTCCCGCCGCCCCGGCCGTCGGGCGGGCCGCGGGCCACGGTGTGAGACTGCTGGGGGACGCGACCCGACCGCGCCCGCGGTCCCGGACGAGGGGAGAGACGGTGGCGACGGCAGAGAGCGCCGGCGGTCTTCTGGAGGAGTTCCTCGCCGACCCCGAGACCCCCGCGCTGGACCTGTCCACCGCGGTGGCCCGCTGCTCCGCCGCGCTCGGCCTCCAGCACTCCGTGGTCTACCTCGCCGATCTCCAGCAGCGCCAGCTCGTCCCGCTGACCGATGTCGCCTCCGCGCTGCCCATCGACGAGTCGCTGGCCGGCTGGTCCTACCGCACCCAGTCGCTGCGCGTGGAGGAGTCCGAGACCGGCGGGATGACGGCGTGGCTGCCGCTGGTGGACGGCGCGGAGCGGCTGGGTGTGCTCGGGGTGCACCAGCCCTCGCTCACCCCGGCCACCCTGCGCCGCAGCCGCAGCCTCGCCACCCTGCTGGCGATGATGGTCACCTCCAAGCGGGCGTACAAGGACTCCTTCGTACGGCGGACCAGGACCGAGCCGATGCGGCTGCCCGCGGAGATGCTGCGCGCCTTCCTGCCGCCGCGCACGATCGGCAACACGCACGTGGTGTCCACGGCCGTGCTGGAGCCGGCGTACGAACTCGGCGGGGACGCCTTCGACCACTCCCTCACCGAGACCACGCTGTACGCCTCCGTCCTCGACGCCATGGGCCACAACCTCGCGTCCGGGCTGACCACGGCGGTGTCGCTGGCCGCCTGCCGCAACGCCCGGCGTGCCGGCGCCGATCTGCCGGACCTGGTGAAGTGCGTCGACGACGCGCTGACGCAGTGGCTCCCGGACCAGTTCTGCACGGGCGTGCTCACTCAGCTGGACCTGGCGAGCGGTGTGCTGCGCTGGAGCAACTGCGGGCATCCGGCGCCGCTGCTCATCCGGGACCAGCGGCTGGTGGCGGACGCGATGGTGCGCGAGGCGGATCCGCCGATGGGGCTGCCGGCGCTGCTCGCCGGGCGGGCCCGGCTGAGCCACGAGATCGATCTGCACCCCGGCGACCGGGTGCTGCTCTACACGGACGGCGTCACCGAGGCGCGCACGCGGGACGGCGAGGAGTTCGGCCTGGAGCGCTTCGCCGACGAGGTCATCCGGGCCACCGCCGCCGGTGAGCTGGCGCCGGAGACGCTGCGCCGGCTGATCCACTCGATCCTCGACGCCCAGCCCGACCGGCTGCGGGACGACGCGACGATCGTGCTGATCGAGTGGTGGCCGCCGACCCGGTGAGCCGTGCTCACCCGCCGTCCTACTTCAGCAGGCGGGACAGTCTGCGGTCCGCGAGCGGCTTGCCGCCCGTCTGGCACGTCGGGCAGTACTGCAGCGAGGAGTCGCTGAAGGAGACCTCGCGGATGGTGTCGCCGCACACGGGGCAGGGCTCGCCGGTGCGGCCGTGGACCCGCAGGCCGCTCTTCTTCTCGGCCTTGAGCCGTCCGGCGGCCAGGCCCCGTGAGCGTTCGACCGCCTCGGTGAGGGTGGTGCGCAGCGCCTCGTACAGCCGCGTGGTCTCCTGCGGGGTGAGGGACGCCGCGAGCTTGAACGGGGACATCTTCGCCGCGTGCAGGATCTCGTCGCTGTAGGCGTTGCCCACCCCGGCGATCAGGCTCTGGTCGCGCAAGGCACCCTTGAGCCGGCGCCGCTCCCCGGCCAGCAGGGCCGTGAAGCGGGCCTCGTCGAAGTCGTCGGCGAGCGGGTCGGGGCCGAGCCGGGCCACTCCGGGGACCTCCCGGGGGTCGTGGACGACGTACACCGCGAGCCGCTTCTGGGTGCCGGCCTCGGTGAGATCGAAGCCGGCGCCGGTCTCCAGGGCGACCCGCAGGGCGAGGGGGCCCTTGCCGGGGCGGGGCGGGCCGTCGGGCAGCCGGTCCTTCCACTGGAGCCAGCCCGCGCGGGCCAGATGGGTGACCAGGTGCGGGCCGCCGTCCGTGGCGAGGTCGAGGAACTTGCCGTACCGCCGCACGGCGGTGACCTCGTGGCCCTCGACGGCGGTGAGCGGCGGGTCGTACGTCTTCAGGACGCTGATCGCCACCGGCAGCACGCGGACGATCTCGTGTCCGACCAGGTGCTCGGTCAGGAAGTCCTTGAGCGCTTCGACCTCGGGGAGTTCCGGCATACGTCCAGACTGCCACCCGGCACCGACAGCCTCACCCGGGATCGGCCCCCTCCGCCTTCCCGCTCAGCCGCGCTCCGCGTGGTCCGGCACGGTGAACTCGCACCACACGCACTTGCCGCCGCCCCGCGCCTCCACACCCCACACCTCGGTGAGCAGGTCGACCAGGAGCAGGCCGCGGCCGGAGACCCCGGACTCGCCGGCCTCGCGGCGGCGCGGCAGGGCGCTGGAGGTGTCCTCGACCTCGACGCGCAGCCGACGTTCGGGGCCGGTGAGGACCCTGAGGGTGACGATCGCGGCGCCCTCGGTGTGCATCAGGGCGTTGGTGATCAGCTCGTCGGCGACGAGTTCGATCTCGTCGGCGCGGTCCCCGGCGCCCCAGGCGCGCACGGCGGAGCGGATCATGTGCCGGGCGCCGGTGAGGGCCTCGGGATCGCCGGGGGCGACGTGCTGCTGGAGTCGGCCGCCGGCCCTGGGGGTGTCCACGCCGCGCCGGCGCAGCAGGAGCAGGGCCACGTCGTCGTCGCCGCCGCGCTCCTCGGCCGCCTCGATGAGCCGGTCGGCGAGTTTCCAGACGTCCGGGGGGCCGGAGGCGACCAGCCCGGTGAGGGCCTTCATGCCGTCGTCGAGGTCGGCGCCGGGTGTCTCGACGAGGCCGTCGGTGAACAGCAGCAGGGTGTGGCCGGGGTCGAGTTCGAGGGTGCCGACGGGATAGTCGAGGCTGCCGAACTCGGCGGACAGGCCGAGCGGCAGGCCGCCTTCCACGGTGACCCGGCGGCAGCTGCCGTCGGCGGCCCGCAGCAGCGGGTCGATGTGCCCGGCGCGCACCACCTGGACCACTCCGGTGGCGAGGTCGGCCTCCGCGTACAGGCAGGTGGCGAAGCGGTCGGTGTCGAGTTCGTGCAGGAAGACGGAGGCGCGGGCCATCACGGTGGCGGGGGTGTGGCCCTCGGCGGCGTAGGCGCGCAGCACGATCCGCAGCTGGCCCATGACGGCGGCGGCGTGGGTGTCGTGGCCCTGGACGTCGCCGATGACGGCGCCGACCCGGCCGCCCGGGAGCGGGATCAGGTCGTACCAGTCGCCGCCGATGTCCCGGCCGAGGGTGCCGGTGGAGCTGCCGGAGCGGTAGCGCACGGCGACGTCGGCGCCGGGGACGCTGGGGATGGTGCGCGGCAGCATGGCCTGCTGGAGGCCGGTGGCGAGGTCCTTCTCCTGTTCGTAGAACATGGCCCGCTGCAGGCTCTGCGCGATGCTGCTGCCGAGCGCGACGAGGATGTCCCGTTCTTCGGGCGTGAAACCGCGCCGGTCGTCGTAGAGCAGTCCCATCGCGCCGATGGGACGGGCCTGGACGATCAGCGGCAGATAGGCGGCCGAGGTGATGGCGAGGTCGGTGATGTGCGGCCACAGGACGGGGTAGCCGGCCGCGAACTCCTCCGGTGACTCGATGAAGCGGGGGCTGAGGGTGCGGACGACCTCGCTCATCGGGTACGGCTCGTCGATCCGGGTGACCTCGGTGCCGGGCACCCGGCTGCCCTTGGGGCCCTCGGCGATCAGCCGGATGCGGCCGGCCTCGACCAGGCCCATCACCAGGCTGGCCGCGCCCAGGTGGGTGACGCCGTCGGAGTCCTTCAGCACGTCGATGACGTCCTGGACGGTGCGGGCGTGGGCGAGGGCGGCGGTGGTGGCCTGGACCACGCTGCCCCGGTCCTGCGGGCCGTCCTCGACGACGCCCTGGGCGCCGCGCGCCTCGATCTCGCTCAGCTCCCGGGTGGCGTCGCGGACGATGCCGATGATGCGGCGCGGGCGGCCGGTGTCGTCGCGCCGTATGTAGCCCTGGGTGTGGGTCCAGCGCAGGCTGCCGTCGCGGCAGCGCAGGCGGAAGTAGGCGCCGTAGTTGTCGCTGCCGTCCTTGATGGCCTGGGCGACGAGGGCGTCCAGGCGGAGCGCCTCGTCCGTCGGGACGCGGACGGACAGTGACTGGGGGTGGCCGTCGTATTCGTCCGGGCGCAGGTCGAAGACCTCGTGGGCCTGGGGGTCCATGTGGAACAGACCGGTGTCCAGGTCCCAGTCGAAGCTGCCCATGCGGTTGAGCGCCAGAATCGGGTCCGGGTGGGCGGGCCAGTCCTCCGGGAGTGACAGCGCGCTCGCTCCCCGATCAGCCATGCGCCCACCTTGCCAGGATTCAACCGATTCTTCGAATTCTGGGACCACCTCTTTTCTCCCTCCCGTGCCTCAGCTCAGGAACACATCCGTCGGGCTGCCGAAGATGATGTCGGCGGCCTCCGTGGCGTCCGGGGTCGGGCCGTCGCCGTCGGGCGCGTCCGGAGTGTTCGGAGTGTCCGGGGTGTCCGGGGTGTCCGGCACGGCCTCGGGGCCGGTCCCGTCCGGGGAGGCCGGGGGCGGCTGGGGCTCGGGCTCGGACTCCGGGGCGGGCCGGTCGGCGGGCGGGTCCGCCGGCGGGTGGGCGGTGACGGTGGCGGTCGCGGTCGGGCAGGAAGCCGGCGCGGGCGCGTCCGCCTCCGCGGCGAGGCCCGGCGTGACGGTCACGGCCGGGGTGGCGCAGCCCCTGCCCGGTTCCCCGGGCGAAAACCCGGGCGAGGGCTGCTCGCCCGGCGGGGTGTCATGCCCCTCCCGGTGCGGCTCGCCCCGGGACGCCTCAGACTCCCCGCTGCCCGGCGTCCGCTTCGGCGGGCCGTCGCCCGGGGGCGTGGACGTGGGCGGCGAGGGCCGGGTCGGCGTCCCGCCCGGCGGCACGGGGATCGTCGTCCCGGCGTCGGGGCGGGGTACGAGCTTGTCGTGGCGGGTGTCGTGGCCGATCCGCCGCTCGATCCACGCCTTGTCGGCGATGTCGATGATCGTGAGGTGGGTGACCACCTGCGGCGCCGGTGTCACCACGATCGCCCCGGCGGGCCGGTAGCCGGTCCACGGGGTGCCGCGATGGGCGGGCGTGCCGCGCTGTTCCCGGGGCGGGGTGAGCGGGTTGCCGCAGGCGCAGCGGACCCGGGGCACGCCCCGGTCGTCGACCAGGACGGGGGTGCCCGCCTGGAGGACGGACTGGTAGCCGGCGGCCCGGCCGGCGCGGTAGCCGTGGTTGGTCACGCGGGTGTCGGCGCGCAGCACGACCGAGGTCAGGCCGCGCAGGTAGGCCGGGACGGAGTCCTGCGGGACGCCGGCGATCTCGGCGAAGGCGCGGGCCTTGCCCTGGTCGGCCCGGAGCTGGTCGATCTGCCGTTCGACGTCGCAGCTGCCCTGCCGCCGAGCGCCGCCGTACAGGCCGGGTGTGGAGCCGGGGTAGGAGCGGGGGCGCGCGCCGGGGGTGTCCGGGGCGGTGTCCGGCGTACGGGTGACGGGCGGGGACGCGGCCGGGGCGGTGGCCGTGGACTTCGTGAAGGGGTCCGGCCCCTCGGCCGCGGCCGGTTCGAGGACGACCTCTCCCGCCGCTCCGGCGCTGTTCCCGCCGCCGCCGTCACCGCCGCAGCCGGCGACGACGAGGAGCGCCGCCGAGAGCGCGCAGGCCGCGGCGAGTGTTCCGGTGGATCCGCGTACCACGTTCTCCCGCCTTGTCCGGGCCTGACGACCCTGTTGTGGGCAACTCGCCCCCATTGTCTGCTTCACTCACTTGGGTCACGCAAGCGGAGGACGCGACCACGGACGGTCACCTCCGCGGGTGCGGCACCAGAATGGAGGGAGAGGAGTGCAACGGCCGTGGACTGGTTCACCGCATCCGACTACTGGCTGAGCCGGCTGGTCTTCCAGCGGGCGCTGGCCGCCGTCTACCTGGTCGCGTTCCTGACCGCGGCGCTGCAGTTCCGGGCGCTGCTCGGCTCGCGCGGGATGCTGCCGATCCCCCGCTTCGTCGCCCGGGTGCCCTTCCGGCAGGCGCCCAGCCTGTTCCAACTGCACTACTCGGACCGCTTCTTCGCCGGCTGCGCCTGGACGGGCGTCGCGGTCTCGGCGGCGCTCCTCGCGGGCGTCGACGGGCTGCTGCCGCTGTGGGCGGCGATGCTGCTGTGGCTGGTCCCGTGGGTGCTGTACCTGTCGATCGTCAACGTCGGCCAGACCTGGTACGGGTTCGGCTGGGAGTCGCTGCTGCTGGAGACCGGGTTCCTCGCGGTGTTCCTCGGCAACGACGAGGTGGCGCCACCGGTCGTGGTGCTGTTCCTGCTGCGCTGGATCCTGTTCCGGGTGGAGTTCGGCGCGGGCCTGATCAAGCTGCGCGGCGACGCATGCTGGCGGAAACTGACCTGCCTGGACCACCACCACGAGACCCAGCCGATGCCGGGCCCGCTGAGCTGGTTCTTCCACCATCTGCCGAAGCCCCTGCACCGGGTGGAGGTGGCCGCCAACCACGTCACCCAGCTCGCGGTGCCCTTCCTGCTGTTCACCCCGCAGCCGGTCGCCTCGGCCGCCGCCTCGCTGATGATCGTCACCCAACTGTGGCTGGTGCTGTCCGGCAACTTCTCCTGGCTGAACTGGATCACCATCGTGCTGGCCCTGTCCGCGGTGCGGTTCCCCGCCGATCCGCCGCGGGTGCCGGACGCGCCGCTGTGGTACGTGGTGGTGGTGCTCGCGGTGGCCGCGCTGCTGCTGTTCCTGAGCTACCGGCCCGTGGCGAACATGGTCTCCCGCCGCCAGGTCATGAACCGGTCCTTCGACCCGCTCCACCTGGTCAACACCTACGGCGCGTTCGGCAGCGTCAGCCGCGTGCGCTACGAGGTGGTGATCGAGGGCACCGCGGAGGCCGTGCCGCGCGAGGACTCCGACTGGCGGGAGTACGAGTTCAAGGGCAAGCCCGGCGACCCCCGGCACTGGCCGCGCCAGTTCGCGCCGTACCACCTGCGGCTTGACTGGATGATGTGGTTCGCCGCGCTGTCGCCCGCCTACGCGGGGACCTGGTTCGGCGCGCTGGTGGAGCGGCTGCTGGAGAACGACCGCGACACCCTGAAGCTGCTGCGCCGCTGCCCGTTCCCGCCCGACGAGCCGCCCCGCCACATCCGCGCCCGCCTGTTCCGCTACCGCTACACCACCTGGCGGGAGTTGCGGGAGACCGGCGCGTGCTGGCACCGGACCTATGTGCGGGAGTTCCTGCCGCCGACCCGTCTCGCCGGGTCGGCTCAGAGGCCGTAGACGCGGGTGGCGGTTCCCGCGAAGACCTCGGCGCGTTCGGCCTCGCTCAGCGCGGCGGTCAGCTCGGCGGCCGTGGTCAGCACCTCGCCGTAGGTCGCCGCGAGCGTGCACACCGGCCAGTCGGAGCCGAACATCAGCCGGTGCGGGCCGAACGCGTCGAGGACCACGTCGGCGTACGGGCGCAGGTCGTCGACCGTCCACGAGGCGAGGTCGGCCTCGGTGACCAGGCCGGAGAGCTTGCAGACGGTGTTCGGCAGGGCCGCGAGGGCGCGCACGGAGCCCGCCCAGGGTTCGGTCGCGCCGGCGGCGACGGGCGGTTTGCCCAGGTGGTCGAGGACGAAGATGAGGTCGGGGTGCGCGGCGGCGGCCCGGACGCAGGCGGGCAGCTGGTGGGGCCGTACGACCAGGTCGTGGACGATCCCGGCGTCGGCGAGGGCGGCGAGGCCGCGCCGTACGTCCGGGCGCAGCAGCCACTCCGGGTCGGGTTCGGCCTGGATCTGGTGGCGGATGCCCTTGAGGTGCCGGCCGCCGGGGAGCGCGCGCAGGCGGGCGAGTTCGTCGGCGACGTCGGGGCGGGTGAGGTCGGTCCAGCCCACGACGCCCGCGATGAGGTCGTGGCCGTCGGCGAGGGCCAGCAGCTCGGGGGTCTCCGCCGGCACGGTGACCGTCTGGACGAGGACCGTGCGGCCGACTCCGGCTGTGGTGGTCTCGGCGCGGAGGTCGTCGACGGTGAAGGCGCGGCGGAGTGGGGCGAGTTCGGGGCCGGTGATCCAGTCCTGGTCGCGGACGGACAGGTCCCAGAGGTGGTGGTGGGCGTCGACGATCACCGCGGATCCTCACCGGGCACGGGCGCTTCGGCGGGCAGCAGGCCGGTGTGCCGCAGCTCCTGCCAGAAGGCCGCCGGGACGGGGCGGCGGAACTGGGCGGCGCAGTCGTCGACCTCGGCGGCGGAGCGGGCGCCGACGAGGACGGCGGTGACGGCCGGGTGCGCGGCGCAGAAGGCCAGGGCGGCGGCGCGCAGGGAGGTGCCGTGGTCCTCGGCGAGCGCCTTCAGCCGCAGGGCGCGCTCCAGCAGCTCCGGGGGTGCCTGGGCGTAGTCGTAGGTCGCGGTCGGCTTGGGGTCGGCCAGCAGCCCGGAGTTGAAGGGGCCGCCGAGGACGACGGCCGTGCCGCGGTCGGCCGCGGCGGGCAGGAGGTCGGTGAGGGCGCTCTGGTCGAGGAGGGTGTAGCGGCCGGCGCACAGCACCACGTCCACGTCGGTGTCGCGGACGAAGCGGGTGAGCATCGCGGTCTGGTTCATGCCCGCGCCGATGGCGCCGACGACGCCTTCGGCGCGCAGCCGCTCCAGCGCCGGGTAGCCCTCGCGGAAGGCCTGGTCGGCGTGGTCGTCGGGGTCGTGGAGGTAGACGGTGTCGACGCGGTCGACGCCGAGCCGTGCCAGGCTGGCGTCGAGGGTGCGGCGGATGCCGTCGGCGGTGAAGTCCCGGACGCGGCGGTGGGTGGCGGGGACCGCGAAGCCGTGTGCGAGGTCGTCGCCGGTGCCGTCGGCGGGCTCCAGGCGGCGGCCGACCTTGGTGGAGAGGGTGTAGGCGTCGCGGGGGTGTGCGCGCAGGGCGGCGCCGAGGCGGCGTTCGGAGAGGCCGAGGCCGTAGTGCGGGGCGGTGTCGAAGGCGCGGATGCCCTGGCGCCAGGCGGCGGCCACGGCGGCGTACGCCTGCTCGTCGGTGACCTCGGTGTAGAGGTTGCCGATGGCGGCTGCGCCGAAGGCGAGTGCGGCGCTCATCGGGCCGCCGGGCGCGGGCGCAGTCCCTGCATGCCGCCGTCGACGGCGAGCGCGGTGCCGGTGGTGGCGCCGGACAGCGGGCTCGCCAAGTAGGCGATGGCGCCGGCGACTTCGGCGGCGGTGACCAGGCGGCCGGTGGGCTGGCGGGCCTCCAGGGCGGCGCGTTCGGCGGCCGGGTCGGCGGCGGAGTCGAGGAGGCGGCCGACCCAGGGGGTGTCCACGGTTCCGGGGTTGACGCAGTTGACGCGGATGCCCTCGCGGACGTGGTCGGCGGCCATGGCGAGGGTGAGGGCGTGCACGGCGCCCTTGGTCGCGCTGTAGAGGGCCCGTTGCGGCAGGCCCGCGGTGGCGGCGATGGAGCAGGTGTTGACGACGGCGGCGTGCGAGGACCGGCGCAGATGGGGCAGGGCGGCGCGGGCGGTGCGGACCATGCCGACGACGTTGACGTCGAGGACGTGGTGCCATTCGGCGTCGTCGTTGTCCTCGACGGTGCCCTGGGCGCCGACGCCCGCGTTGTTGACGAGGATGTCCAGCCCGCCGAGGTCCTCGGCGGCGGCCGAGACGGCCCGGCGCACGGAGGTGTCGTCGGTGACGTCCGCGCGGTATGCCGGCAGGGGCGCCCGGACCGTGGCGGGGTCCAGGTCGAGGACGGCGACGCGGGCGCCGCGCTCGGCCAGCAGCTCGGCGGTGGCCCGGCCGATGCCGGAGGCGCCGCCCGTCACCAGGGCCCTCAGGCCCTCGAACTCGCTCATTCCGGTTGCCCCTTCCGCGTGCGCTCGGCGAGGTCGGCGGCCCAGAAGGCGCCGCCGGGGAACGTGTACCGCGCGATCGACTCGGGCCGCAGGGCGGCCGAGAAGCCGGGCGCGGTGGGTGCGGTGTAGTGCCCGTCCCGGATGACCACCGGGTCGAGGAAGTGGTCGTGGAGGTGGTCGACGTACTCGATGACGCGGTCCTCGGTGGTGCCGGAGACCGCCAGGTAGTCGAACATCGCCAGGTGCTGGACGAGTTCGCACAGTCCGACGCCGCCCGCGTGCGGGCAGACGGGGACGCCGAAGCGGGCGGCGAGCAGCAGGATCGCCAGGTTCTCGTTGATGCCGCCGACGCGGGCCGCGTCGAGCTGGAGGACGTCGACGGCGCCGGCCTGGAGGAGCTGTTTGACGACGATCCGGTTCTGGGCGTGCTCGCCGGTGGCGACCCTGACCGGGGCGACGGCCCGGCGGATCGCGGCGTGGCCGAGGATGTCGTCGGGGCTGGTGGGCTCCTCGATCCAGTACGGGTCGAACGGGGCCAGCGCCTTCGTCCAGCGGATCGCCTCGGCCACGTCCCAGCGCTGGTTGGCGTCGACGGCCAGGCGGATGTCCGGGCCGACGGCGGCGCGGGCGGTGCGGCAGCGGCGGATGTCGTCGTCGAGGTCGGCGCCGACCTTCAGTTTGATCTGGGTGAAGCCGTCGGCGACGGCCCGGCGGGCGAGCCGGGTCAGTTTCTCGTCGTCGTAGCCGAGCCAGCCGGGCGAGGTGGTGTAGGCGGGGTAGCCGCGTTCCAGCAGCCGGGCCCGCCGCTCCTCGGCGCCCTCGCGTGCGCGCCGGAGCAGGGTGAGCGCGTCGTCGGGGGTGAGGGCGTCGGTGAGGTACCGGAAGTCGATCTGGCCGACCAGCCACTCGGGGTCGGCGTCGGCGAGCAGCCGCCACAGCGGCTTTCCGGCGCGCCGCGCGGCGAGGTCCCACACGGCGTTGACGACGGCGCCGATCGCCATGTGCATCACGCCCTTCTCCGGGCCCAGCCAGCGCAGTTGGCTGTCGCCGGTCAGGTCGCGGCTGAGCGCGCCGGGGTCGGCGCACAGCGCGTCGACGGGCCGCCCGAGCACGTGGGCGCGCAGGGCTTCGATCGCCGCGACCTGGACGTCGTTGCCCCGTCCGATGGTGAAGGCGAAGCCGTGGCCCTCGTGGCCGTCGGCGGCGTCGGTGCGCAGTACGACGTAGGCGGCCGAGTAGTCGGGGTCGGGGTTCATCGCGTCGGAGCCGTCCAGCTCGCGCGAGGTGGGGAAGCGGATGTCGTAGGTGTCGACGGCGGTGACGCGAGCGGGGGTCGAGGACGCCATGTCGCATACTTATCAGACCACTTGGCCCTCCCGACACCCCTTGTCCACGGGTTTGCGCATCTTGACCCTCAAGTGGTCGGACCACCTCGTCGACGCGGCTAGACTGCCGCGCACCGGTGAGAGGGAGGGACGACGTGGGGGCAGCAGCCGACGAGGCGCCGTCGGGCGGGGGTCCGGCCGGCCCGAAGGGCACGGTGACGCAGCGCGCCATCGAGCGGATCAAGGCGATGATCGCCGAGGGGTCCCTGGAGCCGGGCCGGCGGCTGCCGACCGAGCGGGAACTCGCCGCGAGCCTCGGTATCTCCCGCAGCTCGATGCGCGAGGCGATCCGCGCGCTGACCGTGCTCGGCGTGCTGGAGGCGCGGCACGGCTCCGGCATCTACGTCACCGGGCTCCGGGCGGCCGACCTGCTGGAGACGTTCGGTGTGGTGGCCGACCTGTCCCAGGGCGAGCGGCTGGTCGAACTCCTCGAGGTGCGCCGGGTGCTGGAGGCGACGGCGACGGCGCTGGCCGCGGCCCGGATCACCCCGGAGCACCTGGCGGAGGTCGAGGAGCATCTGGCGGCGATGGACGCCACCGACGACCCCGACCGGATCCTCGCCCACGACCTGGCCTTCCACCGGGCCATCGCCGTGGCGGCCGGCAACGAGACGATGGCCGCCATCCTCGAGGGCCTGTCGACGCGCACCTTCCGCGCCCGCGTCTGGCGCGGCTACCAGGAGGAGGGCGCGATCGCCCGCACCCGCCGCGAACACGCCGCCATCCACCGCGCCCTGGCCGCCCGCGACCCGGAGGCGGCCCGCGCGGCGGCGGCCGCCCATGTGAGCGAAGTCGAGCAGTGGCTGCGGGGGCGGCTCGGGCGGTAGCCGGCTCTCACCGGAGCAGCCGCCGCCACACCAGTTCCCGTACCTCCTCCGGGTCGCGGCCGTGGTGGTCGGCGGCGATGAGATGGCTGCCCAGCCACACCGAGAATGCGAGCATCGCGCGGGCCTCGGCCTCGTCGTCGTCCTCGCAGAACGCGGCGAACAGCGACCGCAGATAGTCCATGCGCCGGGTGTCCACCCGCCGCAGCCGTTCGGCGACCCGCTCGTCGCGCCGCGCCCACTCGCGGATCGCGAGGTCGGTGCGGATGTCGGTGGTCACCTTGGGCACGATGGCCTCCGGCAGCCTCCGCAGCCGCTCCCGGGCGTCCCCGCCCTCGCTCTCGACCCGCTCGATCACCTGCTCGGTGACGTCGCGCTCCCAGGTGTCGAGGAGTTCGCCGAGCAGGGTCTCCCGGTCCCCGAAGTGCCAGTAGAAGCCGCCCTTGCTGACGCCGAGCGACTGGGCGAGCGGTTCGACGCGGACCGCGTCCGGGCCGCCGGCCGCGAGTGCGCGCAGCCCCTCCTCGATCCACTTGCCGCGCGGGGTGCGGGCCTGGGCCACGGTCGGTCTCCTTCTGTTCCGCATCGTCCATACGCGACCGTATGGATTTTCTATACGCCGCCGTATGGAAGGGGCTACGCTGTCATCCATACACCAGCGTATGGAAGCGAGGCCTTCCTCATGAAGCTGCCCCGGACCGCACACACCGCCCAGGACTGGCTCCTCCACGACATCACCCACGACTTCCGGCTGGAAGACGTATGGGCCCTGCCCACACCGGGCGGCCCCGACGACTTCCCGCGCCTGCTGTCGACCTTCTCCGAGCGGGACTTCGTCAGCCAGGCCAACCTCCCCACGCGGTTCCTGTGGGCGGCGCGCTGGAAGCTGGGCGCGCTGCTCGGCTGGGACAAGGACAAGGACGGTCTGGGCACCCGGGTGCGGACCCTGCGCGACCGGCTCCCCGCCGAGGCGCGGGACCTTCCCACGGTGCCGGAGGCGGGCCCGCCCTTCTCGACGCTGTACAGGCGGGAGAACGAGTGGGCCGCCGAGATGGCCAACCGGACGGTGCACGGCATCCTGCACCTCGCCTGGGTGCCCGACGGCCACGGCGGGTACCGCGGGCAGATGGCCGTCCTGGTCCGGCCCAACGGCCGCTGGGGCAGCGCCTACATGGCCGCGATCAAGCCGTTCCGGTATCTCGTCGTGTACCCCCAGCTGCTGCGCTGGTGGGAGCGGCACTGGGACGGACGCGCCACCACCCCGGCGTGACGGCACCCGCCCGGCCAAGGCCCGCCGTCAGGCCCGTCGCAGCCGGAGCGTCATCAGCTGGAACGGCCGCAGTCGTACGGTGATCCGGTCGCCCTCCAGCCGGGGCGCGGCCGTGTCGGCGAGCGGGCGTTCCAGCAGGTCGGTGGCGGTGACCGCGGAGACCGGGAAACCGGCCGTCAGGGTTGCCCGGGCCCGGCCGCCGTGGGCCTCGTGGAAGCGGACGACGACGTCGCCACTGCCGTCGTCGGCCAGTTTCACCGCCGTCACCACCACCGCGTCCTGATCGACCGTGACCAGCGGGGCAACCTGCCGGCCGCCGGTCAGCCGCCGCTCGGGGAGGTTCAGCCGCCACCCCTCGCGCACCGCGTCGCCGATGTCCGCGCCCGGCACCAGAGCGTGCCGGAAGCGGTGGACGCCCTGGTCGGTCCCGGGGTCGGGGAAGCGCGGGGCGCGCAGCAGGGAGACGCGGACCGTGGTCGTCGTACCGGCGTCGGGGCAGGTGCGGACGGTGCGGGTCACGTCGTGGCCGTACGTCGAGTCGTTGACGAGGGCGACGCCCCAGCCGGGCTCCGCCAGGTGGACGAAGCGGTGGTTGCAGGCTTCGAACTTGGCGGCGTCCCAGGAGGTGTTGGCGTGCGTGGGGCGGAAGAAGTGGCCGAACTGGGTCTCCGAGGCGTACCGCTCGGTGTGCAGGTCGAGCGGGAAGGCGAGTTTGAGGAACTTCTCGGTCTCGTGCCAGTCGGCCTCCGTGTCGATCACCAGCCGCCGCTCCCCCGGTGCGAGCGTCAGCAGCTGGGTGACGCGGGAGGCGCCGAAGGAGCGGACCACGCGGACCGAGACGCCGTCGTCGGCGACGGTGACCTCGTCGGCGTCGGTGAGGTCGGTGACGGTGTTGCGGTAGAACTCGTCGACGTCCCAGGCGTCCCACATGTTCGGGAAGTCGGGGTGCAGTTGGAGGAGGTTCGCGGCCCGGCCGGGTGCGATGGTCTCCCGGTCGGCAGCGAGGTCGTGGGCGGAGACGACGAGGCCGCGGGCGTCGATCTCGACCCGGAGCAGGCCGTTGTCCAGGACGAATCCGCCGCCGGGGCGCGGTGACGGTTCGGCCGGCCGCCCGGCGGGCCGCACGGTGCCCGCGCCGCCCGCCGGGATCCCGTTCCGGCTGTGCGGCGCGGAGTTGAAGACCAGCTCCCGCGTCCCCTCCCCGGCCGGCGCGCGCTGCGCCGCGCCGATGATCTCCTCCAGCTCCCGCGCCACCCGCGCGTACGTCTGCCGTGCCTCCCGGTGCACCCAGGCGATGGAGGACCCGGGGAGGATGTCGTGGAACTGGTGCAGCAGCACCGTCTTCCACAGGCGGTCCAACTCCTCGTACGGGTAGGGGAATCCGGTGCGTACGGCGGCCGTCGCGGCCCACAGTTCGGCCTCGCGCAGCAGGTGTTCGCAGCGCCGGTTGCCGCGTTTGGTGCCGGCCTGGCTGGTGAGCGTCGCGCGGTGGAGTTCGAGGTACAGCTCGCCGGCCCAGACGGGCGGGTCGGGGTACTCGGCCTCGGCGCGGGCGAAGAACGCCGCCGGGGTCTCCCATGTCACCGCCGGTGAGCCTTCGAGGTCGCGCAGCCGGGCGGCGCGGGCGACCATCTCGCGGGTGGTGCCGCCGCCCCCGTCGCCGAAGCCGGTGGGGGCGAGGGAGTGCCGGGCGCGGCCCTTCTCGCGGAAGTTGCGTGCGGCGTGGGCGAGTTCGGCGCCGCGCATCGCGCAGTTGTAGGTGTCGACGGGCGGGAAGTGGGTGAAGACGCGGGTGCCGTCGATGCCCTCCCACCGGAAGGTGTGGTGGGGGAACTTGTTCGTGCGGGACCAGGAGATCTTCTGCGTCAGCAGGTACCTGGCGCCCGCCGCCCGGATGATCTGCGGCAGTCCGGCGGCGAAGCCGAAGGTGTCCGGCAGCCAGACCTCCTCGTTGTCGACGCCGAACTCGTCCAGGAAGAAGCGTTTGCCGTGGACGAACTGGCGGGCCATCGCCTCCGAGCCCGGCATGTTGGTGTCCGCCTCCACCCACATGCCGCCCGCCGGCACAAACCGCCCGCCGGCGACGGCCTTCTTCACCCGGGCCCACACCTCGGGCCGGTGCTCCTTCACCCACGCCCACTGCTGGGCCTGGGACATGGCGAAGACGAAGTCCGGCTCGTCGTCGATCAGCGCGGTCATGTTGGCGGCCGTACGGGCCACCTTGCGCACCGTCTCGCGCAGCGGCCACAGCCACGCCGAGTCGATGTGGGCGTGCCCGACCGCGCTGATCCGGTGCGCGGAGGGGGTGGCGGGCGCGGCGAGTACGTCCGTGAGGCAGGCTCGCGCCCGCCGCGCCGTACCGCCCACGTCCTGGAGGTCGACGGTGTCCAGGGCCCGCTCCACGGCCCGCAGGATCTCCCAGCGGCGCGCCGACTCCACCGGCAGCTCGGCCATCAGCTCGCCCAGCACCTCCAGGTCGAGCACCAGCTGCCACACCGGCTCGTCGAAGACGGCCAGCTCCATCCGCCCGAGGGTGTACTGAGGCTCGCGCCCGGCCGTTTCCTTGTCGCCGAGCGGGGTCGGCCGGAACGGCGGATAGCCGAGGACGACCGGGTTGGAGGCGGCCTCGATGTGCAGCCGCACCTCCTCCCCGCCGGTCACGGGCGTGCCGATGCGCACCCACTGGTTCTGCGGGTGCAGGCCCTTCACCGGGGTGCCGTCGGGCCGGTAGACCAGACCCTCGCACTGGAATCCGGGCATCTGCGCCTCGAAGCCGAGATCGAGCAGGGCCTCGACGGTCCGCCCGGCCCACTCCTGCGGTACGGCCCCGGAGACCCGGAACCAGCTGGTCCCCCAGGGTGCGCCCCACCGCTCCCCCGCCCCGATCGGCTCCCCGCGCGCGGCGAGCCCCTCGGCGACCGGCACGGGCTCGTCGGGGGCGTGCCACACCGTCACCTCCAGCGGCACGGCCTCGGGGTACACGGCGGGCCGGATGCGTTCGTCCAGGACACGCCTCAGCCGCCCTTCGACGAGGCTGCGGTCGTCATGCATGGGGTCTCCCCTGCTGTCACGGCACCGGCGGACCGGCGACGGCGGACGCGCCGCCGCACGAGTCCGACGAGAACTACAGCCTTCCTCCGGGCGCCCCGGCCGAATCCCGGCGCCCGCGTCCGTACCGGTGGAACTTTCCCCCGGCGCGCCGTCGTCCACCGATCGGGACACCAGTGGCACGAGCGGCGGACGGTGGGGGGCGTGGAGCGGCGGATGGTGGGGGACGCGGAGCGGCAGCGGGACCGGGGGCGGTCCGAGTGGATCGGGCCGTACGAGGTCATCGACGTGATCGGCGCCGGCGGCATGGGGCGCGTCCATCTGTGCCGGGACGCCGCCGGGCTGCTGGTGGCGGTGAAGACCCTGCACGCCGAGCCGGCGCGGGACGCCGCGTTCCGCAGACGCTTCGCGCGTGAGGTGCGGGCGGCGCGCAGCGTGGGCGGGACGTACGCGGTGCCGGTCCTGGACGCGGATCCGGACGGTGACGTGCCGTGGATGGCGACGGCGTACATCCCGGCTCCGTCGCTGTCCTCGCTGGTGTCCCGGGCGGGCGCGCTGCCGCTCGCCGGGGTGCGCCGGATCGGGGCGGGCGTGGCGCGTGCCCTGGTCGCCATCCACGCGGCGGGCCTGGTGCACCGGGACGTGAAGCCGGGGAACGTGCTGGTCGCGCACGACGGGCCGCGCGTCATCGACTTCGGGATCGCGCGCGCCGAGGACCAGACGCTCACCCAGGACGCCCTGTCCGGCACCCCCGCCTACATGTCGCCGGAGCAGATCGAGGCCCCGGGCACGGTGGGCCCCGCGAGCGACGTGTTCTCCTTCGGTTCCGTCCTGGCGTACGCGGCGACGGGCCGCGCCCCCTGGGACGGCGGGGAGGCGTACGCGGTGCTCCACCGCATCACCTCGGGCGAGCCCGACCTGACAGGCCTCCCGGCGGAGTTGCGGGACGTCGTGACGGCGTGCCTGCGCCGCGATCCCGCCGAGCGCCCGGCTCCGGCGGAGCTGATCGCGCGGCTGGAGGCGGTCGCGCCCGCCGCGCAGGGGGCGGGGTGGCTGCCGGAGGAGGCCCGCACCGTCGTCCTCGATCACACCCTGCCGCCCGCCGACCGGCCGCGGCGCACCCACGCCGTGCACGCCCACCGGGCCGAACTGGACGCGCTCCACGCCGACCTGGCACTCCTGGAGCGCGAGGCGGACGGCGGTGCCGACCCGGCGGCGGCCCGCGACCGGTGCGCCGCCACCGCCGAGCGGGCCGCCGCGCTGCTCGGCGAGGACCATCCCGACGTCTGCGGGGCACGGGCCGTCGAGGCCCGGCTCGTCGGCGCCGCGGGCGACCCGGCGCGCGCGGCACATCTGCTCGGGCGGCTGGTGGAGCGCGCCTCCCGGCTCTTCGGCGAGAACGCACCGGCCGTCCTCGGGTACCGCCGGCACCTGGCCGAGTGGACCGCGAGGAGCGGGGACGCCGCCAGGGGGCTGCTGGACGCCGAGGACGTCGTGGCGCGCTGCACCGAGGTCCTGGGCGCGGACGCGCCGGCCACGCTCGCCGCCCGGCGGCTGCGCGCCCGGCTGCTGTCCTCCTGCGGCGGTACGCCGACGCGTCGAGGGCCTACGGCGAGGCCGCCGCCGACGCGGCGCGGACGCTGGGCGCCGACCACCCCGGCGTGCTGGACGACCGGTACTGGGAGGCGCACTGGCTGCACTCGGTACGGCCGTCCGAGAGCGCCCGTCTCTTCGCCGCCGTGGCCGCGGACTGCGTCCGCGCCCTGGGCCCGGCGCACGACCTGACGCTGGCCTCCCGCGAGGGCGAGGCGTACGCGTCGGGCAACGCCGGAGCCCGGGCGCGCGCCCGCGACCTGTACGCCCGGCTGGCCGGGGACTGCGCGCGGCTGCGCGGCACCGACGACGAGCTGACGCTGGTGACGCGCGACGGGCTGGCCCACTGGACGGCCCTCGCCGGTGACGCCCCGGCTGCCGCCGAGCTGTACGCGGAACTCGTCGACGACTGCGCCGCGGCGCTGGGCGCGGACCATCCGCGGACCCTCAGCGCGCTGGCGAGCCGCCGCCGCTGGTCGGCCGCGGCGGGCGAGCGCCCGGCCCGGCCTGCGGCGCCGCCGTCGCCGGCCACCACACCGACGCCTACGGCTGCCACGCTGTCACCGCCGGCCCCCACGCCCCCACCGACGCCCGCGACCACCCCCACACCACCACCGCCGACCGCACCCCTCCCCGCCCCCCCCCGGCCGAGGTGTTCGCCGGGCCGTTGCCCGCCGGTCTCCCGGCGTCCGTCGCCGAGCTGCGGTCCAGGATCGAGCGAGCGGAGCGGGCGGGCCGCGCGGGGGACGCCGAAGCGGCCTACCAGGGATTGCTGGCGGTAATCGACGAGGTGGAGGAGGTGGCCGGAGCCGACGCCCCCGCCACCCTCGACCTGCACCACCGACTGGCGCACTGGGCGGGCGAGTCGGGCCGCGCCGGCGAGGCGATCGTCCGCTTCGCACAGCTCTCCCGGCGCCGGGAGCGGCGCGACGGCGGTCTCTCCCCGCACTCCCTCCTGGCCCGCTCGCAGGCGGCGCACTGGACCGCGCGCAACGGTGACCCGGAGCGGGCGGTGCGCCGGTACGAGGCGCTGGTCCTGGCGGCGCGGCAACTGCTCGGCGAGGACCACGAACTGGTCACCCGCTGGCGGCTGGCGGTGTTCCACTGGCTGGCGGTCGGCGGGGACCCGGAGGTGGCGCTGGGCAGGTACCGGGGGGTGATGGAGGCGGCCCGCCGGGTGCTGCCGCCCGGCGACCCGGACCTGGTGGGGGCGCAGGTGCTGCACGACCGGCTCACCTCCGCTCGCGGCTCGTCGGCACCGCGCCGAGGGGGCGTCGCAGTCCGAGGAGATGGCGGCCGTCGAGGCGGTGGCGCGGACGATGCCGCCCCAGGCGGGTGCCGACTGGCTGCGGGCGGTGGCCGAGGAGAGCGCCCGGGTCCACGGCCCGTACGACCTGCGCACCGTCAACGCGCGGCTGCTGCGGGCCCGGCGCACGGCCGAGGCCGGGGACCGGCGCGCGGCGATCCGGCAGCTCGACATCCTGGCGATGGAGCTGCGCCAGGCCCCCGAACCGGGGCGCACGGCGGGCCTGCTGGGCATCGAACTGGCGACGGCGGCCATCGAGGACCCCCGGGCCTGACCGGGCGCGTCTCCGGGTGCGCTCCGGCCTGCCGCGCACTCTCGACAGGGCGCGGCGGGCCGGGGCAGAGTGCTCCCGTACTCGCCAGTAGCCCACTCATCGCCGAGGAGCGCCCGTGACCAACTGGGTCGGACGGACCGCCGTCGAGATCGCCGCCGCCGTGCGGGACAAGCAGGTCACACCCCGGGAGGTGGTGGCGGAGCATCTGGCGCGGATCGAGCGGCTGGACGGGCGGGTCGGCGCCTTCCGGACGGTGCGGACACAGGCGGCGCTGCGGGAGGCCGACGAGGTGGGGGCGCGCGGGGATCTGGCCGAGCTGCCGCTCGCCGGGGTGCCCGTGGCCGTCAAGGACAATCTGGCGGTGCGCGGTGAGTCCACCCGGAACGGCTCGGCCGCGACCCCGGACGCGCCCGCCGAGCACGACCATGTCACCGTGGCCCGGCTGCGGGCGGCGGGCGCGGTGGTCGTGGGGCTGACGAACGTGCCGGAGCTGTGCGTCTTCGGTACGACGGAAGGGGTGCACGGCACTTCCCGCAACCCGTGGGACCTGTCCCGCACCGCGGGTGGCTCGTCGGGTGGCAGCGCCGCCGCCGTGGCCGCCGGGATGGTGCCGATCGCGCTCGGCAACGACGGCATGGGCTCGCTGCGCATACCGGCGGCCAACTGCGGCCTGGTCACCGTCAAGCCGGGCCACGGGGTGGTCCCGGCGGGCATCGGCGAGGGCGACTGGTTCGGCATGGCGGAGAACGGCCCGCTCGCCACGACCGTCGCGGACGCGCGCCTGATGCTGTCCGTCCTCGCGGACGGCGGCTTCGACGGCGTACGACCGGACGGGCAGGACGACTCGGCGACACCGGCCACGTCGGGTACGTCGGGTACGTCGGCCACGTCGGCCACGTCGGCCACGTCGGCCACCCGCAGGATCGCGCTGTCGCTGCGCAGCCCGATCGCCGGGGCCGTCGTGACCAAGCCGTACGTCTCCGCCGCGCGGGAGGCGGCCGGGCTGCTGATGAAGGCGGGGCACCAGGTGCGGCGCGCGGACCCGCCGTATCCGCAGTCGCTGGGGCTCACCGCGCTGGCGCACTGGACGGCCGGCACGTCGGTCGACGCCCGGGGTCTCGATCCGCGGCTGCTGACCCGGCGCACCCGCGTCCACGCGGCCCTCGGACGGCGGTTCGTGGGGCGGGTGCGTACCGGGTCGGCCCGGGAGGCGCTGCGCCGGCGGCTGGAGCCGTTCTTCGACGAGTACGACGTGCTGCTCACCCCGGCGCTCGCCCGCCGCTCCCCGCGGGCGGTGCCGTGGCACGAGCGGGGCTGGCTGCGCAACATCGCGGCCAACTCGTCGTACTCGCCGATGACTCCGCCGTGGAATCTCACCGGCTGGCCCGCGATGGCGGTGCCCCTCGGCACGCTGCCCTCGGGCGCCCCGTGCGCCGTACAGCTGGTGGGCCGGCCGGGCACGGAGGCGCAACTGCTGGATCTGGCCGGGCAGTTGGAGCGGATGCGGCCGTGGGAGCGGACCGCGCCGCTCGGTTAGGAGGCCTGCTCGTTCCCCTGGCGTGTCCGCTCGGCGGGCCGGAGGGCCTTGTGCATGATGTGCAGGCCGACGAGCCCGTGCCGGGGGTGGTCGAAGGCCTCCGGCACCGTGCCGAGGATGGTGAAGCCGAGGGACGTCCACAGCTTGACCGCCGGGTTGGTCTCGACGACCGCGTTGAACACCATGCCCCGGTAGCCGTGTGCCTCGGCCTCGGTGAGGACGTGCTCGGCGAGGGCGCGGCCGATGCCGCGCCCGCCCTGGTCGGGGTCGACCATGAACCCGGCGTTGGCGATGCCCGCGGCGGGGCCGCCGTAGTTGGGCGTGAGGTAGGCGGACCCGACGACGGCTCCGGGGGCGTCCTCGGCGACGTAGACGCGTTTGGCCGGGTTCATCCAGAGGGCGCGGGCCGCTTCCTCGTCGGTGTCGGGATCCCAGGCGTAGGTCTCGCCGGCGGCGACGATGCGGTGCCAGAAGGGCCAGATGCGCGGCCAGTCGGCGGCGGAGGCTTCTCTGATCAGCATGGGCGTGAGTCTCGCACGCCCAGCTGACCGGTGATCGCGACTCCTGCCCGGGGGTTCAGTCCACGCTGGGCAGGATGTGCGGCTCGGCGAGGTCGTCCTCGTAGCCCGCGAGGCGGATCGGGGCCGAACGGGCCCACACGTCGAGGCTGCCGATCTCTCCGGGTCGGCGGCCCGCGCGCTCGGTGCGTTCCTTGGGCCGCTGATCGCGATTCTTCTTCTCCGGTGTCACCGCGCACTCCTTATGTGTCGGGTCACCCTCGGGCTCGCCGGCCGGTCCGCGGTCCGCGGGCGCGACGCACACTCGGGTCAGGGTCGAATCCGTCCGGACGCGGTGGCGTCGACAACTCACGGGAGGGCAGACCGTTGTGCACCGGCTGATCCCGGGACGGACGGTGGGTGTGGGTAGGGACCCGTGCTGCTGTCCGTCGGCTCCAGATTAACCAAATGAGCGGGCCCGCGCTCGATGGCGCTCAAAACTAGGGGGAGATCAGGGGGACTCGGCCAAGTCGCCCCGCATATACCGCACTACCCCTTGCACCCGTTTGCTCCACGATGCGCCGTTCACGCTTCACCCGCTCGGCCTACCCGGCCGAACGGATGCAGGCACGGCCGCGGGGTGCGGACCGCGCGGTTCAAGCCCTGCCGGGCGGCGGCGCGGCACCGCCGCGGGACCCGCGGGTGTACTCCGGCCGTACAGCCTCCGTCCGCAGCCTGGCGGCCCGGCAGCCCGGCGGCCCGGCAGCCCGGCAGCCCGGGGCCGGGCGGGGGCACCGCACCGGAACGGGCGACGGCGCGCCAGGCACCCCGGATCGGGGCGGGCTGACGCGCCGTCAGATTCCGTCGGCTACCACTTGCCCGGCGCGTAGTCCTTCAGGAAGACGCCGTACAGGTCCTCGCCGGCCTCGCCGCGCACGATCGGGTCGTAGACCCGCGCCGCGCCGTCGACCAGGTCGAGCGGGGCGTGGAAGCCCTCCTCGGCGAGGCGCAGCTTGTCGAAGTGCGGGCGCTCGTCGGTGATCCAGCCCGTGTCGACCGAGGTCATGAGGATGCGGTCGGTGTCGAACATCTCCTGGGCGCTGGTCCGCGTCACCATGTTCATCGCGGCCTTCGCGGCGTTGGTGTTCGGGTGCCCCGCGCCCTTGTAGCCGCGGCTGAAGACGCCCTCCATCGCGGAGACGTTGACGACGTAGGAGCGTCCGCTGGGCGCCTTCCGGGCGGCCTCGGCCATCACGGCGCGCAACTTGCTGATCAGGATGAACGGCGCGGTGTAGTTGCACAGCTGGGTCTCGAGCAGCTCCACCGGGGAGATCTGTTCGATGGTCTGCACCCAGGTGTTGGTGTCGACGACGTCCGGCACCAGGCCGCCCGCGTCGATGGCGGTGCCGTCGAGGTGGCGGGCGATGCTGGCGTTGCCGGCCACCAGGGCGAGGTCGGCGACCTTCTGCGCGTCGAGGCCGCTGGTCCCGACGGGCAGCGCGGCGAGCCCGTCGACCGCGCCGGAGTTGAAGGCGCCGATGACGTGGTGGGCGGGCAGCTCACCGGCGGGCAGCGGGGCGCTCTCGCCCTCGACCAGGGCGGCGTAGGCGGAGGGCAGTCGGCGCACGGTCTGCGTCGCGTTGTTGATGAGGATGTCGAGCGGTCCCGCCTCGGCGACCTGGTCGGCGAGGGCCACGGCCTGGGCGGGGTCGCGCAGGTCGATGCCGACGACCTCCAGGCGGTGGATCCAGTCCGCGGAGTCCTCCATCGCCTTGAAGCGGCGGATGGCGTCCTTGGGGAACCGGGTGGTGATCGTGGTGTGCGCGCCGTCGCGCAGCAGCCGCAGCGCGATGTACATGCCGATCTTGGCCCGGCCGCCGGTGAGCAGCGCGCGCTTGCCGGTGAGGTCGGCGCGGGCGTCGCGCTTGGCCCGGTTCTCGGCGGCGCACTTCTGGCAGAGCTGGTGGTAGAAGTAGTCGACCTCGACGTACCGCGCCTTGCAGACGTAGCACGAGCGGGGGCGCTGGAGTATCCCGGCGATCCGGCCCGGCTCGATCTTGGAGGAGGGCAGGATGCCCTCGGTCTCGTCGTCGATGCGCTCGGCGGAGCCGGTCGCGGTGGCCTCGGTGACCGCGCGGTCGTGGGCGGTCTTGGCGGCCCGGCGCTCCTGGCGGCGGCGCTGCTTCACCGTCCGGTAGATGTGCGAGGTGGCCCGGCGCACCTTGATCGCGTCGGGGTGGTCGACCTCCAGCTTGTCGAGCTCTTCGAGCACGCTGAGGCAGATCGCCAGGCGCTCGGGGTCGATGCCGGGCCCGTAGACCACCTCGTCCGTGGTCTGGGTGCCGTCTTCTGTGACCGTCATCGCCGCTGCGTTCCCTGCTTCTGCCCTGGCGGCGCTCCGACTCGCGCCCGCATTCGAACGTCGGATTTTACGGAGCGCCGGGCCGCCTCGCCAAACCCGTCTCGATCAGGGCGTACAGGCCTTGATCAACGTCCGCGTCTCGTCGGTGAGGGCGTGGGCGAGCCGGTCGAGGTCGGGGACGGCCTCGGCGTCGGCGACGAGGCCGTAGTGGACGGCGCCGCGGTAGGTGGAGACGGCGATCGCGAGGGAGTGGCCGTGGGCCAGCGGGGCGTAGGGGTAGACCTCGGCGAGCGGGGCGCCGCCGAGCGTCAGCCCCAGGGAGGGCAGGGGCACGCTGGTGACCAGGATGTCGAACCAGAGCCGGGCGGCCTGCGCGGCGAGCGGGCCGCCGAGCCGGTGGCCGAGGGCCGGCACGTGGTCGGCGAGCAGGGCGACGGCGCCCGCGCCGCGGTGCGGTCCGGCGTCCTTGTTGCGGTCCATGGCGGTACGGACCGCGCCGAGCCGGCGCAGCGGGTCGTGCTCGCCGACGGGGAGCCGTATCAGATAGCCGGAGAGCCGGTTGCCCTGCGGGTGCGCGGTGCGCGGGCGGCGGGTGGAGACGGGGATCAGGGCGCGGGGCGCCACGCCCTCGCTGCTGTCGCCGCGCTCGTCGAGCCAGCGCCGCAGGGCGCCCGCGACGAGCGCGATCAGCACGTCGTTGACGGTGCCGCCGACGGCCTTGCGGACGCGGTGGACGTCGTCGAGGTCGAGGACCGCTCCGGCGGTGCGGCGGGTCCCGGAGGGCTCCGAGGTCAGGGCCGGGGAGGAGCGGACGTCCAGGCCGGAGCGGGCGACGGAGGCACCGATGCCGACGGCCCGGCGCGCGTCGGACAGGGCACCGCGCAGCAGCGCGGGGAGCGCGCTCACGTCCGGCAGCGGGCCGCGCGGCGGCTCGGGACGGCGGGGCCGGGACGGCGAGGGCGGCGACACGTCGACCGGGTCGAGGACAGCCGCGGCCAGGGTCAGCGCGCGCAGTCCGTCGGCGAGGGCGTGGTGGAACTTGAACAGCACGGCGAACGAGGTCCCGTCCTCGCCGGGCAGCACATGCGCCTCCCACGGCGGCCGGCCGCGCTCCAGGGGCCGCTCCATGAGCCGGCCCGCCGCGGCCTGGAAGTCGGCGGTGGGGGCGTGCAGCCGGACGTGGTCCAGGGGGTCGAAGCCGGGGTCGGGCTCGCGGGCGGCGCCGCCGAAGGCGAGGGACGCGCCCGGGCCGAACGGGAAGGACCGGCCCGGGGCGAGGGGCCGCCACACGTCGCGGATCCGCATCCGCAGTCCGGGCACGGCCGCGGCCCGGGCGGCGAGCAGTTCGGCGGCGTGAGCGCCCGCGGTGGGCGAGTGGGCGGTGAAGACGCCGAGGGCGCCGAGGTGCATGGGGTGCCGTTCGGACTCGATGTTCCAGAACGCCAGGTCGAGGGGTGCGAGCAGGTCGTCAGAAGTCACTTGCTTGCCTCGCGTCGACGACGGGTGGATCAGCAGTCAATCCCCCGTGACCGATTACGGTCAAGGATGGCGAGGCTACACTCAGTTAACATCGCATGAAGACCTGATCTTCCGGCCCCGGTCAGAGGCCTACGACACCCGCTGCCCCTTCCCCAGCGCGATCACCCCGTTCTTGGAGACGGTGTACAGCTCGGTGTCCCGCTCCGGGTTGACGCCGATCGTGGCACCCGGCGGCACCTCGACGTTCTTGTCCAGTACGGCGCCGCGCACCACCGCGCCCCGGCCGATGTGCACGTTGTCGTGCAGCACCGACCCCTGCACCACCGCGCCGGGGTCGACCACCACGCCCGGCGAGAGCACGGACCGCGTGACCTGCCCCCGGATCAGGCAGCCGGCGCTGATGATCGACTCCCCGGCGATGCCGCCCGCGTTGAAGCGGGCCGGGGAGAGCTGGCCCGAGTGGGTGTAGATGGGCCAGCTGCGGTTGTAGAGGTTGAAGGCGGGGCGCTCGGCGATGAGGTCCATGTGGGCGTCGTAGTACGCGTCGAGGGTGCCGACGTCCCGCCAGTACCCCTGGTCGCGGCTGGTCTCGCCGGGGACGTGGTTGTCGCCGAAGTCGTACAGCCGCGCCTCGCCGCGCTCGGTGAGCTGGGGCAGGATCGAACCGCCCATGTCGTGCGCGGAGTTCTCGTCCTCGGCGTCCCGGTGCAGGGCCTCGATGAGGGCCTTGGTGGTGAAGATGTAGTTGCCCATGGAGGCGAAGACGCAGTCGGGCCGGTCCGGCAGCCCGGGAGGGTCGGCGGGCTTCTCCAGGAACCGCTCCACCGTCCGGCCGTCCGAGCCGGGGGTGATCACGCCGAAGGACGACGACTCGGTGCGCGGGACGCGGATCCCGGCGACGGTCACCCCGGCCCCGGACTCGATGTGCTCGGCGAGCATCTGCCGCGGGTCCATGCGGTACACGTGGTCGGCGCCGAACACCGCGACGTACTCGGGCCGTTCGTCGTAGATCAGGTTCAGGGACTGCAGGATGGCGTCCGCGCTGCCCAGGTACCAGCGCGGGCCGAGGCGCTGCTGGGCCGGGACGGGGGTGACGTAGTTGCCGAGCAGGCTGGACATCCGCCAGGTGGTCGTGATGTGCCGGTCCAGGGAGTGCGACTTGTACTGGGTCAGCACGCAGATGCGCAGGATGTCGGCGTTGACCAGGTTGGACAGGACGAAGTCGACGAGGCGGTAGGTGCCGCCGAAGGTGACCGCGGGTTTCGCGCGGTCCGCGGTCAGGGGCATCAGGCGCTTGCCCTCGCCGCCCGCCAGGACGATTCCGAGCACCGAAGGACCCCCACGACGCATGGCCGCTCCCCTCACGCTGGTTGCCGAAGAACCTGCCCGGGCACCGGCGGAACAATCCTGTTCGAGCGTCGAGTCGGTGTGCCACGGCCGGTTTTCGCGCGTCGGTGTGCCGCGCCGGTGTGTCGCGTCGGTGCGCTACGTCCCCTTGGCGACGCGTTCGTACAGCCGGACCGTCCGCCGGGCGACCGTGTCCCAGCCGAACTCGCCGACCGCCCGTTCCCGCCCCGCCTCGCCCATCCGCCGGGCGCCCTCCGGATCGCCGAGCACCGCGTCCAGTGCCTGGGCGAGGCCCGTCTCGAAGTCGTCGTCCAGGGGCACCAGGAGGCCCGTCTTGCCGTCCGCCACGACCTCGGGGATGCCGCCGACCCGCGAGGCGACGACGGGCGTGCCGCAGGCCATCGCCTCCAGATTGACGATGCCGAGCGGCTCGTACACCGACGGGCAGACGAACACGGCGGCGTGCGTGAGGAGTTGGACCACCTCGGGGCGCGGCAGCATCCGCGGGATCCAGTGCACACCCTCGCGCACCCGGCTCAGCTCCTGGTACAGCTCGCGGAACTCCCGGTCGATCTCGGGGGTGTCGGGCGCGCCCGCGCACAGCACGACCTGGGCGGCCGGGTCGATGGCGCGGGCCGCGCGCAGCAGGTGGGGCACGCCCTTCTGGCGGGTGATGCGGCCGACGAAGAGGACGTAGGGGCGGTCCGGGTCGACGCCGAGGCGGTGCAGGACGTCGGTGGCCGGGTCGGGCCGGTACAGCTCGGTGTCGATGCCGTTGTGGACGACGTGCACGCGGGCCGGGTCGAGCGCGGGGTAGCAGGCGAGGATGTCCTCGCGCATGGCGCCGGAGACGGCGATCACCGCGTCGGCGGCCTCCACGGCGGTGCGCTCGGCCCAGCCCGACAGGGCGTATCCGCCGCCGAGTTGCTCGGCCTTCCAGGGCCGCAGCGGCTCCAGGGAGTGCGCGGTGAGCACGTGCGGGACGCCGTGGAGCAGCTTGGCGAGGTGGCCGGCCAGGTTGGCGTACCAGGTGTGGGAGTGGACGAGGTCGCTGCCCTCCAGGGCGGCGGCCATGGCGAGGTCCACGGAGAAGGTGCGCAGCGCGTCGTTGGAGCCGTCCAGGGCGGACCAGGGCCGGTGGCGTACGACGCCCGCGGCCCGCTCGGCCGAGGACACCTCGCCCCAGCAGTGCACCCGGAGGTCGACCAGGGAGCGCAACTCCCTGGCCAGGAACTCCACATGGACGCCCGCGCCGCCGTACACGTCCGGCGGGTACTCCCGGGTCAGCAGTCCCACGCGCACCCGCGGCTCCCTGTCTCGGCGACTGGTTTCCTCATGGTCCCCCGGATGCGGCGCGCGGGGAAGACCGCGGGGGCCGGGTGAAGCAGCAGTCGCCGCACACTCCCCCGCCGGGCACCCGGTAGTAGAGGCAGCAGCTGCGGCGCCGGAAGGCGGTGCCGGTGAGGGTGCCGGTGTCCGCGAGGAGCGGGTGGGCGAACAGGCCGGCGGCCAGGGCGCGGGCCCGGGCGGCGACGTCCGTACGGCCGTGCTCGCGCGCCCAGGTGTCCAGGGTGCGCGCGGCGCCGGCCAGCGCGGAGGCGGCGTTGCCGCGCAGCAGACCGGGCGCGAGCCGGTGCCGGGCGCGCAGGGCGTCGGCCAGCGGGACGAGATGGCCGTGCAGCACGGCGTCGGCCAGGGCCCGGGCGTCGCCGTCCCGGCCCGGCGGGCGCACCTCGGTCAGCCACAGGTCGTCCGGGGCGCCGCCGTCGGGGTCCCAGCGCAGCAGCCCCGGGTCGAGGTCGGGGACGCGGCCGTACAGCGCGGCGCAGCCCAGGGCGGCGGACCACAGGCGGGCGGCGAGGCCCAGGTGGGCGACGGAGGCGGCGATCCGGGGCTCGGGGGCGCGCAGGGCGTCCGTGACCTTGCGGACACGGACATCCAGGGCGTCGCCGCCGTACGCCTCCGAGGCCTGCCCGGCGTACACCTGTGCGAGAGTCGGCAGGGGGCCGCGCGGCGGTACGCCCGTGCGCAGGAGGAAGAAGCCGCCGAGCGGGCGGAGCGCGGCGAGTCCGGGGTCGAGGTCCACGAGGAGCAGTAGTACCAAGCCCCCTAGGGGACGGCTCTCAGGGGCCCCGCCGGTCGGCGCCCGCCCTGGGGATGACCGCGCCCCTGCCGTACTCCATCGGCAGTAGGACGCATTGTGTGCTCAAGGACGACGACGGGGAACAGGTCGGCGCGGGATCGTGTTGGCATGGAAGCCGACCGCTTGCCGCGCCGGGCCGCGCGCCCCCGCCTCACGCAGAGGAGCAGCCGATGAGCGCCCTCGCGTTGTCCGTCCTCCTGTCGCTCGTGTCCGCCGTCGCCTACGCCGGCGGCGCGATCGTGCAGGAGCGCGTCGCGGTGTCCTCGCCCGGCGGCCGGCAGTACGCGCCGCTGCGCCGGCCGGGCTGGTGGGCGGCGGTGGCGCTGAACGGCCTGGGCGGGCTGCTGCACGTGGTCGCGCTGGCCTACGGCCCGCTGAGCGTCGTACAGCCGCTCGGTGCCCTCACCATCGTCTTCGCGCTGCCCATGGCGGCGCTGTTCGTGCGCCGCAAGGCCGGGGCGACCGCCTGGCGGGGCGCCGTCATGGCGACCGTGGGTCTGGCCGGACTGCTGTCCCTGGTCGGCGCGGCCGACACCCAGTCGCTGGGCGGGCCGCAGCAGCTCGGCGTCTTCCTGGCGACGGCCGGTGCGGTGGTGGCCCTGATGATCGCGGGCCGTGCCGCGCACGGGCATCCGGCGGTGCGCGCGATGGTGCTGGCGACCGCGTCCGGTATCGCGTTCGGCATGTCCTCGGTCTTCACCAAGACGGTCGCGGTCGACTGGTCCGGCGGGGTGTCGGCTGCCGACCTGCCGCCCCTCGCCGCGATCGGCGTGCTCGCCACGGCCGGTCTGCTGCTCTCCCAGGCCTCCTACCGGGGCGCCGGGCTCGCCGCCCCGCTGGCCACGCTGACGGTGGTGAACCCGGTGGTGGCGGCGGCCGTCGGCATCACGATGTTCGGCGAGACCTTCCGCTACGGCACCGCGGGCACCGTCCTCGCGCTGGGCTGCGCGGTGGTCGCGGCGGGCGGCCTGATCCTGCTGACCACCGAGCGCATCGCGCACGACGGGGACCGCACGGAGCCGCTGCCCACGGCGGGTGGCACTGCACCGGCGGCCCCGGCGGTGCCCTCCAGGACGGCCGTACCGGCCCCTGCCACCTCCGGGAGTGCCGCCACGGCGGCACCAGCCACGGCGGCGCCCGTCGCGGCCACGGCCCCGGTCGCGTCCGGCGCCCGGACGGTCCTGCCCACGCCGGTGTCCGCCGCCGCCTCCGCCTCCGGGTCGGGGTCCGCGTCCGACCGGCCCGCCTCGGTCCCCGCGCCGAAGCGGCACACCGGTCTCCTCGACGGGCCCGCCACGCCCACGGCAACGCACACCGCACGCCGAAGGGAACCGGCGGCCGTGTCGCAGGCCGGCGCCGACACCGGGTACGAGAACCGGGCCCCGGCCGCCGCCGGCCCGCTTCCGTACGCGCCGTACCACAACCCCCTCTGCGGCGTGGCCTACGTACCGCTGCCGGTCCTCGTCGACCGGCAGCGCACGCGGATCAGATCCTGACCCCGCCGGCCCGGAGATAGGCGACCGGGTCGACATCCGTGCCGAATCCCGGTCCGGTCCGCACCTCGAAGTGCAGGTGCGGGCCCGAGCTGTTCCCGGTGGAGCCCGCGCGGCCGATGCGCTGCCCGGCGCCCACCGTCTGCCCGGCCTTGACGGAGATCGCCGACAGGTGCGCGTACTGGCTGTAGCGGCCGTCGCCGTGCCGGATGACCACCTCGTAGCCGAAGGAGCCGGCCCAGCCCGCGCTCACCACCCGGCCCGCCCCGACGGCCTTCACCGACGTCCCCGTCGGCACCGGGAAGTCGACGCCCGTGTGGTAGCCCTTCGACCAGCTGGAGCCCGTCGCCCGGTACGGCGTGCCGAGGGAGCCGCCGACGGGGGCGACGAGGGAGCCGGAGTGCCGTTCGGCGGTGGAGGCGGCGGTGCGCGAACCGGAGGTCTTCTTCTCCGGCGACGCTTCCTCGGACCGCTGTCCGGACTTCCGCTCGGGCTCCTTCTTCGGCGTCTTCCGTGCCTCTTCCTTCGGCCGGGGCGCGGTCGTGGCCGGGGCGCCGGAGGCCTTCGTGCGCAGGCTCAGCCGCTGCCCGGGGAGGATGAGGTCAGGGTCGGCCCCGATGGTCGTGCGGTTCGCCGCATACAGGCCCTGCCAGCCGCCTTGGACGCGCTGCTCGTCGGCGATCGCGGAGAGCGTGTCGCCGCGCACCACGGTGTACATCTCGGCGCGGCCGGCCCGGGACTGGGGCGTGGTCTGCGGCCGGACGTCCGCCACCGGCCGCTTCGCGGGCCGTGCCGAGGCGCCGCCGTCGGGCCGCGGGCCAGAACTGTCGCCGCCGCGGGTCAGCCCGGCCTGCCCCGAGCAGGCCGGCCAGGCGCCGGGGCCCTGCCCGTCGAGCACCTTCTCGGCGACGGCGATCTGCTGCTCCTTGGTGGCCAGATCCGCGCGCGACGCGTACGCCGTGCCGCCGTAGGCCTCCCAGGTGGACTGGCTGAACTGCAGCCCGCCGTAGTAGCCGTTGCCGGTGTTGATGTTCCAGTCGTTGCTCGACTCGCAGGCGGCGACCTTGTCCCAGGTCTCCACGTCGGCCGCCTGCGCGGCGCCGGTACCGACGAACGGAAGGGCCATGCCCGCCCCGCCCGCCGTGACGGTGAGTGAGGCGCGGTTGATCCTGTTCGGCTGATACCGGCGGTGCCGGCCGCGTACGGCCATGGAGAGCCCCCTCGACGAGCGTCAGGAGGGCCAAAAGTAGGCGCCCGTAACAGGCCATGACAAGACAGCTATCGGCCGCCTTGCGCACGCCTGGCCGCCCGCGCCCAGGGGCGGTTGACGCTCCGTCAGGGGTGTCGGCGTACGCCCGGCGCACCCCCGGACTGAGCACTCCGGCCTCCCCACGCGTATCTGCCGGCACCCCCCTGCATGGGAACCCGGGTGTGCGATCGAGGAACGGGCACGTCAGGATGGCCCGAGGCAGTACGTAAGGCACGGAAGTACGTCGAGCACAACCGGCACCACCCGATATCGGACAGCTAGGAGCCCAGCGTATGAGCACGTCAGCCCAGATCGGCGTCACGGGACTCGCGGTCATGGGCCGCAACCTCGCCCGCAACTTCGCGCGCAACGGCTACACGGTCGCGGTGCACAACCGGACGGCGGCGCGGACGCACGCGCTGGTGGAGGAGTTCGGACACGAGGGCGAGTTCGTCGCGGCCGAGACCGCGAAGGAGTTCGTGGCGGCGCTGGAGCGGCCCCGCCGGCTCGTCGTCATGGTGAAGGCCGGTGAGCCGACCGACGCCGTGATCCAGGAGTTCGCCCCGCTGCTGGAGCCGGGCGACATGATCATCGACGGCGGCAACGCGCACTTCGCCGACACCCGGCGCCGCGAGCGCGAACTGCGCGAACAGGGCATCCACTTCGTCGGCACCGGCATCTCCGGCGGTGAGGAGGGCGCCCTCAACGGCCCGAGCATCATGCCGGGCGGTTCGAAGGAGTCGTACGAGTCGCTGGGCCCGATGCTGGAGAAGATCTCCGCGAAGGCGGCGGACGGGGCGCCCTGCGTGACGCACGTCGGCCCCGACGGCGCAGGCCACTTCGTGAAGATGGTGCACAACGGCATCGAGTACGCCGACATGCAGCTGATCGGCGAGGCGTACCAGCTGCTGCGCGATGTCGCCGGGTACGAGCCCGCGCGGATCGCGGAGATCTTCCGGACGTGGAACACCGGCCGCCTGGACTCGTACCTGATCGAGATCACCGCCGAGGTGCTGTCCCACGTGGACGCGGCCACGGGCAAGCCGTTCGTGGACGTGGTGGTGGACCAGGCGGAGCAGAAGGGCACCGGCCGCTGGACCGTGCAGATCGCCCTCGACCTGGGCGTCCCCGTCTCCGGCATCGCGGAGGCCGTCTTCGCGCGGTCCCTGTCCGGGCACGTCGCGCTGCGCGAGGCCTCGCGCGGCCTGGCGGGCCCGGCGCCGTCGCCGCTCGGCGAGACGGATGCGGCGGCCTTCGCGGACCGCGTGGAGCAGGCGCTGTACGCCTCGAAGATCGTGTCGTACACCCAGGGCTTCCACGAGATCGCCGCGGGCAGCGAGGAGTACGGCTGGGACATCGACCTCGGCCGGGTCGCGTCCATCTGGCGCGGCGGCTGCATCATCCGCGCGGCGTTCCTCGACCGGATCCGCGCCGCCTACGACGCCCGCCCCGACCTGCCGAGCCTGCTCTCCGACGAGACGTTCGCGCGGGAGATCGCGGCGGCGCAGGACGACTGGCGGGACGTGCTGGTGGCGGCGGTGCGGCAGGGCGTGCCGACGCCGGGGTTCGCGGCGGCGCTGGCGTACTACGACGCGCTGCGCGCCGAGCGGCTGCCCGCGGCACTGACGCAGGGGCAGCGGGACTTCTTCGGGGCGCACACGTACCGGCGGACGGACCGTGAGGGGTCGTTCCACACGCTGTGGGGCGGGGACCGGTCGGAGGTCTCCGGCTGAGCCTCGCGTCCGTGAGCAGAGGCGGTGGGCGTGTCCTTCGGGGCACGCCCACCGCTTTCCTCTGTCCTGCTCACCTTCCTGCTCAGCTCAGGGGCGGGCCGGGTTCCGGGTTCGGGACCGGTTCGGGGCCCGGGGGGATGGGCGACGGGTCGGGGCCCGGAACGGGGCCGGGGCCGGGAGGTCCCGGGTGCGGGGGCGGCGGGGTCGGCTCGGGGCCCGGCGGGGGCTCCGGCGTCGGCACCGGGTTCGGGGGCGGCTCCGGGTGCGCGGGGTCCGGGCCCGGGGTCGGTGGTGGCTGTACGGGGTCCGGGTAGGGGTTGGTCACGGTGTCCTCCAGCCAGTCGGTGAACGGTGGCTCTGGACTACTCCCCCGCATACCCGCCGTCCGGTCCGGCACTCACCCGCGGGCGTCAATACGGCGGTCCAGGTGGCCTCACCCGGCGAGCGCCGCGCCCGCGGCGGCTCCGGCGGTTCCGGCGTCTGTGGCGGCTGCCGCGTCTGCGGCGGCTCCGGCGTCTGTGGCGGCTGCCGCGTCTGCGGCGGCTCCGGCGTCTGTGGCGGCTGCCGCGTCCGCGGCGGCGGCGAGGCCCGGCCGTGGGCTGGACAGCACCGGCACGGCGGTCGTCGTCAGCCGCTCGGCGGGCGCCATGGAGGCCTGGGCGAGGACGATCGCGTCGGCGTCGGCGGGGGTCACCGCGTCGGCCACGGCCGCCACGCGCCGTACGTACCCCTCGGTGTCACCGGCCTCGAAGCGGGACCAGGCGCCCTGGACGAGCACGGTGCGCACCTCGACGGGGCGGCCCGCGCGGGCGGCCTCCTCCTCGATCAGCGCGGCCGTGGGGCCCAGGGTGCTCTCCAGCGCGGCGAGCACCACGACGCGCGGCCCGAGGGCGACCGCGGCGGCGGCCATCGGGCGGTCGACGCGCAGCACGGGCACCCCGGCCGCGGTGGCGGCGGACTCGGCGACGCCGCCGATGGTCGAGCAGGTGCACAGCACGGCACGGGTGCCGTCCCGGACGGCACCCGTCACCAGAGCCCGCACGTCGGCCGTGACCGCCTCGGGGCCGTCCCGCCGGGCCCGCTCCAGCAGGTCCTCGCGGACGAGGTGGCGCAGCGCGAGCCCCGGGCGGTCGGCGTCGCGCAGGGCGTCGAAGACGGGCACGTGGACGGGCGAGGTGTGCAGCAGGGCGAGCACGGGCGGGCCCGCGGTCCGGCTCAGAACCGCTCCGGGTGCGCCACCAGCCACGCCTTCGCCGCGCGCAGCAGGTCGGGGTCGGCCGGGGGCGCCTCGTCGGGGTGGCGTTCGGCCCACTTGACGACGTACGGGCAGAGCGGGGCGACGGGGACGTCCTCGCGGGCGGCGAGGGCGTACAGCTCACGGGCCAGGGAGCCCGCGATGCCCTTTCCCTCGTGGGCCGGTTCCACGATCGTGTGGACGGGGACCAGGGCGGGCGCCGGCGATGCGAGGACGAAGTACTCGATGTGCCCGACGACCTCGCCCTCCGCGAGGGCTTCCAGGCGGCCCGCCGCCCGGTCGTCGCGGATCTCGATGTCGCTCACGGGCACGCTCCTGGTCCGTCGGTCAGGCCCGTACGGCCTGCGGGCTGCGCTGCTGGTCCGAGCCCGGCACCGGCTCCCCGGGGTCGCTGCCGAGGTCCACGATCCGGTTGTCGCGGTCCACGTGCACCACCCTGGGCTCGAGCGCCCGCGCCTCGGCGTCGGTGACCTGAGCGTAGCTGATGATGATCACCAGGTCTCCGGGGTGCACGAGATGCGCGGCGGCACCGTTGATCCCGACGACCCCCGATCCGCGCTCCCCCTCGATGACGTACGTCTCCAGCCGGGCGCCGTTGGTGATGTCGACGATGTGCACCAGCTCACCGGGCAGCAGGTCGGCGGCGTCCATCAGATCGGCGTCGATCGTCACGGATCCCACGTAGTGCAGGTCGGCCTGGGTGACGGTGGCGCGGTGGATCTTGGACTTGAACAGAGTACGCAGCATTCGCAACTCCCAGAAGACGGCTCCCTGCCTGCTTTATGCAGGTCAAGGGCTGTTCACTCAGCCTACAACGGCTTCCTTTCCGGTCGATGCCCGCCACTCATCGAGGGATTGGCGCTGACCGGTTGCTGAGTTGGCCGAGAGGTCGCCAGTGAAGGACTGACAGCCTTCGTGACCTTCCGCTTCACCCATGAGACGACAAGCGCGACCAGCGTACGGACCGACGCCTGGAACTGCAGCGAGATCCCTGTCACGTCCCGTGGCGGCAAGGGGGAGGGAAAGATCACTAAAGTGCGCCACCGTGCTCTACGAAGATCTCACCGAGTACGACTACCGGGACGAGGATGCGTTCACGGACAGGGAGTCGGGCTTCTACGCGCTCTGGTACCGCCCGACGTACACACGCCTGAACATCGGTTGGCTGGAAGTCGGCAGACCGTACTCGACAGGAACGGTGTCCACGGCGTTCGTGGAGAAGCTGAAGGCCGTCCAGGAGGTCCAACGGATGAACGTCTGCCTCGGGCTGCACAAATGTGACCTGTGTCCTGAGGAAGAGGCTCCGGAAGGGAACGGGGAGGTACGGATCCCGGGCGAGCCCGGCGTCGCCTATGCCGCTCCCTTCTTGATCACCCACTACATCACAGCCCACGGCTACCGGCCGCCCCAGGTCTTCATCGATGCCGTTCTCGCCGTCGATCTTGCTGCGTGGGCCTCCACGCAATGGCCCGACGTCCCCTTTCCCTGGGTTCCGGAGGACGCGGAACGCATGCTGGAGTAGCGGCCAGGGGACTTCAGCGGCCGACCGGGAGCCGGACCGTGCGCCGCCATGGGTCAGCACAGGAGAGAACCCCGGCCATGCCTCGCCCGCAACGCGCACAGAGGTATGCGCACGTTGCGGGCCACCGCACGGGGCGGCCGGATCCGTCCCGGGGCTGATGGACTCAGCCGCCGCTCTTGCGCCTGAAGGACCGCTGGCTCGCAGCGGGGCCGTGCGCCGCACGTACCTTCGACGCATCCGGGTTGGCGGCGACATCGGCCGCGTCCGCCTGCGCGCCGCGCTTGCGCGCCAGGGCTTCACGGAACTTGCGCTTGAGGTCGTAGTTGCCGTCGCTGTCCGGCGTCAGAGGGGACGTCTCAGGGGCGGCCGGCTCCGAACCTTCCGTGGATACGTGCTCTGCGGTCATGGTGACCTCCTGGGTTCGGGGGTGGGCAAGCACAGCCTGTCATGCCGGGCGCGGTGCGGGGTGCCGGCCACATCATCCCGCTGCCACGGCGACGGCTTTCAGCCGTTGCGGCGCACGAGGGCGGCCTTGCGGGCCTCGGCGAGCTTGCGGGCCTCGCCGGCCTTCCGGGACTTGCTGCCGGCGCCGCGGGAGGGGTCCTTGCTGGTGCCGAGGCCGCGGAAGGGGGCATTGGTGTTCTTGGGCCGGGGGATGGCGGGCCCGCCGTCGAGCGGGGTGCCGGAGGGGGCCTTGGCGCCGGTGATCCGGCTCAGCTCGGCCTCGCCCGAGCGCACCTTGGTGACGGTCGGCTCGATGCCGGCTTCGGCCATCACGCGGCTCGTCTCGCGGCGCTGGCCCGAGAGCACGAGCGTGACCACGCGGCCGGACTCACCGGCGCGGGCGGTGCGGCCGGCCCGGTGCACATAGTCCTTGGGGTCGGTGGGCGGGTCGACGTTGACCACGAGGTCGAGGTCGTCGACGTGCAGGCCACGGGCCGCCACATTGGTCGCCACCAGAACGGTGATCTGGCCGTTCTTGAACTGCGCCAGGGTCCGTGTGCGCTGTGGCTGGGACTTGCCGCTGTGCAGGGCCCCGGCGTGCACCCCGCAGGCCCGCAGATGCCGGGTGAGCTGGTCGACGGCGTGCTTGGTGTCGAGGAACAGCAGTACACGGCCGTCGCGGGCGGCGATCTCAGTGGTGACGGCGTAGCGGTCCGGGCCGTGGACGACCAGAACGTGGTGCTCCATCGTCGTGACCGTGCCCGCGGAAGGGTCGACCGAGTGGACGACGGGGTCGTGGAGGTAGCGGCGGACCAGCTGATCGACGTCGCGGTCGAGAGTGGCCGAGAACAGCATCCGCTGACCGTCGGGATGTACCTGGTCGAGCACGTCGACGACCTGCGGCAGGAATCCCAGGTCGCACATCTGGTCGGCCTCGTCCAGCACGGTGATCCTCACCTGTGCCAGGCGGCAGGCGTTGCGCTCGATCAGGTCGTGCAGGCGTCCGGGGGTGGCGACGAGCACCTCGGCTCCCATGCGCAGCGCGGCGACCTGCCGGCCGATCGACATGCCGCCGACGACCGTGGCCATCCGTAGCCGCAGCGCCTCGGCGTACGGTGCCAGCGCCTGGGTGACCTGCTGGGCCAGCTCCCGGGTGGGCACCAGGACCAGAGCGAGGGGCTGCTTCGGTTCGGCGCGCCGCCCGGCCGTACGGGTCAGCAGCGGCAGGCCGAAGGCGAGGGTCTTTCCCGATCCGGTGCGCCCGCGCCCCAGGACGTCGCGCCCCTTGAGGGCATCGGGCAGTGTGGCGGCCTGGATCGGAAAGGGTTCGCGCATCCCGAGTCCGCTCAGTGTCCGCAGTACCTCCGCCGGCAGTGCCAAGTCGGCGAAGGAGGCGGCCGGGGGCGGCGCCGGGGTGGTGGCCCCGGTGGGACCGCCGTGAGCGATGCCGGAGTCATCGGGGTGCTTCATGAACAGCCTTCCGCAGGGGAACGTACCGAGGAAGGCCCGGCAGGATGCAGCAGCCCGCGCACAAGCGGAACCGAACAGGCAGAATCGCCTACCGCGACGACCACGCAAACGCATGATGGTAGCACCACGCCGGCCTGCCGGGCGGTCCGGAGCATCACGAGGCTCCTGGACGAGCTCTCGAAGGGCGCATCGACGCGACGGAGGTCGAGGCGCCGTCGGAGGCGGCGGCAGGTGGCGGGGCAGCTCGCGGTGGTTCAAGCTCTGAAGTTGCTCAAGCGGAGATTGGCGCGGTGATCACCAGGGGCATCCCTCACGCACACGACACACACGTACGACAACGGGGGTGCTCGACATGGAGTTCATGGTGATTCTGGTCATCGTGCTCATCGCGGTGGTCGCCGCTTCTGCACGGGGCGGCGGCCGGTCCTCACGGCGGAAGGGGTCCTGGGGGGACGGCGGCGGGGGCGGGGGCTGGTCCTGCGGGGGCGGCTCGTCCTGTGGCGGTGGGTCCTCCTGCGGAGGGGGCGGGGGTGACTGAGGCCACGGCCTCCCGCGGAGGGGCGGGGGCGACTGAGGCCACCGCCTCCCCCGCCCTGCCGCCGGCTATCCGGTGCGGCCGGGCAGGCGGACGACCTGGACGAAGAAGTCGTCGATCTGACGGACCGCGGCGATGAACTGGTCCAGGTCCACCGGCTTGGTGACATAGGCGTTGGCGTGCAGCTTGTAGCTGCGCAGGATGTCCTCCTCCGCCGCGGAGGTGGTGAGGACGACCACCGGGATGAGGGACAGATCGGGGTCGGACTTGATCCGCTCCAGGACCTGCCGGCCGTCGTACTTCGGCAGGTTGAGGTCGAGCAGGATCAGGTCCGGCCGCGGCGCGTCGGTGTGGTCACCGCGGCGGTAGAGGAAGTCCAGTGCCTCCTCGCCGTCCCTGACCACGTGCAGCGTGTTGCCGATCTTGTTGTCCTCGAACGCCTCGCGGGTCATCAGTTCGTCGCCCGGGTCGTCCTCCACGAGGAGGACGTCGATGGGGGTGGCGGCGGGGGTGGTCATGTCAGGGCCTTTTCCTCGGTGCGCATGCCGGCCGGAACCGGTGTGTCGGCGGTGACCCGCAAAGTCAAGCAGAAACGGGTTCCGCCCGTGTAGGCGGTGTCGATCCAGATCCGGCCACCGTGGTGTTCCGCGATCTTCTTGCACAGGGCCAGACCGATGCCCGTACCACCGTAGGCGTCCCTGCTGTGCAGTCGCTGGAAGATGACGAAGACCTTGTCGGCGAACTCCTCCGGGATGCCGATGCCGTTGTCCGTGACGGTCAGGCGCAGGCTCTCCTCGTCCTCCGGGTCCGGGTCGCAGGTGATGGTCACGTGCGGGGCCGCCTCGGGGCGGCGGAACTTGAGGGCGTTGCCCACCAGGTTCTGCCAGAGCATGGTCAGCAGGGTCGGGTCCCCGACGATCTCGGGCATCCGCTCCGGGCGGTCGATCCGGGCACCGGTCTCCTCGACGGTGGCGACCAGGTTCGCCAGGGCCTTGTCCAGCGCCCGGTCCAGGGAGACGGGCACCCGCGCGTCGTTGAGGCGCCCGACCCGGGAGAAGGTCAGCAGGTCGTTGATGAGGACCTGCATCCGCTTCGCCCCGTCGACGGCGAAGTCGATGTACTGCCGTCCCCGGTCGTCCAGTTCGTCCCCGTAGCGCTTCTCCAGCAGCTGGCAGAAGGAGGCGATCTTGCGCAGCGGCTCCTGGAGGTCGTGGGAGGCGACGTAGGCGAACTGCTCCAGTTCGACGTTGGACCGGCGCAGCTCCACGGCCTGCGCGTTGAGGTCGGCGGCCTGCCGGGTGAGCACCTCCTGCTGCTGGCGGGAGGCGTCGAGTTCGGTCACGATCCGCCGGCGCATGCCCTCCACGTCGCCCGCGAGCGCGGTCAGGTCGACGGGGCCGCCGCCGGTGATGACGTACGAGAACTCGCCGCCCGCCACGCGTCGCGACGCGGTGCGCAGCGCCTCCAGGGGGCGGGTCACCAGGAGCCGCACCAGGACGGCGAGCGCCACTCCGGTCAGCAGGAAGACGGCCACCATGCCGGCGAGCACCGAGTCGCGCACCGCCCGCTCGTGGGCGAGGCGGGCCCGGCCGTCACGGACCGTCTCGGCCAGCCGGGCGCTCTGCTCGGCCAGCCGGCCGCGCACCTCGTCGAACTCCTGCTTGCCGTGTTCGGCCGCCTCCGGGTCGATCGGCTCGGGCTCGCCGGGCCTGACCGAGGCGGCGAGGGGTTCGGCGTAGTCGCGCCGCCAGTCGGCCGCCTGCCGCTCCACGGCGCGCAGGTCGGCGAGGAGTTCGGGACGGTCGCCGAGGAGCGCGCGCAGCCGGGCGGCGGCGTTCGCCTCGTCCCGCTTGCCCTCGGTGTAGGGCACGAGGAACTGTTTGTCGCCGGTGATCGCGTAGCCGCGGATGCCGCTCTCCTGGTCGACCAGGGCGGCCTGGAGCCGGTAGGCCTCGGTCTGGGCCGGCTGGACACGCTGGAGCAGGCGGTCCGACACGTCGGCGGTGCGGTCCAGCAGGCTGGTGCCGATCACGGTGCCGACCACGACCAGCAGCGCCATGAGGGCGAGCACCAGGTAGAACCAGCCCTGCACCGTCAGCCTGCGGCCGCTCCACACATCGGCTCTCCGCTCCGTCACCGCGTTCCAGGTCGACACTCGTCCCACTCGTCCCACTCGTTCAGTTCCAGCTCAGATGGACAACGGCCACGTCGTCGGCGAGGCCGCCCTGTTCCTCGGCGAGTTCCTCGGCCTTGCCGATCAGACGGTCCACGAAGGCCTCGGGCGGCAGGCCGGCCGCGGTGCGGGCGAGGGCCAGCAGGCCCTCCTCCCCCAGGCGCTGCGGGCCGCTGCTGACGTGTCCTTCGAACAGTCCGTCGGTGAAGAGGACCACCGAGTCCCCTTTCGGGACCGGGAGTTCCGCGATCGGCCAGCGCGCACCCCCCGGGAGCATGCCCAGCGCCGGCCCGCCGGGGACCTCGATCCACTCCACGTCGTCCCGGCCGCGCCGGAGCAGACCGTGGTGGCCGGCCCGGACCACATGGGCGCGTTGCTCGCCCGGTACGGCGGCGAGGCTCACGAGGGTGGCGAAGACCTCCTCGCGGGCGCGCTCGGCGACCAGCAGTTCCTCCAGCCGGCTCATCTGCTCGGAGCCGGCGATACCGCTGAGCACCAGGGTGCGCCAGGCGATCCGCAGGGCCACGCCCAGGGCCGCCTCGTCCGGTCCGTGGCCGGAGACGTCACCGACCAGGGCGTGGACGGTACCGTCCGCGTCCTGGACGATGTCGTAGAAGTCGCCGCCCAGCAACGCCGCCGCCCGGCCGGGGCGGTAGCGGGCCACGACGTCGATGCCCTCGCCGCGCAGCAGCGGGCGGGGCAGCAGTCCTCGTTCCAGGCGGGCGTTCTCCTGGGCCTGCATCTGGCTGGCCTGGAGGGCGACGGCCGCCTGCTCCGCCTGCTTGCGCTGGATGGCGTACCGCACCGCCCGCCCGAACAGTTCGGGCTCGACCCGGCCCTTGACCAGGTAGTCCTGTGCGCCGGCCGCGACGGCGGCGAGGCCGGTCTCCTCCTCGGCGAGTCCGGTGAGGACGACGACCGCCACCTGCTCGGCGTGGGCCCGGACCAGGGAGACGGCCTCCAGGCCGCGGGCGTCCGACAGGTGCAGGTCGAGCAGGACGCAGTCGGGCGTCTCGGTGGCGAGCACCTCGGTGGCCTCGGTCAGGGACCGGACCCAGCGGAGCCGTATCTTCAGGGCGCTGTCGGCGACCAGTTCCTCGACGAGCAACGCGTCAGCCGGGTCGTCCTCCACGAGGAGGACGGACGGCTCCGGCCGTTCCCAGTCCGCCTCGGCTCCCACCCGGGCCGCTCTCATCAGCTCGGCAGTGCGAGCCTGCGACGTCACCATCGTTTCGACCTTCCCCGCCCCGTATCCGCCGTCCGCCGTCCGCGCGTCACCGGGCCACGGCGGTCGACCGTGGGCGGGACGGCGTACGGATCTTCACCAGTCACCCGCAGGATGCCCGAGGTGTCCCCGCCCCCACGCACCCGGGGCCCAGGCGATGAGGTCGCGGGCCCGGACAGGGCCGACGGCGGGGTTCCCGGCGTACGCCCGTGCGCGGCGGCGGCGCGCCGGAGCCGGCGGGCCGTCCCCCCGACCGGGCCGACCATCGCGACCGTACTGGCCGTGCCGACCGTACTGACCAGGCCGGCCGTCCTTGCCGGGCCGTCCGCCCGGGTCCGGTGAGCCGTCCGGGCCTGGCGGGCCGTCCGGGCAAGGCGAGCCGTCCGGGCCTGGCGGGCGTCGTCTTCACGGCGCCGGCAGCAGGTCCGCCCGGAGGCGTGCGAGCAGCCTGCTGAGCAGGCGTGAGACATGCATCTGGGAGACGCCGAGGCGCTCGCCGATCTCCGCCTGCGTCCGTTCCTCGACGAAACGCAGGTGCAGCAGGAGACGTTCACGTTCTTCCAGTCGGGTGATGCGCGGAGCCAGTGCGTGGAGGTCTTCGACGAGGTCGAAGGCCGCGTCCTCACTGCCGACGAAGTCGGCCAGGGCGGCTTCCCCGTCCTCGCCCTGCCCTATCGCCGCGTCCAGCGAGGCGGAGGTGTGACCGTTGGAGGCCAGCATCGCCTCGACGACCTCCTCCTCGGGCAGGCTCATCAGCTGGGCGAGTTCGCGGACCGTGGGGGTGCGGCCCAGCCGTCCGGTGAGTTCCTCGGTGGCGCGGGCGAGTTGCACCCGGGCCTCCTGGAGGCGGCGGGGCACGTGCACGGCCCAGGTGGTGTCGCGGAAGAACCGCTTGATCTCCCCCACGATGTAGGGGATCGCGAAGGTGGTGAACTCCACCTCGCGGGACACCTCGAACCGGTCGATGGCCTTGATGAGTCCGATGACGCCGACCTGGACGACGTCCTCCATGTCGTCCTTCGCCCGGCCGCGGAACCGACCGGCCGCGAACCGCACCAGCGAGAGGTTCATCTCGATGAGGGTGTTGCGCGCGTACTGGTACTCGGGAGTGCCTTCCTCCAGCTCGGCCAGCCGTCGCAGGAACAGCCGTGTGAGGTTCCTGGCGTCCTCCGGCGCCACCTGGGCAGGGTTGTCCAGCTCCGGAAGCGTCGTCGCACCCGTGTCTGTCGTCACCGACGTCGTCATCGTCCGCCCATCCCGTCATTCCGGCAGTCCTGTCGGCGCCTACCCCCAACTTCCCGGGACATGCCGCCTGGATCGACAGGGTGATCTACGGCATCCTCGAGCCGTCCTCTTGTGCGATTCCTTGGCGCCGCACCCCTGCCTCGCGCAGACCTGGGTATGCGGAAAGGACGGCACAGCGATCCGCGCAGAGAACGAGCCACCACCCGTACACGAGGAACCCTGCATGGAGAACTCGCTCAAGCACCAGGCGAGGGACATCCAGACGGCGGACCATCGTCTCCGCTCCGGCCTGACCCGCACCTGGCATCCCACGGTCCCCGACATCGCCGAGGCACGCCGTGCCGTGATCGACCTGCTGGAACGGCTCGACCGGCCACCGTGCGGCCGGTCGGTCCAGGACGCCTGCCTGGTCGTGAGCGAGCTCGTCACCAACGCCGTCCGGCACGCCCCCGGCCCCTGCACCCTCATGCTGGACGTCGCCCCCGACGGCCGGTCGCTGCGGATCACCGTGCGGGACACCTCGCCCCGGCTGCCCCGGCTCCGGCCCCGCGACCCCACCCGGATCGGCGGACACGGACTGCACCTGGTGCGGACCCTCAGCCTCGGGCTGGAGGCTACACCTCGGGCGACGGGGAAGGACGTCACCGCCACGGTCCCGCTGGAGGGCGCGGACCCGCGGTGAGGGGGGACACGCGGCGGTGCCCCACCGATCTCCGACGGCGCCGTCACAGACCCGCCACCAGGCGTCCCGTGTAGCCCGCCATCACGGTCCAGAAGAGTCCGGTGTAACCGCGCTCGCCGATGCCGAGGTTGATGTTCCGGCCCAGGAATGTGGCGGCGAACATGAGGGGGACGCACACCAGGGCGACGAGGTAGTCGCCGCCCGTGAGGAGTGCGGCGTCCGTCCAGACCGCGGTCTTGGTGGCGTCGCCGACGAGTGAGGCGAGGGAGAGGGCGCCGACGAGGTGGAGGCGGTCCAGGCCGAGCCCGCGGACCGCGAGCCCCTTGAGGGGGCCGGAGGTGCCGCTGAAGCCCGAGGTGGCGCCGGCGGCGAACGCGAGCACCGGGGAACTCACCCGGCGCCAGCGGGCGAGGTCCAGCGACTCGACGAGGAACGCGGCGGCGAAGCCGACGATGACGGCCACGGTCACCGTCCGCTCCGGCGCGGTCACGAGCAGTCTCGCGCCCAGATACGTGCCCGCGGCGACCAGGGCGACGACGACCAGCGCCTTCCGGTACGGGAGTGTCTTCCGGTACGCGAACACCTTGACCAGGTTGTTGCAGGCGAGCAGCAGCGCCGCGAGCGCCACCCCGGACTTGGTGCCGAGGACGAGCGCCAGGGTGGGGACGAGAATCAGGCTGCCCCCGAATCCCGCGGAGGCGGAGAGGGTGAACGCGGCGGCCACCGCCAGGAACACGACCGGTATCAGATACGGCTCCATCGGCACCCCTGCCGAGCGGGCTCAACGGTTCGTCACGTCCCGCGCGGGCGTGGCGACATGGGTGCTGCCCTTCCTCCAGGCTGCGTCCCCTCCATGCTGCGTCCGCCGCCCCGGTTCCGCACCTTCGGCCCCCGCGGCCCCACGCCCATCCCCGGCCGCGCGATTGATTCCCGGCAACCCGGGCACGCGGTGGGCTGTACCACCCCGATCCGAGGACGGTGCCGCCGATGACCGAGTACGAACGTTCCCGCACGATGCCCGCGCAGCCGGAGCAGGTGTTCGACCAGGCCGCCAACCTGGGGCAGCTGGACACGTGGCTGCCGTCGGAGCTGCATGTGCGGGCGGAGGAGCTGCCCGCCGTGACGGTGCACGAGGACCGTACCGACGAGGACACCTCCGCCCTGCTGCGTGCGCGGCCGGAGCAGATGCGGCTGGAGTGGGGCACCCGGGACCGGGGCAGCTACGCGGGCTGGCTCCAGGTCGCCGGGATCGGCAGCGGGGCCAGCGAGGTGACCGTGCACCTGTCGTTCTTCGACGACAGCCACGACCCGGGCGAGCAGGCCGTGCGCGACGCCCTGGACGGCAGTCTGCGGCGGCTGGAGGAGCAGGTGCGGCTGCGGGTCGACAACCCGGCCGGCTGACCAGGGGGCCACGTCGTCATGGCACGCGCCGCGTCGTACGCCGTCGCCGCCTCCGGTGAGTGGACGGACGAGGAGGTGGGCCGCCGCCGGCTGCCCGCCGGGGAGGTCCACGCCTGGGAGCCCGGCCGCAACGAGACGGTGTGCGGGCTGTCCCTCAGCCGGTCCCGGCTGGCCCGCTTCTCGCACGTCACCTGGCAGGACGTCTTCCCGGAGTCCGGCGGGGCGGCGGACCGGGTACAGCGGGTCTGTCCGCGCTGCGCGTCCGTCGCGGGGCGACGGGGCGGTGACGCGCGCCCGCGGTGGCGGCGGGTGAATCCACGTCCGTGAGCGGGTGGCCGGTCGGGTCGCCCTTCGGATCCGCCGCCTGCCCGGGCGTGACCGGTCAGCCGGTCTCGTGCCGGAGTACCAGGATGGCGATGTCGTCGGCGCGCTGGCCGGTGGTGCCCTCCCGGCGCAGCAGTTCGTCGATGAGGGCGTCCAGGTCCCGGTCGTCGGCCTCGGCGAAGTGGCGGCCGAGGCGGGCGATGGCCTCGTCGATGTCGGTGCCGGGGGTCTCGATGAGGCCGTCGGTGTAGAAGAGCAGCGTCAGGCCGGGGGTGAACGGGATCTCTGTCACCGGGTAGACGGTGTCGGGATCGATGCCGAGCAGGGGTCCGGGTGTGATGTCGACGGGGCCGGTGGTGCGGTCGGGCAGGCGCAGCAGCGGCGGCGGGTGGCCGGCACTGGCGAGCGTGGCGCGGCCGGCGGCGAAGTCGAGGTGGGCGTAGAGGCAGCTGGTGAACAGGTCGGGGGCGAGGTCGGTGAGGAGCCGGTTGGTCCCGGCCAGGACCCGGTCGGGGGCGGTGCCGACGGCCGCGTGGGCGTGGACGGCGGTGCGGACCTGGCCCATGAGGGCGGCGGCGGCGACGTTGTGGCCCTGGACGTCCCCGATGACGGCGGCCGCGGTGCTGTCGCCGAGGCGGATCAGGTCGTAGAAGTCGCCGCCGATGTCCATGCCGTGGGTGGTGGGGAGGTAGCGGGCGGCGACCCGCAGCCCGTCCACCGTGGGCAGGGTGCGCGGGAGCAGCGCCTGCTGGAGGCCGTGGGCGAGTTCGTGCTTGGTGTCGTAGAGCCGGGCCCGGTCGAGGGCGTGGGCGACGAGCCCGGCCAGCGAGGTCATGACGGCGCGTTCCTCGGCCGTGAACCGGTGCGGTTCGTCGTACGACAGGACCCAGCAGCCGACGGGCCGGCCGGAGATCACCAGCGGCAGGAAGGCCCAGGCGTTCTTGCCGCTGATCATCGGGGCGTTCGGGTAGGTGCGCCGCATCTCCTCCTGGTTGGTGAAGAAGGCGGGGATGCCGGTGCCGACGGCTCGCCCGGCGGGGGTGAGACGGGTGTCGAGGGGCAGGGCGTCGAGCTGCCGGACGGCCTCCGGGGTGTAGCCGCGGTAGCCGGTGATGCGCAGCCGGCCGGCGTCGGCGGCGGACAGCACCAGGCCCTGCGCGCCGAAGGCGGGCATGATCTGGTCGGCGATGAGGTCGATGACGTCCTGGACGCCGACGACCTCGGTGAGGGCGGCGGCCAGGTGCATCAGCTGGTAGAGCCGGCCGGCGCGGGTCGGGGTGACGGTACGGCCGGAGCCGCGGGGCGCGGGGACCGGCGGGGGCTGCGCGCCGCTGCGCACGATCCGGATGCTGATGCCGCTGGCGTCGGGGTAGAGGTGCAGTTCGAGCCAGGTGTCGGGCGGGCGGCAGGCGGTGAACGAGACGGGTTCGCGGCTGAGGACCGCGGCCCGGTAGCGGTCCTCGTAGGTGGGGTCGTCGAGCCAGCGCAGGGACTGCCAGGGCCGGGTGCCGAGCAGTTCGTCGGCGCTGCGGCCCAGCAGCTCGCAGGCGCCGGAGCTGAGGTAGGTGAAGCGTCCCTCCAGGTCGAGGGCGCAGCTGCCGCCGGGCAGTCGTTCGATGAAGTCGGCGGCGGCCATCGGCGGGCCGGCGGAGTCGCGGCCCACGGTGGCGGGGACGACGACGTGGGGTCCGCCGTCGCCCGCGGAGAGCCCCCGCGCGGCGCCCTCGTCCAGCAGCCGGGCCAGCCGGCGGCAGCTGGACTGGATGTACCGGCGTTCCCGTCCGGTCATGTACGCGGGCCGGTTGGCGGGCCACATCAGCAGCAGGGACCCCCAGGGGCGGACGCCGGTGACCGGGGCGGCGGCGAGGGCGAGGGGGTAGGGCAGCGCCATCGCGGTGCGCGGGTAGGAGCGGGTCATCTCCTCCTGGCTGCCCAGCCACACCAGGCGGTCGCGCCGGACCGCGTCGGCGACGGGCGCGGGTGCGGCGAGCGCGACCCGCGACCAGGGGGCGGCCAGCTCGGCCGACGCCCCGGAGAGCAGTTCCAGGGAGAGCACCTCCTCGTCGGGCTGGAGGAGATAAAGCGCGCCGATGGACGCGCCGATGTGGCGGACCGTCTCCGCGAACGCGGTAACGAGTTCGTGCTGCTTGGCCGGTTCGTCGGTGGTGCCGCCCATAGGGGGACGTTACGCCCGCGGACCGGCATCGGCACGTGTTCCGGGCGAATGACGCGCCGCGGCGCCGGGGTCCCGCTCACACCGTGGCCGCCCCGACGGCGCCGCGCTCCTCGAACTGGGTGCGGTACAGCTCGGCGTACCGGCCGTCCGCCGCGAGCAGCTCCTCGTGGGTGCCGTGCTCGACGATCCGGCCGTCCTCCAGGACGAGGATCCGGTCGGCGGCGCGGACCGTGGACAGCCGGTGGGCGATCACGAGGGCGGTGCGGTCGCGCAGCGCCTCGTTCAGCGCTTCCTGGACGGCCGCCTCGGAGGTGTTGTCGAGGTGGGCGGTGGCCTCGTCGAGGACGACGATCCGCTGGCGGGCCAGCAGCAGCCGGGCGATGGTCATCCGCTGGCGTTCGCCGCCTGAGAGGCGGTAGCCGCGTTCGCCTACGACGGTGTCCAGGCCGTCGGGCAGGGCGCGGACGAGGGTGTCGAGGCGCGCGCGGCGCAGGGCGTCCCACAGGTCGTCGTCGGTGGCGTCGGGGCGGGCGAGGAGGAGGTTGGCGCGGACCGTGTCGTGGAAGAGGTGACCGTCCTGGGTGACCATGCCGACGGTGCCGCGCAGGGAGGCGGCCGTCAGGTCGCGTACGTCGACGCCGCCGACGCGTACGGCGCCCGCGTCGACGTCGTAGAGCCGTGGCAGCAGGTTGGCGATGGTCGACTTGCCGGCGCCGGAGGAGCCGACGAGGGCGATGGTCTGACCGGGTTCGGCGCGGAAGGAGACGCCGTGCAGGACCTCGGCGCCGCCCCGGGGGTCGAGGGAGGCCACCTCCTCGAGGGAGGCGAGGGAGACCTTGTCGGCGGCCGGGTAGCCGAAGCGGACGTCGTCGAACTCGACCGCGACCGGGCCGTCGGGCACCGTCCGGGCGTCGGGCCGGTCCTGGATGAGGGGCTTCAGATCCAGCACCTCGAACACCCGCTCGAAGCTGACGAGGGCGCTCATCACCTCCACCCGGGCACCCGCGAGCGCGGTCAGCGGGGCGTAGAGCCGGGTGAGCAGGAGCGCGAGGGAGACGACGGCGCCGGGTTCCAGGGTGCCGCGCAGGGCGAGGGCGCCGCCGAGGCCGTAGACGAGTGCGAGGGCGAGGGCGGAGACCAGGGTGAGGGCGGTGATGAACGCGGACTGGGCCGTCGCGGTGCGGATGCCGATGTCGGCGACCCGGCGGGCCCGTTCGGCGAACTCGCGGGACTCCTCCTCGGGCCGGCCGAACAGCTTGACCAGGGTGGCGCCGGGCGCGGAGAACCGCTCGGTCATCCGCGTGCCCATCGCCGCGTTGAGCGTGGCGGCCTCCCGCTGCATCCGGGCCATCCGGCGGCCCATCCGGCGCGCCGGGATCACGAACACCGGCAGCAGCACCAGCGCGAGCAGGGTGACCTGCCAGGACAGGGTGAGCATCACGGCGAGGGTGAGCACGAGGGTGACGAGGTTGCTGACCACGCCGGACAGGGTGTTGCTGAACGCCCGCTGGGCGCCGATGACGTCGTTGTTGAGCCGGCTGACGAGCGCTCCGGTGCGCGTGCGGGTGAAGAACGCGACCGGCATGCGCTGCACATGGTCGAAGACGGCCGTGCGCAGGTCGAGGATCAGTCCCTCGCCGAGCGTCGCCGACAGCCGCCGGGCGAGGATGCCGAGACCGGCCTCGACGACGGCGATGACCGCGATGAGCAGGGCGAGCCGTACGACGGTGCCCCGGTCGTCGCCGGACACGATCGCGTCGACGACCCGCCCGGCGAGGAGAGGGGTGGCCACGGCGAGCAGGGCGGTGGCCACGCCGAGCAGCACGAACAGCGCGATCCGGCGGCGGTGCGGGCGGGCGAAGGCGCCGATGCGGCGCAGGGTGGCGCGGGCGAGGGGGCGGCGTTCCTCTTGGGCGTTGAGGACGCCGTGCAGCTGCGTCCAGGCCGTGGTCTCCATGCTCATGCCGTCGACCGTAGAACCTCGACCAATGTTGAGGTCAAGGTCTGCCGGTCGGGTGTCCGTAAGCCGGTGTCCCCGCGTGCGCAACCCGTGGTTGAGGCGGCCCGGCGACCCTCTGCGGGTGTGACTGCGATACGGCTCCCCCGGCGCGTCCCGCTCCGCCGCGTCCCGCTCCGCACGGTCCTGTGCCTGCTCCCGCTCGCCCTGGTCGCCGTGGCCGCGGTGCGCCACCGGGACGTGCTCGCCGAGGGGTTCGGGCATCTGGCGACGGCCCGCCCGCCCTGGCTGCTGGCCGCCGCGGGCTCGACCTGTCTGACCTGGGTGGCGGCGGCCGTCACGCGGCAGGGCGCGGTCGTCGAACGGCTGCCCGCGCGCCGGCTGCTCGCCACCCAGTTCGCGGCGGGCGCGGCGAACCATCTGCTGCCCAGCGGGCTGGGCGCGAGCGCGGTCAACCTCCGGTTCATGACGGTGTGCGGGCTGCCGCTCGCCCGCTCCTCCGCCGCGCTGGCGCTCTACCTCCTCGCGGAGAGCGTCGGCCGGGTGGGCCTGCTGGCCGCCTTGCTGATCGCCTTCCCGGGCGCGCTGCGACTCGGCCCCCTCCTGCCCGCGGGGGCCGTCGGCCCGCTGCTGCTCGTGATCGGCGCGGCGGCCGTCGGGGCGGCGGTCGCCCTGCTGTGCGTCCAGCGGCTGCGAACGGCCGTGGTCTCCTTCCTGCGCACCGCGCTGGGCGAGGCCCGCTCGGTCCACAGCCGCCCGACGCGTGCGCTGGCCCTGTGGGGTGGCGCACTGGCCTTTCCCGCGCTGCAGGCGACCGTGCTGGTGGCGGTGGGACGGGCGCTGGGCCTCGGCGTACCGCCGTGGCACATGGCCGTCGCGTACCTGGCGGCGACCGTCGCCGTGGCACTGATCCCGACACCGGGCGGAGTCGGATCGGTGGAGGCCGCACTGATCGTCGCCCTGGTGGCGGCGGGCGGCCCGCCCGCGGTGGCCACGGCGGTGGTACTGGCCTTCCGCCTCCTCACGGTCTGGCTGCCACTGCTGCCGGGGGCGGTGACGCTGGGGGCGCTGGTGCGGTTGAAGGTGATCTGAGGAGGACGGGCCGCCTTCTGTTCGGCCGACCGGCGCCCCGGCGACGGCGGCTGGAATCCGGCCACGAGAGCCGGGACTCCGCCGGTGGCCGACCGGCGCGTCGGCTGCCGCAGGGGTCAGACGCCTGCCGTCTCCTCGCGCGGAGTCGCGCGGGATCCGGCGACCGCCACGACGGCCGGTCGCCGGGAGCGGCGGGTGGTCTCGAGGTAGTCGGCGATGGCGTCGCGGCTGCGGGCCAGGCACTGGATCCGCTGGGTGATCCGCTCGAGTTCATGCTCCAGCGTGGCGATCGTCTCCGGTGTGGGGTCGGGTATGTGGATCGCCGGGGTCTCGCTGTTCAGACAGGGCAGCAGCTGCTTGATGACCCGGGTCGGCAGTCCGGCGTCGAGCAGGCCCCGGATCTGCAGCACCCGGTCCACGTAGCCCTCGTGGTAGTCGCGGTAGCCGTTCGGCGAGCGGCTGGGGACGATCAGCCCCTGTTCCTCGTAGTAGCGCAACAGCCTGCGAGGGGTTCCGGTACGGTCCGCCAGCTCCCCGATGCGCATATGACCCACCTCACAACTCGGCGCCTTGACCTTCACATCAATGTGAGCCTTTGAGGATACAGGCATGTCAACGCCCATGACCTCAACTCACCTGCCGGAGGAGCGAGTTCCGGCAGCGGAGGACCGCAAGCTCCCTCTTTCCCCTCTGCTCGCACTCGCCACCGCGGCCTTCATGATGGTCCTGACCGAGGCGCTCCCCGCGGGTGTGCTGCCCGAGATGGCCCGTGACCTCTCGGTCAGTGAGTCCGCCGCGGGGCAGACCCTGACCGTCTACGCGATCGCCACCGGTGTGGCCGCCGTTCCGCTGGCCGCCGCCACCGCGACCTGGCAGCGCAAGCGGCTGATGGTGGTGTCCGTGCTGACGTTCGTCATCGCCAACCTGGTGACCGCCGTCTCCTCCGACTACGCCCTCACCATGACGTTCCGGCTGATCGCAGGTGTCGCCGCGGCCGCCGTGTGGGGCGAGCTCGTCATCTACGCCCGCCGGCTGGCGCCGCCTCACCTCGCGGGCCGGGCGATCGCGATCGCCATGTTCGGTATTCCGCTCGCCCTGTCCCTGGGCATCCCGGCGGGCACCCTCCTCGGTTCGCTGTTCGGCTGGCGGCTGACGTTCGGTCTGATCGCCCTGGTCTCGCTGCTGCTGGTGGTGTGGATCCTCGCGTCGGTCCCGGACCACCCCGGCCGAAAGCCCGGTCACCGGGAGCCGATCCTGCGGGCCTTCCGCCTCCCCGGCGTCGCCGCGATCCTGTTCGTGGTGGCCGCGTACGTCCTGGCCCACAACACCTTCTACACGTACATCGCCACCTTCCTCGACGAGTACGACATGGGCGGCGACCGCGACACCGTGCTGCTGGTGTTCGGCATCGCCTCCATGGTCAGCATCTTCGTCACCGGCGCCCTGATCGACCGCGAGCTGCGCCGGCTCACCATCGCCAGCGCCGTGCTGTTCCTCGTGGCCTCCGTCCTGCTGGTCCTGCTCGCCGGCAGCCCGTTCGCGGTCTACGGCGCCATGGTCCTGTGGGGCCTCGGCTGGGGCGGCCTCTCCACCCTGCTTCAGACGGCCGTCACCGACGCCGGCGGCGACCGCGGCCAAGCCCTGCTGGTGACGATCTGGAACAGCTTCATGGCCGTCGGCGGCGTGGCCGGCGGAGTCCTCCTCGACGCCCTCGGCCCCACGTCCTTCCCGTGGAGCGTCATGATCCTCCTGGTCCCGGTCGTGCTCGTCGTCGTGGCCGCCCGCGCCCACGCCTTCCCGGCGAAGCGCGGCTCCTGACCACACGGCCCCCTGGACGCGGGGGTGTCAGACGACCGTCACCCTCACCGGGCCGCCCTTCGGGTCGGCCCGGTGGGTCCAGTGGGCCGTCAGCGTCAGGGACCGCCCGGCGGCGGCGCCGCGCACCCGCTCCCGGTGCAGGACGCGGCCGTCCTGGGTGACCTCGAGGAGCGGGCGGGTGAGGCGTGCCGCCGTGCGCAGGGTGTACGGCAGGGCGTCGGCCGGAGTGACGCGGCTGGGGGTGATCCAGCGCAGTGGAGGGTCCACGGTGAGCGACACCCCGGCGGGCCAGGCGGCTGCGGCGAGCGCTTCCCCCACCGGGTCGGCCAGGTACGCCCCCTCCCGGGCCGCCGTGGCCGCCCGTTCCACCGCGTGCAGCACATTGCCCGCGGCGAACACGCCGGGGCGGGAGGTGCGCAGGGCGCCGTCGACGGCGGGTCCGCGGGTGCGGGGGTCGAGGGTGAGGGCGCCGCGCCGGGCGAGTTCGTGGTCGGGCACGAAGTCGCCGGTGAACACGACGGTGTCGCAGGGCAGGACCGCCGTACGGCCGTCGTGGTGGCGGACGCGGACGCCGGTGAGGCGGCCGTGGCCGAGGAGTTCGGTGACGGTGGTACCGGTGAGGAGGGGGACGCCCCGGCGCAGGCGGCTGTCGAGGGCCCGCGCGGGTGTGGTGCGGTGGCCGGGCAGGTCGGTGACCAGGGCGACGACCTCGGCGCCGGCGCGGCGCACGGTGTCGGCGGCGGCGTAGGAGACGTCCTCCGCGCCGACGATCACCGCGCGGGTGCCGATCGGCTGCCCGTGGAGGTGTACGGCCTGCTGGAGTTCGCCGGTGGTGTAGACGCCGGCCGGGCGGGTGCCGGGCACGAGGCGGGCCGCGCGGGGGCGTTCGCGGGCGCCGGTGGCCAGGACGACGGCCCGCGCGCGGATCGTCTCCGGCCCCCGCGGGCCGACCGTGGCCAGGTCCAGCGGGCCCGCCCAGTCGAGGGCGGTGACGCCGGTGCGCAGGACCGCTCCCGCGCGGACGGCGGTCTCCACCAGGTCGCGGGCGTAGCGCGGGCCGGTCAGCGGGCGGCGCCAGGTGCCGAAGCCGCCGTGCGCGCAGGTCCGGGGCACTCCCCCGGCCGTCGGCTCCCGCTCCAGCACCTCCACGCGGCCCACGCCGCGCGCGGCCAGCGTGGCGGCGGCCGTGAGCCCGGCGGGTCCGGCGCCGACGACGAGCACGTCGACCTCTCGTACGGCCACGTCGACCTGTCGTACGGCCGTCATGGGCGGGCCTCCTCGAACAGCGCGCGTACGGCGGCCCCGCAATGGAAGCCCTGGCAGCGGCCGGCCCGCGCGCGGGTGCGGCGGCGCAGTCCGTCGAGGGAGCGCGGCGGGATCGTACCGGCGAGGGCGTCCTGGATCTCGCCGAGGGAGACGCGTTCGCAGTGGCAGACGAGGGTGCCGTAGCGGGCGTCGGCGGCGATGAGGTCGGGCCGCTGGTAGGGGCGGGGGAAGGCCTCGCCGAGGTTGGGCATGCGCACCGGTTCCAGCTCGCGGGCGGGGCCCGGGTCGAGCCCGGTCTCGGTGAGCAGGCCGAGGACGTGTTCGGCGAGGGCGAGGGAGGCGGTCAGTCCGGTGGAGCGGATGCCGCCGACGGTGACGTACCCCTGCCCGGGGTGGGCGCGGACCTGGTAGTCGTCGTGCTCGGTGGCGGCGCGCAGCCCGGCGTAGACGGCGGTGACCTCCTCGTCGAGCAGGGCGGGCAGGATCCGGCGGCCCTGCGCGCGCAGGGCGTGGAGCCCGTCGGCGGTGGAGCCGGTGGCGTGTTTGTCGTCCAGGTCCTCGGCGGTGGGGCCGAGCAGGACGTTGCCGTGGACGGTGGGGGCGACCAGGACCCCCTTGCCGAGCGCGGTGGGCACGGGCAGCAGGATGTGCCGGACGAGGGGGCGGGCGAACTTGTCGTAGACGAGGAGCTGGCCGCGGCGCGGGGTGACGGTGAAGTCGTCGTGGCCGAGCAGGCGGTCGAGGGTGTCGGCGTGCAGCCCGGCGGCGTTGACGAGGCGGTGGGCGCGCAGGGTGCCCCGGTTGGTGCCCAGCTCGTGGCGGCCGTCCCGTCGGCTCACCTGCTCGACCCGGCAGTTCAGGTGCAGGTGGACGCCGTGGCGGACGGCCTGGGTGGCGTAGGCGAGAGGGGTCGTCCAGGGGCAGATGACGCTCTCGCCGGGGATGTGCAGGGCGCCGAGCGCGCCGGGGCCGAGGTGCGGCTCGCGCGCGTAGAGTTCGGCGGCGTCGAGGAGCCGGGTGTCGTGGCAGTCGTTGCGGGCGGCCTTCTCGGCGAGCCGGGGCAGGGCGGCGAGCTGGTCCTCGTCCCAGGCGACGAGCAGGGCGCCGACGCGTTCGACGGGGATGCCGGACTCGGCGGCGTAGTCGGCGAGCAGCCGGGCGCCCTCGCGGACCAGCCGGGCCTCCAGGGAGCCGGGCACGGCGTCGAAGCCGGTGTGCAGGATGGCGGTGTTGGCCTTGGAGGTGCCCTGCCCGACGTCGTCCTGCGCCTCCACCAGCGCGACCCGGAGCCGGGGGTGGCGGGCGAGCGCGCGGGCGATCGCCGCGCCGACCACCCCGGCGCCGATCACGGCCACGTCGTACGGCTCACCGGGCAGCGGTCCTTCGAAGGTGACCGTCACGCCGGCTCCTCCCGCAGCAGCGTGGCGACCGCCGCGCGGAAGCCGGCCCGGCGCTCCGCGGCCTCCTCCGGTGAGACACGCGGCTCGTAGACGGCGGACGGCTTCCAGTCCGGCAGGGCGTCCGCGAGGCCGAGCCCCGGGGTGGCGCCGAGCCGGGCCAGGGCGCCCGCGCCGAGGGCGGTGGCGTCGGGCAGGGCGGAGACTTCGACGGGGCGTTGCAGGAGGTCGGCCTGGGTCTGCATGAGGAGGGCGGAGCGGGTGAGGCCGCCGTCGACGCGCAGGGTGTCGAGCGGGGTGCCGAGGTCGTCGGCGGCGGCGTCGGCGAGTTCGGCGACCTGGGCGGCCAGGCCTTCGCACAGGGCGCGCACCAGGTGGCCGGGGCCGGTGTCGAGGCCGAGTCCGGTGAGCGAGCCGCGCAGGTCGCCGCGCCACCAGGGGGCGGCGAGTCCGGCGAGGGCGGGGACGAAGGTGACACCGCCGCTGTCGGGCACGGCGGCGCCGACGGTGTCGAGGTCGGTGGCGCCCTGGATGACGCCGAGGTCGGTGAGCCAGCGGACGGCGGAGGCGGCGGTGTAGACCTGGCCGTCGAGGCAGTAGCTGGTGTGTCCGGCGAGCCGCCAGGCGACACAGCTGACCAGTCCGGAGGTGCCGCGGCGCGGCCGGTCGCCGGTGTGGGCGAGGAGGAAGGCGCCGGTGCCGTAGGTGCACTTGGCGCCGCCGGGGGCGGTGACGCGCTGGGCGAGCAGGGCGGCCTGCTGGTCGACGACGAGGCCGGTGAGGGGGATCTCCGGGCCGCCGAAGGCGGTGGTCGTGCCGAAGTGGCCGGCGGTGTCGACGACGTCCGGGAGCCGTTCACCGGAGAGCTTGTACAGCTCCAGCGCCCGCGGGGACCACTCCGCGCGGTCCAGGTCGAGGAGCTGGGTGCGGCCGGCGGTGGCGGCGTCGGTCACGTAGGTGCCGGTGAGCCGGTGGACCAGCCATGCGTCGCTGGTGGTGACCACACCCTCGGTGGTCAGGTTTCGTCGTATCCAGGCCATCTTCGGTGCCGCGAAGTACGGATCCAGCGGCAGACCGGTCAGTTCCCGTAACTCATCGGCGTGGTCGGCGAGTTCCGCGCAGACGGTCTCGGCGCGGCGGTCCTGCCAGACGAGGGCGTCGGTCAGCGGCCGGCCGGTGGCCGGGTCCCAGGCCAGGACCGTCTCGCCCTGGTTGGCCAGGCCGAGGGCGGTCACCGGCTCCCCGGCCTCGGCGAGCGCCTGGCGTCCGGCGTCGACCACCGAGTCGTACAGCTCGGCGGGGTCGACCTCGACCAGCCCGCCGGACAGGAAACGGGGGCGCACGGCGGTGAATCCGGTGCCGAGGACCCCGCGTTCGGGGCAGATCACCAGGGCCTTGGTGCCGGAGGTGCCCTGGTCGACGGTGAGTACCGGTCCTGTCATCGCGCCTCCCGGGCCGTGGTGATCACGGTTCGACAGCCTGCCGTCGCCGACCACGCGGCGTCAAGCGCCGCTGACCCGCTGTCAACTGCCCCACGGCACAGCGGCGTTTTCCCGGATGGCGAAACAGACGTCTCATTCGGATCAGGCGCCTCTATAGTGACGGCCGACCGAACACGATCTCCTCAACCGCCGCTCGGGGGAGGGCTGTTGTCACACCACCTCGCCGTCCTGACCCGCCCGTTGACCGGGGCGGGAGGGTGATGGCCAAAGACGGAGCACGCCCCGCCTACGATCCCGCCGGACCCGACACCGCGCTGCGCGCCGCCCTCCAGGAGGTACGCGCCGGGCGCTGGATGTCGATGCGCACCCTCCTCGCCGAGACCGCCTCATGGTGGCAGTGGACGCAGCGCACCCAGGTGCTCGCCGCCGCCGCGGCCGGCACCGACGTGGTGCGGGCCTGGCTCGCCGAGGAGCCGCACAGCGGGCCGGCCGCCCTGATGCACGCCCGGGTGGCCGTCGAGCGCGCCCTGCGCGCGCACCGAGAACGCCACGAGAGAACCCGGGAGCTGTGGCACGAGGCCTGGCTCGCGAGCGACGCGCTCACCCGCGCCGCGCCCCACGACCCGGTCCCCTGGGTGTGCCTGCTGGCGCTGGCCCGGCTCGACGAGGACCAGCGCTGGACGGAGCACCGGGTGGCGCCCCCGGAGCCGATGCTGCCGCCGGGGCCCTGGGGCCTGCTCGCCGAGGCCGACAAGCGCGACCCGTACAACCGCGAGGCCCACCACCGCATGCTCCAGTTCCTCTACGGCCGCTCGGCGTCCGGGCGGCTGGCGGAGGCGGCCGGTTTCGCGCACTGGGCGGCCGACGCGGCACCGCCGGGCTCACCGCTGCATCTGCTGCCGCTGTACGTCCGGGTGGAGCGCTACCGGCGCGGCGGCGGGCGTGAGGCGGCGCTCGATCTGCACTGGGTCGCCGAGGACGCCTGCCGTGAGGCCCGGCGGGCGTACCACGGCTGGTTCGAGCACAGCACGCCCGAGGAGCGCGGCCCGCTCGACCTCAACCATCTCGCCCACGCCCTGTGGGGCTCGCTCCAGTTCGCCGAGGCGGACCGGGTGTTCGACGCGCTCGGCCCGTACTGGACACCGCTGCCCTGGTCGCACCGCACGGCCACGCCGGGCGACCACGCCCAGGCCGTGGAGGTGTTCCTGCTGGCCCGCGCCCGCAGCAGGTCGGGGGCGCGCCGCCGTCCCTGACACGTCCCCGTTCGTCTCCCAGGAGGTTCCGCATGCCCCGCACCCCCCACGGCGCCCCGCAGCAGGACGAGGAGCAACGCCTGCGCGAGCTGGGCTACCGGCCGGTGCTCGCCCGCCGGATGGGCGGCTTCGGCAACTTCGCGATCAGCTTCTCGGTGATCTCGATCCTGTCCGGCTGCATGACCCTGTACGGCTTCGGCATGGGCGCGGGCGGTCCCGCGGTGATGCTGTGGGGCTGGGCGGGCGTCGGCCTGTTCGTGCTGTGCGTGGGGCTCGCGCTGGCGGAGGTCACCAGCGCGTACCCCACCTCCGGCGCGCTGTACTACATGGCCGACCGGCTCGGCGGCCGGCGCTGGGGCTGGTACACGGGCTGGCTGAATCTGCTCGGCCTGCTCGGCGCGATCGCCGGTATCGACTACGGCGCCGCCCTGTTCACCGGGGCGTTCCTGAACCTCCGGTTCGGGTTCGAGCCGACGCCCGAGAAGACGATGCTCATCTTCATGGCGATCCTGCTGCTGCACGCCGTGCTGAACCTGTTCGGGGTGCGGCTGGTCAGCGTGCTCAACTCGATCAGCGTGTGGTGGCACCTCGCCGGTGTCGCGCTCATCGTCGGCGCGCTGGCGATCGTCCCCGAGCACCACCAGTCGCCGTCGTTCGTCTTCACCGAGTTCGTCAACGACACCGGCTGGGACAACCCGCTCTACGTCGCGGCGATCGGCCTGCTGCTCGCCCAGTACACGTTCTCCGGCTACGACGCCTCCGCGCACCTGTCCGAGGAGACGGCGGGCGCCTCGGTGGCGGCGGCACGCGGCATCGTGCGGGCCATCTGGGTGTCGTGGATCGCCGGTTTCGTGCTGCTCGCCGGGCTGACCTTCGCCATCCAGGACTACGACGCGACGCGCGCCAGCGAGACCGGGGTGCCGCCCGCGCAGATCCTGCTCGACGGGCTCGGCACGGACGGCGCGAGCGCGCTGCTGCTGGTGGTGATCGTGGCCCAGCTGTTCTGCGGCAACGCCGAGGTCGCCGCGGCGAGCCGGATGGTGTTCGCGTTCAGCCGGGACCGGGCGCTGCCCGGCTCGCAGCTGTGGCGCAAGGTCAGTGCCCGCACCCAGACCCCGGTCGCCGCCGTCTGGCTGTCGGTGGCGGTGGCCTGTGTCCTGGCCCTGCCGTCCCTGTACTCGGCGACGGCGTACGGCGCGGTCACCGCCATCAACGTCATCGGCATCACCCCCGCGTACGCCATCCCCGTCCTCCTGCGGCTGCGCGCCGGGAACCGCTTCACGCCGGGCCCCTGGAACCTGGGCCGGTGGAGCAGGCCGATCGGCTGGATCGCGGTGGTGTGGGTGGCCTGTGTGACGGTGCTGTTCTGTCTGCCGCAGTCCTCGCCGGTGACGGTCGACACGATGAACTACGCGTCCGTCGCGCTCGCCGTCGTCCTCGTCCTCGCCACGGTGTGGTGGTTCGTCGCCCGCCGCTCCTACGGCACCCCCACGACCGCCGCGTACGGCACCGACCACGAACAGGCGGAACTGGCCGAGGGCATCGTCTGAGCGGCCCCCGCCCCCGGGCCGATGGGCCACCCGACGGGCGTTCTGGCCCCCGCCCACGGAGCCGATGGCCACCCGGCGGACGCTCCGAGCCACGCCCGCCCAAGGACCGGCGGCCCACCGGGCCGAGTGCCTGCACCCCGCCCGCAGGGGCCGGCGACCACCCGGCCGGGCGTCTGTCGCCCCGCCCACCCGCGGGTCCGGAGGTCACCCGGCGGGCGGGTGACTCCCGCCCAGGGGGCCGGTGGCCTCCCTGCGAGCGTTCTGAGCCGTGCCCGCCCGCAGGTTGGCAGCCACCGAGGCCAAGTGCCTGAGCACCCGCCCGCGCACAGGCCGGCGGCCACGGGGCCGAGTGCCTGAGACCCTCGCCCGCGCACAGGCCGGCGGCCACCCGACCGCGCGTCTGCGCCCCGCCCGCCCGCAGGTCCGAAGGTCACCCGGCAGGCGACCCAGCCCCGCCCACGGGGCAGGCGGCCACCCGGCCGGCGACTGAGCCCCGTCCGCGGGTCCGAAGGCCACCCTGCGGGCGACTGAGCCCCGCCGCGCGCGGGACCGGCAGCCCCCGACCGGTGACACGGCGACAACTCCCGGCCACCCCCGCGGCGGCCGGGCCCCGCCGACCCGGCCGACGCCGCGTCCGTCGGAGCACACCTGCCCCAGCTCACCCCCGCGCCCGGCCCCAGCCGCCCCAGCGCACCCCGTGGCGGCGGAAACCCCGTCAGTTCCCGCCCGGGGACGGGCGGGGAGGCGGCTGAACCGCGGCGTACCGGGTGCGAACGCGCGTGCCGGATACGGCAGGATGAGCGCTCGCACATCCCGGAATTCGAGCAGGTGACAACGTGACGAGACTTCACATCCGGCCGTCGGCGGCCCCGTTTGCCGCGGATCGTCCCTCCGGAGGTGACCGATGACCCGCGCGCTGACCCTGGACGACTTCGTGCTCGCCGGTATCGCGCTGGCGGCGGGGCTGCTGGCGGCGTTCGCGCTGCGGCTGATGCTGCGCTGGCTGGGCAGGCAGGCCGACCGCACCCGCTGGGGCGGGGACGACGTCATCGTGGACGCGCTGCGCACGGTGGTGCCGTGGGCTGCGGTCGTCGGCGGCGCGGCGGCCGCGGCGGCGGTGCTGCCGCTGACCCGGACCGTGCAGCACCACACCAACCAGACCCTGACCGTTCTGCTGATCTTCGTGGTGACGCTGGCGGCGGCCCGGGTCGTGGCCGGCCTGGTCCGGTCGGTGGCCCAGTCCCGCTCCGGCGTCGCCGCGTCGGCCACGATCTTCGTCAACATCACCCGCGTGATGGTGCTGGCGATCGGCTTCCTGGTGGTGCTCCAGACCCTGGGCATCTCCATAGCCCCGCTGCTCACCGCGCTCGGCGTGGGCGGTCTGGCCGTCGCGCTGGCTCTTCAGGACACCCTCGCCAACCTCTTCGCGGGCATCCACATCCTCGCCTCGAAGACCGTGCAGCCGGGCGACTACATCCGGCTGAGCAGCGGCGAGGAGGGCTACGTCACCGACATCAACTGGCGGCAGACCACCATCCGCAACCTCTCCAACAACCTGGTCATCATCCCCAACGGCCAGCTCGCGGGGACGAACATGACCAACTACAACCGGCCCGAGCAGGAGCTGACCATCATGGTCCAGGCCGGGGTCGGTTACGACAGCGACCTGGAGCACGTGGAGCGGGTGACCTGCGAGGTGGTCACCGAGGTGATGACCGACGTCACCGGCGCCGTCCCGGACCACGAGCCCGCCGTCCGCTTCCACACCTTCGGCGACTCGCGGATCGGTTTCACGGTGATCCTCGGCGTCGGCGAGTTCAGCGACCAGTACCGGATCAAGCACGAGTTCATCAAGCGCCTGCACCGCCGCTACCGCGCGGAGGGCATCAGCATCCCGGCCCCGGCCCGCACCGTGACCCTGCGGCAGAACCAGGTGGCCATCCCGCAGCAGCGCGACGGCGCGCAGGAGGCGGGCGGGGTGTCCGCCGCCCGCCTCGACTGAACCGCCGCCGGGCCGCGCGGCTACGGGGTGATCACATGCAGGGCCAGCGGGGCCTGGTACTCGCCGGTGAGGGCGAACAGCCGGGTGCCGTCCGGGGACCAGACCAGCCCGTGGCCCCGCAGTGAGACACCGCTGCCCGGGTTCACGTCGATGACCTGGGAGGGGGTGCCGGCGCCGGGCGCGAAGAGCAGGACGTCCTCGCCGTAGGACCGGTCGACGCCCGCGGCGACGGTGCCGTCGGGCGCCACCGCGGCGGCGTTCGGGTACGCGCCGGTCGGATAGGTGTGCTCCACCGACAGGTCGGCGAGGCGCAGGGCCACGTGGTGGTACGGCGCCCCGCTCACCGCGAGGAGCGTGCGGCCGTCGGGCGACAGGGCCAGGTCGCGGACGTCGTAGATCCCGCCCGGGTTGTCCTGCGTGGTCCGCACCACCGGTGCCCCGGAGGTCACGTCGTAGACGGTGACGGTACCCGCGCTCGAGTACTGCTCGGCGGCGATCACCAGGCCGGGCGCCGTGGGCGAGGACAGCAGCATCGGCGGGCCCGCCCAGGTGCCCCACGGCAGGTGGGCCAGGCGTACCACCGGACGGCGGCCCAGGGTGAGCGAGCCGAGGTTGCTCTCCCACTGCTCGCCGTAGCTGAACCAGAGGGTGCCGTCCACCAGCGCGAGCCGGACCGGGCCGGTGGGGGCTCCGGTGCCGGTGGCGTAGCGGGCCTTCGTCCGGTACGTGGCGGTGTCGAGGGCGACGATGGCGTCGCCGAGGCTGAGCGCCACGTACAGGGTGCGGGCGTCCGGGGACAGCACCAGGTCGGCGGCGCCGGGCAGGCCGGGGAGCGTGCGCACGATCCGGCCGTCGAAGTCGGTGACGACGACCGATCCGCTGACGCGGTCGGCGATGTAGAGCCGGTGGTGCACCGGGTCCACGGCCGTGTCGGTGTGGTACTCGATCGGCAGAGTGGTCGCCGGGGTCGTCGTGGTGGCCGGGGCCGCCGTGGCGCCGGGGGCGGCGCCGAGCAGGGCCAGCAGGGTCAGGAGTAAGGCACCGAGCACGGCTCTGAGCCGGGTGCGTCGCATGTGTCCGTCCTTCGGGTACGGGCGCCCCCCACGGGCGCGATCGGCTGGGACCGGGCAGAGCGACATCTGCCCCCTGCGGTCATGTCCATGCGATCGGATCCGTACCCCTGTCGATCCGCACACGATCACGAGATATCTTGATGTCGAGCAATGTTGCAGACGTGGAGCGGAGCACCCGGTGACTGACTCGACCATCATCTATACGCACACTGACGAGGCCCCGGCCCTGGCGACGTATTCCTTCCTGCCGGTGGTCAAGGCGTACGCCTCGCAGGCGGGTGTCGCCGTGGAGACGCGGGACATCTCGCTGGCCGGCCGCATCATCGCCGTGTTCCCGGAGTACCTGACCGAGGACCAGCGCATCCCGGACGCCCTCGCCGAGCTGGGTGAGCTGGCCAAGACGCCCGCGGCCAACATCATCAAGCTGCCGAACATCTCGGCGTCCATCCCGCAGCTCAAGGCCGCCGTCGCCGAGCTCCAGGGCCAGGGCTACGCGCTGCCGGACTACCCGGACGACCCGAAGACCGACGAGGAGCGGGAGATCAAGGCCCGCTACGACAAGGTCAAGGGCTCCGCCGTGAACCCGGTCCTGCGCGAGGGCAACTCCGACCGCCGTGCCCCGGCCTCGGTGAAGAACTACGCCAAGACCCACCCGCACCGCATGGGCGCCTGGACCTCCGAGTCCAAGACCGACGTGGCGACCATGGGCCAGAACGACTTCCGCTCCACCGAGAAGTCGGTCGTCATCGCCGAGGACGGCACGCTGCGGATCGAGCTGGTCGCCGAGGACGGCACCACCACCGTGCTGCGCGAGTCCGTACCGGTCGTCGCCGGTGAGGTCGTCGACGCCTCCGTGATGCGCGTCGCCCACCTGCGCGAGTTCCTGGCCTCCCAGGTCGCCCGCGCCAAGGCCGAGGGCGTGCTGTTCTCCGTGCACCTGAAGGCCACGATGATGAAGGTCTCCGACCCGATCATCTTCGGCCACGTGGTCCGCGCCTTCTTCCCGAAGACCTTCGAGCGCTACGGCGCGACGCTGGCCGCCGCGGGCCTCTCCCCGAACGACGGCCTCGGCGGCATCTTCAAGGGCCTGGAGTCCCTGCCCGAGGGCGCCGAGATCAAGGCCTCCTTCGACGCCGAGCTGGCCGAGGGCCCGGCCCTGGCGATGGTCGACTCCGACAAGGGCATCACCAACCTGCACGTGCCGTCGGACGTCATCGTCGACGCCTCCATGCCGGCCATGATCCGCACCTCCGGCCACATGTGGGGCCCGGACGGCCAGGAGGCCGACACCATCGCGGTCATCCCGGACTCCTCGTACGCGGGCGTCTACAAGACCGTCATCGAGGACTGCAAGGCCAACGGCGCCTACGACCCGGCCACCATGGGCTCGGTGCCGAACGTCGGCCTGATGGCGCAGAAGGCCGAGGAGTACGGCTCCCACGACAAGACCTTCGAGATCCCGGCCGCGGGCACCGTCCGCCTGGTCGACCAGGGCGGCGACGTCCTGATCGAGCAGCCGGTCTCCCAGGGCGACATCTTCCGCGCCTGCCAGACCAAGGACGCGGCGATCCGCGACTGGGTCAAGCTCGCCGTCACCCGCGCCCGCGCCACCGGCGACCCGGCCGTGTTCTGGCTGGACGAGACCCGCGCCCACGACGCCAACCTGATCGCCAAGGTCAAGCAGTACCTGCCGGAGCACGACACCGAGGGCCTGGACATCAAGATCCTGTCCCCGGTGGAGGCGACCAAGCTGTCGGTGGAGCGCATCCGCCGCGGCGAGAACACGATCTCCGTCACCGGCAACGTCCTGCGTGACTACCTGACCGACCTCTTCCCGATCCTGGAGCTGGGCACCAGCGCCAAGATGCTGTCGGTCGTCCCGCTGATGGCGGGCGGCGGCCTGTTCGAGACGGGCGCCGGCGGCTCCGCGCCGAAGCACGTCCAGCAGCTGGTCAAGGAGAACTACCTGCGCTGGGACTCCCTGGGCGAGTTCTTCGCCCTGGTCCCGTCGCTGGAGCAGTACGCGACGGCCACCGGCAACACCAAGGCCAAGGTCCTCGCCGACACCCTCGACCGCGCCACGGCGACCTTCCTCAACGAGGACAAGTCCCCGACCCGTCGCGTCGGCGGCATCGACAACCGCGGCAGCCACTTCTACCTGTCCCTGTACTGGGCGCAGGAGCTGGCCAGGCAGACCGACGACGCGGACCTGGCGAAGGCCTTCGCCCCGCTCGCCGAGACGCTCGCCGCGAACGAGCAGAAGATCGTCGACGAGCTGATCGCCGTCCAGGGCAAGCCGGTCGAGATCGGCGGCTACTACCAGCCGGACCCGGCCAAGGCCGCCGCGGTCATGCGCCCCTCCGCCACCTGGAACGAGGCCCTGGCCTCCCTGAGCTGACGCTCGCCCCGCAAGGGGTTCTCCGCGACCGCCCCGGTCGGCACCCTGCCCGACCGGGGCGGACCCGTCTCACCCGTCCCCGCGTCCACGTCCCCGAGTCCACGCCCCGCGTCCCGAGCCTTCCGGAGCCGCCCGTGTCCCGTCCGTCCTTCGACCTGCTGCCCGGTGACGACGACTCGCCGGTGATCCTCCATGTGCCGCACTCCTCGCGGGAGATACCGGCGGACGTACGGGCCGGCATCGCGCTGGACGACGGGGCGCTGGAGCGGGAGCTGGACCACATCGTCGACGCCCACACCGAGCGGATCGCCGCCGAGGCGGCCGGGCTCGCGCAGCTCACGCCCTGGAGGTTCGTGAACCGGCTGTCGCGGCTGGTCGTGGATCCGGAGCGGTTTCCGGACGAGCGGGAGGAGATGCTCGCCGTGGGCATGGGGGCGGTGTACACCCGGACCACGCACCGCGAGGTCCTGCGCCCCGCGGACACCGACCCCGAGCCGTTGATCGAACGGTACTTCCGGCCGTACGCGCGGGCCATGACGGACGCCGTGGCCGCGCGGCTGGCCGCGACCGGGCGGGCGGTGATCATCGACGTGCACTCGTACCCGAGCGAGCCGCTGCCGTACGAGCTGCACGGGGACGGCCCGCGTCCGCCCGTGTGCCTGGGCACCGACGCCTCGCACACGCCGCCGGAGCTGCTCGCCGCCGCCCGCGCCGCCTTCGGCGGGGAGGGAGTGGGGCTCGACAGCCCGTTCAGCGGGACGTATGTGCCGCTGGAGTTCTACGGGACGGACCCGCGGGTGTCCGCGCTGATGGTGGAGATCCGCCGGGACACCTACATGACCGAGCCGGGCGGTCCGGCCGGGCCGGGGCTGGAGCGCCTGGCGGGCGCGCTCGCCGCGCTGGTCGACGCCGTGGCGCGCTGAGGCCCCGGGCCACGGCCGGTCAGGCCCGCAGCCACTCCGTCACGACCACCTCCCCGCCGGTCCGCAGGCGCAGCGCGAACGGGCCGGTGGGCGGCAGGTCGCTGGTGAAGCGGCCCATGGCGTCGGCGGTGAGGGTGTCCGGGACGGCGGGGTGCGGGCCGCCGAGGACCTCGATCCGGGCGGGCTGCGGCGGCAGCACCTGCCCGATCAGCCCGTGGGCGGTCACCTCGACGTCCACGCTCAGCTCGCCGGTGCGGAAGGTCAGCATCCGCGGTACGTCGGTCGCGCCGCGCACCGGGATGGCGTCCACCAGGGAGTCGAAGGTCAGCTCAGCGAGGCGGGCGTCGAGGTCGTGCAGGGCGTACGCGTCCACGGCCAGCCGTCGCAGCTCCGGCGGGACCGGGTCGAGGATGGTCGCGGCCTGCCGCAGCTCCTCCTCCAGCAGTCCGGCACCGAACTCGGCGTCGTCCAGGGCGGTTTCCTCGTCGAGACCGCGGTCGAGGCCGCGGTCCGCGCCGCTGCCGAAGTGGTCGAAGTCCTCGCCGGCGCCGTCCGCGCCGTTGGTCATGTCGTTCACGATGCTCCCCGTGCGTCGAGTCGGGCGCGGAGCCGGCGCAGACAGCGCTGGCGCAGCGGCCCGATGCTGCCGACGGCGATGCCCAGAGCGGCGGACACCTCCTGATAGCTGGGCGGCGGCGAGGCCATCAGCACCCGCAGCAGCTGCCGGCACCGCTCCCCCAGCGCCTCGAACTCCTGCCACAGCCGCCGGACCCGCTCGCTCTGCGCGGCGGCCTCCTCGGAGTCGAGCAGGGACTGCTCCGGTGTGCGGTCCTCGCTGACCCGGTCCAGGAGTTGCGGGTCGTCGGTCGGCGTCAGCCGCTGCCAGCCGCGGATCACCTTCAGCGACTCGTTGCGCGCGGTGGTCGCCAGCCAGGATCCGGCCTTGTGCGGTTCGCGGATCCGCCCGAGGTGCTGGGCGAAGCGGAACCAGACCGTCTGGTAGACCTCGTGCGCGTCGGCGTCGGAGAGCCGGTGGGCGCGCACCACGGACCAGACCAGTGGGCTCAGCCCTTCCACCAGCGCCTTCCACGCCGCCGCGTCGCCGTCGACGGCGGACTGGACGAGCGCGCCGACATCTGCACGGTCCACGGCCCCACCCCTCGTGTACGGCACGTCATCGTACGCCGTGGCGGGGACTGCTCCGGTACTCATACCGCGGCGACCGGCGCTTCGACCGGGACGGGGCGCCAGGTGGGGGGCATCAGCGCCGGTACATGCGCCCCGCGTACCTCCGCGAACTCGGTGTTCGTCGCGAGCAGTCGGCGTGCGGCGGCGCGCGGGTCGCGCTCCTTGTGCGCCGTCATGTAGGCGGCGACCAGCCCGGCGACCACGGGGGTGGCGAACGAGGTGCCGCTCCACTGCGCGAGCCCCTGGAACATCACCTGGTCCGGCTTGCTCTCGGCGCTGTCCTCGCTGAGCACGCCGGTGTGGCGGGGGAACTGGCAGGTGCAGCCGTAGCCGAAGCCGTAGCGGCAGGCGTCGTAGGTGGAGTGCTGGTAGACGTACGGCACGGGGGTGCCCCAGCCGGTCAGCGCGCTGGTGAGGCGCTCGCCGGGGGCGTAGACCTTCACCCAGCCGCCGTGGTTGGAGAAGCAGGCGCCGAACTCGCCGTCGCCGCGCAGCGCGCCGACGGAGAGGACGCTGTCGTGCCAGTCGGGCAGGTCGGCGTAGGCGGCGGGCCAGAAGGGGGTGGCGCTGGCGTTGTTGCCGGCGCAGGCGACGAGCAGGGTGCGCTGCTCGCGCAGTTCCTCCATGAACGCCTGGACGCCGAGAAGTCCGTCGGTGCGGCCGTTGGAGGTGCCCGCGGAGAGGCTGAGGATGTCGGGCCAGCCGCTCGCGTCGACGGCCTCGAAGAGCTTCTCGCCGAACTCGGACTCCAGGACGGCCCCGGCGTCGTTGAGCGAGTTGCGTACGGTGACGTCGGTGTTGGGGGCGACGGCGGCGACCAGCCCGGCGATGAAGGTGCCGTGGCCGACGTACTGCTGGAGTACGCCGTCCTCGTCGGTCTCCTGGATCTGGAGGTCGCCGCGGGTGTGGGCGAGCAGCGGGTAGGCGCGGTAGTCGCTCATCAGGCCGGTGTCGACGACGAGGACGCCGACGGAGGTCTCCGGGTCGTACCGGCCTTCGGCGGCGGCCGGGTTGGGCGGTTCGTTCTGCGGGGCGGGGGCGGGTTCGTCGCCGGGGCAGGCGTTGACGGCGATGGACACCACGTGGTTGCGGCTGACCAGCCGGCGGCCCGCGCGTCCCTCCGCCTGGCGCAGTGCCCGCAGCGCGCCCGCGACGGCGCGGTCCGCGCCGGGTGCGCCCTCGCCGGGGTCGCCGACCTGGATGCGGGTGATGCCGGAGCGGTTGCGCGGCGGGCCCGCCCGGCGCACCGTGTCGGGGGTCAGGTCGGGGGCCTCGGTGAAGAAGGTGCGGACGGTGTCCTCGACGAGCTGCGCCTCCTCGCCGTCGCGGGCGAGGACGACCCCCTTCTCGTAGAGGAATTCCGCGGAGTCGTCCGGTCCCATGGCGAGCGGGACGTCGGGCATCGTGCGCTGGATCTGGTCGAACTGCTCGCGGAATCGCTGTGGTGCCATGGCGTGTCCTCCCCGTTGTGGCGACGTTCGTCAACTGGAGTCGCGATGTCGCTGATTGATACAGAGACGAATCGGTGGCCCGTGGTTCCGGGCGACGGCGGCCACTACCATCCGTGGGGTGAGAGCGGGAAGCGACTCGGTTCTCGAACTGCTGCCGATGGTGTTCGCCGCCCCGAACGAGGCGCTGGACCGGGCGCAGGAGGTGCTCGCGGCCGATCCGTCACCGCTGCACGCCTCCGTGGCGCACCAGGTGATCGGCATCTGGCAGCGGGATTTCGGCGATCTGCGGATCGCCCTGCACCACCTTCGGCGTGCCCGCGATCTGGCCGCGCGGGCGGACTCGGCGGAGCGGGAGGCGGACGTCCTCGGCACGCTCGGGGTCGCGTTGGTGCACGCGGGGCGCACGCGGCAGGGGCTCGCGGCGTTCGAGCGCGGGGTGGCGCGCGGTACGGGGCACACCCGGGCGCGGGTGCGGTTCCGCCGGGCGTACGTCTGGTGGGTGCTCGGTCATCATCGCGAGGCGCTGGAGGACGTACGCCGGGCGATTCCCGTGCTGCGGCAGGCGGACGACGTGATCTGGACGGCGCGGGCGCTGACGCTGCGGGCGACGGTGCATCTGGCGCTGGGCGCGGTGGAGCGGGCGGACGCCGACTTCACGGCGGCGGAGAAGTTGTGGGAGACCACCGGCCAGGAGCACGACAAGGCGGACGCGGTGGAGAGCCGGGGCCTCGCCGCGTTCCGGTCGGGGGACATCCCGGCGGCGCTGCGGCTGCTGGACGAGGCGGAGGAGCGGTACGCCAAGCTGGGCACGCCGACGTTCATGCTGAACATCCGCCGCTGCGAGGTGCTGATGGCGGCGGGCCTGGCGCCGGAGGCGCTGGCGGAGGCGGACGCGGCGATCGCCGTGCTGGACGGGATGGGCGGGCAGTCCACCCGCAAGGCGGAGCTGCTGCTGGCGGCGGCGCGCGCGGCCCGGCTGGCGGGTGATCCGCACACCGCGATCGCCCGCGCGGCGGTGGCCGTGCGGCTCTTCTCCGGGCAGCGGCGCACCTGGTGGGAGACGCATGCCCGGCTGGTGCTGATCGAGGCGCGGGTGGCCGCGGGGCGCAGTTCGGGGCGGCTGGTCGCGGACGCCGCGGCGGTGGCCGAGCGGCTGGCGTCGTTCGGGGCGCCGGCCGCGCCGGAGGCGTCGCTGCTGGCGGGCCGGATCGCGCTGGGCCTGGGCTGGACGGCGGACGCCGAGCGGCATCTGGCGGTGGCCGCGCGCAGCCGGCACGGCGGGCCGCCGCTGGCCCGGATGACGGGGTGGGCGGCGCAGGCGCTGCGGGCGCGGGCGGCGGGTTCGGCGCGGGGTGTGCTGGAGGCCTGCCGGCGCGGTCTCGACGTGCTGGACGACCACCGGATGACGCTGGGCGCCTCGGAGTTGCGGGCGCGGGCCACCGCGCAGGGCGCCGAACTGGCCGCGCTGGCGCAGCGGGCGAGCCTGGACGGGGGCGGGCCGCGGCGGCTGCTGGTGTGGAGCGAGCGGTGGCGGGCGACGGTGCTGTCCGCGCCGCCGACCCGGCCGCCCGCCGACCCGGCGCTGCTGAGCGGGCTGACCGCGTTCCGGGAGATCGCGGCCCGCGCGGAGGCGGCCCGCTGGGAGGGCCGGCCGATACCGGCGCTGGAGCGGGAGCAGCGGCGGCTGGAGCGGGAGGTGCGGTCGCGGACGCTGCACATCCGGGGTGGCGCGCCGGGCGACGGGCACCGGTTCGACGTGGGCCGGCTGCTGGACCGGCTGGGCGAGACGCTGCTGGTGGAGCTGGCGGTGCTGGACGGGCGGGTGCAGGTGCTGCTGTGCGGCCGGGGCCGGGTGCGGCGGTTCGAGGCGGGGCTGCTGGCGGAGGCGGAGGTCGAGGCCGAGCATGTGCAGGCCGGGCTGCGGCGGCTGGCCCACCCCGGCGCCGAGGGCCGGCTGCCGGTGGTGGAGGCGGCGGGCCGGCGGCTGGAGGAGCTGCTGCTGGGCCCGGCCGCCGGACGCCTGAGTCCGGGGCCCGTGGTGATCGTGCCGCCCGCGCGGCTGCACCGGGTGCCGTGGGCACTGCTGCCGTCGCTGCGGGAGCGGGTGGTCAGTGTGTCGCCGTCGGCGAGCAGCTGGCTGCGGGCCCGGGAGACCGAGCCGCCGCCGGGCGGCCGTCATGTGCTGGTGCGCGGGCCGGGTCTGGCGACCGGCGGCGCGGAGGTCCCGGAGGTCGCCGACCGGTACGCCGAGGCGCGGGTGCTGGAGGACGAGGAGGCGCGGGTGCCGCGCGTCCTGGAGGAGCTGGACGGGGCTGCGCTCGCCCACATCGCCGCGCACGGCACGTTCCGCGCGGACAGCCCGATGTTCTCCTCGCTGCGGATGGCGGACGGGCCGCTGATCGTGCACGACTTCGAGCGGCTGGCCCGCAGTCCGTACCGGATCATCCTCTCGAGCTGCGACACCGCCCGGCTGGCCTCGGTCGGTGCCGACGAGCTGCTGGGTCTGGTCACGGCGCTGCTGCCGCTGGGCACGGCGGGGGTGGTGGCGAGCAGCGCGCCGGTGAATGACGCCGCGGTGGTGCCGCTGATGCTGGCGCTGCACAAGGGGCTCGGGGCGGGTCTGTCGCTGGCGGAGGCGCTGCGTGACGCGCGCGCCGCGCTGCCGGGGGACGCCCTGCACCAGGCGACGGGGTGGGCGTTCACGGCGTTCGGGGCGGCGTGAACACGGGCCGCGCGAACACGAGTTGCGTGAACGACAGGTGAACTCACGGCGTCGCCACGGGAAACGGCACGAGGCTTTCAACTTGGCTGATTTTGTGCGGAGTTCAACCGTCCACATCTACCGCTGAGTCACTTCTCGATCATGCTGCGTAACGCCCGGAGCTGGGCTAGGTTCTCCCCCTGAGCCGCCACACCTGGGGCACGGGGCCCCATGGGACTAGTGGCTCGATAAGGGAATCGTCCTCTTGACGACCATCGCGACCGACATATTCACCGTGCGGCCGTACACCTCACACTGCCGGGTGATCGAACAGGAAGCGCAGCACGCCGTCATCGGCGTCTCGCCCGGCAACAGCTTCTTCACCGCGGAGACCGTGACCGGCCTCGCCCACTGGGCGGCCGAACGGTTCGCCCGCGTCGACCTCGTCTATACGGACCTGTACATCGCCGACATGTACGAGGCCCTGGGCTACGCGCCCGACGACGCCCGACGCAAGGCGGTCAAGAACCTGCGCGGGGTACGCGCCAAAGTCTCCAACGCCGCCCTGGCCGTCGACCCCGACGGGGCCCGGGTACGGGCACAGCCCGTGTCCGCGCTCACGGGCCGGCCCGAGTACCGGCGACTCAGCCGGCACGTCGAGACGCTGATGACCGGCGACGCCGCGCTCGCGGCCACGGTCGCCGGCCTGGTCGACCGGTTCCTCCGGGACAAGGTCACCGGCCGGGACGCCACCGACCGGCAACGTGAGGTGTGCACCCGCTACATACTCGCCGAACTGCCCCTCTTCATCGACTCGCCGGCGATCTTCGGCGTCGCCTCCTCACTCAACTGCTACCACCAAGTACTGCCGCTGGCGGACCTTCTCTACGGACCGGGGCACGGGCTGCGCGCATCCCGCAACCAGGGCCACGGCATCATCGCTCTCACCGCTCCGGAGGACGCCCAGTGACCACCGCAACCGACACCGGTCTGCTCGACTTCCCGTTCTCGCCGCGCGGTGACCGCCTCCCGGACGAAGTCCCCTCCCTGCTGCGCGACCGCCCGGTGACCCGGGTGCGCACCATCGCCGGGGACGTCGCCTGGCTGGTGTCCTCGCACGCCCTGTGCAAGCAGGTGCTGGAGGACGACCGGTTCAGTCTCAAGGAGACCTCCGCTCCCGGGGTGCCGCGCCAGTACGCGCTGACCATTCCGCCGGAGGTCGTCAACAACATGGGCAACATCACCGGCGCCGGACTGCGCCGCGCGGTGATGCGCGCCATCAACCCCAAGGCGCACGCCGACTGGATGGAGCGGTACGCCGGGCAGCTCGCCGACCGCATGCTCGCCGAGGGCGCACCCGCCGACCTGCGGCGGGACTTCACGGTGCCGTACTCCACCGGGCTGCACTGCCGCCTGCTCGGCATCCCCATGGAGGACGCGGACCGCCTCTACCGCAGCCTGCACGTGGCGTTCATGAACAGTCCCCGTCCGATACCCGCCGCCGCGCTCAACTGGGACCGCGACATCGCGTACATGAAGGGCCGCCTCGACGACCCGGACACCACCGGCCTGATGGGCGAACTCGCCGGGCTGCGCGGCACCCCGGAGTACGCGCACGTGTCGGACGAGATGTTCGCGACCGTCGGCGTGACCATGTTCGGCGCCGGGGTGATCTCGGTCATGGGCGCGCTGACGATGATGTGCGTGACGCTGCTGCTCGACCACGAGGTGCGGGACCGGCTGGCCGCCGAGCCGGGCCTGATCCCCACCGCCGTCGACGAGTTGCTGCGCGTCAACCTGTCCATCGCCGACGGGCTGCCGAGGATCGCGCTCGACGACATACGGCTCGGTGATGTCACCGTGCGCCGGGGCGAGCTGGTGCTGGTCCTGGTCGAGGCCGCCAACCACGACCCGGACCAGTACGACGACCCGCGCGCGATCCGGCTGGAGCGGCCCAACGCGGGCACGCACCTGTCGTTCGGCGGCGGTGGCCACTACTGCCCGGCCACCGCCCTCGGCAAGAAGCACGCCGAGGTCGCCCTCCGCGTGCTGCTGGACCGTATGCCGCGACTGGATCTGGCCGTGCCGGTCGAGCAACTGGTGTGGCGGACCGGGTTCATGAAGCGCGTCCCGGAGCGGCTGCCCGTCCGGTGGTGACGCGGCGGCCGTGAGCGACCGGACCCCGGGGTGGTTCCGTGCCCCGGGGTCCGGCGCTCTCCGGGCCCGCCCGGCGTCCGCTCGCCCTTAAGGCCGCGTGCCGTCAGGCGGACTGGGCCTGCGGCAGCTCCACGAGCCACGGCAGCGATCCGCGGTCGCTCGCCCCGAGGCGGGCGTAGGCGCTGTAGAGGTGGTTGCCGACGGTGCGGACGGAGAGGGTGAGCCGTTCGGCGATCTGCCGGTTGCTGAGCCCGGCGGCGGCCAGGGTGACGATCTGCCTCTGCCGGGCGGTCAGTTCACCGAGCACCAGCCCCGACAGCGCGGGCGTCCGCGCGCCGGGGCAGCGGCGGGCCAGGGCGACGGCCCGGGTGCGGGCCCTGCGGGCCGCGCCGGGGTCGCGGTGCGCGGGGACGGCCTGGGCGTACGCCTCGGCGGCGAACAGCAGCAGGCCGCGCTCCTCCAGGCGGGCGGCCACCCGGTCCAGGGCGGGCCCGTCGCGGCGGGCGAGGGCGGCGGCGTGCTCGGCGAAGACACTCCCGGCGGGCAGCCGGCCCAGCACCGACTCCGGGGCGCCGAGGCGCACGGCGTCGTACAGCGCGAGGACGTCGTCGCCGGGGACGTCTTCGCCGGCGTCCGCCTCCTCCGCGGCCCGCGCCGCGGCCGGCCGCACCGCCACCGGCCCGTGTGCCGTACGCCCGCCGTGGGCGTCCGGTGCCACCGTGGAGCCCGCCGACTGCGCGACGGCCAGGGCGAGTTCGGTACGGCAGGAGGGGTCGTCCGCGCCGGCCCGCAGCCCTTCGCGGGCCCACGTCGCGGCCTCGGTCAGCTCGCCCCGCAGCCGGGCGTACCGGGCGCGCACGGCGGCGTAGGCGGGCGGCACCGGGTGGCCCTCCCCCGCCAGCCACTCCCCCACGGGGGCCGGCAGCGTCCGGACGTCCGCGTCGGCGATCCGGCGGGCCAGCGTGGCGGTCTCGGCGGCGAGCGCGGAGGCGTACCGGTCGGGGGTGCCGCCCAGCCTGCGGGCCCGCAGCCGGCCGGCCGTGGCCCGCAGCGCCGGGCCGTACAGGGGGTGGGCGAGCCGGACGCGGTGGCACTCGTCGAGGTGGATCAGGCCGGCCGCCTCCAGGCGTTCGAGGACGCTCAGGTCGAACGCGTCGGGGTCGACCGCCAGGGGCTCGGCGAAGGCCAGCCGGTCGAGGGTCTCCCGCTCGTCGGGGTCGGTGCGGTCGAGGACCGGCGCGGTGCGCTCGCGGACGGCCGGGGTGACCGGCACGGGGCCGCGCCACGCCCAGGTGTCGGTGTCCGGTACGCGGCTGAGCAGCCCGCCGTCGCGCACGGCGCCCAGCAGATCGCGCAGCAGTCGCAGATCGCCGCTGCACAGCCGGTGCAGCCGGCGCGCGGTGAGCGGTTCCAGCGCCCGGCCCGCGCCCGCGGCGGCGAGCCGCGCGGTCTCCTCGGCGGGCAGCGGCTCCAGGGCGAGGCGGGGCAGCAGTTCGCCGGTCCACAGCCGGGCCACCGCGGCGGGTGCCGGGGTGCCGTCGGTGACGACGACCACCAGCCGGGTGCGGCCGTGGACGGCGAGCTGGTGGACGAGGGCGGCGGAGGCGTCGTCCAGCCAGTGCGCGTCGTCGACCAGCAGCAGCCGTACGCCGGAGAGCAGGCGCACCGCGCGGGACAGGGTGACGGACTCGGGCAGCAGGTGCGCGAACGCGGCGAAGGGGATGCCGCGGGAGTCGGGGGTGCCGGCGGCGCGGGCGCAGTCGGTGCCGCGTAGTGCCTCGGTGACCAGCCGGGTCTTGCCCACGCCCGACGGGCCGGTGACCACGATGCCGTGCCGCCCGGCCGTCTGCGAGCGGCGGACCAGCTCCAGTTCGTCCTCGCGGCCGGTGAACGGCCAGGGCAGCCGAAGGGTCTTCGCGTCCTGTTCGTAAGTCATCACGTCTACAGGAGCCGCGCTACTCAGTCCTGATACAGGGGCACTTGAGTAGACCCCGACTCAGGCGCCCGGAGCCCCTCCGGCCCCACTCTGGGTCCATGACCGCACGCTACTGCTCCCTCGCGCAGCAGCCCGACCCCGCCTTCGCGCCGGGGCTGGCCGCCGAGCGGATCGGTGCGCTCGTCCGGGGTCACCGGATGTGGGTCAACGGCACCGTGCTGCACTACTGGTTCTTCACGGACGACTCCGAAGGCGCCGACGGCTCCGTGATCCCCGTGCCGGGGACCGGGGAGACCCGGCGGGTGTCGTGGGCGGGCACCAAGGAGCAGCAGGACGTCGTCCGCGAGTGCTTCGACGAGTGGCGGGACCTGGGGATCGGCCTGACCTTCGCCGAGGTGGGCGACCGCTCGGAGGCGGAGCTGCGCATCGGCTTCCAGCCGGGCGGCGGCTCCTGGTCGCTCGTGGGCCGGGACGCCCTGCGGGTCGGTCTGCGCGAGCGCACGATGAACTTCGGCTGGGACCTGACCGCGCCCGGGGAGCGCGCGACGGCCCTGCACGAGATCGGGCACGCGCTGGGCATGACGCACGAGCACCAGAACCCGTGCGCCGGGCTCCACTGGGACGACGAGGCCGTGTACGAGGAGCTGGCCGGCCCGCCCAACTTCTGGAGCCGGGACCGGACCTACGTCAACATTCTGCGGAAGCTGGACCGGGACGAGGTGAACGGCGCGGTCTGGGACCCGCAGTCGATCATGGAGTATCCGTTCCCGCCGGGGCTGATCCTGGAGCCGGAGCAGTATCGTGCGGGGCTGCATCCGCCGGGCACGCTGTCCGCCGCGGACAAGGAGTTCGCGCTGCGCTGGTATCCGCCGGCGGCCGTGGCGCAGCCGCTGGTGCCCTTCCGGTCGGCGGCGCTGCGTCTCGAGAGCGGCGGGCAGGCCGACTTCACCGTCGAGCCGCCGGAGACCCGCGAGTACAGCGTGGGGGTCTTCGGCGCCGCCGACACCGTCGTCGTGGTCTTCGAGGAACGCGACGGCGAACCGCGCTATCTCACCGCCCACGACGACGGCGGCACACCCGCCAACGCCACCGTCCGGGCCCGGCTCGTCAAGGGCCGCCGCTACTTCGTCCGTGTGCGCCTGTACTCCGCGTGGGGTTCGGGCGAGACGGCCGTCATGTGCTGGTGACGGGCCGTACGACCGCACACGGGCGCCAGACCGCAGTCCGGCACCGGGGGAGCGGTCGAGCACGTCACCCCTTCGGGGGAGGGGTGACGTGTTCGACCGCGTCAGTTCACGGGGGACGTGAGCACGGGGGAAGCAACGGGGACAACGGGGGACGCGGGGGAAACAACGGGGGAGACACGGGGGAAACAACGGGGGAAAGGAACGGGGGATGAGAAAGGGCCCTCACAGGTTCGCCTGTGAGGGCCCTTCGCCGTGTCGGGACGACAGGATTTGAACCTGCGACCCCTTGACCCCCAGTCAAGTGCGCTACCAAGCTGCGCCACGTCCCGGCGGCCGACCCGCGGTCTCCCGCGTGATCGTGCAGGTCAAGCCTACCTCATCCCCGATACAGCTCGGTGAGCAGTTCCAGCACCGCCTGGCCGGCCGGGTGCGGATCGTCACGCCACCAGGCCAGGCGCACGGCGACCGGCTCGGCGTCCCGCACCGGGCGGTAGACCACGCCGGGCCGCCGGTACTGGTTCGCGGTGGACTCGGCGGTCACGCCGATGCACCGGCCGGTGGCGATGACGGTGAGCCAGTCGTCGACGTCGTGGATCTCCTCGGTCGCCGGGCGGTCGTCCGGCGGCCACAGCTCCGGGGTGGCGGTGCCGGTGCGGCGGTCCACCAGCAGCACGCGCCCGGCGAGGTCGGCCAGCCGCACCGAGCGGCGCCGGGCCAGCGGGTCGTCGGCGGCCATCGCGCACAGCCGCCGCTCCAGGCCGACGATCGCGGAGTCGAAGCGCCGGTCGTCGAGCGTCCGGCGGACCACGGCGAGGTCGCACATGCCCTCCAGCAACCCGGCGGTGGGCGAGTTGACGCGCACCAGGTGCAGTCCGGTCTCCGGGTGGGCGGCGCCCCAGCGGCGCTGGAAGGGCAGGGTGTGGCGGCCGAGTGCCGCCCAGGCGTAGCCGATCCGCAGCTCGTCCCGGCCGGTGGTGGCGTCCCGGACCAGGTCGTCCACCTCGGCCAGCACCCGCCGGGCGTGCGCCAGGACCCGCTGTCCGGTCGCCGTCGGCGTCACCGCGCGGGAGGTGCGCCGCAGCAGCCGCACGCCGAGGGCGCGTTCCAGCGCGGCGAGCGTCCGCGAGACGGCCGCCTGGGAGACGCCGAGCGCGAGCGCGGCGTCGGTGAAGGTGCCCTCGTCGGCGATGGCGACGAGGCAGCGCAGATGGCGGAGTTCCACATCCATGCGTCAAGCGTATGGATCGGACGGTACATGCATTTTGCGCAAGCCCTGGGTGCGCGCACGATGCGGCGCATGGGCACAGCTTCCGCCTCCGCTTCCGCATCGCGCTGGTCGCGCATATCCCCTGACACCGTCACGCCCGGGCGAAGGCGACTGGCCGGCGTCGCCGCCATGCTCGGCAGCGGTCTGTCCAACCAGACGGGCGCCGCCGTGGGCGCCCTGGCCTTCCCGGTGCTCGGCCCGGTCGGGGTGGTCGCGGTACGGCAGTACGTCGCCGCCGCCGTGCTGCTGCCGCTCGCCCGGCCCCGGCTGCGGGAGTTCACCTGGCGGCAGTGGTGGCCGGTGCTGCTGCTGGCCGTGGTGTTCGGCACGATGAACCTGAGTCTGTACAGCGCCGTCGACCGGATCGGCCTCGGGCTCGCGGTGACCCTGGAGTTCCTGGGGCCGCTGACCATCGCGCTGGCCGCCGTACGCCGTCGGCTGGACGCCTGTTGCGCGGTGCTCGCTGCGGCGGGCGTGGTCGTGCTGATGCGTCCGCGGCCCTCCGCGGACTACCTGGGGATGGGGCTCGGTCTGCTGGCGGCGGCGTGCTGGGCGTCGTACATCCTGCTCAACCGCACGATCGGCACCCGGCTGCCCGGCGCGCAGGGGGCGGCCGCCGCGGCCGGGGTGTCGGCGGTGCTGTTCCTGCCGGTCGGGTTGCTGGTCGTGGCGCACCGGCCGCCGGGCGCGGCGGCGGTGGCCTGCGCGGTCGCGGCCGGGGTGCTGTCCTCCGCCGTGCCCTATCTCGCCGATCTGCTGACCCTGCGGCACGTCCCGGCGCAGACGTTCGGGCTGTTCATGAGCGTCAATCCGGTGCTGGCGGCGGTGGTGGGGTGGGTCGTCCTCGGCGAGGGCCTGGGCGGGTGGGAGTGCGCCGGGATCGCAGCCGTCGTCACCGCCAACGCGGTGAGCATGCTGACCCGGCGGGCGTGAGGGGCGCCGACGCGTCCGGCCGCCGTACGACGGAGTGCCCGGCCGCCGCGCGACCCAGTGTCCGGCCGCCACGCGGCCCAGTGCCCGGCCGCCGCGCGACGAAGTGTCCGGCCGTGGGGGCCGATCCCGCACACTCTGTCGGCGCCGGGGCGGGGTGCGGGCTGGCTAGGGTCGGCCGTATGACCCATGGTTTCGTTGTTCACATCCCCGACGCCGCGCTCGAGCCCGAGCCGCTGGAGCCCGGGCAGATCGTCTCCGGGACGCCCGAGGTGACCGGGAAGGTGGTGTGGGAGTCGGCGGACGGCCGCCAGGTGCGCGGCATCTGGCAGATCACGCCGGGTGTCGTGACCGACACCGAGGCGGACGAGCTGTTCGTGGTGATCAGCGGGTCGGCGACGATCGAGGTCGAGGGCGGGCCGACGCTGAGGGTCGGGCCGGGCGACATGGCGGTGCTGCGCGAGGGCGACCGTACGACGTGGACGGTGCACGAGACGCTGCGCAAGGCGTACGCGATCAACCTGTGAGCGGTGGGGCGGTCGTGCCCCTGATCTCCAGTGTCGGCGCGGCCAGGTGCGTACGGCCCGCGCCGCCCGGCCGCTCGAAGCGGTCCAGGAGGCAGCGGGCCGCGTGGCGGCCGACCTCGTGTCCGGCGTGGTCGACGGTGGTCAGCCACAGGTGGCGCAGCCGGGCGACGGCCGTGTTGTCGTAGCCGGTCACGGAGAGGTCGTGCGGCACGCGCAGGCCCAGCTCGGCCGCCGCGGACAGGGCGCCGACGGCTGCGATGTCGTTGACGGCCAGTACGGCGGTGGGCCGGTCGGCGCGGCCGAGGAGCCGTACGGTCGCCCGGTAGCCGCCCTCCTCCGTCATGTCGCTGGGTTCGACCAGCGCGTCCGCGGCCAGGCCGTGGTCCCGCATGGTCGCCTCGAAGCTGCGGCGGCGCAGTTCGCCGACGGCGCCGTAGCCCGCGATGTGCGCGATGCGGCGGTGGCCGAGCCCGACGATGTGCTCGGTGACGAGCCGCGCGCCCCGGGTGTCGTCGCCGGCGACCAGGTCCACGCCGGGCGGCACGGTCTCGCGGGCCCCGGCCACGACGACGGGTATGCGGGCGGCGGCCGGGCCGAGCGCGGCCGGGTCGGGAAGGGTGCCGACGACGACGAGACCGTCCACGCCGAGGTCCAGGAAGGGGCCCGCCGGGTCCTGTCCGGTGCGGCGGTTGAGGCGGGCGTCGGCGAGGACGGTGCGCAGACCGGCGGTGTGCAGGACCGAGTTGAGGCCTTCGAGCAGGTCGACGTACCAGGGGTTGCGCAGGTCGTGCAGGAGGACGCCGATCGTGCGGGAGCGCTGCTCGCTGAGGGTGCGGGCGGCGGCGTTCGGCCGGTAGCCCAGCTCCCGCACGGCCCGCAGCACGGCGTCCCGCTTCTCGGGCCGCACCTGCGGCGAGCCGCGCAGCACCAGCGAGACCAGCGATTTGGAGACTCCGGCGTGTTCGGCGACGTCGCGGATGGTCGGCGGTCTCATGCGATGGACCGTTCCATGAGGGTGGCTGCCCTGTCAAAGGCGCGGTGAGACCGGGAGAAGGCTTGACAGCCGGGAACGCGCCACCCAAGGTGGGCGGGCCGAGAAAAATGGACCGGTCCAAAGAGGGGCTCGGGCCGGGGCTTGAGAGGGGCTGTCATGGTGGGTGACACGCTGGGCGTCGGCGTCGTCGGGTTCGGCTGGATGGGCCGGGTGCACACCCAGGCCTACGCCCGGGTGCGGCACCACTATCCGCGGCTGCCGCTGCGGCCGGAGCTGGTGGCGGTCGCCGACGAGGTGCCGGGCCGGGCCGAGGAGGCGGCGGAGCAGTTCGGGTTCGCCTCCGCGGTGCGCGACTGGCGGGAGGTGGCCGCGGATCCGCGCGTGCGGGCGGTCAGCGTCACCGCGCCGAACTTCCTGCACCGCGAGATCGGGGTGGCGATGGCGGAGGCGGGCAAGCACCTCTGGATCGAGAAGCCGGTGGGTCTGACCGCCGAGGACGCCCGCGCGGTGGCGGACGCGGTGGCCGCGGCGGGGGTGCGCAGCGCGGTGGGCTTCAACTACCGCAACGCGCCGGCCGTCGAGACCGCCCGCGAGCTGATCGCCTCCGGCGAGATCGGCACCGTGACCCACGTCCGCATCCGGCTGTTCAGCGACTACGCGGCCCACCCGCGGGGGGCGCTGACCTGGCGTTACGAACGTGAGCGGGGCGGCAGCGGGGTGCTCGGCGACCTCGCCTCGCACGGCGCCGACCTGGCTCGCTTCCTGCTCGGCGACATCACCTCCCTGGTGGCCGACACCGCGATCTTCGTCCCGGAGCGGGCCCGCCCGGTCGGCGCCACCGCGGGTCACACCCTCGCCGCCGGCGGGGAGCCGGGCCGCGTCGAGAACGAGGACTACGTGAACTGCCTGCTGCGCTTCGCCTCCGGCGCGCGCGGCGTCCTGGAGGCCTGCCGGGTCTCGGTCGGCGAGCAGAACACCTACGGCTTCGAGGTGCACGGCACCCGGGGCGCCGTGTTCTGGGACTTCCGCCGCATGAACGAGCTGGGCGTCTGCCGCGGCGACCGGTACCAGGACCAGCCGGTGAGCACCGTGTACGTCGGCCCCGGCGACGGCGAGTTCGGCGCGTTCCAGCCGGGCGCGGCCAACGCCATGGGCTATGACGACCTGAAGGTGATCGAGGCCCACCGCTTCCTGCGCTCCATCGCCGAGGACAGCCCCCTCGGCGCCACCGTCACGGACGCGGTGCGCAGCGCTGCCGTACTGGACGCGATGACCTTGTCGGCGCGGGCCGGGAGCTGGGTGCCGGTGGAGGGGTGAGCGGGATGGCCGCCCGCCGGAGCCTTCCGCCTCAGCCCGTCGTCGCCTCCGGCGGCATGTTGTACGGGGTGACCACCTGGATGGGGGACGGGAGCGGTGGGGCGGCGGGTGGGAGGGCGCCGTGGGCGCGCATGATCCGGTGGCAGGCCTCGCGGAGGTCGTGGCGGAGGTCGTGGTGCAGGACGGCGGACAGGCGGTGCTCGCGCAGCAGGCGCGTGTTGTCGTGGTCGAGGTCGTGGGCGAGGAAGACGGCGCACTCGCGGCCGAGGTCGTGGAAGGCCTGGAGGGTGGCGACGTTGCCGCCGCCGATCGAGTAGACCGCGCGGATCTCGGGGTCGCGTTCGAGGGCGGCGCGGACGAGGTCGTACTGGGTGGCGTCGAGGCCCTGGCCCTCGGTGATCTCGACGAGGGTGCGGCCGGGGTGCCGGGCGCGCATGGTGGCGCGGAAGCCCATCTCACGCTCCTCCTCGTTGCGGAAGAAGCCGCTGCTGAGGCTGGTCAGGACGTGCGCGGGCCGGTCGCCCAGCCACTGGCCCATGAGGTAGGCGGCGGTGGCGCCGGCCGCGCGGTTGTCGATGCCGACGTAGCCGATGCGGGCGCTGGCGGGCAGGTCGGTGGCGAGGGTGACCACCGGGATGCCGGTGGCGGCCAGCCGGGCGACGGCGGCGGTGACCTCGGGGACGTCCGGCGCCTTGAGGATCACGCCCTGTGAGCCGCGCCGGGCGATCCGGTCCAGGGTGGCGAGCTGTTCCTCGACGGGGCCGGTCTCGCGGAAGTGGAAGCGGGAGCGCACCACGGCCGGGTGCAGTCCGGGCAGTTCGGCCTCCAGGGCGGTGCGCACGGCGGTGGAGAACCGCTCCGGCGCCTGCATCACGATGTCGATCATGAAGGTGCGGCCGACGAGCCGGACCTGGGTGCGCTGCCGGTCCAGGTCGGCGATGGCCCGGTGAACCTCCTGCGCGGTGCTCGGGCGCACCCCGCCGCGCCCGTTGAGGACGCGGTCGACGGTGGCCTCGCTCAGCCCGGCCTGACGTGCGATCTCCCGGATGGGGAAGGGATGGCCCACGCACGGCTCCTCGAGTTCTCTTGAGGGGTTTTTGATGGCTTCCTGCTGGTTGTTCGAGGGGTTTGTACTGACAAGAATGACAGCACTCCGTCGCCCCGTCACCGAAAGGACGACGATGGCCCCCACCCCCTGGCTGTCCGCGCGGGACTGCGACCTCGGCGCGTTCCGCGCGCTGGTCGAGCGGACCACGGACCCCGCCGATCTGCCGTACGCCACCGCCGTGGAGCGGAACGTGCCGGTCTACGACGCCGGACGCCTCCGTGACCGCCTGGACCGTCAGGACCGTCAGGACCGCCGGGACCGCCGCGCGGTGCAGGCCGAACTGGTCCACGTGCTCACCGACGGCCCCGGCATCGTCGTCTTCCGCGGTGCCTTCCCGGACCGCGCGGTCGCGGACCGGGTCAGCGAGGTCTTCGACGCGCTGATCGCCGAGCAGCGCGCCGCGGGCGCCGCGGCCGGGGACCACTTCGCCGCGCCGGGCGCCAACGACCGGGTGTGGAACGCGCTGGAGAAGACGGCGCTGTACGACCCGGAGGCGTTCGCCGACTACTACGCGAACGACGTGCTGGCGCTCGTCGCGGAGGCCTGGCTGGGCCCCGGTCACCAGATCACCTCGCAGGTCAACGTGGTCAACCCGGGCGGCGCGGCGCAGACCCCGCACCGCGACTACCACCTGGGCTTCCTCTCCGACGAGGTCGCCGCCGCCTACCCGGCCCACGTCCACCGCCTCTCCCCCGCGCTCACCCTCCAGGGCGCCGTCGCCCACCGCGACATGCCCGTGGAGTCCGGGCCGACGATGTACCTGCCGTACTCGCAGCGCTACGAGCCGGGCTATCTGGCCTGGCGGCGCCCCGAGTTCCAGGAGTACTTCGCCGCGCACCACGTGCAGCTGCCGCTCGCCCAGGGGGACGCCGTCTTCTTCAACCCGGCCGTGTTCCACGCCGCCGGAAGCAACCGCTCCGCCGGGATCCGGCGCATGGCCAACCTCCTCCAGGTGTCGTCCGCGTTCGGGCGGGCCATGGAGACGGTCGACCGTGCGGCGATCGTCGACGCGGTCTATCCGGTGCTGCTGAAGCGGCGGGCCGAGGGGGCTGACGAGGCGTGGCTGGAGCGCGTCATCGCGGCGAGCGCCGACGGCTACCCCTTCCCGACCAACCTCGACAGCGACCCGCCGGTCGCCGGGCTCGCGCCGCCCTCGCAGGCGGACGTCGTCCGGCGAGCGCTGCGGGAGACCTGGACCCCCGAGGCGCTGCGGGACGCGCTGCGGGCCGGTGCCGAGCGGCGCCAGAGCTGAAAGGACCCCGTTCCCATGGGACTTCTCGACGACAAGGCCGTCCTGGTCAACGGCGGCAGCCAGGGTGTCGGCGCGGCCGTCGCGCGGGCCGCCGTCCGCGAGGGCGCGGCCGTGGCCGTCACCGGGCGGCGCGCCGGGCCCGGTGAGGCGCTGGTGGCGGAGCTGGGCGGCAGGGCGAGGTTCATCCGGGCCGACCTGGCCGACGCCGAGCGGGCCAAGTCGGTCGTGGCGGAGGTCGTCGACGCGTACGGCCGGATCGACTGCCTGGTGAACGCTGCGGGCCTCACCACGCGTGGCACCCTGCTCGACACCACACCCGAGCTGTTCGACCGGCACGTCGCGATCAATCTCCGGGCGCCGTTCTTCGCGATGCAGGCGGCCGTCGCGGACATGGTGGCCCGCAAGGCGCCCGGCACGATCGTCAACGTCATCACGTCGTCCGCGCACGGCGGCCAGCCGTTCCTCGCGCCGTACGTCGCCGCGAAGGCCGGCCTGATCGGACTCACCCGCAACGCCGCGCACGCGCACCGCTGGGACCGGATCCGGATCAACGGCCTGAACATCGGCTGGACGGCGACCGAGGGCGAGGACGCGACGCAGCGGGCCTTCCACGGCGCCGGGGACGACTGGCGGGAGCAGGCCGCCGCGCGGCTGCCGATGGGCCGGCTCGGGCAGCCCGACGAGATCGCCGACTTCGTGGTGTTCCTGCTGTCCGACCGATCGGGCGTGGTCACCGGATCAGTGATCGACTGGGACCAGAACGTCCTCGGCGCCCTCGACTGACTCCTCTTGAACCCCCCGTCCCCCTCTCCCCTCCCCCTCCCTCCTCAAGGAGCAGCCCCATGCGTATCGGAATCCTCGGCCTCGGCCGCATCGGCGCCTTCCACGCCGAGACCCTGTCCCGACTGGACGCGGTCGAGTCGCTGGTGCTCACCGACCCGTTCGCGGACGCCGCGAAGACCGCAGCGGAGCGGTTCGGCGGCGAGGTCGTGGACTCGCCGGAGGCCCTGCTGGCCGCCGGGGTGGACGGCATCGTGGTCGCGGCCGCGACGGACGCCCACCCCGCGCTGATCCGGGCCGGGGTCGAGGCCGGTGTCCCGGTGTTCTGCGAGAAGCCCGTCGCCCGGACCATGAGCGAGGGCGTCGAGGTGCTGAAGGCCGTCGAGGGCAGCGGCGTACCGGTCCAGATCGGCTACAACCGCCGCTTCGACGCCGGTTTCGCCGCCGCCCGCGCCGCCGTGCGCGGCGGCGAGCTGGGCCGGCTGCACACCGTACGGTCCACCACGCTGGACCCGGCGCCGCCGCCCGCCGCGTACATCGCCGCCTCCGGGGGCATCTTCCGGGACTGCTCCGTGCACGACTTCGACATCATCCGCTGGGTGACGGGCCGTGAGGTGACCGAGGTGTACGCCGTCGGCGGGAACCGGGGCGCCGACCACATCCGGGAGGCGGGTGACGCGGACACCACCGGTGCCGTCCTCACCCTGGACGACGGCACGATCGCGGTCGTCTCCAACTCGCGGCACAACGGCCGGGGTTACGACGTGCGGATGGAGCTGCACGGCTTCGAGGACTCCATCGCGGTCGGTCTGGAGGACAAGCTGCCGCTGCGCTCGGTGGAGCCCGGGGTGAGCTTCCCGGCCGGTGTCCCGCACGACTTCTTCATGGACCGCTTCGCCGCTGCCTACCGCGCCGAACTCGCCGCGTTCACCGAGGTCGTGGCCGGTACCCGGCCCTCGCCGTGCACGATCGGGGACGCCCTGGAGGCGGGCTGGATCGCCGAGGCGTGCACGCGGTCGCTGCACGAGCACCGGCCGGTGACGGTCGACGAGGTCCGCGCCGCCTGACGCGGTGGCGAAAGGCGGGCGAGGGAGGCCGGGGGCGAGCACCCGAGCAGCACTTTTGTGGGGGACAGCGAGCCCGTACCCGGCCTCCCTCAGTGCGCAATCTTCCACACCGGCCGCCCGTCCGCCCGCCGAGCGCGTCCGGACGGCGGTCACCCGGGCGGACGGGGGGCTCAGGGCGCCGAAAGGACCAGGCGGCGGGCGAAGTTGCGGTAGCCGAGACGGGTGAACGCCGCGGCCATCGGGGTGTTCGCCAGGTCGGTGTCGGCGCGTACGACGTCCGCTCCGGCGTCCTCGGCGAGGAAGCGGGTGATCTCGGCGAGGAGGTCGTCCGCGTAGCCCCGGCCGCGGTGCTCGGGCAGGACGCCGAGGTAGCCGACGACGTGGACGCTGGTGTTGCGGGAGGGCAGCGCGAAGCCGACCGGCCGGCCCTGCGGGGTCTCGGCGATCCGCCACCAGGAGCGGTCGCCGGGCATCTCGTCGCGGTAGAAGGCGACGTCCTTGCGGGCCTGCCGCTCGGCGCCCACGGCTGCGGCGCCGGTGCCGGACTCGGCGTCGAGGGTGCCTTCCAGGACGCGGCGGAACAGGTCGACGAAGACCTCGTCGTCCGGTTCGGCCCGGAAGCGCAGCCGGCCGGAGGGCTTGGGGACGCCGGTCTCGCGGGTCCACTCGAAGCGGAGCCGTTCGAGGGAGGCGGTGAGTCCGGCGCGGCGGGCGGCCTCCCGGCGCCAGCCGAGGGCGGCGACCGCGTCGCGGCGCTCGCGCCAGTCGCCGGGGAGCAGCACGTGGTAGTCGGGCGGGCTGTCCTGGCCGGCCTCGGCGAAGGCGGTGTGCGCGGCGGTGAGCAGGCGGGCCGCAGCCTCCGTACGGGTGTCGTCGGGGTCGTGGGGGCCGTTGAGGTCTTGGGAGCCTCCGGGGCCCCCGGGCTCCTCGGGCTCCTCGGGGTCGCGCACGTTCAGTACGTCGAGCGCGGCGGGCAGGGGGTCGTCGGGTCCGCCCCACCAGACGGCGAGGGCGTAGGGCTCGCCGCCGTCCTCGGGCTCCGCGAGCCAGGTCCACTCGGGCCGGTACTCGCCGGAGGCGAGCCGTTCCCGGAAGATGTCGGTGTCGGCCCAGACGCCGGTCCGGCCCGGGGGCAGCAGCGGCAGGACGCGGTCGACGTCGGTGTCGGTGAGGGTGCGGACGATCACGAGGCATCCCGGGCGGCGGGGGCGGTGGACCGGCCCCAGACGCGGTCGAGGAAGCCGTCGATCAGCGGGGCGACCTCGGGCAGGTGGTCCTCGAGCGCGAAGTGCCCGGTGCCGAAGAGGTGCAGCTCGGCGTCGGGCAGGTCGCGGAGATAGGCGCGGGCGCCGTCGGGGGTGAAGAAGGGGTCGCCGGTGCCCCAGGTGATGAGGGTCGGCGGGCGGTGGGTGCGCAGCCAGGCCTGCCAGTCCGGGTAGGCGGCGAGGTTGCTCTTGTAGTCGTAGGCGAGGGCGAGTTGGGCCTGCTTGCGGCCGGGCAGGTCGAGGAAGTGCTGGTCGAGCAGCCAGCCCTCGGGCGCGACGAGCGCCGGGTCGGCCGTGCCGCCCTCGTACTGGGCGCGGGTGGCGGGGAGGGTGAACAGGTCCAGGATGGTCTGATCGGCGCCGGGGGTGTCCGGGGTCAGGGCGGTGAACGCGCGGGCGGCGGCGGAGAGTCCGTCGTCATAGGCGTTGCCGTTCTGCACCACGAGCCCGGCGACGCGCTCGGGGTGCCGCCGCGCGAGGCGCAGGCCGACCGGCGCGCCGAAGTCGAAGAGGTACAGGGCGTACCGGGTCAGGCCGAGCCGTTCGGTGAAGCCCTCGACGACGTCGGTGAGGCGCTCGAAGGTGTAGGTGAAGCCGTCCGGGGCGCGGGTGTGGCCGAAGCCGGGGTAGTCCGGCGCGATCAGCCGGTGGCGGCGGCCGAGGGTGTCGATGAGCCGCCGGAACTGGTGGGAGGCGGACGGGAATCCGTGCAGGAGCAGCAGCACGGGGGCATCCGGACGGTCGGGCAGGGATTCGCGGTAGAAGACGTCGACCCCGTCGACGTCCAGGTGCCGGTGTGCGGAACGGGCGGGCGGGCTGATGCGCGGTGCGGTCACCGAGGCTGTCATGCGTCAGTCATACGCCGACGCCTTCTAATGCGTCAATCGCTTTATGTAGCATTAGAGTTCGTGTACGCCAGTGAACCGCCGACCGGCGAGCCCCTGCCCCTCGACCTCGTCAACACCCGCCCGCTGAGCGGGGGAAGCCGTACGGACCTGCTCGGCACCCCCGACCGACTCGCCGCCTGGGTGGCGAGGCAGGGAGACCGGCTGGGTGAGGAGACGAGCCGGATGGACGAGGACGCGGAAGCGGCCGGCCCCGCCCTCGCCGAAGCCGACCTCGCGCCGGTGCACGCCGTGCGCGACCACACCGAGGCGGCGCTGCGCGCCCTGATGGCGGGGCGGCGGCCACCCGAGGCCGCGCTGCGCGGACTCGCCGACGCCCAGCGCGCCGCCCCGGCGGTCCGCGCGCCGGTCTGGGACGGTACGGCGGTGGTCGCGCCGCCGCGCCGCACCGGGCCGCTCGGGGTCCGGCTGGCCGCGCTGCTCGCGGAGTCCGCCGCCGCGCTGCTGGCCGACCCGTCGGTCGCCCGGGTCCGCGAGTGCGCGGCCGACGACTGCGTCCTGCTGTTCCTGCCCGCCCACCCGCGCCGCCGCTGGTGCTCCCCCACCCGCTGCGGCAACCGGGTCCGCGTCGCGCGGCACTACCGGCGGCGGAAGGAGTCGTGAGGGTGCCTCACCGTGCCGCCGGCGGGGGCGTACGCGGTGGCGCGCGACACCGGCGACCGCTTCGACGAGCCGTGCCCGGCCGCCACGCCCGGGGGCCGTGCCCGGCCGCCACTCCCGGGGGCCGCACACCAGCGACGGTCGACTGATCGCACCCGCTCGGCGGCACCGCTCGCGGCTCGCCGACTCGGCCCGCGGCGAGGCGGCATGTCTCCCCGGCTTCGGCGGCGGCCGGCTCCTCGCCGGACCCCAACCACCCGCACACGGCTCCTCGCCGGACCCCAACCACCCGCACACGGCTCCTCGCCGGGCCCACTCCCGCACACGGTTCCTCGCCGGGCCCACTCCCCGCACACGCCGCCTCGCCGGGTCCCCACCCCCGGCACACCCCGCCTCGCTGGCCCCCCGGCACACCCTGCCTCGCCGGCCCCCGGCACACCCTGCCTCGCCAGCGACCCGCGACCGCCCGTCGGCGGCATCCCGCCCGCCGCCCCCGGCCGGACGGGATGCCGTCGGTCAGGGTGTCGCCGCCGGGAGGACTCCCGCCTGCTGGAGGCGGGACGGGTCGGCGCGGAGGATGGCTTCCTGGGCGAGGCGGAGGGACGGGCCGGGTTCGACGCCCAGTTCCTCTCTGATGACGCGGCGGGCGTGATGGTAGACGCCGAGGGCGTCGCCCTGGCGGCCCGCCCGGTACAGCGCGGCCATGAGCTGGCGGTAGAACGGCTCGCGCAGCGGGTGGTGGACGAGGAGGCCCTTCAGTTCCTCGATCACCTCGTGGTGGCGGCCGATCGCCAGCGCCGCGTCGATGCCCAGTTCGGTGCAGTTCAGCCGTTTCTCCTCCTGCACCGCGGCGAACGACTCGATCGCCAGAGATCCCGGCAGGCCTTCCAGAACCGGGCCGCGCCACCGGTTCAGCGCCCGGCGGAGCAGTTCGCACGCCTGCCGGAAATCGGCCGCGAAGTAGCGCTCCCGGCCGTGCTCGTACAGCGCCTCGAATTCCTGGAAATCGGTCATCGCGCCGCTGACGTCGAGAATGTATCCGGGCGATGTGGTGACGATCGGGGACCCGCCCCTCGGTCCGCTCAGAAGTTTCCGCAACTGCGAGACGTACACCCGCAGGCTCGCATGGGCACACCGTGGCGGCTCGTGTTCCCACAGCTCCGCCACGAGCCTCTCCCCGGGTACCGCCTGCCCCGCCCTGACCAGCAGAAGGGCGAGCAGTTTGGCGAGTTTGGGCGCCTCGGGCGTCAGGTCGACGCGGCCGCGGATGATCCGCAGCCGGCCCAGCAGTTCGTAGCGCAGCGGTTGGTCGGCCGGTACAGAGGACAGGGACACAACTACCCCCCGAATGCGCGGTGCGCATTCAACTAAAAGTCCGGTTCCCCCGTCCGTCCCCAGGTCCGGGACGTCTATTACTCGATGGTATCTGCTTTCGCCGGAAGCCTATGCCAGCTCCCTGCCCGATACCAGTCCCACCTCGTTACACCGGCATTAAGGCGAACGGAAGTTGCCCGGTTCCGATCCCTCGGCGGTAAAGAATTCGGCCATTTCCGGGGGCGGCGGAAAACGCCGACAGCCCGGGCCGCGCCGGAGGGCGGGCCGGGCTGTCGCTGTCCGCGTCGTGGCGCGTCGGCGCCCCGGGTCACGCCGCCATGGGCCGCTCCCCGCCGAGCGTGCGGTCCAGCCAGGAGAAGAGCCGGTCGTGGAAGAGGTGCATCGCGCCGGAGTGGCAGTGCGCGCCGCCGCCCTCGTCGGCCGTGAAGACGTGGAGCGTCTTCGGCGCGTTCAGGCCGGTGTAGACCTTCTTGGCGTGCTCGAGTCCGGCGAAGAACAGGTCTTCCTCGGCGTCGAGCACGAGCACCGGGCAGCGCACCTGCCCGATCACCTCGGACAGCCCGAACGCGGGCAGGGTGCGCAGCAGTCGGGAGGGGGTGGCGGCGCCGAACGTCCACAGCGCCTGGCGCAGCAACCAGCGGGTGAAGGTCTGCTGGGCGGCGATGCCCCACATCACCGGGTCGGCGAAGTCGTCGCAGCCCTGCTCGACCCACTCCAGCACGAACGGCGGCAGCGCCACGACGTCGCCGAGCTGCCAGACGGCGTCGTGGGCGACGCAGCCGGCCAGCCGGTGCTCGAACGCCGCGGCCCGCACCGCGAGCAGCCCGCCGAGGCTGGTGCCCATCAGCACCACCCGGTCGGGGTCGACGCCGGGCAGGTCCAGCGCGTAGTCGACCACCGGGGTGACCACCCGCTCCCAGTCCGGCCGGAACACCAGGCCCTGGTCGCGCAGGACGGAGCCCTGTCCGGGGCCCTCGAAGCACAGGCAGTCGTAGCCGCGGGCGAGGGCCGCCGCGGCGACGAAGAACCAGCCCTCCTCCAGGGTGGAGTCGATGCCGCCGTGGTGGATGACGAGCGGACGGGGACTGCCGGTGCCGTCGTCGGCGGCGCGGTAGAGGTAACCGGGCAGCGAGGTGTCCTCGTAGGGGATGCGGACGAACTCGGGCGGCCGGTCCATGAGTTCGGCGGCGTCGGCGAAGGTCTCCCGGGACAGCCGCATCAGGCGCAGCGCCTCGGGGTCGAGCGGGTCGTCGCGCTGGAAGAACTCGGCGGTGCGGTAGTAGTTGTGCGCGCGCAGCAGGGCGGCCCGGGCGTCCACGGTGCGGCCGTCGCCGCGGGCGGCGGCGCCGAGGCGGTGGACGCGCTCGGCGAGCGCCGTCCACGCCCGCCGCCAGGCCTCGGTGTCGCCGTCGGGGATGCGGGAGGCGACCGCGACGACCTCGCCGAGCTGCGCACCGCCGTAGTCGGCGTATCCGGCGGTGCGCAGGGCCTGGTAGTCGAAGGCGGGGTCGTCGAAGAGGAAGGTCATGGCAGCGGCTCCTGAAGCGTCGGGGAGGTGCTCCTACGGCGTGCCGGGGTCCGTCCCGGCGGGGTGCGCACGGGTTCCGTTCAGGAAGGTGTCGACGATCGTCTCGGCGAACGCGACGGAGTCGACGGGGCGTTGACGCAGGATCAGCCGGGAGGCCATCGGGCCGACGAGCAGTTCGACGGCGTCGTCCGGGTCGAGTCCGGCGCGCAGTTCCCCGCTCGCGACGCCCTCGCGCAGGACTTCGCTCAGGGCCTCGCGCCGGGCGGCGACGACGGTCTCCTCGAACCGCGCCACCAGGTGGGGCCGGCGTACGGCCTCGCCGAGGAGGCTGCCGATCAGCCGGTGCAGCGGGGTGTCCTGGCCGCGGTGGCGCAGCTGGTCGACGAGGGTGACCAGTTTCTCCCGCAGTCCCAGCCCGTCCAGCGGCGGCACGGGCAGGTCGAGGGAGCCGAGCGCGGCGAGGACCAGTTCCTCCTTGTTGCGCCAGCGCCGGTAGACGGTGGCACGGGCGACCCCGGCCCGCTGGGCGACCAGGTCCATGGACAGCTCGGCGAAGCTGTGTCCCTCGCCGAGCAGGGCGAGGGTGCCGTCGAGGATGGCCCGGTCGGCCGCGGGGTCGCGCCGTCGGCCGCCCCGGTGGGCGCGGTCGAGTCGGGGCGGTGTGGACATGGGGCCTCCGTGAGATGGGCCACGCCAAGAGGCGTCCGGCGTACGGCGGTCGGGGCGGCGCGCACGGTGTGGGGCGGCCCGCGTTCGACGCTAGACCCGCCGGACAATCGAGTCAATGGTGTATCGAAACATCTTTGACTCGAAACACGGGTGGGTCTCCCGGCGCTACCGCCCGGGTCCGTCCGGCCCCACCGCCACGGCGACCAGGAGTCCGCCGGCGGCCTCCCCGCAACCCAACCACCAGTCCGCGCCGAGGAGTTCGGTGTGCAGTGACGTGAAGTCCCGCGCCAGTCCGACGCCGAGCGCTTTGGTGTACGCCTCCTTCAGCGTCCACAGCCGCAGCAGCCGCGCGTTCCGCTCTCCCGGCGGCAGCCCCCGCAGCTCCGCGAGTTCCGCGGGGTGGCAGATCTTTCCGGCCAGGGTGAGCAGGGAGCGGTTCCGGGCCTCGACGTCCACGCCGATCAGCCGCCCGCAGGCCACCCCGACGACCAGCGTGTCCGCGGTGTGGGCGAGCCCCGCGTCCAGCCCGGAGGGGGCACGCACCACCGGCCGCCCGCGTCCGTCCCGGCCGAGCCGTACCCGCTCGGGCGCGGTGCCGCCCGCCGCGGCGACGGCCCACCGGAGCAGCACGCGGGAGCCCACCAGCCGCTCCCTGACGGCGGGTTCGCGCGCGGCCCGGTACCGCGGCAGGTCCGCGCCGAGCAGTCCGGCGACGTCCGGGGCCGGTCCGGCGGCCCGCGCCCAGTCCGCTACCCGCCCGTGGCACACCGCGTACCCGTGCCGCCGTACGGCCTCCCGCACCGCCCTGCCCGCCCGGCGCTCACCCGGCCTCACAGGGCCGACGAGTAACGGTGCGTCAGCCACATCGGCGCTCTTCCCCGCCTGTACGCCGTCTCCGCGCATGTAACCCCACCTCCACCCTCGTACGCCCCGCCTCCCGGACCACCACCCTCGGCACCGGGTGCCAGCACGGACCGTACCCCCGCACCTCCGCCCCGTGACGTGCGCCGCAATTTCCGCTTTACACAGGCTTTTCAACCCTCACCAAGGCTGGTCACACCGGATGGCACTCGGTGCCGACCCGATCGTGAGAGGACTGCCTGTGCCGCACCAGTTCCAGCACCGAACCCTGACGGACGCCGTACGCCACGGCGTGGACCGTCACCCCGAGCGTGCCGCGTTCGTGTATCTGCACGAGGACGGCCCCGGCCTGCGGCCGCAACGTCTCACCTACGCCGAACTCGACCGGCGGGCCCGGGTGGTGGCGACCCGGCTGCGGCAGTCGGCCAAGGGCGACCCGGCCCGCCCGGTCCTGCTGCTGTATCCGCCGACCCTGGACTTCGTCACCGCGTTCCTGGGCTGCTTCTACGCGGGCCGTACGGCGATCCCGGCCCCGCTGCCCGACGAGCCGGGCGAGCGGCTGGCGCGGGTCAGCGGCATCCTGCGGGACGCGCGCGTGGGGGCCGTGCTCACGCTGCCCGAGTACCGGCAGCCGATCGGCGCCTGGCTGACCGCCGCCGGCGAGCGGGACGTGGTGTGCCTCGCGGCGGCCGAGGGGGACGACGAGGGCGACGCCGACCCGGACCTGTGGACCCCGCCCCGGGTCAGGGACGACGACGTGGCGTTCCTCCAGTACAGCTCGGGCTCGACCAGCGAGCCGAAGGGGGTGATGGTCACCCACGCCAACCTCGCCGCCAACGAGGAGGCGATCCGCACGGCGATGCGGACCCCGGACGGCGTGGTGGCGGGCAGCTGGCTGCCGCTCTACCACGACATGGGGCTCATCGGGATGACGCTCCAGCCGCTGTGGGTGGGCGGCACCAGCGTCCAGATGTCGCCGATCGCGTTCGTCAAACAGCCGCACCGCTGGCTGCGGATGATCCACGACTACCGGGTGGAGGGCACCGCGTCACCCGACTTCGGCTACGAGCTGTGCGTGCGCCGGATCACCGAGGAGCAGTCCGCCGACCTGGACCTGTCCAGTCTGCGGGTGGCGCTCAACGGGGCCGAGCCGGTGCGCGCGGAGACCGTGCGCGCGTTCGTCCGGCGCTTCGCGGGCAACGGGCTGCGGCCCGAGGCGATCCTGCCGTCGTACGGGCTGGCGGAGAACACGCTGCTGGTCTCCAGCGGCGACACCGAGTCCCCCCATCTCGAACTCACCGTGGACGCGCACGCGCTGGAGCGCGACGAGCTGCGGCCCGCGCGCAGCGACCGGCCCGCCCGCACCCTGGTCGCCTGCGGCCGGCCGAAGGACACCGAGGTGCTGATCGCGGACCCGGTCTCCGTGGAGGCGCTGCCCGACGGCCGGGTCGGCGAGATCTGGCTGCGCGGCCCGTCGGTGGCCGCCGGTTACTGGAACCGCGAGACGCTGACCGCCGAGACGTTCCGGGCGGCGACGGCCGACGGCCGCACCGGGTACTTCCGCACCGGCGACCTGGGGGCGCTGCTGGACGGCGAGCTGTACGTCACCGGCCGGATCAAGGAGATGCTGATCCAGCACGGCCGCAACCTCTACCCGCAGGACATCGAGCAGGCCGTGCAGGACGCCGAGGACGCCTTCCGGCGCGGCGGCGGCGCGGTGTTCACCGTCACGGGGGCCGACGAGCGCTCCCATGTCGTCGTCGTGCAGGAGCTGCGCAACCGCGTCGCCGACGACGTCGACCCGATCCGGCTGGCGGCCGGGGTGCAGGCGCTGCTCAGCCGCCGGTTCCAGCTGGCCGCGGTGAGTGTGGTGCTGGTCCGGCAGGGCGTCATCCGCAAGACCACCAGCGGCAAGACCCAGCGGGTGCTGATGCGGCAGCTCTTCCTCGACGGCGCCCTGCCCGTGCTGCACCAGCGGCTCACCCCGCCGGTCGCCGCGCTGCTCCCGGCGACGGCCCCGGCCGCGGAGCCCTCCCGCCTCTGAGAACAGCCGCTCGGAACCGCCGCCGACCCGCCAAGAGAGAAGCAGGCTATGAGCATCGCCCCTGACACCCGTACGCCCCTGGACCGCCGTTCGGCCGCCGACCTCGTGCCCTGGCTGACCGAACGCGTGGCCTTCCATCTGCACACGACCCCCGAGGAGATCGACCCGGACACCCCGCTCGCCGACTACGGCATCGACTCGGTCGCCGCGATCAGCGTCTGCGGCGAGATCGAGGAGCGCTACCGCATCCCGGTCGCCCCGACGATCGCCTACGACTACCCGACCGTGCGAGCCATCACCGACCACCTCGCCGAACGGCTGTCCGCCGAGGGCCGCTCATGACGGGGAGCGGGACGCCCGAGACACCACGGAAGGGGGCGGTCGGACCACAGCGTCCCGAATCGCCCGAGGCGTCACGAACCGCGCCGGCCGAGCGTGAGCCCATCGCCGTCGTCGGTCTGGACTGCCGCTTCCCCGGCGCCCGCGACCCGGCCGAGTTCTGGTCCCTGCTGCGGGACGGGCGCGACGGCACCGGCCGGGTCCCCGCCGGGCGGTGGGACGCCGACCGCTGGTACGCACCGGCGGACGGCTCTCCCGGTGGCTCCCCCGCCGGCGGCCCGGCCGGGCCGCGCCCCGCGGGCCGTACCAACACCACCCGCGGCGGGTTCATCGACGACCCCGACGCCTTCGACCCCGGCTTCTTCGGGATCGCCCCGCGCGAGGCGGAGGCGATGGACCCGCAGCAGCGGCTGCTGCTCCAGTGCGCGTGGCGGGCCCTGGAGGACGCGACGATCGCGCCACAGGACCTGGCGGGCACCGACACCGGCGTGTTCGTCGGGGTGATGGCCAACGAGTGGGCGTTCCTCCAGCTCGGCGACTACGACCGGATCACCGCCCGGCACGGCTCCGGCAACGGCTACTTCATGGGCGCCAACCGGGTCTCGTACCACCTCGACCTGCGCGGACCGAGCCTCGCCGTGGACACCGCCTGCTCGTCCTCGCTGGTCGCCGTGCATCTGGCGGTGAACGCGCTGCGCTCGGGCGAGTGCGACCACGCGCTGGCCGCCGGCACCAACCTGATCATGACGCCGGTGCTGAACATCTTCTACGCCCAGGCCGGGCTGTCGGCGCCCGACGGCCGCTGCAAGCCGTTCAGCGCCGACGCCGACGGCATCGGCCGCGCGGAGGGGGTGGCCGTGCTGGTGCTGCGCCGGCTGCGGGACGCGCTGGCGGACCGTCAGCCGGTGTACGCGGTGCTGAAGGAGACCGGCACCAACCAGGACGGCCGCAGCAACGGCATCACCGCGCCCAGCCGCTGGGCGCAGCAGCGGCTCGTCGAATCGGTGTGGCGGCGGGCCGGGGTGACGGCCGACGACATCCGGTTCGTGGAGGCGCACGGCACCGGCACCCTGCTCGGCGACCACATCGAGGCCCAGGCGCTGGGCGAGCTGACCGCCGGGCGGCGCGCGGGGAGTGTGGCGCTGGGCTCGGTGAAGAGCAACATCGGGCACGCCGAGGGCGCCGCCGGGATCGCGGGCCTGGTCAAGGCGGTGCTGGCGCTGCACCACCGGACGGTGCCGCCGAGCCGGTTCGCCGAGCGGGAGAACCCGAAGCTGGATCTCGCCGGGCGGCGGCTGACGCTGCCCAGGGCGCCGCTGCGGCTGCCGCCCGGGCCCGTGCACGCGGCGGTGAGCAGCTTCGGCATGGGCGGCACCAACGCGCACGCGGTGCTGGCCGGCGCGCCCCGCGTGGTGCACGGCGGCACGCCGGGCGCGCCAGGCGTGTTCACCGTGTCCGCGCGCACCCCGGAGCGGCTGCGCGCCAATCTGCTCGCCCAGGCCGAGGGGCTGGCGCGCCGCCCGGAGGGCCGGCTGGCGCAGCTGTGCTGGACCAGCAACCGGGTCAAGTCCCGGCTGCCGCACCGGGCGGCCGTCGCGGCGGCCGATCTGCCCACGCTGGTCGCGGGGCTGCGCGCGGCGGCCGAACGGGCCGGGGAACGGGACGCGCCGGACGGCGTGCGGGGGCCGGTGCCGTCGGTGGCGTTCGCGTTCACCGGGCAGGGCGCCCAGCATCCGCGGATGGCGGCCTCCTGGTACGGCGCGTGCCCCGCCTACGCCCGCCACTTCGACGCGGTCGACGAGCTGCTCGTCCCGTACACGGGGCGCTCGGTGCGCGAGGTGGTGCTCGACGGGGACCCGGAGGTGCACCGGGCGCGGCTCGCCCAGCCGGCGCTGTTCGCGGTCGGGTACGCGATGGCGGCGACGCTGGCGGAGGCCGGGATCCGGCCGGCGTACGTCCTGGGGCACAGCGTCGGGGAGTTCGCCGCCGCCGTGGCCGCCGGGGCGCTCGATCCGGCGGACGCCGCGCGGCTGGTCGCCCGGCGCGGGGCGCTCATGGACGAGCTGCCGGCGGACGGCGGGATGCTCGCGGCGGCGCTCGACGCGGCGAGCGCGCAGGAGCTGGTGGCGGACCGGCCCCGGCTGGCCGTGGCCGCCGTGAACGGGCCGCGCTCCACGGTGATCTCCGGGGATCTGCGCGACCTGGCCGCCGTGGAGGAGGAGCTGCGGGGGCGTGGGGTGGCGGTGCGGCGGCTCGACGTCTCGCACGCCTTCCACTCGCCGCTGATGCGGCCCGTGGTGGCCGAGTTCCGCGCCGAGTGCGCCGAGGTGGCCGCGCGGCGGTCGGAGCTGCCGGTGTTCTCCACGGTGTACGGCCGTGCGCTGAGCGGTGAGGAGCGGCTGGACGCCGACTACTGGGCGCGGCAGATCACCGCGCCGGTCCGATTCGCCGAGGCCGCCGGGGAGTTGCTGGCGGGCGGGGTCACGCATGTGGTGGAGATCGGGCCGCGCGCGGTGCTCACCCCGCTGCTGGCGCGGCTGACGGCGGACACCGGCCGTACGGCGAGCCTGCACGCCGCCCACCCCGGCGAGCACGCGCCCGCATACCGGCCCCAGCAGTTGCTGGGCGAGCTGTGGTGCGCCGGGCTCACCCCGGAGTGGGACGTGCTCTACCCGGAGGCCGACCGCGTGCCCCGGCGGCTGCCGCCGTACGCCTTCGACGACACGTTCCGCTCCTGGCGCTCCGGCGACACCCCCGCCCGCCCCGGGGCCCCCGGTCCGCACCCGGACGAACCGGCCCGGCCGCACGGCACGGACACGGAGGCGACCCGGCCGCATGGCGCGGAGGAAGCGACACCTACGGGCCTGCCCGGAGCGGTTTCGCCGTCCGACGCGGAAGCACCGGCTGCCGGTCCGCACGACCGGCCCGGCCTCCGCGAGCCGGCCCCGCCGAGCGAGGGCACCGAGTCGCTGGAAGCACTCACGCGCGCGCTGGTCTGCCGGATCGGGGGCCACGCGCCGGAGCAGGTGCGGGACGACTCCCGGCTCCACGAGGACCTGGGCTTCGACTCGATCCGCGTGATGGAGCTGAAGGCCCGTGTCGAGCACGAGCTGCCGCGGCTCGGCACGCTCCCGGTCGAGGAACTGCTCGCCGCCCTGCGCACGGTGGGCGACCTCGTCCGGTATCTGCGCGACCGCCACACCGCCCTGGAGGGAACCCGATGACCGAGCCCATCCCCACCGCGCACCTCGCCTCGGTCGGCACGTGCCTGCCCGGCGAGCCGGTGGACAACGCGACCCTGGCCAAGCTCGTCGGCGTCGACGAGACGTGGGCCGAGATGTTCATCGGCAACGTCAGCCGCCACTTCGCCGTCGACCTGGCCACCGGCCAGGTCCGGCACACCCTGGCCGACCTCGCGGCGACCGCCGCCGACCGGGCGCTCGCGGACGCCGGTCTGGAGCCGTACGACATCGACGGCATCGTCATGGGCACGGCCACGCCCGACCAGCTGATGCCGGCGACCGTGAACCTGGTCGCGGACCGGCTCGGCATCGACAACGTGCCCACCTACCAGCTCCAGTCGGGCTGCGCGGGCGCCGTGCAGGCCCTGGACCTGGCGCGCACGCTGCTGCTCGCGGGGCGCTGCCGGACCGTGCTGGTGATCGGCGGCGACGTGTGCGCCAAACATCTGGAGACCGACTTCGACCCGGGCACCCGCTCCTCCGCCGAACTCGTCAACTACGCGCTGTTCGGCGACGGGGCCGGCGCCGCCGTGCTCAGCGCCGAACCGGTCGGGCAGGGCATCGCAGTGCGCCAGGTACTCAACCGGCTGGTGGGCCTGGGCCGGGAGCCCGGACAGGTCATCGACTGGTTCGGGCTGGGCGACCGGTACAGCGACCGCATCGCCGTCTCCGAGGACTACAAGGCGATCGAGGAGACGGTCCCGGTACTGGCCCGGCAGATGTTCTGGGAGCTCCTGGAGGACCTGGGCTGGGGCGCCGACGACGTGGACTTCCTGCTGCCGCCGCAGCTGTCCGGGCGGATGAGCGACCGTATCTCCGCGGATCTGCCCGCGCCGGACGCCCGCCGCGTCAACGTGGTGCGGCACGTCGGCAACAACGGCAACGCCCTGCCGTTCCTCCAGCTCGACGAGTTGCTGCGGCAGTGGGACGCGCCGGGGCGGGCCATCGCGGTGGCCGTGGAGTCCAGCAAGTGGATCAAGTCCGGTATCGCATTGGAGCGGTCATGACCCAGACGTACGCCGCACCGCCCGCCGAGTCCGCCGGCGGGTGGCACGACCCCGGTGCCCTGTCCGCGCTGCGCGCGCTGCACCGGTCCGGGAAGCTCGCCGCCGAGTACGGGGCCGTACGGGGGCTGCTGGCGCGGATGCCCCCGGCCGACCTGCCGGCCGCCGGGCAACTGCTGGCCCGGGTCGATCCGGAGGAGGTGAGCCGGCACGCGCCGGAGGTGACGGTGGTGCGGGTGGCGCTCACCGGGCACTCCACGGTGGCGCCACTGGTGGCGCCGCTCACCGCCGAACTGGCCCGGCACGGGCTGCTCCTGGCGGCCGAGGTCGCGCCGTACGGGTCGTACCTCCAGGATCTGATGCGCCCCGCCGGCGGCGCGCAGCCGCAGCTCACGCTCTGCCTGCTCGACGCGCACACCGTCTTCGACGAGGTCGGCGTGGAGTGGCGGGCCGCGGACGTCGAGGCCGCGGCGCGGGCCCGGCTGGCGCTGCTCGCCGGTGCGGTGCGCGCCCACCAGGAGGCCGGGCGCGGGCTGCTCGTCCTCAACACCGTGCCGCTGCCCCGCCGCTTCAGCCACCAGCTCATCGACCTGCGCTCGCGGGCGCGGCTCGGCGCGGTGTGGCGGGAGTTCAACAGCGGGTTGCTGGAGCTGGCGGAACGCCACCCGGGCGTGGTGACCGTGGATCTCGATCCGCTGCTCGCCGAGGGGGTCCCGGCGGTCGAGCCGCGCACCGCGCAGTACGCGCGGGCCCGGCTGTCCGGTCCGCTGCTCGCCGCCTACGCCCGGGAGGCCGGGCATGTCGTACGGGCCCGGCTCGGCCGCACCCGCAAGGTGCTGGTGCTGGATCTGGACGGCACGCTGTGGGGCGGGGTGCTCGGCGAGGCCGGGCCCGGTGGGATCGAGCTGGGCGGCGGGCTGCGCGGCGAGGCGTTCCAGGAGTTCCAGCGCACGGTCGCGCAGCTCGGCTCGCAGGGGGTGCTGCTCGCTGTCAGCAGCAAGAACGACGACGCCCTGGTGCGGGAGGTGCTGCGCACCCATCCCTCGATGGTGCTGCGCGAGGACGACTTCGTCCGCGTCAACGCCAACTGGAAGGCCAAGCACGACAATCTGCGGGACATCGCCGACCGGCTGGGGCTCGGTCTGGACGGCTTCGTCTTCGTCGACGACAGCCTCTTCGAGTGCGGGCTGGTCGCCGAGCGGCTGCCGGAGGTGGCGGTGGTGCGGGTCGACGAGGAGCCCGCGCTGCACCCGTCGGCGCTGCTCGCGGACGGCTGGTTCGACCTGTTCGAGCTGACCGAGGCCGATCTGGAGCGGGCCGGCCGCTATCGCACCGAGGCGTTGCGGCAGGAGTTCCGCGAGGACACCGGGTCCTACCAGGAGTATCTGGACGGGCTGGGCATCGAGCTGGAGCTGCGCCCGCCCGAGGAGGCGGAGCTGGCCCGGGTCTCGCAGCTCACCCTGCGCACCAACCAGTTCCATCTGGCGACCGAACGCCTCCAGGTGCCGGAGGTCGCCGCCTGGCGGGAGCGGCCCGGCCGGCAGGTGATCGCGGTGCGGGCGCGGGACCGGTTCGGCGACCACGGGCTGGTCGGGGCGCTGTTCCTGCGGCGGGACGGCGAGGGCCTGAGCGTCGACAACTTCGTGCTGAGCTGCCGGGTGTTCGCCCGTGGCATCGAGGCGGGGTGCGTGGCGGCCGTGCTGGACTTCGCGCGTTCGGCCGGGGTGCGGTGGGTGGCGGGCCGCTATGTGCCCTCGCCGCGCAACACCGCCTTCGCCGGCTTCTACGCCGAACACGGGTTCACCGCCGTGGCCGCCGACCCGGACGACGCGGACGCCGTGCGCTTCCGGCACGACCTGGAGGACGTCCCGCCCGCCCCGGCCCATCTGCGCCTGCGCGCCATGTTCGAACCGCTCGACACGACCACGGACGGAGACCGCCCATGACCACCGCACTCGACGACACCGCCGCCTTCCGCACCCTGCTGGAGGAGGAACTGGGGCTGCTCGTCGGCCCCGACGACCTGGACCGGCCGCTGGACGACTTCCCCGAGTGGGACTCGGTCCTGCTGCTCCGCCTGGTGACCGTCGCCGAGAGCACCCTCGGCCGGCGGATCCCGGTGGTGGACCTGCTGGAGGCTCGCACGTTCCGCCGGCTGTACGAGGCGGTGACGGCCCGATGACGCCCCGCCCGCCCACCGAGGGCACCCCGCTCACCGAGGGCACCGAGCCGTGCCTGCGCTTCCACGCCCTGTTCCTCGACACCCAGTTGGAGATCGTCTGCCCACCCGCCCTGGCCCGCCTGCTCACCCCTCGCCGCGGCACCGCTCCACCCGCTGTCGACCCCGTGCCGCGGCAGCCGCGGCCCGCGGGTCGGAGGGGAGCGGCCCGGTGACCCCGGCGGAGCCGGCCGCGACGGGCCGACGCCGGGTGTGCGCCGGAGGGCGGGCATGACGACGGACGTGTTCGCTCCGTGTCTGGTGCGGGCGCCGCGCGCCGGGGCACGGCTGCGGTTGCTGTGTTTTCACCACGCGGGCGGCGGGGCCTCGTTCTTCGCGTCGTGGCAGGGCCGGGTGCCGGCCGGGGTGGATGTGCTGCCGGTGCAGCTGCCGGGGCGCGAGGGCCGGTTCCGGGAGCGCCGCTTCCAGGACGCCGGGGAGGCGGTGGCGGCGCTGGACGGGGAGCTGGGGGCGCTGCTCGACGCGGGGCCCTGGGCGGCGTACGGGCACAGCATGGGCGCGCTGCTGGCCGCCGGGGTGACGGCGGCGCGGCTGCGGGCCGGCGGGCGCGGACCGGAGACGCTGTTCCTGGGGGCGTACGCGGCCCCGCACCGCACGCCCACGCTGCCCCGCCCGGACGCCTACGACGATGTCGGACTGGCCCGCGCGCTGGGGGACTTCGGCGGTCTCGACCCGGTTTTCCTGGAGCGGGAGGACTGGCTGCGGGTGCTGCTGCCGGTGGTCCGGGACGATCTGCGGATCTGCGCGAGCCACCATCGCGCGGGTCTGCCGGACCCGGGGGACGCGGGGGCCCGGCTGCCGGTGCGGGCCGAGGCGTTCACCGGCACCGGCGACGCGCTGGTCGACCCGGAGGGGGTGCGGGCCTGGGGGCGGTACGTGCGGGACTTCCGCCTCGTGTCCGTCCCCGGCGGTCACTTCTTCCCGCGCGAGGCCCCGGAGCCGTTCTTCGCGCTGCTCAACCGGTCGCTGGCCCGGCTGGTGGCGGCCCCGACGGACGCACCACCCGCGGCACCCGGCTGATCCGCCGCGCGATCTCGTCCGCGTTCTTCTCGTACAGGCCGCGCTGGTCCTGGATGCCGGGCATGGTCCACACCGGCCGGGAGGTGCCGTCCGCGAAGGTGAGGCCCGGGGTGTCGGGGCGCAGCCCGGTGAGGGTGAGGGAGAAGTCCGCGAGGTAGTCGACGGCGCCGTCCCGGGTGAGCCGGAAGGGCCGGTCGTGGCCGGGGTAGATCACGTCGGACACGGCCAGCGCCCGGTCGATGCTGCGGGCGGCGGCGTCGGCGTCCCAGAACACCAGCGGGTTGCGCCGGGTGCGGGCGACGTACGCGAAGTGCAGGGCGTCACCGGTGATGGTGGCGCGGCCCGCGTCGGTGTCGACGACGACGCCGATGCTGCCGGGCGAGTGCCCGGGCAGGGCGATCACCTCGACACCGGGGATGATCCGCTCGCCGTCGGCGACCTCACGGACGGGCAGCTGCTCCAGGAGCAGGCCCGTCCAGGCGGGCGTGGCCCAGTCGTTGGCGTGCGGGGTGTGGGCGTAGCGCCGTTCGTCGCCGTGCAGGACGAGGGTGGCGTGCGGGAACAGGTCGATGTTCTGGACGTGGTCCCAGTGGGCGTGGGTGAGGACGACGGTGTCGATGTCGGCGGCGGTCAGGCCGTGCGCGGCCAGCGCGTCCCACAGGAACGGGCGGCGGCCGACGTGCGCGGCGTCGACCAGTACGTTGCGGGCCCGCCCGGTGGCGTCCGGGCCGCGGACCAGGAAGACCCCGCAGAAGGCCGGGTATCCCTGGTCGGTGTCGACGGCGAAGCCGGGCAGCAGGATGTCGATCGTCGGCATGGAACTCCCTTGTGATCACGGACGTTCACGGGGTCGGCGTGCTCTCGGGGGTGCTCGTGGCGGCTAAGACCGCCGCGCGGATCGGGTCGAGGACGGCCGGGTCGACGAGGGTGGACGTGTCGCCCGGCGGGTCGCCGGTGACCAGGGCGCGCAGCAGCCGGCGCATGACCTTGCCGTTGCGGGTGCGGGGCAGGTCGGGGACGGCCAGCACGCGGTCGGGCCGGAAGGCGGGTCCCAGGGCGGTGGCGACGCGGGCGCGGAGGCGTTCGGTGTCCGCCGGGCCGAGGGCGCGGCCGGGCGCGGGCACCGCGAAGCACCACAGCGTCTCGCCCTTGAGGGGGTGCGGCACGCCCACCGCGGAGGCCTCCGCGACCGCGGGGTCGGCGACGACGGCGGCCTCCGCCTCGGCGGGCCCGAGCCGCTTCCCGGCGACCTTGACGACGTCGTCGGCGCGTCCGTGCACGAACCACTCGTCCCCCACCCGGGACACCAGGTCGCCGTGCGACCAACTTCCCGGCCGGCGGCTGAAGTACGCCTCCCGGAACCGCTCCGGCGCCTGCCACAGCCCCCGCGTCATCCCGGGCCAGGGCCGCCGTACGACCAGCTCGCCGGTCTGTCCCTCGGGGACTTCGGCGCCGGTCTCGTCGGCGACGATCGCGTCGATGCCGAGGCAGGGCCCGGCGAAGGAGCACGGCGACTGGGGCACGACCGGGGCGGAGGCGAGCAGCGAGCCGCCGACCTCGGTGCCGCCGCAGATGTTGATCACCGGGCATCGGCCGCCGCCGAACTCGGCGGAGTACCAGCGCCACGCCTCCTCCGTCCACGGCTCCCCGGTGGAGCCGAGGACCCGCAACCGGTCCGGTACGGGCGGGACTTTCGGGCCGCGGACCCGCAGCATCCGCGACAGGCTGGGCGAGCTGCCGAACACGGTCACCCCGTGCTCCGCCAGCAGCCGCCACAGCCGCCCGGGGTCCGGGTGGTCCACCGCACCCTCGTACGCCACCACGCAGCCGCCCGCGAGGGTGGTGCCGACGAGGACGAGCGGGAACATGATCCAGCCGGGGTCGGTCACCCAGAACACCACGTCGTCCGGGCGCAGATCGAGGTGGTAGCGGGTCTCGCTGCCGACCTGCGCGGCGAACCCGCCGTGCGTGTGGACCGCGCCCTTGGGGCGGCCGGTGGTGCCGGAGGTGTGCAGCAGCAGGAACGGGGCGGCGGCGTCGAGGGAGGCGGGCACGACGGGCGGGGCGGCGGCCAGCCGGTCCCAGTCGCCGGGGGCGACGACCAGGTGCCGTACGCCCGGCACGGCCGCGACCGCCGTGCGGGCCACCGCCTCCAGGTCGTACGCGCGTCCGTGGCGCCGCGTGGTGCGGGCGGTCACCAGGACGCGTGCCCCGGCGTCGGCGAGCCGGACGGCGATCGCCTCGGCGCCGAAGCCGGAGAAGAGGGGCACGAGGAGCGCGCCGAGCCGGGCGCAGGCGAAGAGCAGCACGAAGGCCTCGGGACCGGGCGGCAGACAGCAGGCCACCCGGTCCCCCTCCCCCACCCCGAGGGCGCGCAGCCCGCCCGCCACCCGGGCGCTGTCCGCGGCGGCCTGCGCGTACGTCAGCCGTCCCCGCCGTCCGTCCTCCCGCTCCCAGCGCAGCACGGGCGCCGCGCCGCGCCCCTGCCGGACGTGGCGGTCGAGGCAGGAGTCGGCGAGGTTGGTGCGGGCGCCGGGGAACCAGCGGGTGGCGGCGATGCCGCCGCTGTCGTCGAGGATCCGGTCGGGCGGGCGGTGCCAGACGACGCCGATGTCGGCGACCGCGCGCGCCCAGTACCACTCGGGATCGGCGGCGGAGCGGGCCTGGAGCGCGCGGTAGCCGCCGTCCACGCCGTGGGTGCGGCAGAAGGCGGCGATGTTGCCGTGCTCGGTGAACTCCGCGGACGGATGCCAGGCGTACGCCGTCACCGGGTGCCGTCCGGGTTCTCGATCAGCGCGGCGATGCCCTGGCCGCCGCCGATGCACAGCGCGACGACGGCCAGCCGGCCGCCGGTGCGGCGCAGTTCGTGGGCGGCCTTCAGCAGCAGGACCGTGCCGGTGGCGCCGATGGGGTGGCCGAGGGCGATGGCGCCGCCGTTGGGGTTGACCCGGTCGGGGTCGAGTTTCAGGGTGTCGAGGACGGCCAGCACCTGGGCCGCGAACGCCTCGTTGAGTTCGACCAGGTCGAGGTCGTCGAGGGTGAGGTCGTTGCGGCGCAGCAGGGTGCCGATGGTCTCGGCGGGGGCGACGCCCATGATCTCCGGTTCCAGCGCGGTCACGGCCACGTCGCGCAGCAGGCACAGCGGGGCGGTGTCCCGGGGCACGTCGGGGACGCGGGTGAGGAGGACGGCGGCGGCTCCGTCGTTGAGGCCGGCGGAGTTCCCGGCGGTGATGGTGCCGTCGTCGGCGAAGACGGTGGGCAGCGAAGCGAGCTTCGCCACGGTCGTGCCGGGGCGCGGGTGTTCGTCGCGCTCGACGACCCCGCCCGGGGTGGCGACGGGCACGATCTGCGCGTCGAACCGGCCCTCGGCGACGGCTTCGGCGGTGCGGCGCTGGCTCCGCTCGGCCCAGCGGTCCTGCCGGTCGCGGGAGATGCCGTACCGGTCCGCGACGATCTCGCCGGTCCTGCCCATCGGGTAGCGGCCGAAGGGGTCGGTGACGAGGGAGACGGTGCCGTCGATCGAGGAGGGTCCGCCCAGTTCGTCGGGGGCGCGGTCGGCGTAGTCCAGCAGCGGCTGACGGGTCATGGACTCGGTGCCGCCGGCCACGGCCACGTCCGCCGCGCCGACGGCGAGGCTCTGCGCGGCCGACCACACCGCCTGAAGGCCGGAGCCGCACAGCCGGTTGACGTTGTGGGCGGTGGTGCGCACCGGCAGTCCGGCGGCCAGGGCGGCGCGGCGGGCGTTGAACGCCTCGGGGCCGACCTGGCCGACGCAGCCGAGCACCACCTCGTCCACCGCGCCGAGCGGGGTCCGGGCGCGGACCACGGCCTCCCGGACGACGAGGGCGGCGAGGCGGTGCGCGGGCACGTGGGCGAGGGCGCCCTTGTACCGGCCGATCGGGGTGCGGGCCCCCGCGACGACGGCGATGTCCAACGGCATCGGTCACTCCTTCGGGTGGGTGGTGGGACCGGCCGGGGCGGTGGGACCGGCCGGGCGCCCGGCGGTGCCCAGGGCGCGGGCGTCCCGGTCGGGGCGGATCAGCAGCGCCGCGAGCAGCGCGCCGCCGATCAGCAGCCAGCCCGCCAGGTCGAAGGCGCGGCCGTAGCCGACGGCCTCGGTGGGCGCCGCGTCGATGATCCGGCCGGTGACATACGGGGCGAGCAGGCTCGACAGGGCGGCGAGCGCGTACGACAGGCCGAGCGCGGCGCTGCGCCGGGCGGGCGGGCAGATGTCGGCGACCGCCGCGTTGGTGAGCGGGGTCTGCCCGTTGCCCGCGCTGAACGCCAGCACCAGCAGGGGCAACAGCAGCGGCGCGGGTCCGACGCGGGTGACCAGCAGCAGACACACCCCGGCGAGGAGCGGCAGTACGGCCCCGAGCAGGCCCTGCGCGACCCGGGCGCTGGTCCCGCCCCGCAGCAGCCGGTGCGCGACCGCCCCGGCGGTCAGCACCAGCACCGCCATCGCGAGCGCGGGCAGACCGACGATCACTCCCACCACCGCGTCCCCGAACCCGGCCTGTTCCTCCAGGTAGAGCGGCAGCCAGGCGAAACCGAGCGCGAGGGTCCACATCACGGCGAAGGTGGAGAGGGTGGCGCCGAGCCAGGTACCGGTGATGACGATCCGCCAGAAGGGGACCGGGGCGGGACGTGATGTGGTGTCGGCGGGCGCCGGACGGAGGACGGTGGCCGGTCCGGGGGGTGTGTCGGCGGGCGCCGCGTACACCTCGGCTTCGACGGAGACGGAACCCGCCTCCCCGGCGACGGGCACCGCACGCGGCCTCGCGGCGGTGGACTCGGTCCCGGTGGGCGAGGGCGCGGCCTGTGACGCCCCTGGGTGGGCGTGGTACGGGCCGCCGCCCCCGAAGCGGAGCCATGCCGCGGTCCACACAAGGCCCGCCGCCCCGAGGAGGCCGAAGGCGGCGCGCCAGCCGAGGGTGTCGGTGACGAGGAGGACCAGGGGCGCGGCGACGACGGTGCCGCCCGCGCCGCCCGCGACGACGACCGCGGAGGGCAGGGCGCGCCGCTTCTCCGGGAACCAGGTGAACGCCGTGTGGTTGGCGAGCGGATAGCCCGGCCCCTCGCCCGCCCCGAGCACCACGCGGGTGGCGATGAGCGCGCCGTAGCCGGCCGCGGGGAGCAGGATCGGCAGTTGCGCGGCGGCCCACACCAGGGCGAGCGCGGCGAGCAGGGGCCGGGGGCGGATGCGGTCGCCGAGGAAGCCGACCGAGACGGCGGAGAGGCTGAAGAGCAGGTAGAAGCTGCTGGCGATGGTGCCGAACTGGGTGGCGGTGAGGCCGAGTTCGTCCTGGACGGGTCCGGCGGTGAGCCCGAGGACCGCCTTGTCGGCGGCGTTGATCACGACGAACAGGGCGAGCAGCGCCAGCACCGTGCGGGGCCGTGGCCCGGTGCCGGCCTCGGCGGAGCGGAACTTCATCCGGGCCCCCTTCGGCCGGCGCGTCCCTGAGGAGACCCGGTGCGGATCCCCCACGGAACGGAACGGGTCCGTTCCATGTGGCGGGGAACGTACACCCGCCCCGGACGGAACGCAACCGTTCCGTCCGGTGTTAGTCTCCGGCGATGGACTCGACCAGCGACGCGACCGGCCACGGCGCCCTCGACCGCCGCCCCACGGGTTCCGCGGTCCTGCGTGAATCGGTGACCGAGACGATCCGGCGCGCGGTGTTCGAGGAACTGGCCGAGACCGGGTACGCCCGGATGTCGATGGAGGCCGTCACCCGCCGCGCCCGGGTCGGCAAGGCGGCGCTGTACCGGCGCTGGCCCTCCAAGGAGGCGATGGTGGTGGAGCTGGTCTCGGAGGCCGCCGCCGCCCATCTGCCCGCCCCGGCCGGTTCCGGCTCGCTCCGCGCCGACGTCGCCCGGTTCGTCCGGGACACGGTGGCCGACCTGAGCCACCCGCTGGTCGGGCGGATCATCCCGGACCTGGTCGCCGAGTCCGCCCGCAACCCGTCGCTGCGCGAGGCGCTGCACACGGCGGTGCTCGCGCCCCGGCGCGCCGCGGTCGCCGCGCTGCTGCGCCAGGCGGTGGAGCGGGGCGAGCTGCCCGCCGACATCGACATGGGCCTGGCCGTCGACCTGTTCGGCGCGCCGCTGTACTTCCGGATGCTCGCGGTCGGCGGCCCCACCGACGAGGCCTACGTCGACCGGCTGACGCGCGCGGTCCTGGCGGCACTCGCCGCGAGTCGCTGAGGGCCCGGCCGGCTCCTCCGAGGCGCCGCTTTTGTCACGCGGATGCGTAGACGTGCCGTACGGCCGCTCGTACGGTCTCCGGAGCCGTGGGGCCGCCGTCGCCCCGGAGCCCTGGAGTGCCGGAGTGCCGATGCGCCGTAGCAGCTCGCCCCTCTCCCTGGTCCTGCTGGGCCTGGGTGTCTTCCTGCTGGTCCTCGCGCCCATGCTGGTCTGGTACGTGCAGCCGCGCGCGGCGGTGAACCCGATCGACATCGACGTCACCGCCGTCTACACCGGCACCGGCAGCTACTTCGACGTCGGCGAGGCCGAGACGGTCCACGACCGGCGGATCACCGTCACCCAACGGGTGCGCGGCGACGTGGCGGACAGCGAGCGCAGCGGCCGGGCGGTCTGGGACATCGTCACCACCGTCGACACCGACGCGTCGCTGCCCGCCGCCGACCCGCACGACGCGCTGGACTTCTCCACCGACCGCTGGGTCACCGACCGCGCCACCAACCGGCCCGCGCACTGCTGCGACGAGCGGCCGTACCACGAGGGCGAGGCGTATCTGAAGTTCCCCTTCGACGTGCAGAAGCGGCCCTACAGCTGGTGGGACAGCCAGCTCGGCTCGACGGTCACCCTCTCCTACCGGGGCACCGAGAAGATCCACGGCCACCGCGGCTACGTCTTCACGGGCACCGTCCCGCCGACGAAGGTCGGCACCCGCCAGGTGCCGGGCGCGCTGGTCGGGCGGCCGGGCGCCGACCAGGTGCTCGCCGAGGAGTGGTACGCCAACCACGGCATCAAACTGGTCGTCGACCAGGCCACCGGCCGCACCCTGTACGCCCGGCTCGGCCCGCGCCGCACGCTGCGCGCCCCCGGCGGCGAGAAGGACGCCGTGGTGCTGCTCGACGTCCCGAGGCTCACCCACACCAGGGCCACCCAGGAGTTCGCGGTGAGCCGCGCGCGGGAGGACAACGCCCGGCTGCGCGCGGTGGGCCGGACCGTGCCGGTGGCGTCGGCCGCCACCGGGTTCGTGCTCGCGGCGGGCGGCGGGCTGCTGCTGGCCAGGGGCGGACGACGGCGCCCGGAGGCGCAGGACGGCACCTGACCGGCGGACGACGGCTTCCGGGTGTCCGCCGGGCGGGCGGGACACGGGATTCGGCGGACCGGCTGCGGCGGCCCGCGCCGCGCTGCCACAATCCTCATCCCGCCCGGACCGACGACCCCGGGCGATCCGAACACACGAGTGGGGATGTCCATGGAGCTGTCGCTCACCGTCGAGGGCGAGGACGCCACCTCGCTCCACCGCTGGCTCACCCGGGACCCCGACGTCGCCGGTCACGCGACGGTCCGCCTCGGCGCCGCCGCGCGGCCCGGGGAGATGAGCGGCGGCGCCCTCGACGTCGTGAACGTGGTCCTGGGCAACGGCATCGCCCTCGCCAACCTCCTGGTCGCCGTGGCGGCCTGGCGCGGCACCCGCCCCCGCGCGCCGCGGGTCCGCGTCGAGCGCGACGGCGTGTCGGTGACCGTGACCGGCGCCGACCCGCAGACCGTGCGGGCCCTGGTGGCCGCGCTGGAGCGCCCGGAGGCGGAGCGGAGCTGAGCGAGGCCGGCCTGCCCGGCCCCGACGGCTCGTACGCGCTGCCGGCCGGCGGCCGGTCAGGCGCCGCAGGAGCGCAGGAACCGGCGGGTGCGGACCGCGATGGGCAGCGGCTTGTCCGGCTCGCAGGGGTACATGTCCTGTTCGACGATCGCGAACAGTTCGACGCCGAGGCCCTGGGCGGCCGTCAGCACGGGTTCCAGCTCCGGCACCCCGGAGGGCGGCTCGCACATCACGCCGCGCTGCACGGCGGGCCCGAACGGGACCCCGTTCGCGACGACGTCGGCCAGGATCTCCGGGTCGACCTGCTTGAGGTGGAGATAGCCGATGCGTTCGCCGTACGTCTCGATCAGCTTGACGCTGTCGCCGCCGCAGTAGGCGTAGTGCCCGGTGTCCAGGCAGAGGTTGACCAGGTCGGAGTCGGTGGAGTCGAGGAAGCGCTCGACGTGGGCCTCGGTGTCGATGTGGGTGTCGGCGTGCGGGTGGACGACGATGTCCAGGCCGTAGGTCTCCTTGACCTCGTGGCCGAGGCGTTCCATGCCCTTGGTCAGGTACGCCCACTGCCCGGCGGTCAGCTCCGGGGGCTCCAGGATCTCGGCGGTCTTGTCGTCCCGCCAGAAGGAGGGAATGACGACGAGGTGCTTCGCGCCCATGGCCTGGGTGAGGGCGGCGACCTGGCCGACGTGCTCCCAGGTGGACTCCCAGACGGCGGGGCCGCGGTGCAGTCCGGTGAAGACGGTGCCCGCGGAGACCTTCAGGTTCCGCTTGGCCACCTCGTCGGTGAGGCGGGCCGGGTCGGTCGGCAGATAGCCGTACGGGCCCAGTTCGATCCAGGAGTAGCCGGCCTCGGCGACCTCGTCGAGGAAGCGTTCCCAGGGCACCTGCTGCGGGTCGTCGGGGAACCAGACGCCCCAGGAGTCGGGGGCGGAGCCGACCCGGATACGGTCGAGCGCGGGGGCCATGTTCAGGACTTTCCTTCCGGGGACGACGGGGACGACGATGCGGACGGGGAGGACGGGGACGGCGCCGCGGTGGCCCGGAGGCCGGGCTCGTCGGGGAGTTCCTCCACGTCGACGCCGCGGACCTGGGCGAGTTCGTGCTTGAGGGCGGCGAGTTCGGCGCCGCCGGCCATGTGGTTGGTCAGCTCCTCGAGGGAGACCTCGCTGCGGTCGGCGGAGAGTTCCAGGGTGCCGAGGCGGAGCACGCTGAAGTGGTCGCCGACCATGTAGGCGTGGTGGGGGTTGTGGGTGATGAAGATGACGCCGAGGCCGCGGTCGCGGGCGGCGGCGATGTACTTCAGCACGACGCCGGACTGCTTGACGCCGAGGGCGGCGGTGGGCTCGTCGAGGATGAGCACGCGGGCGCCGAAGTGGACGGCGCGGGCGATGGCGACGCACTGGCGCTGGCCGCCGGAGAGGGTGCCGATGGGCTGTTCGAGGTCGTCGAGGACGATGCCCATGGCGCGCAGTTCCTCGTCGGCGGTCTTCTTCATCGTCTCGATGTCGAGGCGGCGGACCGGCCAGGGCCCCTTGGTGATCTCGGAGCCGAGGAAGAAGTTCCGCCACACCGGCATCAGCGGAACGGTCGCCAGGTCCTGGTAGACGGTGGCGATGCCCCGGTCGAGGGCTTCGCGCGGGGTGGAGAAGCGGACCGGCTCGCCGTCGACCAGGAACTCGCCCTCGGTGTGCTGGTGCAGCCCGGAGACGATCTTGATGAGGGTGGACTTGCCGGCGCCGTTGTCGCCGAGCACGCACGTCACCTTGCCCGGCCGGACGGTCAGGTCGACGCCGTGCAGGGCGCGGATGTTGCCGTACGACTTGCCGGCCGCGCGGAGTTCGACGAGGGGGGTCTCGGTCGCGGTGGTCATGGGGTGGGTCACCTCCGGGTCGCGGTCCTGCGGACCCACAGATTGATCAGGGTGGCGCCGAGCAGCATCACGCCGAGGAAGGCCTTGAACCAGTCGGGGTTCCAGCCGGCGTAGACGATGCCCTGCTGCACCATGCCGAACATGAAAGCACCGAAGACCGGGCCGATCGCGGAACCGTAGCCGCCGGTGAGCAGGCAGCCGCCGATCACCGCGGCGGCGATGTAGATCAGCTCCTGGCCGACGCCCTCGCCGGACTGCACGGTGTTGAAGGAGAACAGCTGGTGCATCCCGACGAACCAGGCGCCGAAGCCGACCAGCATGAACAGGGAGATCTTGGTGAAGGTGACCGGGACGCCGACCGCGCGGGCGCTCTCCTTGTTGCCGCCGACCGCGAAGATCCAGTTGCCGTACTTGGTGCGCAGCAGCACCCAGGTGGCGAGGGCGGCGAAGAGCAGCCACCACACGACGGTGATCTTCACCTGGACGCCGCCGACGTCGAAGGAGGAGGCGAAGATCGCCTTGGCCTGGTCGAAGCCGTCCATGTCGCTGATGTCGTCGGTGGCGACGTTTCCGGTGATCAGCTTGGTGACGGCGAGGTTGACGCCCTGGAGGATCAGGAAGGTGCCGAGGGTGACGAGGAAGCTCGGCAGTCCGGTCTTCACCAGCATCCAGCCGTTGAACAGGCCGATCGCGAGGGAGGTGACGAGTGCGGCGATCACGCCGACCCAGACGTTCATGGTGAGCTGGTAGCTGATCATGCTGGCGGTGAGCGCGGAGGTGATCACCGCGACGCCGGACGACAGGTCGAACTCGCCGCCGATCATCAGCAGCGCCACCGGCAGGGCCATGATCCCGATGGTGGACGACTGGTAGAGGATGTTCGCCATCGAACTGCCGTCGCGCACCGCGGGCGCGGCGACCAGGAAGAACACGAACACGGCGACGGCGCCGAGGAAGACGCCGACCTCGGGCCGGGCGAGCAGGCGCAGCGCCAGCGGGCGCCGGGCGGTGCGCCCGTCGGTGTCCTTCGGGCCGGGGGCCGGCGGTGTGGTCACCGCCGGCGCAGCCTGCTGGGTCATGCTCATCACCGGGTGCCCTTCGCGGCGAACTTCGCGATCTGTTCGACGTTGGACTTGTCCACGAAGGCCGGTCCGGTGAGCACCGGCTGCTCGCCGCCGCCGCTGTAGTTGCCGTTGTTCTTGTAGAGCCACAGGGAGTCGACCGCGAGGTAGCCCTGGAGGTAGGGCTGCTGGTCGACGGCGAACTCGATGGAGCCGTCGCTGATGGCGCCGGTGAGCTGCTTGTTGAGGTCGAAGGTGGCGATCTTCGCCTCGCTGCCGGCCTCGGACACGGACTGCGCGGCGGTGAGCGCGAACGGGGCGCCGAGGGTGACGACGTAGTCGATGGCGTCGTCCTCCTTGAGCTTGGCGCTGATCGTCGACTTCACGGAGGGCATGTCGGTGCCGTTGACGTAGAGGGTCTCGGTGTCGCCGGAGAAGGTCTTCTTCACGCCGTCGCAGCGCTGGGTGAGGCCGATGTTGCCCTGTTCCTGGATGACGCAGACGGCCTTCTCGGCGCCGGCCTCGTTCAGCCGCTTGCCGAGCGCCTCGCCGGCCACGGTCTCGTCCTGGCCGAAGAACTCCATGAGGCCGAGCTTCTGCCACTCGCTCACCCCGGAGTTGAGGCCGACCACGGGTATGCCGGCGGCCTTCGCCTTGGCGATCACGTCCTTGAGGGCGTCCGGCTTGGCGAGGGTGATCGCGATGCCGTCGACCTTCTGGTCGATCGCGTTCTGCACCAGGTTGGCCTGGTTGCCGGCGTTGGGGTCGGCCGAGTAGACGAGCTTGACGTTGTCCTTGTCGGCGGCGGTCTGGGCGCCCTTGCGGACGATGTCCCAGAAGGTGTCGCCGGGCGACTGGTGGGTGATCAGGGCGACGGTCATCCGGGGCGTGGTGGCCTTGCCCGCGGCGGCGCCCTCGGCCGCCGACTCCTCGGCCTTCTTGCCGCCGGAGCTGCTGGAGCAGCCCGCGAGGACCAGGGCCGCTGCCGCTGCCACGGCCAGGGCTGAGGTGATGCTGCGGGAGCGGGAGCGGGACGAGCGGTCCCGAGGAGTGCGGTCCATCTTTCCTGCACCTCACTGTGCGACGAGGGAAGCACGGCTCTTGCCTTGCGGCTGTTGCGTCGAGGCCTTGCGGCTCTTGCGTTGAGACCGGATTCCATCCCTTGGGGCGCCCGCTGTCAATACTTTGTTAAGACATCATTTCACAAGCAGGTCCGAATGTAAGTACAAATGATTGACAACGCGGCCGTCCCCGGCCTACACCTGGTGACCGACCGCCCACAGGAGGTGTCCCCGTGGCGACGACCGTCTCCGCCCTCGAGGCCGTGCGCTTCACCCTCGACCGCACCAGCCCGGTCCCGCTGTACTACCAGCTCGCGCGCCAGCTGGAGGAGGCGATCGAACAGGGCGTGCTCGCCCCCGGGAACCTGCTGGGCAACGAGGTCGACCTCTCCACCCGCCTCGGACTGTCCCGCCCGACGGTCCGCCAGGCCATCCAGTCCCTGGTCGACAAGGGACTGCTGGTGCGCCGCCGCGGGGTGGGCACCCAGGTGGTGCACAGCCAGGTCCGGCGCCCGCTCGAACTGAGCAGTCTCTACGACGACCTGCGCGCCGCCGGTCAGGATCCGGCCACCCGGGTGCTGCGCAACGAGCGCGTCCCCGCGCCCGCCGACGTGGCCGCCGCGCTCGGCGTCCCCGAGGGCGCCGAGGTCGTCGTCCTGGAGCGGCTGCGGCTCACCCACGGCCGGCCGGTGGCCTTCCTGTGCAACTACCTGCCGCCCGACCTGCTCGACCTGGACACCGGCCGGCTGGAGACGACCGGCCTGTACCGCATGCTGCGCGCCGCCGGCCGCACCCCGCACAGCGCCCGCCAGACCGTCGGCGCCCGCTCCGCCACCCCCGAGGAAGCCGCCCTCCTCGACGAACACGAGGGCGCGGCCCTCCTCACCATGCAGCGCACCGCCTACGACGACACCGGCCGCCCCGTCGAGTACGGCACCCACATCTACCGCGCCTCGCGCTACGCGTTCGACTTCCAGTTGCTGGTGCGGCCGTGAGGGGGAGCGAGGGAGGGGGCGCCCGGGCACGCGCCCCCGGATCAGTGCGCCGCGTCCAGCCGTGCCCGCTGGTCCGGTGTCAGTTCCAGGTCGACGGCGGCCAGGTTCTCCTCCAGCTGGGCCACGGACGACGCGCCGGCGAGCGGCACGATCGGCAGCGGGCCGCCGATCTGCCAGGCCAGCACCACCTGGTTGACGGTAGCGCCGGTCTCCTTCGCCACCTCGCGCAGCACGGCGAGCCGGCGCGGGGTGCCCGGATGGTCGTAGTCCGGGGGCAGCGGCTTGTCCGCGCGGACGTAGGCGCCCGCCAGCAGCGGCGAGTAGGCGACCAGGGTGAGGGAGGGCTCCGCCCGCAGATACCCGAGGAGTTCGGGGCCCGCGTGGCCGAGGCTGCCGTCGGGGAAGAGGGCGCTCGGCACGTCGAAGCGCGGGCGCAGATGGCTGTGCTGGTACTGCAGCACCTCGTAGCCGGGCAGTCCGGCCGCCGCGGCGAGGGCGCGGGCGCGTTCCACCTTCCATATCGCGTGGTTGCTGACGCCGAGCAGTCCGACGGTGCCCTCGGCGACGAGTCCGGCGAACCCCTCGACGGTCTCCCGCAACGGCACCGTGGGGTCCTCGATGTGCGCGTAGAGCAGGTCGATCTTCTCCACGCCCAGCCGTTCGCGGCTGCGTTCGGCGGCCTCGCGGATCGTCTTCGCCGACAGTCCCTCGGGGTTGTCGGTGTAGCTGGTGCCGGGCGCCAGCGGGCGGGCGCCGAGTTTGGTGGCGATGACGATCTCGTCGCCGACGCCGCGGCTGCGCCGCCAGCGGCCGAGCAGTTCCTCGCTCTGCCCGCCCTGGCCGCCGTCGGTCCAGAAGGCGTAGTTGTCGGAGGTGTCGACGAAGTTCCCGCCGGCCTCGACATAGCGGTCGAGGACGGCGAAGGAGGTCTCCTCGTCGGTGAGGGAGCCGAAGAGCATGGCTCCGAGCGCGAGGACGCTCACCTCCCGGCGGTGTGCCGGATCCGTGCCGATGGTGCGGTACTTCATGCTGGCGATTCCTTCCCGTGGGCCCGCTGGTCCGGGCGGAACGGGAGTCTTCAGCGTGAAGTGCGCTCGAAGTCAAGGCGGTTGGCGTGGCGTGTTCGGCCCGGTGCCGGCGTCGGCGATATCCCGCCAGGGCCGGTGACGTGCCGTTCAGGGCGCGTGGCCGGCGTGGTAAGAGTGGAGCGGTGGACGGGGACGTACGCCCGCGATGTCGCCGTGGTCCGGTGCCCCGCGTGTCGCCGCCCGGCACGTCCGCGTGCGGGTCACCACTCCTCGCTCACGAGTCCCCCCTCCCTCCCTCTCCCGGAGTGCGCATCACCATGCAGGACCGTGCCGCAAAGACACGTCGCCAACTGATCCGATCCGCCGCCGAGGTCTTCGACCGGGCCGGGTTCGCGGGATCCTCCATCGGGCAGATCTGCGCCCTGGCCGGGGTCAGCCAGGGCGCGCTGCACTTCCATTTCAAGAACAAGCAGGCCCTCGGCGAGGCGGTCGAGTCGACCGCGGCCGACATGCTGTGCTGTATCACCGGCCAGGACCCCGCCCGTCATCCCGCGCCGCTCCAGTTACTCGTCGACACCTCGCACACGCTGGCCCGGTGGGTCTCGCACGACCCGGTCCTCCGGGCGGGATTCCGGCTCGCGCACGACGCGGCGTGGCACGGCGGGACGAATCTGTGGCACCACTGGCGGGACTGGGTGCGCGGGCTGCTGACGGTCGCCCGCCAGCGGGGCAGCCTGGCCCCGGGGGTGGATCTCGACGACGCGGTGTCCGCCGTGACGGCGGTGATGGCGGGGGTGGAGGCGCTGGACCGGAGCCGGGACGGCACACCCTCGCCGGAGTCGGTCACACCGTTCTGGCGTCTGGTGCTGCCGCAGCTGTCCGCGGAGCACGTACGCGGCCGGATCGACGCGGCCGGCAGCCACGCCACCGCCGGGGAGTCACCGGCGGCGGACCGGTGGTTCGCGAGCCGCCGGACCCCCGGCGGCTGCGCCACCCCAGCCGCCCGGGAGATGTGCTTCGCCCCCTAGGGCGGCACCACCGCAAACCGGAACGAGGCTCCCGGACGGCCAGCGAAACCCCTCCGGGAGCCGGGCGTCGAACACCGGTACGGGCGCCGGAGATCGGGCCCGGGCATCGGGCGCCAAGCGTACGGCGTCGGGCGTCGGGCGCCGGGCGCCGGAAATCGGGCGCCGGACTCGGGCCCGGGCATCGGGCGCCAGGCGTACGGCGACGGGCGTCGGCTCAGCGCCGCGTGTCCGCCGGAAAGGTCCGTACGGCGGGGATCCCCGCACCGTCCGTCCCGGCCCGCAGGGCGCGCTGTTCCATTCCGTCGAGAAGGGTTTCCAGCCCCATCTCGAAGTCCTCCTCCGTCGCCCTCAGCGGCGACTGTTCGGGCTTCTCCCCCGCGGGCAGCAACTCCTGCGCCACATGCTGGATGCACACGCCCTGCACATACGACCACACGGCGATCGCGAAGGACCGCGCCAGATCGGGATCGTCGGTGAGTCCGGTCAGCGCGTCCATCATCCAGTCGAGGCACGAGGTGTCCGAGAAGTGCCGGGCGGAGCTCGACGTCACCAGCGCCCAGGGGTGGGCGCGGTACACCTCCCAGTCGAGCCGCGCCGCGAGCCGCATGGCCTCTCGCCAGTCCGGCGGCGCGGGTTCGGGATACGGGTGCTCGTCACATGCCGCCCGGGTGATCTCGGTGAGCAGCGCGTTCTTGTTCGCCACATGCCGGTAGAGCGACATGACGCCCGAGTCCAGCTCCGTCGCGAGGCGTCGCATCGAGAGCGCGGCGACGCCCTCGGCGTCGGCGATCCGCATGGCGGCCGCCACGATCGCACCCCGTGACAGGCTCGGCGAACTCGCTTGCCTGCCCTGTGTCTTGATGGCCATGGCGAAGTATAACCAGCCCTCCGCGTACGTCGTACGCCGGGAATTCCGGACAACGGGGAACACCTTGCGCGTACGCTGTACGCCACCCCCGCGTACGATGTACGCTCCCTGAGCGCGTACATCGTACGCCCGCATTTCGCGTACACCGTATGCACCTTCAGGACTCCTACGCGCCTTCTCCCGAAAGGTTGCTTCGATGACCTCTCTCGACTTAGCCGTGGAGCGTGCCGACCGACGCGCCTGGCTCGGCCTCCTCGTCGTCCTCGGCCCCGTCGCGCTCGTCGCGATGGACGGCTCCGTGCTCTATCTCGCGATGCCGGGCATCACGTCCGCGATCACGCCGAGTACCGATCAGGCACTGTGGATTCTGGACATCTACGGCTTCGTGGTCTCGTCCCTCCTCATCGCCTTCGGCAACCTGGGCGACCGCTACGGCCGGCTCAGGTTCCTGCTGGGCGGCGCGGCCGTCTTCGGTGCCGGCTCGGTCGGCGCCGCGTTCTCGCCGAACGCCGAAGCGCTCATCGCCTGCCGGGCGTTGATGGGTCTCGGCGGAGCGACGCTGCTGCCCTCCGGTCTCGCGATCATCAGCAGCCTCTTCCACGACCCGAGGCAACGCTCCCGGGCCATCGGCATCTTCGCCGCGACCTTCGCCGCCGGGTTCGCCGTCGGACCGGTGCTCGGCGGTCTGCTGCTCAGCCGCTTCGACTGGGGAGTCGTCTTCCTCATCAACATCCCCGTCGTCGTGCTGTTCCTCGCCTTCGCGCCGGTGCTGCTGACAGAAGTCCGCACCACGCGTCCCGGCCGCGTCGACGCCCTGAGCGTCGTCCTGTCCGCCGTCGGCATCCTGCTGACCGTCCACTCGGTCAAGTCGGCCGCGGCGGAGGGCTTCTCCCCGACGCAGGCCGTCACCGGTGTCGTCGGTCTGGCGGTGCTGGTGTGGTTCGTGCGCCGGCAGCTCACGCTGGAGTACCCGCTCCTCGACCTGCGGCTCTTCAAGGACCACGTGTTCACCGTGGCGATCCTCACCGGCCTGCTGTCGCTGGTCGCGTGGGCGGCCGCAGGCTATCTCACCGGCGTGTACCTCCAGTCGGTCCTCGGCTACGGCGTCCTGGCGGCGGCCCTGCTGGTGCTTCCGGGCGCGGCCGTGCTCACCGTCGCCTGCGTCAGGGCGAGCGCCGTGGTCGAGCGGATCGGCATGCGGTCGGCGCTGATCGCCTCGCACTTCTTCATGGGGACCGGCCTGCTGCTTCTGCTGCTGACGACCACCGAGCACGGCGTGGCCGCGTTCATCGCCTCCTCGGTCGTCACCGGCGTCGGCTACGGCTTCTCCTTCAGCCTGGTCGCGGACACCGCCGTCGCGGCGGTACCGGCCGAGCGCGCCGGGTCGGCCGCGTCGCTCGCCGAGATGAGCAACGAGCTGGGCAACGCCCTGGGCATCTCGCTGCTCGGTTCGCTCGCCGCCCTCTGCTTCCGGCTGACCGGTCCCGGTGTGGCGGGCACCCTCGACGAGACGCTGGACGCACCGGCCCTGACCGCGGGCACCGTCGCCGAGGCCAAGGACGCGTTCCTCACCGGTCTGCACGTGGCGATCGGCGCGGCGAGCCTGCTCTGTCTGGCCCTGGGCGTCCTCGCGCTGCGCTGGGTGCCGAAGGAGCCGAAGGCACAGGCCGGCAAGGTGCCCGGCCCGCGCTGAGGCACGCATACTCCCGTCCCGGAAAGTCCCCTGCGGCGGCCGCGACTTGACATATCTCCGGCCACTTGACGGATTCCGCGTCACCTGACGGAGTAACGCGCGTCTTGTTGGTGACGCCGTCGAACGCGTCGGACGATCAGTGCCGCCGCAGACGGGATCCCGCCATTCGACCCGCTCCCACTTCTTCCCTTCCTTGCGTCCCGTATCGCCGTACGCCTCACCGCGATTGGAGAAAACAGTGGACAACGCTCTGCTCGATCTTCGATGTGAACAGGCGTTGCAGCAGCCACCGTGGGAGAAATGAACGCCGACTGCCCGAACGCCGACTGCCGATAGGAACCACCCGCCCATGCACCCGGACGACCCGCTCCCCCGCACCGCCCGCATCCCCGGATCCAAGAGCCTGACGAACCGCGCGCTGCTGCTGGCCGCGGCGGCGCCCGGCACCAGCCGCCTGTGGGCGCCGCTGGTCAGCGACGACACCCTCGCGTTCCGCACCGCGCTGACCGACCTCGGCCTCACCGTGACCGCAGGCCCGGAGGACGTCTACTGGGACGTCACGGGAACCGGCCGCGGCCCGACCGGGCGGGCGGCGCGGGTCTGGTGCGCCGACGCCGGGACGGCGGCCCGCTTCCTGCCCCCGTTCACGGCCACCGGCGACGGCACCTTCCGCTTCGACGGCTCGGCGCAACTGCGCGCCCGGCCGCTGCGGCCCCTGCTGGACGCCCTCGGCGAGCTGGGCGCCACCGTGCGGACGACGGGGGGCACCCTGCCGTTCGAGGTGACCGCGGCCGGGCTGGACGGCGGCCGGATCGCCGTCGACTCGTCCATGAGCAGCCAGTACCTGTCCGGGCTGCTGATGGCGGCCCCGCTGATGCGACACGGCCTGGAGGCCGACGCCCGCTCGCTGGTCAGCCGCCCGTACGTCGACATGACCCTCGCGCTGATGCGCCGCTACGGCGCGCAGGTCGAGACCTCGGCGGACCGCATCCGCGTCCTCCCGGGCCGCTACCGCCCCACCGACCTGGCCATCGAGCCGGACGCCTCCACGGCGTCGTACTTCTTCGCGGCGGGCGCGGTCACCGGGCACGCCGTCACCGTGCCGGGTCTCGGCAGCGGCAGCCTCCAGGGCGATCTGCGCTTCGTGGACGTGCTGGCGAAGGCCGGTGCGCGCGTGCGGGTCGAGGCGGGTGCCACCACCGTGAGCGGCGACGGACGGCTGCGCGGCGGCTTCGACGTGGACATGGGCGAGATCTCCGACACCTTCATGACCCTGGCGGCGATCGCGCCCCTCGCCGACGCCCCGGTGACCATCCGTGGCATCGGACACGCCCGTCTGAAGGAGTCGGACCGGATCGAGGCGATGGCGGCCAACCTGCGTGCCTGCGGGATCCGGGTGGTGGAGGGCGCCGACTGGCTCACCGTCCACCCCGGCCGCCCGGCCCCGGCCCGGATCGCCTGCCGCCGCGACCACCGGATCGCCATGTCGTTCTCGGTCCTCGCCCTCGGCTCCGGGGTCCCTCTGGAGCTGGACGACCCGGGCTGTGTGGCCAAGACGTTCCCCGGGTTCCATGCCGAGATGCGGCGGCTGTTTCCCGAGATGACCGTGAGCAGTGAGGAGCGGCAGTGAGCAGGTTGCGGTGGCTGACCGGAGGAGAGTCCCACGGCCCGGCGCTGGTGGCGGTCCTGGAGGGCCTTCCCGCCGGCGTGCCGGTCACCACGGAGATGGTGGCGGATCACTTGGCGCGGCGGCGGCTCGGCTATGGGCGCGGTGCGCGGATGAAGTTCGAGCGGGACGAGGTCACCTTCCTCGGTGGTGTCCGGCACGGGCTCACGCTCGGTTCCCCGGTGGCGATCATGGTGGGGAACACCGAGTGGCCGAAGTGGGAGCAGGTCATGGCGGCCGATCCGGTGGACCCGGAGGTGCTGGCGGGCCTGGCGCGCAACGCGCCGCTGACCCGGCCGCGGCCCGGCCACGCGGATCTGGCGGGGATGCAGAAGTACGGCTTCGACGAGGCCCGGCCGATCCTGGAGCGGGCGTCGGCGCGTGAGACCGCGGCGCGGGTCGCGCTGGGCGCGGTGGCGCGGTCGTACCTGAAGGAGACCGCCGGGATCGAGATCGTCTCGCACGTCGTCGAGCTGGCCTCCGCCAAGGCGCCGTACGGGGTGTACCCGACGCCCGCCGATGTCGGGAAGCTGGACGCGGATCCGGTGCGCTGCCTGGACGCGGACGCGTCGAAGGCGATGGTCGCGGAGATCGATCAGGCCCACAAGGACGGTGACACGCTCGGCGGTGTGGTCGAGGTGCTGGCCTACGGCGTTCCGGTCGGGCTCGGTTCCCATGTGCACTGGGACCGCAAGCTGGACGCGCGTCTGGCGGCGGCTCTGATGGGCATTCAGGCGATCAAGGGTGTCGAGATCGGCGACGGTTTCGAGCTGGCGCGGGTGCCGGGTTCGAAGGCGCACGACGAGATCGTCAACACCCCGGAGGGCATCCGGCGGGTGTCCGGCCGTTCCGGGGGCACCGAGGGCGGGCTGACCACCGGTGAGCTGCTGCGGGTCCGCGCGGCGATGAAGCCGATCGCGACCGTGCCGCGCGCGCTGAAGACGGTGGATGTGGCCACCAATGAGCCCGCCGCCGCCCACCACCAGCGCTCGGACGTCTGCGCGGTGCCGGCCGCTGGGATCGTCGCGGAGGCGATGGTCGCGCTGGTGCTGGCGGACGCGGTGGCGGAGAAGTTCGGCGGCGACAGCGTCACCGAGACCCGCCGCAACGTGCGGTCGTACCTCGACAACCTGCACATCCGATGAGCACCGGTCCTGAGGTCGTCCTGGTCGGTCCGATGGGCGTGGGCAAGTCCACCGTCGGGCAGCTCCTCGCCGAGCAACTGGGCCTCGGCTACCGGGACACCGACGACGACATCGTCGCCGAGCAGGGCCGCGCCATCGCCGACATCTTCGCCACCCACGGCGAACCCCACTTCCGCGCCCTGGAGAAGCGGGCCGTGCGCAGGGCGCTCGCCGAGCACGACGGTGTCCTGGCGCTCGGCGGCGGCGCGATCCTCGACGCCGACACCCGCGCGCTGCTCACCGGGCACCCGGTCGTCTACCTGTCGATGGAAGCCGAGGAAGCGGCCCGGCGCACCGGTCTGAACGCCGCCCGGCCGCTGCTCGCGGACAACCCGCGGGAGCGGTGGCGGACGTTGATGGAGGCCCGTCGGCCTCTCTACACCGAGGTCGCCCGCGCGATGGTCGCCACGGACGGCCGTACCCCCGCCGAGGTCGCCCGAGCGGTCCTCGACGCACTGGAGCTGAAGCACGTATGACCACACGCATCCATGTCGGCGGCGCCGACCCCTACGACGTCCTGATCGGCCGTCGGCCGCTCAGTGAACTCCCCCGGTTGGTCGGCACCGCGTCCCGGGTGGCCGTGATCCACCCCGAGGCGCTGGCCGAGACCGGCGAGGCGCTGCGCGCCGATCTGGCCGGGCAGGGCTACGAGGCGGTCGCGATC